>JABHEG010000358.1 GCA_018676675.1 Lentisphaerota bacterium
CAACAACGGACCAACGCCGAGATCACCTCAGTAAGACCAATCAGGCTTGAGCTGCTCTCCGGTCCCCTCGACGTTTGAAACCAAACCAAAACAAGGCGTTCAACTTTACAGACCCCCGAGCTCACAGCACTGAGCTCTGGAGGACTGCGTAGCAGGGAAGGGCCCCCAGCGTGTACGTGGCTTTCCCTGTGCCGTAGACCGGGAGCCGGATATACAGATCAACGACAGCGCCGAGGAACACCGTCAGTGTGAGACAGGACAGAAGTGCTGCCCGGCCGGCTCGGGAAGG
Organism: Lentisphaerota bacterium; assembly: GCA_018676675.1. Taxonomy (GTDB): domain Bacteria; phylum Verrucomicrobiota; class Lentisphaeria; order Oligosphaerales; family JABHEG01; genus JABHEG01. The sequence continues at coordinate 290 of JABHEG010000358.1, forward strand.
CCGAGCAACCAGGGATCGGATGCCCCCGGCCAGGATGAGGAAAGTAGGGATGAGGGCCATGGCAGAACCTATGGTCACGAAGAGCGCGTTCCATGGTGGTGGGAACTCGGGACTCACTACCCCGGAGTGGAAGCCGTCGAGCCACAGCGTCGAGTAGAGGCCATCCCATAGGCTGGTCGCTCCTGAGTAAACGGGTCTGCCGAGGCACCGGCCGAAGGTGAGTAGTTGGGACCACGTCCTATAGCCTGGATCCTGCCACCAGGTGATCCCGCGGGTCGGGGCCCACCCGGACACGAACAACTGCCCGAACTCGAGCCAGTTGCGTAGGAAGTACCAGCCTGATGACGCTACGGTGACTCCCACCACCAGGCTTATGTCGCGCAGGGCTTTTCGCCATGGGGTTGCGGTCGAGGTCGCCGCGAACACAACGGCGCCCAGTAACGTAGGAGCGAGAAGGACCGCGCCTATTTTGGTCAGGAGGGCGGCTCCCCACGTCAGCCCGAGCAGCGCAAAGAAGCTGGCCCGGCGCGGGACTTCGGGTGTGACTACCAGCTTCAGGCACCCGAAAAGAACCAGCGAAATCAGGGCTCCGGCCATAGGCTCGTTGCCGATGACTTGGCAGATGTAGGTGTGCATTGGGACCATGGTGCCGAAGAGGGTCGCCAGTATCTGCAGGTCTTTCCTACGCGGGAAAGCCAATGCTGCGCAACGGTACACTACCTCAATGAGGAGTGCGCCACAGCAGATCGGGATGATGCGGAGAAGCTTGACCACGAGTGTTTGGTCGAAGACTGCGATCAAGGCTGAGTACAGTGGTGCGTTGATCATGTAGTACAGCGGCGATTGAAACATCTGCCAGCCATCCGAAGCGAGGGGCAGGGCGTGGTTACTGGAGATGAAGCGGATGTAGTCAACGTGGGCATGGACGTCAAATCCCACGTTCGTGTCGAGTTTGAGCAGGTTATTGAATGAGCGGACGACCCACAGGAGCAACAGGAGGGCACGAGCGACAGAGGGGGCCCCCAGATCGGTTAGAGGGCCGAGAGACTTGGGGAGGGTGGAGCGACTGCCTAAGCCCCAAGCCAGGGCGAACACAATCGCTAGGACTGGTAGGGCCCGAGGGGTTGCCTCCCGTACGCTGGGGAATGCCAGGCTTTCCCGTGGCGGGGGGAGTTCAGCCGCGAGGGCAACCTGTTCCCAGCTCTGGCCGTCCAGCGACACGGTCCAGCCGCTGTCTGTCTGCAGGTCCAGGGCGGGGGAATGGCAAAGGAAGGAAGGGTGGGAGTCCCTGGCGGTCACAATGGCCAGGAGTTCATGGACACCCGGGGGAACGGTCCTGGGAATGCTGAGCTCCCAGTCCTCCTTCCAGAGCACGGTTTCGGAGGGGGGGCTGAAGCGTCTCCCGCCGTCGAGAACAACTTCGCACTGCTGGACCGCTCGGACGATAATTCGTGGCTCTTGCACCGGCGTTGTGGTCGTGAACTGGCAGCGAAACAGACAGCGTGTCTCCCGAGGAGCTCGTGCCCTCAGGTTGAACTCTGTGCCAACCTTGATCCACTTTGCCGTCCCACGAGAGCTCAGGAAGACCACACTTGGGCTTCTGGCGTACTGCACTATTCTTGTTGCCCCTGCGATCAGCGTCAGTGCCAGCAGAACAACGGCCACGTTCCTCCACGTGAAGTGGGTACTCAGAAAATCTTGTCTTGGGCTCGGTGACATAGCGTATTTCGTACTTTATCCCCCCCTGTCAGCGGATGCCATGCAGGTTCATTGACCGGGCAGGGGGGGGCACAGGTCAATGGGGTTAAGTTCCTCTGATTCCCGGATGGCCAAAGAGTCGCCGGGTGGCACCGCCTCCTACATTGTGTGCTCCCGTAACGTGGGAGGGGCTGCCATGCCGCGACCGTCTTCCCGAGGAACTTAATCGCATTGGGGGCACAGGTCCTGGAGGGTAGGCGGAAACCAAGGCAGTGTCGGGGAGCGCCCTCCGGTAGGGATGCGCGGGGCCAGTGGCGGCGGGCTTTGAACGTCCCCGTTGCTTCCCGACGATGTGGGACGCGCCCAAAGATCTGCTAGAGTAGGGAGCGTCACGGGCGTGTATACGGGAGTCCCAAGGTGATATTCCGGCAGATTTACAGAGTGGGAAAAGGGAATCGCCTTGGGCTGTGTGGCGCCTTGTTCCTGGCATATGCAGCCGCTTTCCTGTGGATGTCGGACTTCAGTGACACGTGCATTTTCGGGGGCGATGTCTGGGACTACCAAACCTTGGCGGTAAACGTTGCGCGTGGCCGTCCCCTTGCCCTGGATGAGCCCGGTGAGCCGCTTGGTGCTCTCCGGTTCGCTCCTCCCAACCCAGACCACCTTCGCTTCTTCGGCTTCGGCAGTGTTCCAGAGATGATCGCGCATTACCACCGACGCTCGGGATACAACACGGAGCGCACCCCTGGGCATTATGTCTTCATTGCCGGCATATACAGGATCTCCGGCATTCACCCGAAGGTGGTGAAGGAGATTCAGTTGCTGATGCTGTGTCTCGTCGCGGCATTCTTGCCCGCGCTCTGCCGCAGTTGGTGGGGAGAACGCGGCTGGTGGGTCGGGCTCGGGAGTGGCCTCATCTACCTTGCCAGCGCGTGGCGTTTGGCCGGGGCCCTAATGAGTGAGAGCCTGTGCGCTCTGATGGCGTTCGCCGTGTTGGCGGGCGTCGAGTGGGATGGACGGGAGAAGTCCTGGACTTCCGCGGCGGTGCTCGGGTTCGTCTGTGGCATCGCCAATCTAGTCAAGGGGTGCTTTTACTTCGTGCCCTGGCTGGCTGTCTGCACCCTCCTTTGGCGGGCGCGCCGAGCTCGTTCCCGCAAGATGGGCTGGCGCGCCGTCGTCGTTTGCGCGTCGTTTTTGTTGACGGTTGGTCCATGGAGTCTCTACATCAGCCGTGCCAGCGGGCGGCCAGTGTTTCTGTCCACGATGGGGGAAACGCTTCTCCTGGATTCCAACAACGAGGCCTGTCTCGACGGTGGCTGGCACCCGGAATGGCGGCTTGACCCGCAGCGCTCAACCGAGTTTCTCTACAGCCGTCCCGAACTCCAGAGCGCCTCAAGCATCGGCAAAGTGGTGCGGTTCTACCTATCCCACCCACTTGCCTTCGCGTTCATCATGGCACAGAAGGTGATCCACGGTTTTCTGGGGTTCTTCTCGGTGTGGGTCTGGTTGAGCGTTGCCCTGTTGGGGGCTGTGCACGGGTTCGCTCAACGGCGTCTCGTTTCCCATTCAGGGGGCGGCGTGGTTTCGCGAGAACGGCTGTTGGGACTGCACAAGGGGGGCGTGATCGTGTCAGTTGCCGCGGCAGTGCCGCTGCTCTGGTATGCCTTCCCGCCAAACGGAAGCCCGGAACTGAGTGATTCATGTTGGCTGCAACCCGACATCATGGAACCCGTCGTTTGGGGACTCGCCGTTCTGGTAGGTGTTTGCTGCCGCGACATGTTTCGAGCGATCCGTGTCCTCCCGCCAAGCTGCCAGATCATGCTTGCTAACTTCCTGGCTGTTACTCTACTCTTCTACGGTTCGCTTCGGTTTCTTCTCGTTATCGACTTCATGATGCTGGCCCTTGCTCTGAAGCAGGTGGCGGATGTCTTCATGGAACCGGAGTTTCATGCCGACGTATCTTGAGGAAAGGCGGGGCCCAGCAGGGCTGCTTGATGTCCGGGATGAGTGCTGTTCTGTCACCCGAGTTGGTCCGCTGAAGGCCCTTCCCGTCTTCCCAGCGCCTCCAGCCTGATCTATTCGCCAACCGGCTGGCCGGTTTGGCGAGTCGATCACCCGAAGGGCTTCGGCGTGAGCGCCTCATGGCGCTCGTGCTCAGGGCTAGCCTTGAGCAAATGAAGTGCAACGAAATGCGTCGAAACTTCCGGACGCAACATGTTGCGGGCGAAGTGGATAATGAGGGAGACGGAACGTCTCGCGAATAATCCAGGCCAGCCGCGAAACCGCACTCCCCACTATTCCCGTCCCTCGGGCGTATCCCCCGGCTGGGGTGCCCGCAACCGGAACACGTGGATGGGGAATTGATCGCCCTTGATGAACTCGTCGAACTCCGGCATTTCGTTTCTGGCGAAGAGCTTTCCCTTCGGTGTGTCGAGGGTCCCCACGGCGTTGACCTGGTACTGGTCGTCGAGCAGTGCTCCAATCTGGTCCAGCATGCGCAGATCTCCTTGGGTGTCCAGCAGGAGGGATGATTGGAGGCCTATGACCACGATGCAGGACGGCTTTGCCTCCTGCACCTCTTCCCACGTGCGTTCCTGAAACTCTCGGTAACGGGGAAATCTGGGGGACATCAGCGGGTACATCATGATGAAGGACGTCACGCTCGGCCGTTCGGTGTAGAGCAGGATCTGCGGCTCCGATCCCAGGATGAAGATGCCCTCATCAGGCGGCAGGGCGTCGGTGAGGAGTTCTGCGATGTCGAGGGATTCCGGGAAGGGGCATCCCCCGAAGAACTCGCGCGAGAACCCGTCTGGAGAGTTCCCGCGGTAGTAACTCGGGCAGGCCAGCAGTGGTGGGAGCAGTATGGCCAACAGGCAGACCAGCAGACAGAGTGGCCGTTTCTTACGGTCGCGGACCTTGACGAGGATCTCAGCCACTCCGAAGCCCCCGGCCAGGGCGACGGCAGGTGCAATCTGGGCGAAGTAGTGAGGGAAGACGATTCCGGGGACAGCGGCGGCAAGGGAGACTGGCAACAAGCCGATCCCCATGTATCGCCTGGTGTTCTGTCTCAGTGACAGCCAAAGGCTTGAGCCTACCGCCACCCCGATCAGGAGTGGCCCCTCACGTAGGATGTCAAGCGCGAATCCAGCGTATCTGGAGACCGTTTCAGATCGATCCAGCCCTTTGCTGTAGAGTAAGTTGTGGATGAAGCTCCAGTATACAAACTCCTGCTGGATGCCGCAGTAGCTGAAGTAGCCGAAGATTACCGCTGAAACAAGAAGAAAGCCTCCGGACCAGAGCCCTGCTGCCCTCAGCACAACGATGAAGGCCTCTCGTCTGCTCTCTGCAGCGGACACCCTGGGCAAAGCAATGTGGGCAACAACGTACAGGAGCATCAAGGCTGCTGTCTGCTTGGTCCAGAAGGTCAATGCCCCAAAGAACCCGCTCAGGAACACATGGCGCCAGTGACGATTCTTGACTGACTTCACTGCGCAGAGAAGACTCAGGGCAAAGGGCAGAAGGAGGAACATCTCGGTGGAAGCCGTGAAGCCTTGGATGGCGGGGGTCGAACTGAAGACGGCGAAGACGAAGGCAACCCAGAGAGCGGCACGTTCACAGGATGTATAGGCTTTGGCGATCCTGTAGAGAACGAGGAGGGTCAGGAAGTTGTAGGCGTGCAGGAAGAGGTGAACGCCTGTCGGTGTCGGGGGCAACACCAGGAAACACAGAGCGTTAATGTAGAACACGAGGGGCGGTTTGTGTTCGATGGCATCTCGATAGGGCAATCCCCCGCGCAGGACGGTCTGCCCGATGTAACCGAAGAGCCCCTCGTCGCGGTCGAGGGGAATGTCGAGGGGGCCGATCCGGAGCAGGACATAGACGAGTCCGATGAGAAGCCACAGCAGCCAGAACCAACGTCCTGACTGAGGTCCCGGTTCAGCGCTGTCCCTTCTGTAGGAACTGCTCGCCAGATCTACTTCTGTTTCCATGCGGCGATCCGTTCGGCCTCAAGAGCGTCGGGAGGGCACGGTGGGGGAGGATTAGCCCAGCGAGCGTTGAGATAAGGAATCTGTCTGTCTGAAGCTGAAGTTGAGCGTGCAGAGCAGGATCGTCACCCAAGAGCGTACTCTAGCCTTCCCTTCTGTGGTTTCCACGTGATCCATCCGGGCACCATGGTCTTCCAGGTCCTCGTCCCTTCACTTGCCTTGCACGATGAGATCATTCAGTGGAAGGCGGCTGGAGGGCATCAAGTGAAGGAGGTGACAGTCGCTCGAGTGCGACTTTGGCGCTTTGCATGCCCGGGGCATGGACCAGTGCCTTCCTGCACAGCTCAATGGCTTCAGCAGTCATGCCCTGGCGTTCCCGTATCAAGCCCTGCTGGACGTAGGTCAGTGCGGCGAACTTACGGTTCAGAAATCGCATTGCCTCGTATTCCTGGAATGCTTCATCACACCTGCCCAGCTGGAACAGAACAATGGCCAGATTGTTACGTGTTTCGGGAGTCTCCGGGCTGATGCCGACGGCTTTCTTGTACGCAGCGAGGGCCTCGGTCGGCCTACTCAGCTTGAGTAGGGCATGCCCCAGACCAGACCAGGCGGACGCGCTGTTCGGCTCCAGAGCCAGAGCCGACACGTACCGCTCAGCCGCTTGCTTCCAGCGGCCCAGGCGGCCCAGCACTTGCCCGCTGTTGATGAGCGATGGCACGTAATCCGGCCTACTACTCAGAGCAGTCTCGTAGAAGCGCAAGGCTTCCTCCAACCGGCCTTGTTCGAGCTTGATTGTCCCCAAGTTGTGATTCGCGTCTGCGTGGTCAGGCTCAAAGCGAATCGCTTGGCGGAAATAGTGCTCGCCATCAGTTAGGTTTCCCGCTTCAGCCAACGCCCTGCCCAGATCGTTGTGGGCGTGAGGTGAGCGTGGTCTGACCCGTGTCGCGTCTGTGAGGCAAACCAGCGCCTTTCGCGATTCGCCCCGGTCCCTGAACGCGGTTCCCAGGTTCGCGTAGGCCGTTCCGTCGAAGGGAGCGGCCTCTAGAGCTCGTCTGAAGTGCTCCATCGCCTGTTCGTGTCTACCAACTCGCCATAGGGCCAGTCCGAGTCCATTGCGCGCAATTGAGCTGCCCGGATTGATCTTAAGCAGGTGGACGTACAGGCACTCAGAGTTCCGCCAATGGCGGGACTGCTGTATGGCGATCCCAGCCAAGACCGCGATGACTCCGACTGTGGCAATCCGCACCGTTCGACGTTGCACACAGCGGTCGTTCAGGAGTGCAACGGCGAAAGCCGGTCCCAACAAGGCCAGATAGGCGTAGCGATCCGCGGTTGTTGACGCCAGCTGGAAACGGAAGGGGACAAGCCCGAGGACTGGCAGCAATGGGGCCAGGAACAGTCCGAGCGCGGCAAGATACTCAGCCCGATGCCGCAGACAGCGGCTTAGGCCGACCACAGCACAGACTGTCACAGCGGCTGTAAGACAGCGCCAGTTGGACAGCAAGACGCTTTCCGGAGTCCGGCCATAGTCCAGTGCCAGGCCGGCGGGGACCAGCGTCTTGGTGATGTAGAACCAGACAGCGTCGCCAGCGATCAGGAGACGCGTGGCTAAAGGAGGATTGAACCCACCCGTGATAGCTGGCTGAGCAGATCGCACCACGAGGGCCGCAGGCACGGCCAACAAGACAAACGGGACAACGACCACGACGCCTTCTCGCAGCGACTTTCCACAGATGCACACCAGAATGACGACTAATAAGAACGGCACGACAACAGCACTCGGTTTCGACAACAGCGCCAACACATAGAGGATCAGTGCCAGGCTGTAACCCGCACGGCTTGTCAGCAGACTGGGCCTCAACCACGGAACGAGGGCGGGGAAGTCGTTGTCAACGGCCGGTCCGGGCGTGTGCCGCTTCAGGATGATTGTGACGGCCAGTAGACTGAAGAATGCGCTCAAGAGCCCACGGAACTCGGTTACCCAGGCGACCGATTCTACTTGTAGTGGATGCACTGCGAATAGCAGGGCGCCGAGAGCTGCCGCGCCATCTGAGGAACCCAGACGCCGGAGAATCGCGAAGAGCAGCAGGACATTGAGCACATGGATCAGCAGGTTGGCAAGATGGAACGGTTCTGCTGCCGTAAAGGTCCCGGGCGCAACCGGGCAGATCCACTCGCCGCCAAGCTTCACACCGGCCCATGCAGTGTATGCTACGGGTATGTACATATCCCCGTAGGGACGTGTCCACAGATCACCCAAGTGGTTCAGGCTGACAGGATTGAGCTTCGGGTTCTTGTAGACGTTCAGGCCGTCGTCGCAGTCCACAAACTCGAACAAGCAGACTTGAGCAAAGACTCCGACCACGATGACAACCAGGCCCGCCCTCCAGAGCTGGCCGACGCGCTGTCGTCGGGCTCCGGACTTGGTGTCCGTTCCAGGTCCGTTACGGCCGATTTCCGTACACCGTGCCTCTCTGCGTTCAGCGTCTGCTGGATCTGAGTTCATGATTGAGGTCACGTGCTGCCCCCTGCTCCAGCTACTCTTTCTCTCGCCGTTGCCACACCGTTGGACAGGATTCCTGCAGGTGCCGCAAACACGCATCCAGCCGGAAATTTCGGTGATGGTCAAGGAGCACCTCTCGGGCACGGTCTGCAGTCCCTGGCGTGGATCGCACGCTGCAGATCCCGGCTGCGATCCAGAGCAGCACGAGCAGGGGGACAGCCCTGGCCGCAGAGCCTGGAGGGGGCGCCTCGCCGTCCGCCTGTGTTGGTCGGTCGGCACTGCGAAAGGTTAGCCAGACCCCAATGGGCAGCCCAATTATCAGCGGGCCCCATGACCAAAGCCCCGGCAGACCGAAGACGTTGCCCCAGTTGACGGCAGTATAGCCGCGGGAAACCAGCGGGACGATAACTTCGGGTAAGGGGTTTCGTACGGCTTCGGGTGCGTGCGGCATGCCCAGGACCGCAGGAACGATCTGGAGGGTGGACACTGCGAGCAGCGTCAGAAATGCACGAGTGTGCAGCTTGGAAAACGTCATACCCATGGCCAGGAACGGCAACATCGGGACCAGGTACCTTGGCCCAAAGGTCCAACCGCCGTGCCAACCGTAGAAGCCGGCATTGATGAGCAGGTACCCAACGAATGCTGCCACAATCACCCACATTTCGGCCCGTAGCCCGGGAACGCGGCGCATCCTGAAGATACCTGAAATACTGACCAAGAGGATCGGCATAGTGAAGAAGAGTCCGCGACCCGGTGAGACAAGCAGGCTGCCGAGGGCGGAGAAACTGGGTAGCGAGATGCCCAGAAACCCACGTCGTGCACCTTGGGCAAACGCTTCGTAAGAGAGGCAGCCGTAACTCATGGCCAGTGGCGAGCCGAAACACGCCTGGTTGTAGCCCAGCAGCAAGCCTAGAGGAATGGCGCCGCCAAGCACGAAGGCGATCTTCCGCCTCAAGCTGCAACCGCCTGTCCACAGGTAGATGGTCAGAACACCCGCCAAATACATGGCAGTGTAGTCGCAGAGCGCGCCCAATCCCGTTGTGAGTCCGGCAAGGAACGTCACGGTCAAGGCATGCCCGCGGGGCGTGTTACGGAGGCCCTCGTGCTCGGCTTCCGGGCCTGCAGTCTTGGTACCCTCGCCGTCGGGCGTTGCGTCATGCGGCGAGCGCAGAGGCTGGATCATAGCGAAACCGAAAAAACAGAGTGCGCCTGCCATCACGTGTCCGGAGAACATCGTAGCGTGGATCCAGGCAATGGTCCCGAGGCTGAACGCGAACACCATGCGTAGAGACCCCCAGGAATCTGCCCCCCAGCGTTGAGCCATGCGCCGCATGACCAATCCCAGGAAGGCGAAGGCGGCGCCCGTCGTGACCAGACATATCACGTACCGGTGGAATGGGCTTACGGGCTGTCTTCCGCGCGTTGCTGGTATGGCGCGAAGCGCGTAGTAAACCGGAATGGCCAGGAGCGGCCCCCCGATCGCTTTGGCCGAATAGTAGTGCTCGCCATGGAGCGATGTATCGACAGTGCCTCCAGAGAAAAGATCGATGCAGAACGTGTGGTAATCCACGACTGCACTGAGCAGAAAAAAGCGGCCGGTGGTGGTGCCATAGGCCACCGGATGTCGGACGTAGGCACTGGCCAGTAGCAGCGTCGCCACCAGGTAGATTTCTGCTTTTCGCATGGAAGGGGGTTCCGGCATCCTCGAAGGTATGCCCTCTCCGACCGATCCCCAACGTTGCGTCTGGAGTAGTCCCCCCGCAGTGTCCAGGCCCCGGGGTTGCTCTGCGCGTATTCAGCTCTTGGGGGAGGGTGAATCCATTGTCGGCTGATAGAGGGGGGAGGCAACTCGTGAGTCGGCGTGTGCGATCCGCGCAAAAAAAAGATCAGCCGGTGTCCACAGGGGACGCCGGCTGATCACATTCAAAAGCGCAGTTCAGACACTACGCGGATACAACGTCTACCAGTCGGCGACGTTGTGGTTGCTGTCCTGGGTCGCCCAACCGGAGCCAGCGAAGCCCTTGACATGACCATCACCGAAGAGGACGTTGCCGTACTTGGTGTGGTTGGAGTTGTTGTCGCGGCAGATACCCGTGGCTGTGCCAGCGGTATCTTCGGTCTTGTTGCCGCTGTACTGATAGTCGAGCTGACTGGAGGTCATGCGGGTGGATCCGCTATTGGCCTCATCAGTGGTCGTGCTCGGGCAGGTGTAGACCTTCGTTGTGGTCAGGTAATCCTGCTGCAGAAGGAAGCACAGACCTTCGTTCGGGACAGCGGTCGTACCCTGGTCGCTACCAGCCGGGAACCACTCGTCATAGTCGCCCGAGTACATACGCAGGGCCAGACCGATTTGCTTCAGGTTACCGGAGCAGTTGATGCGGCGAGCCTTTTCACGGGCTTGGCTGAGGGCCGGCAGAAGCATGCCAGCCAGAATCGCGATGATCGCGATTACGACCAGAAGCTCGATCAGTGTGAACTCTTTGTTGCCTCTCTTCATGTGCATTGTCCCTTTCTCTTCCTTTGGTGTTCGTCTTGCCGATGTGTTTTTCTGGCCTACCCGCCAAGCACCTCACTCGGTGGGTTTTTCTTCCACTCGCGATCCTATATCCCGAGCTTCTGAGGACCATTCTAACAACAAGACATACGTGAAACAAGAAAAAAATGATCTCTATCTGCTTTTTGGCTGTAACCCCGTCTGCAGCAGGATGATTACAGCTTCAGGCCATGTGCGGCATACGCCACCACCTGTTTCCTCTCCGGCCTCTCTGCCGGACGACAGGAAGCACATATTATAGCCTTGTAGGAGCTGTTGGGCAACTGCTTCCGGCAGACAAACGTAATGCCTCAGTCACAGGATTGGGCTCACGAGACTGACGCCTTGCAGACACACCAGGCTGCTCAGTGGATTTCCCCAACCCACGACACGAGGTTGCGGGAGGTCAAGGGCTCTGATTGCGAATGGCGTTGAGATAGGGGCAATCGGGGCATGGCAGCCCCTCCCACGTTGGCTGCACCTGACCTCAATAATGGCGTTGAGATAGGGGCAATCGGGGCATGGCAGCCAATGCGATTAAGTTTCTCGGGAAAACGGTCGCGGCATGGCAGCCCCTCCCACGTTACGGGAGCACACAATGTGGGAGGCGGTGCCACCCGGCGACTCTTTGGCCATCCGGGAATCAGAGAAACTTAATCGCATTGGGCATGGCAGCCCCTCCCACGTTGGCTGCACCTGACCTCAATGTGGGAGGCGGTGCCATCCGGCGACCTCTTCCTGGATGCACGTTCCGCCGCTTATCTCAACGCCACTCCAGGCTAGTACGCTGGCGCGGGTCCGCCTCCCGGGTAAGCGGGAAGGTCGGTTGCGTAGGTGACCTTGGTATTGTCGCCGTTGTGCTCGACGAGATAGACGGGCTCTCCGAACGTCTCTACGGCCTGTGACTCATCTGTTACACGAACGCCGAGCTCAGCCACACGTGCATAAGCCTGGGCGATCACTGTCCGTTCGAAGACTTGCGGCGTTTCGGCAGCCCACAGCAGCGAGCGATCCCTCGTCTCGCAGACGCGCAGATCCGGGCCGGCCACTTTGACTGTGTCGGTTATCCTGCGAGCCGCCACACCGGACCCGCGCGTTCTCGCGGAGTCAATGCAGCGTCTGATCAGGTCTTCGTCCGTGTAAGGGCGGGCAGCATCGTGGACGGCCGCGTAGGTGGCTCTCGAGGGCAGGGCGGCCAGTCCGTTCACCACAGAGTTCTGCCGGGTCGTTCCTCCGGGAATGACCCGGAGCCCGGGGTTGAGTCCCGCGTCGCGAAGACAGGCTTCGAAGCGCTGGGAGAGCGTTTCCGGAACGACCAGGACGACCATTTCAGTGGGAACGATGCGGAGGAAGGTCTGGATGCAGTGACAGACGAGAGGGAGGCCATTGAGGGGAACCAGGAGTTTGTTCTCCGCCGAGCCGAATCGCTCGCTGCACCCTCCTGCGGCGACGACGACTCCCACATCTGTTTCGAGGTGGCGATCCGGATCTACTCGTGCCATATCACGGCCTTTGCCGGACGTCTGAGGTGGGTATCCTTCCCCCGTGCACCCACTGGGGTTGGGAGGTCAGCGTTGTAGTGGAGTCCTCGGCTCTCCTGGCGTCCCAACGCGCAATCGATGATCATCTCCGCCACAGAAGCAAGGTTGCGGAGCTCGATCAGGTCCGGGGTGATGATGAAATCCCAATAATAGGTCTCGATTTCTTTGCGGATCATGCGGATTCTGTTCTTGGCTCGTTGGAGGCGTTTGTTGGTTCGCACGATGCCGACGTAGTCCCACATGAACCGGCGTATCTCATCCCAGTTATGCGAGATCACGATCTGTTCGTCGGAATCGACGGCATCGCCGCTTGACCAGTCCGGTACCTGTTCGTGTGAGACGGGCAGGTTCTGGTCCGCGTCCCTTGCTGCGTGAGCGACAGCGCGATGGGCCATGACGAGGGCTTCCAGCAGGCTGTTGCTGGCCAGGCGGTTTGCTCCATGGAGTCCGGTGCAGGCCACTTCACCGATTGCGTAGAGGTTCCGCACGGTTGTGGCTCCATTGGTATCTGAGCGTACGCCTCCGCAGCAGTAGTGGGCCGCAGGAACGACCGGTGTCAGGTCACTGGCCATGTTGATGCCGAACTCCAGGCACTTCTCGAAGATGTTGGGGAAACGCCGGCGGAGGAAGGTCTCGGAATGGTGGCGCACATCGAGATAGACGCAGGGCTGGCCGGTACGTTTGAGCTCATTGTCGATGGCTCGCGCCACGATGTCACGCGGAGCGAGGCTGCCCATTTCGTGGTAGTCTTCCATGAACGGCACGTAGTCTCTGCCCCGGCGGATCTTGAGAACGCCTCCCTCGCCCCGCACAGCCTCACTGATCAGGAAGGACTTGGCGTTGGGGTGGTAGAGGCAGGTGGGGTGGAACTGAAAGAACTCCATGTTGCTGATCTCGGCGTAGGCGCGATAGGCCATTGCCACGCCGTCCCCGGTCGCGACATCGGGGTTGCTTGTATAGAGGTAGACCTTCCCGGCGCCGCCGGCGGCCAGAATCGTGCAGCCACTCACCAGTGTCTTGATCCGACGGGAATCCCGATCGATGACATAGGCCCCCAGGCAGCAGTTCTCCCCCTGCCATTGCACGTGTCGGGTTGAGATCAGGTCGATGGCCAGGTGGTTCTCGAGAATCGTGATTCGCGGGTTCGCCCGGCAGCGTTCGAGTAGCACTCGGACCAGTTCGTTACCGGTGATGTCCCCTGAGTGAAGGATGCGTCTCTCGCTATGGCCTCCCTCGCGGCCCAGGTCAAAGCTCTCCGCCTCCCCTGCTTCGAGACGTTCCGCCACTTCGCCGCGGCGAGTGAAGTGGATGCCCCAGTCCAGGAGATCCTGGATTCGTGCCGGACCGTCGCTGACGATACTTCTAACGATATCCGGGTGACAGAGACCCGCTCCGGCTTCGAGCGTGTCGCGCACATGTGACTCGAACGAATCGTCGTCCCGGATGACGCAGGCTATTCCGCCCTGGGCGTACTGCGTGTTGCATTCTGCCGCCTGCCGTTTCGTCACGATTGTGACAGCGCCGTGGGAGGCGGCTTTCAGGGCTGCTGCCAGCCCAGCGAGGCCCGAGCCGATGACGAGGTAATTCGTGAATGCCCGTTCTGACGCTTGCATGGTTCTCTACCGTTGACGCGTTCTTCGTAAAGGGCTGGGAAAGATACGTGTCAGGAGGCGCATTTCCAGCTGGAACGGAGGTTCATTCGGTGTCCGGTTCGGCCCTCGGGAAAGGTGTCGGCGGAGGGGGGCGCGCGTTCCGCACGTTTGGGGGTAGCTCATTTGCTGTCCGGACGACGCTGCAGAGCAGATGACTCTCGGACTCCCAGGCTGTCTGGAGCCGTCCGTCCGCGATCAATCGCCCAACTGACTGCGCCAGGGGGCGCATCTTCTCGACGTAGGCGGGGATCTGGTCGGGCCCTCCCGAGTTCAGCGCCAGCAGGACATGAGAGACATCCGCGGCAAGCAGTGCGCCGAGGACGGCTTCGGGTGTCTGCAAGTCGGCGGCTCTCCCGAACATGTCAGCCTGGAAGAAGGGGGTGCCGATGGTACAGGGGCGGGGGATGTAAAGCGATCTCTGCTCAAAGAGGAGCAGGACGTGATCTGACGATGAGCAGGTGTTCAGAATGGCGTCCGCGGCAGGCAAGTAGGATTCGTCGGTTCCCGTATGCACGTAATCGGCCAGCGACACGCGCCCGAGGGCGGTCAGCCAAGAGTAGGTGTAGTAGCCGGAGCGCTCAAAGGGCAGGCAAGCCAGCGAGGCCGCGACGAGGGCAAGGGCCATGGCATTCTGTACAGGCCGCTTGAGAGCGGCGACCGCGGGACCGACCGCGATGTGGATAGCAAGCACGGCGGGAACGAGGAAACGAGCCTGTTGAGCCGTTGCCTGCCAGAACGTGTACATCCCCAGAGCCCCGATGACGGTGCAGCGGGTCAGGGCACACCTGCGGCCGGCCCGGAAGCCCAAGGCGAGGACTGCCAGTACAATCACCCACTGCCAGCCGAAGGCGCCGTCGTAGACCTCGTAGTCGAACGCGAGGAGAAATGGGGCCGAAACGATGGACAGTGGTCCGGGCAGGCCGAACTTGGCTGCTCCCATTGCGTGGTGGAACTGGCTGGCGGCCTGTCGTGCCTGGTCCTGGCAGAAGAGCGAGTCGAAATAGGGATAGAGGGGGTTGCCGGTTGCGAGCCACGGACGAATGAAAAAAGGGCCAGCCATCGCCACCGCTGTCGCCACAACGACGACTGCGTCCCTGGTCCTCGTCGGTCTCTCCCCGCCCGGTGTCCGTATCAGGAGCCAGGCCGCCGGGATCAGAGCAATCATCGCTCCGGTGAGTTTCACTGCGACAGCCCCCCCCGTCAGCACGCCGATGAGTATCAGGTACCTTTGGTACTGCTGCCCGGCGACTTGGTCGCCATCGCGTGTTTCGTCCATCAGCAGACACATGGCAGCGAGATTGAGGGCGATCAGCGCTTCGACGTATGTGTTGGCGGCGAGCATAAGCTGCGTACGACTGAGGGCGTAGGCCAGGGACAACGCCACGGCTACCCAGGGCCTGAGGGTCTTTCGCAGGAGAGAGCAGAGCATGAGCACGGTCGCGATCCAGCAGGTCCAGCTCAGGAGGCGAGGAGCGATGATTCCTTCGATGTGGGCAAGGGTCCAGAACGTGATCTCCCCCAGTGCGGGGAAGCCGGAGTAAGGGAGGTCGCCATAGACTCGTGGTGTACCATCGGCAAGCCACCTCAGAGGCAGGACGGTATGGTAGACGAGATCGTCCCAGCCAGTCGGATAGCAGAGCGCTGGGCCGATGAAGGGCGCGAGTACGCAAACCAGGACCCCGAGTGCCAGCCCGGGCCCTCTCTGCTCACCAATCCTCGGAGCCAGTCGCGGCCATGCTCGCCTCAACAGCCACCAACCGGCGACTTCAGCTCCGAGAAGCGCGACGTACCGACCGACCGGTCCCAGGAGGTCGGCTGCGGGAAGGACGATCAGTGCCCCGAGAGCCACGGTATTGACCCCAACCGCGAGAGCTAGGAGCCACGCATCGAGGCGTTCCCGAGCTTCAGTCTTGGGCAGGAGAGCATGCCCGAAGCCGACCGCGGGTCCCACGAACAGGAACCACGCCAAGACGCCGAGAGGCAGAGAACCCAGCTGCTGTAACCATTCGCTCAAGGTGTCCTCGTCCCTCCCATCTGGTCTCGGGCGGCTCGGGCCTCACTCTCGGATATGTTGTACAACCATATCGACCTCCCGATCCGAGCCACCGGTTCGAACTGACGCAGCCAACCAAACTCGTTTTGCGGCACGGGAGAAATCCTGGTTCCCGCGTAGGTGATGGCGTAGCTCTGTCCCATGACATATGCGACGCTTGCCGCGATGTGACCCGGTTCAGGGACGTCACCCAAGGGCGTGAACGCAATCCCGTAATGCTCAGGCCAAACGTGGCCGAAGTAGGCGAGCTTGACGTCGGGAATCTCGTTTTCGGTCATGTATCGCCCCAGACGGCCCAGATCCTGCCCCCAGTCGAGATTGGAGTCGAGGAGCCATCTGTGCCCGTGGCGCCAGCCTCCCACGGGTTCCGAGAAGTAGGCGAGGAAGTCCGGACACGCCACCAGCGAGGAAGCACACGCCCACGTGACCAGCCCGGCCAGCGCTTTCCGTTTCGGCTTTCCGGGGCTGGTTGAGGCCAGGACGCGGCCTGCCAACAACCAGGCAAAGGGCAGACAGGGCAGGACGTATCGGACCCCCAAATCCAGGTCATTGCCGAACATGAGCACAAGCAACAGCATGCTCGGTGGGACGAGAATCCAGAGCCAGGTCGAATCAGTTTCTCGCCCAGCGCGTTTGCGGAGAGATACGAGGGACCAGAACAGCAGGATGAGCACGGCTGTCGGGACTTTGGCGACGACAACGGCAAGGTAATAGTACCACCATCCGCGGGCGGACCAATTCCCCGCGAGATAGGCGGGGAACTCGCCTGCGTCGGAGTCCGCCTTCTGTGCGTCCAGCCCATCAATGTAGGCGCGCGGCAGAGGGACGGGGATGTGCCCAAGCGGCGTGTTCGCCAGGCGTGCGAAGACAGCGCTGTGGCAGGTCGACTGCGACAGAGGTCGAAAACTCCCCTTGAACCCGTAGCTTGCGTTCACCAGGAGCATGGCCACCAGCATCGGGAGGGCCCACCCGGCCACGAAGCGCCGCCGCCATAGGCGACGTTGCCACAAGGCACCCACTATCAGGTCGGTTCCCCCCGTTTTCCGCTGCCGGACGAGCTGTGCACCGGTGGTGAGTGCGTGGATCATCAGCCAGGCAGTCGGGAGCAGGACAAGAGAGAACTTGGCGAGCATGCCGATTCCCAAAGCGACTCCGGCGCCGGCTCCCCACACCATCTGATGGCGTTCGGCCGTACTCGCTTTCCAGGCGAGGAACGTTGCACTCAGCCAGGCTGATGTCGCGGCAAGGTCCGTAGTCACCAATGGTGCATGGGCGAGGAGTGAAGGGGCAGTCATCATCAACAGAACGGTAAGCCAAGCAGCTCCTCTTCCGTACAGATGGAAGGCCCAGCAGAACAGCGAGAAAGCCAGGGGGACGAGCCACAACATGTTTAGGCAGCGTCCCCACCAGAAGAATGAATCGTAGTTCTTCCGGTTGCGCATCCAGAAGGCTGTTCCGTACATCCATGGGCCCCAGCCCGGGGCCAATTCCCGCCAAACGTCTTCGGTGGGGACTTCGGCCTTCATCACCATTGCCGGCAGGGCTGACCAACAGCGGGCCAGCGGTGGACTTTTGGGGTGCATGAAGAATTCCCCCGTCTTCAGGGTCAGGCAGCCTGCCGGGAGATGATGGAACTCGTCGATCGTGGCTGTTCGTTTCCCGCCGGCAACAATGGCTACACTTGCCATTGCAGCCAAAGCAACGACAAGGAGGCCAACGTCCCTGCGTGACGGTTTGTCCGTCATGCCATGGACTTCGTCAGTTGCCTTCGCTGTCGGCGTGCACTCGGGCAAGGTGTTATCCTGCGGTTCTGACATTGTGCTTTCGGCTGTGTCGCTTTCTCTCACGCTGCCGGGGCAGTCTCGGGCATCGATCGGGATACTCATTTTTCAGTGATACCGCTCGGCGGCACTTCAGCCGCGCCTTGAGGGTACTGTGAAGAGAGGGGGAACGTGTCTCCGATGACTGTTTGGTCCGGTTGCAGGACGAGGCCCAGTTTTTGAGGCGTCCCGGGCGGTGCCCTGTCCCGGAAGTCTCCCACGACGGCGATTGGCTCCCCGTTGAGGCGCGCCTGGTCGACGAGTCGGGCATAGCGGGGCACTCGGTCTGCCGGGTTCTTCCATCGAGCCAGGATCCTCTCGTTGGTAGCGAACATGACATTCCATTGCAGCATGGGGTCGAGGCTGTAAACGTGCTTTATCCCCTGGCTCTGGAGTGTATCGATGATGGTCCTGAATTCGGCCCGGGACACACCATTGTGCTGCGGGGCGGGACCGTACACGTATGGTGATCGCGTTTCCCTCACGTGGGCGATGAGACCAAGGGTGATGAGGCCAGCGCATATGGCGGCCCGTTGTCGACCAGGTCGCCTGTAGACGGCCTGTGCGATGGCCATGCACCCGATTGGGTGCAGGAGTAGCAGATGTCGTGGCACGAGCAGGTCTACGTTGACCATGACCACGACTCCGATCGTGCAGATGACCGACGCAAGCAGTTCACGATCCCGGCGCAGTGCCCAGAGGCTCGCGCACAGAACGGTCAGCCAGACGATGGCTCCGCCCGCTTCGACCAGATCGCGGCAGTGTCGTCCATTGAGGTTTGGGGAAAAGAAGCTTGTGGCCACTGCTCCCAGAGCGAGAGGGATGCGGCTGACGGCCAGGCTGGCAGCACTCGGGTCCCACACTCCTGATTCAGTTGGGGCCAGGAGAAGCAACTCGAGGCAGACTGCCAGTGCGAGTGAGGCGACATACCAGGGGCGGAGTCGGGCGCTGGTGCGCAGCCACTGGGAGCCGGCCAGGAAAAGGGCGAACGGCGCCGCGATCGGGTGCGCGAGGGCCACAAGCGGAACCAACCACGCCAGGGCCGGGGTCTTGCGTGAGTCGACGGTTTCGTTGAGCCACCAGGTCAGCAGACCCAAAGCGACGGCAATTTGGTGCCCTCCTCCTACTTTCATGGCCCATTGACAGCCGGCAGGTGAGACAGCGTAGAGGGCGCCGGCCAGGAGTGCGGCGCGTTGGCCCAGGCGTTTCCGAACGATGGCAATCAGCAGGAGGAGTGACAGGGACCAGACGACCAACCCGACCGTCTTGAGGGCGACTCCTGATGGACCTGCAACGGCAAACAACGCAGCCGCGGCATGGGTCTCGACCCCGGCCCCGGCCCCATATCGGACCCCATAGGGATAGAGGCGATGGACCCCGTCTCGCAGCATGTGCATCGCCATTAGGCCTTCCACGGCCTCGTCGCCGTCAGGCATGCTTTGACTCGTGGCCAGGAGAAGGAGCTTGAGGGCTATCCCGATGGCCAGCACAGCTACGAACGACCATTTTTCGTGATGGGGGTTCACTGTTTGTTGTTGGCCTTCGCTTCCTGATCGTCCAGTTGCTCAGGGGGACTGCAGTGCGATCGAGGCAGGCCTAGCCTGGATTTTTCGTGAGGCGCGTTGGCCTCTCTCATATCCACTTGGCCGCAGATGGATTGCGGCCAAGTCTCGACGCGCTCCACTTCGCCTCACTTGCTCAAGGCTAGCCATGAGCACGAGCGCTCTAAGGCGCTCACGCCGAAGCCCTTTGGGTGATCTGCTCACGCACCCCGAAGGGTCGCGTGAATAGATCAGGCTAGTTCCTGAGCCAGCTCAAGTCAAGCACGTTGGGATCTCCGGCCGGCCAGGGGCGACGGGCGTTGGCCTACAATGTTCGTCGGATCAGTAGCTTGCCCCCGGGGCAGCGGCTATTGTGAACGCTGGGCATACAGGGCGTGTGTTGGCTCTTTGTTCGGCCCTGTTTCGGGCGAAACGCACTTCGCTGCGGCCCTCCGGGGCTTGTCTTCCGGGCCTCGGATCCACCTTGCTCGAAGTCGTCTCTTGGGATTCCTCTCCGCCATGTCAACTGATGCACCGACACCTGGACGACCCGTTCCCTCCGACAGGAGGCGCGGGGGCAGGCGAGGGCCCGGGACTCTCCGTCGGCTGCTCACTCCAGTTGTGCCTGCCGTTTTGGTGGCTCTGTTCATGGGCGGTTGTACCCGATGGGAAGGTTGGGCCGGACTTTTTCCGCAGAGGCCGGTGTTGGCGCCGTCGCTCCGCCCCCGGCTTGCCCCGCCACGACGCTTGTCGCCTCAGCCCACGAGCGCTCCGCCCAATGTGGACAACTGGGCTCGTGAGTCGGAGAATTTCAGTGCGCGAGCTCCCGACTCTTCTTCGTTCTGGCCGTTCGCCGTCATTGCTCACAAGGGGGAACTGGACCCGGATCTCGCCCTCCTCCGACAGCATGTTGGGCTCGCCCTCGATCTGGGGCCGCGCTTCCTCGTCCTTGTTTCCGACGCTGTGGTAACACCGGATGGACGTTTCAGCCATGGTGGACGGAAGGCCGATTTTGGCCCTGACTCGATCCCTGTTCCTGTGTTTCTTTGCCCGGGAGCCTACGGGCGTTCGAGCTTCCGCATTCCATGCGATCGGTTCGGGGCGATTGCTTTCGCCCACCTGCAGGAAGGTGGTCTTCTTGATCTGGGCCACGTGGAACGGATTCGTGAGGCGACCCTCCTGATTGTCGATCGTGGGACGCAGGAGGGAGGATCAGGGGGCGATGCTTACGGGGGGCTCACGAGCGGGGGAGAATTGCGTCGTGGGGCCATCGTCCTCGCGGTGGGTGGGGACCGTTTTACCTGGGAACGGCGATCCGGTTTCGAGGTCTTGACCGTGCCTTGGCTGAGGAGGGAAGCCACTCCTGACGGTGGCGTGGTATCGGAAGGGCGCTTCCCCGGTATCGTGTGGGGAGCGTTCAACGGTGGCGACGTTTCCGTGAGGATTGTGCGTCTGTCCGGCGCTGTAACGCCCTCCCGTGTTGCCCGTTCATTCCAAGAGGAGCGGGCCCGTCTACGCGAGACATTCTCTGCTTCGAGCATCTGGGCCGGCCATCCGGCCACGACGGTCTCTTGTACGAACGTGACCGATGGACCACTGCGTTTCGATGCCCGATGGGAGTTCAGTCGAGGCGGCATCGCTGTTGATCCTCAGATCCTTGCGTTTCGCCTGGGGCCCGGCGAGGATTTCAAGCAGGAGTTCCGCTTTGCGCTTCCGCAGGGCGTGCCGCTCAAGGATGTGGCCCCCGTTTTTGTCTGTCGGACCGTCGTGCCGGATGGCGATGGTCGCCCGACGCCCTTGATGATACGGGTTGCTCCGCGGTGTGTCGCGCCTGGAGGGCCCTGACCGTTGCCTTCCCGAAGAGACTGCGTGGATGGACTCAGCGTTGTACAGGCCTGCCTGGAGGAGCCAATGAGGTGTCCTGTTGTTCTGGTGTTGACCGCTCTTCTCATCTGCACGGGCTGTGCTCGGACCGGCTATTGGATTGATCGACAGCGTGATGCGGCTGATGTCGTGAGTGCATCCGTTGGCGTTGGGCTGGGGGCAAGAGCGCAGGTGGGGCCCGTGGTGTTCGCGCCCTTCGTAGCGGCTATGGATGTGGCCGGGGTTCGAGGCGGAGAGCTCTTTCAACTCGAAGAGATGGGGTTCCGTGACAAGGTTGTGCCTACCGACTTCGGGGCGTTGTGGTGGTGCTCCACCGTCTTTTTTGTGGAACGCGAGCCCCGCCTCCTGCACCGCGGCAAGGCTGTTTTCGCTCTTCCTCCGCTTGTCCGCGATGACCGGCAATTCAACATTTTCTCGGAGACCATACCGTTCGTGTCTGTGCCGCGGCGGGACTTGGTCTCTGAAGGTCTGAGTCTGCCGAGATACCCACTCAGCTACTGGGGGAACATCGAGCTGGTCGCAGGTCTTGGCGGGACACTGCGGCTCGGGCTGAATCCCATGGAATTTGTCGATTTCATGGGAGGATGGTTCCGGTTCGACCTGCTTCGTGATGATTGCGGCGTGGACTAGCCTGGATTATTCGCGAAGCTCAACGCTTCACTCACAATCCACTTGCGCCGCAAGCAATTGCGGCACAAGTTTCGACGCGTTCCACTACGCGTCACGTGATCAGGCTAGTGGTGGCGGGGCGTGAGTTTCGGCTGCTCAATGATCACGGGCGTTTCCCCGAAATGGCTCCTCCCGGTCAAAATCCGGGAGGAAAGCACGGTCCCCGAACTCTGGTTGCGTGTAGACATGTGTGAATCCGAGAATCTCGGCGAAGTCACACACCTGTTCATACTCTTCCTTGGTTACAGGGCGGCGGAACACCCCTCGCTCAGCGCAACTCGGGGTTGGGCGGAACTGACTCATGATGGACAGTGGCAGATCCGGTCCGAGTTTCTCATGCACGGCCGCCAGCACGGCGAAGCTGTTGTCAATTCGTCCTGGCAGAACGAGGTGTCGGACCAGGACTCCGGAGTCCGCGGGGATCTGGCCGCTTGGATCCCACGGCTTGAGTGGGCCTTTGTGTTCGTACATCGTCTCGATGGCCGCCAGCGCCAGTTCCGGATAGCTGCTGTCGCCCATGCACTCCTCAGCCAGTGCGGCGTCCGCGAACTTGAAATCGGGGAGGAAGACATCGATGGCTTCTTGAGCCAGGAGAGAGATCATTTCAGGTCGAGCGTAGCCGGAGCAGTTGAAGAGCACCGGGACGCTGATACCGTTACGACGCAGAGCGCGGCAGAGCTGAACGACATGAGGCAGGAAGTGGTCGGCCGTCACCAAGTTCAGATTGTGCACTCCCTTCCCCAACAGGGCCTTGGCATCGCGTGCGAGTTCGGCCGGGGACAGTGTCCGGCCACTGTGGGCCAGAGAGATCTGGTGGTTCTGACAGAAGAAGCACCCGCAGGCACAGCCTGAAAAGAAGATTGTGCCGGAGCCACGTGTTCCGGAAAAGGACGGCTCCTCGCCAAAATGTGGGCAGATCGTTGACAGGCGGACCGTGGCCCCCTCGCCGCACTGGCCGTGCTCACCTCGGGTGCGATCGACTTGGCACATCCGCGGGCAAAGCTCGCAGCATTCGTAAAGGTCCATCAGGCTCATGAGCGTTCCGTTGTTCCGTTTTCTCCGTGCGGCGCCGCTTGCTTGGCACTGGCGTCGTATTGCATCTGTGACCGTACTATACCTGATTCTCCTTGGGGGGTGCCGGTTTGCGGGTGAGTTCCGGAAGGGACAGAAAGGACTGCCTGTGGAGGACTCATCCTGCGTTGTCTGGGCGTGCGATCCTGAAGGTCTCGCGGATGGTGTCACGATGGCCGTGAACCGGGCCGCCAAAGGCTATCACCAGGAGACGCAGCTGTCCATCACGGTTGTCTCAGGCCGTCGGACGCTGCGCCACCAAGCGAAGTTGATGGCTGGGATGACCCGCGCCCAGCTGGAAGGCATGTACTGCCGAAACGGCTATCCGAGTTACATCACACGTATCGTTTCCCACATGAGCGAGAAGGGACCGCCCTCTGCGGACGGTGTTTACGACATTCTTCGCACCAGGAAAGAGGGGTACATATCGGCTCACCTTTCGGGAGCCGCGGTGGACATTCGGTCGCGCGGCGCGAACGTACCCGTACTGAAACGCGTGTTGTCTGAGCATGGGTTCGCCGTACTCGATGAACGATCGCTGGGGATCGCGTGCATTCACGCAACCTGGAGAGCTGCTCCACGCCTGATCGTGTGGGAGTAGTGTCGAGAAGGGGGCGTGCGTGGCCAGCACGACCTCACCCAAGAGCTCTGTTTCCGGAATTCAGTGCTGGGAGTCGAGATTCGGAAATCGCAATCCAGTCAGGAGGGAGTTGGTCGTGCCAGACGATGTGCCACGCGCTGATGCTGCTTCATTCTACAACGCGCTCTCAGGTGTCTATGACGACGTGACCGGGACGGCGTCCCGTGAGGAGGGAGCTGCCCGTTTCGTCGACCGTTTGCTTCGCCGCCATCAGGCACGGAGCGGGCTTGACGTGGCGTGCGGCACGGGCGTCTTTACTTCGGCCTTGAAGCGGGCTGGGGTGAACGTGGTTGGCTGTGACATCTCGAATGAGATGCTCGTCGTAGCAGAGAGTCGGGCCCGTGCCGTCGGTCTCGACATGTCCTGGACATGCGCCCCGATGCAGGCTTTGCCGCATACGCTGTCGGGCCCGTTCGACGCTGTTCTGTGCATGGGGAATTCACTGCCGCACCTTCTGGAAGGGGAGGATCTCGCCAGAGCTCTGAGGGGCTTTGCGGATCGTCAACCTGCAGGCGGGGTCGTGGCGCTTCATCTGCTTAACTACGGCCGTGTGTTGGCTCTGCGGGAGCGTTTTGTAGGAGCAGAGAGGAGAGGGGATGACGAGTACATTCGGTTCTACGACTTTGAGGAGAATGTCATCCGTTTCAATGTCTTGCACCTGGCGTGGCGAGACGGGGTGGCCGACCCCCGCTTCCATGTCACGACGTTGCTTCCGTACACTCCACAGGATGTGACGGACGCCCTCCTGGCAGCGGGCTACGGTGGGATCGAGCTCTTTGGCGGGCTGGATTTCTCGGTCTTCGACGCCTCTGCGTCCGACACCGTCCTCATCACAGCGCTGAAAGGGTGAGTTCGGTTGGGATGCCTGAGGTCATGGGGAAGATGGCTGGACGGGTGTTGGCGGCGGTCTCTCGAATACGGCCGCGGCGGCGGAACCTGGCTGGACAAGGAAAGCGACCCCGAAACGTCCATCGACCAAAGGCTGATGTCCGAGGAGCTGAGCGCATTCGTAGCGCTCCCGGAGCCAGTCCATGATCTGCTTGCCGTAGCGGGAGTCGGTTCCGAACGGGGGCACACCGAAGCCGTCGGTGCGGCGCTGCACGAGCACGACGACATCGGGGGGATCCTGCTGCAGTTCCCCGAGCATCCTATCCTCGCCGAATGCGAGAACTTCGGTCATCATGAAGTTCATGTGTGGGGATGGACTTCGCCGTCGGCTCAGGTAGTTGTAGAGGATCCCGTCGGGTAGCATCAGGACGGTCGTGCCTTCGGGCAGTTGTCGTAGCCTCGCCAGGCAGGTTGGCATGTGGACACTCCGCGCGTCCATTCCGGCTCCGTATGTGTAGAAGCTGTCGCCCTCATTGCCGATACTCAGCGTCTTGTTCTGGTAGAAGCTGTTGGCCGTGTACAGGTGTTTCGAGCAGCATGCCGCTAGAGCCCCGATCAAGAGGGCGCGGAACAACGGGCGCGCTGTCATCGGCAACGCGTTGGGGGCCAAGTGAGTACACCCGGCCCAGACTGCCATGGTGGCTGGGAGGGCCAGTAC
Source organism: Lentisphaerota bacterium (assembly GCA_018676675.1). Classification (GTDB taxonomy): domain Bacteria; phylum Verrucomicrobiota; class Lentisphaeria; order Oligosphaerales; family JABHEG01; genus JABHEG01. The sequence goes on from JABHEG010000358.1 coordinate 25,427, forward strand.
AAAACCATAGTGAAAGAGCCGCGTGTTGAGGGCGATCTTGGTGAGGAGGAACAACCCAAAGACGGCGAGGAGCAGGAAGGCTCCGTGCTTCTGCCGTACGTCAGGCGAGCTGCTCTTGCCCGACCAGAAGGTGTAGGCTGAGAAGGCTGCGCAGCCGGCGCACACCAGCCCCACTGCGTGTCCGAACTGATTCCAGTGCAGCCGGTAGGCCAATACCGCAATCGTGCTGCCTCCCAGGACGCTGAGCGTTGGCCGCCATTTCCGTTCTGTTCGGGAAAGGAGCCACGCCGTGGCGCCGAGAGCACTCACTACTCCTGTCACGAAGAGCGAACGAGTGCATGCGCGTATGAGGTTGGGCACTGTCTGGTCCGTTCCCATGTTCCACTGGTGAAACGCATTGGACGTTATGTCTCGGGTCAGGGGTAGAAAAACAGTGTTCAGTGCTCCACGGGCCGCATCTCCCAGCGGCAGTGCCTGGGAAAGGTAGAGCACGACGATCATGACTGGGGCCACTGTTCCTCCGGCTACCAGCAGGAGAGCGCGTAGGCGGCCCTTCCACGGCAAGCCACTGGTCGTCGTGAACATGATGGCCCAAAGGCCCGCAGTCGGCACCGATGCCAGGACAATTTCCGCTTTGGTCAGCAGCGTGATTCCCAGGCACAGGCCGGCCGATAAACAGACAGCGGGGTTCGGGTGCCGCAGGGCAGCGGCAAGAAGCAGGAGCATTCCCAGGCTGACTGCCAAACCGTGCGTGAGTTCGTGGGCGTACGGGGCGATGAAGTTGTAGTTGCCGTTCGGGACATACTGGGAGAACGCGAAAACCGTCAGGAAGAGGACGGTTCCGGCTTCGGCCGTGAGTCGGTCAGCCGCGCGCGACAGGAGTTGGTAGAGGAGGATCGCTGTGAGTGCGGTCCAGGCCAGATTCACCGCGATCAGGCTGCTGAACGAAACGCCGAACAGGCGGAAGACACCTGCGTTGAAGAGCTGTGAGAACGGTCCGTAGATGTGGTGTATATCGCGGAAGAGGACGTCCCCTTCGCAGAGACGCCAGGGGATGTAGAGCTGCTGGCCAAAGTCGATTAGCACATCGGGCCACTTGCGCCAGCTCCAATTGGCCAGAGCCGCAAAGAGGATGGCCAGGCAGGGGACGGCCTGCAGCGTTCTGCGCTGTCGGGGGAGGAAGGCGAAGAGGCAACGTCGACTCCGCGTTTCCCGCTCCTGTGTGGTGGGCTTTGGACTGTCCATCGTCACGCGATATTCCTCTGCGGGGCACTCAGTCAGGCCAGCCAAACTGTCCCAGGAGAGGGACAAAACGACAGCCTCCGGCGTGTCTGTAAACAATATCCGGGCCATGGCGTTCCGCGATGATGAGCTCCTGAAGGCCGCGAGACCCGACGGGAATCGCCAGTCGCCCGCCATCGCCCAACTGATCCAGCAACGGGGGGGGAATCTCCGGTGACGCCGCGGTCACCACGATCGCGTCGTAGGGAGCGGAGGCGGCCCAGCCGAGTGTGCCATCATGGATGTGTGAGTTGATCGTCGTGAGGCCCAGTTCCCGGAACAGACTCCCCGCCGTTTCGGCCAGGGCTGCGATTCGTTCGACCGTCTCGACGGTCCCGGCAAGCATGGCAAGGATAGCGGCCTGGTAGCCGCTGCCCGTGCCAATCTCCAGCACACGGTGACCTCTCTTCAACCCCAACGCAACGGTCATTTCCGCCACCATGAGAGGCTGGGAGATAGTCTGGCCGTGGCCGATTGGGAGGGGGTGATCGGCGTAGGCTTGGCGCAATGGCGTTTCTGGAAGGCAGAATCGGTGTCGTGGAACGCGGCGGAAAGCGTTCAGGACGTCTTCATCACGGACTCCCCGCCCTGCCAACTGCTCGTCCACCATCCGGTTTCGCAGGCCACCGGCTGCTGCGCCTTCGTCCATGGGGGATCCCTTGGTATCACGGAGAGGCATCAACTCGGACCTCGGTTCGAACAGAGGGACTGGGCCTGACTGGAACGGTGTCGAGACAAGGGCCGGCCGCCTTGTGGCGACTGAGCCATCGGGCATGGCGCGGGTTTCAGTGCTTACAGATCCACTCGAGCCACGGGAGGCTTAGGCCGGCCTGCAACATGAGTGTGACTGCTGTCACGACGGTACCGGCGATGAGGACGCCGATGACATTTGCCACGGCGAACTTGCGTCGGTCCAGCCCCAGAAGGAAAGCACCCACCGCCCCGGTGTAGACGCCGCTGCCGGGAAGGGGGATACCGATGAACACCGCCACACCTATTTCTCCGTACCGATCAACGTAGGGCTTTAGTTTCCCCCGGGCGCGGGCGAGGATGGGGGAGAAAAAGCGCTTGAACCAGGCGAAGCGTTCGAGCCAGCCGAGTAGTGGCGACAGAACGTAGAAGACGGCCATCCCCAAGATAATGTTGACCACGACGCACACCAGCACCACGGCAGGCCAGGGCATCAGTCCGGGGATGATCCCCAGGCCTTCCTTTCCGAGAATCCCATACGGAATCGACGCTCTCAGCTCAAGCGCGGGGATCAGAGTTACGAGAGTCAGGAAAACGATTTGTTTCAGCACGAAGCGGCCTCTCCCTCATCACTTTTGCCGACCATGTCGGCGAATTCGGGTAAGGGAATGGACACGAAGAACGTGGTTCCCTGACCGGGTTCACTCTCGGCACGAATGTACCCGCCATGGTCCTTGACAATTTTCTGGACGATCGCGAGCCCGAGCCCTGTTCCTTTGGCTTTGCCTGCCGTCACGAAGGGTTTGAAGAGAGTTTCCCGTATCTCGGGTGGGATCCCCGGCCCATTGTCGGCCACAGCGAACTCGACGGACACATCGCGTCGCGTGCATGTGATCGTGAGGGCCCCGTGGCCGTCCATGGCTTCGGATGCGTTTCGCCCCAGATTTAGGAACACTCTGAGTATTTTCTCTTTGTCCACCCTCAGCGAGGCTCGGCATTTCACCTCTGTCTTGATCTCAACGGCGTTGGTCGCGAGTTCAGCGTGGAGGCGGTGGACCAGTTCGGCGACGAGGGAATCGACCTCGATCGCTTCAAGCTCAAGCTTCTTCGTGCCCTTCGAGAAGTCCAGCACTTCCTGGGCCATGTGATTGATGCGGTACAGTTGGCGCAGGATGCGGTCGGCGTATTCCTTTTTCTGCGAGTCAGGCACGTCCGTGTCCTGGAGAAGGCAGACGTAGCCATAGGCGGCCGTCAGTGGGCCACGCATGTCGTGGATGACCATGGCGGCCATTTCACCGACCGCTGACAGCTTCTCCTTCCAGACGAGTTCCTCCTGCGCTGCTTTCAGGCGGGTCATTGCCTCGCTGAGTTGCTGATTCTTGCTCGTCAGGTCGTGTGTGAGGCCGGTGTTATCCAGCATGAGTGCCGTCTGCTGTCCCAGCACGGCAATCAGGCGCAGGTCGTCTGATGTGAAGTGGTGTTCCGGGGAAACCTGTGAGGGACGCTTGTTGTAGAAATTGATCAGACCGATGGCTTCGTTCCGGACCACGAGCGGGACACTCATAAACGAGGCCGTGTTGATGCCGGAAGAGCTATAGCGTGCGTCCTTCCCGATGTTCTCGGCCAGTAGAACCTGTTCACGGGAAAGCAGGTCGGGAACGGCCTCTACTTCGAAGGCCCGGATTCCTTCAAGACGAATTGGCGGAGTGGGCCGAGGTCCGGTCTGTTCCGCGGGGCCGCTGCAATACCAGAAGCCGGGCCGGTCGCGCAGATGCAGTGTCGTGTAGTCTGCCCCGATGATGTTGCTCACCAACGCCACGAGTGTCTGGGGGGCGTTTTCGTACAGCAGGTCGTCCGCTGTGAATCGGGTTGATTTCAGGATGCTCGAGAGCTCGATCTCCTGATGTCGGACCGTGTCACGCGATTCTTTGAGATTGACGGCCACGACCAAACCGAAGTTTGCCGTAAGGACGGCGAATGTCGGCACGAGTTCGAGCAGATAGCCATGGACATTGAACAGGAAGAGCGAGATGGCGAAAGCCAGCAGTATTGACGAGGCCCAGGCGAAGACAAGGTGATTTGCTCCGAGTCTGCGGAACACCAGGCCGGCTGCAAGTGACAAGAGGACGGACATAAGCACAGCAGACGGGAAGCTCTGGCGCTGGACGAAATTGGTGGTGAGAAGGTTATCGATAATTGTGCCTTGAACGAAGACGCCGTACATCTCACCGTGCGGGGTTGTGATCAGGTCGGCATTGACCTGTCCGAGGGCGGTTTGGCCGATCAGAACCAGCTTGTCTCCCACGAGTTCTTTGGGGAAGCGTCCCTGGAGGATCTTGTATAAGGGGCAGAAATCGAAGGTGACGTGCTGTCCATGGTAGTTGATCAGGTAGTCGCCTGTCGGCGTCAGGGGAAGATTCTTACGGAGCAGTGCCTGTGCGGCCGCGCTCATCTGGCCGGACTTGGCGGTGATCTCTGCGAATCGCGACGCCGCTTCGATTCCGAGGCTGGGATAGGCGTAGCCGTCGTGTTGGATGGCGAAGGGGGTCGCCCTGCATTTCCCATCGGCGGAGGGAGGGATGTTGATGTGGCCCAGGCCCGTGCAGGACCGGGTCAGTTCCGGCAAGTTGGTCCGGAGCGTGTCGACGTTGTAGAAAGGGCCCCGCGAGTAATGGCGCAACGCCACTGGGCAGAAGACGGGGTACATGACGTTTGCCGCTTTGGCCGTGGACTCGACCAAGGCCGCATCTTCGGCAGGCTCAGTCGGGGTGGGGAAGAACACGTCCAGGCAGATGAGCGCGGCCCCCGCTTCGGACAATGCATCGATGACTTTCGCGTAGTGAGACCGTGGCCACGGCATCTCTCCCAGCTCCTCCAGGCACTGCTGGGTGATCCCGACGATGACCACATCTGAAGAGGCCAGGTGGTATCCCCTGAGGAAGAAGCGCACATCATGGGTCATGAGCTCAAGGCGCTCAAACGCCTCGAGAGGCTCGAGTCGGAAGGGACCGATGGCTGTCGAGTCAGTATTGCGCCAGGCCAGCAGAAGGACGATGAGGGCCGCCACGGCCAGAGGCCATCTGAGTTGTTGCCAAGCCCTGTCCACTAACGTCGCCACCACCAGCGCCAGCGTCGCCACCACCACAACGGGTCGGCCCGGGAGTCCCTGATGGGGGCCCATTCGTGGACCGTCTGTCCTGGTTGGACGCGTTGGGCATCGCCCTTGCAGTCTGTGACGTCTACCTCTCCCGAGGTGACGGAGACTTGCGTGTAGACCTGTCTGAGGAAGAGGGGGAAAACCAGTGTCTTGACTCGGAATGACGTTCCCGCAACGCCGGCGATGGCAGCGGGTGTGACGACTTCGAATTTGGAGCCAGGGGTCACGTTTGCATTGATCACGGTTGAGCCGTAATCAGCAAAGACGCGGATTATGGAGTAGAGCCGCCCATCCCCTGTCCGGAACGAGGTGAGCACCTTGGCCCGACCGCTCAGGGTCACGGTCGAGCCGTCCTCGAATTTCAGGGTCCCATTCCTGACCTCCGCGCCGGGGACGGTCTTCTTCCCGTCATGGAGGACTTCGCCCAGTTCGAAGGTCCGAGTGCCACTGCCGGGGGCGTAGTTCACGACGCGATGGAAGGGGCAGCCCAGGACATAGTCGTCCCCGGACGTCTCGTGACGCGCCACATAGTAGACCTCGTAGAGCTCCCGCGTCGTCGGACACTGGAAGGCTTCATGTTTGTTCAGTTCGGGGTTGGGGGCCAGCCCCATGTAGCGGGCCACGGATCCGGCAAGGTTGCGGTAGGGGTAAGCCTGGTAGTCGTTGTGGTACATCTGCACGCCGAGAGACAGATTCCGGATGTTATTCACGCAACGAAGCTGTTTGCTCCTCTGACTTGCGTTGCGTAGCACCGGTATAAGGATCGCCCCCAGGATCAGGATGCATCCCATGACGACCATCAGCTCCACGATCGAGAACGGTCGCGCGTATGGCTTTCTGTGGTGCACACTCATCGGGTTTCTCGCGGGACGTCAATCCGGGGCAGGTCTATCGTTCCCCGTCACCATGCAGGGCGAGGAAAATGGGCAAACCTATCGTCTCCTGGACGACCATGGGCTTGTGTGGGCGTGGTCTCGGCCCACCTTCAGTAACACACGGTAACTGCCTGCACCGCTTCTGTCAATGTGATTCGGGACCGGTCGGCAATGCCTCAGTTACGTGTGGGGAGAACTCCAAGATGGCTCGACGGAGTCTCTCCCTCCAGGGATTCTCTGGGCCATCTGTGTCCGATGGAGGGAGAGACTCCGTCGAGCCGCCTCATGTAACTGAGGGGGCACACCGGTGCTCTCTGGCGGTCAGTCAATCACCACAACGGGGAGATTCGCGTGACGAGCGAACGCGGTGAGCGCGTCCACGCGCTCCCCCAAGACCAAGGCACTGTGGTGCGTTCCTCCTGCCTGCGAATAGCGTTCCAGGAAGTCCTCCACGGGGCATGCCGGCTTGATCCAGCCTCGAACTGCCCCGCGCATCTCCTCATTGGTCGTGTCGCCCAGCACATCCATGGGAGCCACGACCAGCGAGAATGTGTCTGCTGGACCCGGGACCAGATTGACGAAGACGGCGGGCCCCGGGCGGGGCGCGCAGGTGATCACAGCCGGGTTCAGGGCGTTGGTGAATGGGAAAGGCTTCTCGATCAGGTCCGGCTTTTCGGCAGCGACTGTCGGGTTGATCTCGCCCATATGGGAGATGAAGAGACTACCGCCACGCCAGTCGGGGCAGAAAATCTCACTGAACGTCACATCGGTGAACGCCGTGGCCAGGGCTCCGACCAAAGCCGCGGTGAGGACGTCGCCTTCGCCCCCGTACCCAATCCCCCGAGCCATCCCCTTTGAGAGCTCGAGGAACGGCACGGTATTGACCGGCGGAACAGGCGAATCGAAGGCGAGAAAGTTCGCGCTGACTGCCGTGAAGGCCCCCTCTGTGAGCATCTTGCGCAGCCCCAGCCCGACCTTTACGGATCGGCAATGGACGTCTTCACAGATTGAACAGGCGAACCGGGCCCGATCGAGTTCCATCTCGTCTTCGGCCTCTGCCGAGGTGACGGATAGGACCGCTTCCGCAAGGGCTTTGGGAGACACTTCGGTCACGTCGATGCCGAGGACTCTCCGGAGTACATCTTCTTCCACCGAGAAGTCACCCATCCCATCGAAGGAAGGTCCCACCCTGAGGGCTTTGGTCGTCTTCAGCAGGTTTGCGGCCCACGCTGCCCGGATGGCTTCAGCGGTTCGGTCCAGCACGGACGAGGATTCCGGGTGCCCCGCGACCACGGTGAACGGCTTTCCACGTCGTCGCAGGACGGATGCCAGGTCCATCACACCGTGGATGCCGTGGTTGTACATGATTCGATCAGGTTCTGTGCCCTGGCCGAATCCCGGATCCATCGTGGTATCCAGAAGTACCACCGGCAGAGGCGAAGCCGCAAGCAGAGGAGCACTCTCAAGCGACGGTGAGTACGCCAGGTGAAGGGTGACTATCACGTCGACCCCATTCTGTCCGAACAGGTCGAGGGCGGCCGCTACCTCGTGTGCTTTGCGGCAGACATCCCCGGAATGCACGCTCATTCCCTGGGCAGACAGTCCGCTCTCGATGTCGCGCATGAAGCCGTCGAACATCGCTCGCCGTTCAGGCATGCGGTCATCGTACAGCTGCAGGTAGAGGGGGAGGAGACCTACTGTCGGCTTGCAGTGAGTTGTGCTTGAGGACATCGTGCCTCTCCTCAGTGGGTGACTGACTTTCCGTCGGAGATGTCATATTTATGTCCTGACTCCACGTGCCCGTAGAGTCGGTCAAAGACGGTCCTATAGTCGTCGTATTGTTCCTGGACCCGAGCGCACACATCAGGTGGAGCGGGGGCGACGGGGCGGGCTTCAGAGGCGGCGAGATCCGGCCGGAATGGGTAGAGCGTCCCTCGAGCTCCGGCCAGATCCTCGTCGGCAAGTGTTGCGAGTGGAAGTTGGTCAAACAGGGCTGCGAACAGGGTCTGGAAGAAGGTCCCTTTGCTTGCACCCCCGCCCAACACGATGGCGTCTATGCCTCCCTTGGCCACCGGCATCTCGAACACACGGGCGAACTCGAATGCGAGTCCGGCTGCGACGCCTCGCAGCAAGTCGTCGCGGGAGGTGTGGGCTGACAATCCACAGAAAGACCCCCCGCCCAGCAGACCAGGTACTATCGGATGTCGTTGGGTGCACCAAGGCACACAGGTCAAGCCCCGGGGGGGAAGCAACTCGCGTTCGAAAGTCGCCCGGCAGAGCTCCAGCGCCTGAGCGTGCTCAGAGTGTAGAAGGCTACCCAGGGCCCAATCCCAGGAGACGTTGCCCGTCAGCAGCGGTTGGACGACGAGTCGGCCCGGGGCGGCCGGGGAAGGGATCACGAGTTGGACGGGAGCCCAGCCGGTGCATCCGGGGGGCAGTACGAAATTGCCCACCCAGGCTGTGCCCAGGGAGCATTGCAGAGGACGCGACGAGATACGGGCTGCGGACATGTAGCCGGCTTCATGGTCCATGTAGGGGCCGGCAACCGGGATACCTTCAGGCAAGCCCAGCTCGGCTGCGGCTGTCGAGGAGAGTGGACGCGTCGTGTGACCGTTCCTGAGCGGGGCTATCCGTTTCAATGAAGCTCCGACCAACTGGAGAGGCGTCTCAGTCAGTCGGTCCTCGAGAACGCGGTAGCATCCCATCTGGAGGGCATTGCAAGGATCCTGGCGCCAGACTCCCGTGAGTTGATGGAAGGTGTACTCACCCGCTCCCACGTACAGCTGGCCGTCCTCGAGGGACTGACCACAGTGGTGGCACAGCCACTTGATTTTGGCGAGTCCCGCCCCCGGGCCGTTCCGTTGAGAGAGGTCACGCCAGTACGCGTCCGTCATCTGGGCAGCGATATCGGGGAGGAGAGGGAGGGGGCGACTGTCATTCCACAGCAGCATGGGGGTCAGAGGACCTCCGCCTGCCTGGTCAACTATGGCCCCACTTCCCCCTTGAGCGGCGATGCCGATTCCCTTGATTTCAGTTCCGAGAGGGAGCGCCTGCAGCAGTCCACGGCAGCACTCCAGCAGGCCTCGCCGGAGGTCACGTAGGTCCTGCTCGCGTTGGCCGTCCGGTGCCGTTGATACGACAAGTCTGGACGCTGATGTCCCGAGTAGGCTTCCGGTATCTGCGCAGAATGCAGCGCCCTTCAGGTTTGTCGTCCCGACGTCGATACCAAGATACGCGGCCAGTGTTGCCATGGCGGAGCCTTAGGGTTGGCGCGGAAATAACTTCACATTTTGGCGGGAGCGCAGGATGGTCAGCCGGAAGGCAGGAGGAGCAACGCATACCGAGGTATGTGTGCGACGACTAACGTCGCGAATGGCCGTGCTCCGCCCCGCCCCGTAGGGCTGCGTCCCTTTTGCTCTCTGGCTTCGTTGCTTCACTCGGGACATATCACGATATGCCCGCTCGCCGGCGCCTGGCCAGAAACCAAAATGACCAGCAGCAAAATGTGAAGTTATTTTCGCGCCGGCCCTTACGGTTGGTCGAGGGCTGCCCGGGGGCCATCAATCAGCGATGGGGTGTGTAATGTAGGCAGTGAATGCGGTCAGGCCAGTCTGAAGCGTCGGGGGGATGATCTGTCAGCGATGAATCGGCGTGCGTCCCGGACGCGGCAATCGCGAGGGTCACCACTAGCCTTGAGCAAGTGACGCGTAGTGGAACGCGTCGAAACTCGTGCCGCAATCGTTTGCGGCGCAAGTGGATTGTGAGTGAAGCGATGAGCTTCGCGAATAATCCAGGCTAGATTTACTCGTCTATCACAGACTTCGCGACTCGGTAGCGTGACGGACTGTGTTGTCTCGGGCGCCCTGCCTAACGGCTGCAAGCCAAACAGCGAGGGGTACGTCGTGAAGGATTTCTCCAAGCCGGTGTCCTGCCAGGTGATGCCGCAGACTCCCCGTTGGCTGGACCAGCGTCTCAGCCGAGCCCGCTTCAACCAGTTTGCCTACGTGGCTCCCGTCCCGGGAGACCTGGGCGAATGGCGCGAGCGAGCGGGTTGGGTGGCGCGGAGGCTTCGAGTCGTGGCTGGTCTGCTGCCCGAGCCTGTTAGGATACCCCTTGCGGTGGAGTCGTTTGCCGAGTTTGAGCACGCGGACTGCGTCGTTACTCCGGTCAGGTTTGAGAGTCGCCCGGGCATCCATGTGACCGGGACGCTGTATCGATCCAGTCGACAGACTGGGCGGGCGCCGGGAGTTCTTTGCCCGCACGGGCACTGGCCTTCGGGCAGAATTCATCATGACGATCGGGGGTCGATCCCTGCTCGTTGCCTCGCCTTGGCCAATCTTGGCTTTGTCGTCTTCAGCTATGACATGATTGGGTATAACGATTCACGCGATGTGATGCACCGATGGCCTCCGGCTCTGGCGCGGGAGGCCGCGCTCTGGGGAATCGGGACGTGCGGTTTGCAGCTCTGGAACAGCATCCGAGCGGTTGACTTCCTTTGTTCGTTGACGGATGTCGATCCCGAGCGTATCGGGTGCACAGGCGCCTCGGGAGGAGGCTCCCAGACATGGAATCTGGCCGCCGTGGATGACCGGGTGAAGGTGGTGGCTCCGGTGTGCATGCTCTCGTCCCACTACCAGGGAGGCTGCCAGTGTGAAGAAGCGCCCTTGATGCGCCTCGGCGATCTGACGACATTCGACATCGTGGCATCCCTTGCGCCGCGCCCCATCCTGCTGCCTTCGGTAACCGGGGATTGGACGAATCTGAACCCGGAGTATGAGATTCCTCGTCTGAGACGTGTATATGCGCTCCACGGTGCTGGGGACCGGGTCGGCAACGTGCATTTTGATGCCGGGCACAACTACAACCAAGCGACGCGTGAGTATGTCTATGGTTGGATGCTGCGCTGGCTGGCGGGGCGAAGAGATGCCCCCGAACGTGTGCCGGAGCCGGCCATCGGACCTCTGCCGTCTGACCGGGCTTTGATTCTTGCTCCCGCGAAGCGCCCGACGACTGAAGCGAAGACGCACCGCACCATCCGTTCTCTGGCCGCAGTGTCTGACGCGCCTTTCAGCCGGCCGCTCACCACCTCGAAAGGGCTGACTGGCCTCAGAGCCGGGTATCTGGAACCATACGCTGAGATTATCGGTGTGGATGCTGCCCCGGTGGACGTGGCCGTCCGCGTGACCTTCGCGCAGACTCAGTGTCCCGGGTTTACTGTTTCCCGGCAGGTGATCTCGCGTCGTGGGGTGGGCGATGCTGTGCCTGCCCTCGCAGTTGTGCCGGATGGCGTGGATGTGGATCCGGGGGATCGCGCCGTGCTTGCCGTGTGCGGCGAAGGCAAAGCGGAGCTGTTCCCCAACGGGAAGCCGAGCGGCCTGATGAGGTCGCTGATCAGAGCCCGTCTACCGGTGTTGGCCGTTGATTTGCTTGGTACGGGTGATACCCGGCGAAGTCTCACCGATGTCCCGCGTGATACGGAGGACCTACTGTTCCACGCCTTCAATCCCAGCTTGATGTCGATGCGCGTGCAGGATGTCTGCACGGCTCTTTCGGCGCTTCGGCAGAGCTGGAAACCGTCCCGGGTGACCGTGCTGGGGACAACTCTCGGGGCTCGCACGGCCGCCTTGGCGTTGCCTCTTGTTCCTGCGGTAGACCAGGCCTTTCTCGACCTAAAGGGAGTCCACGACCGTCCGCGCGATTGGGCTGATGACACCTACCATCCCTTGATCCTGGCGACCGGCGGTCTCCGGGGGGCGCTGGCCCTGACCACGACGCCCGATGTGTGCGTGACTCACGCGGATCGACAGCTTTCTGAATGGCTTGCAGGGCTGGATCGGTCAGCCGGCAGTCGGCAGACGTACCGGGGCGTCAGCATCCCTCTGTCGAGGCTTGTTGGGTGACCGTTGTGCCGGCGGGATCGGCCGTCCGGACGGGCATTGAGCAGCGGATGACATCCAGTCGACCCGTTCTGGACGTCTGTGTTGGTATGGGAAAGAAGGGCGTATGACCAGTCGGGACCGTTCATCCTCAAAGCCTCCACCGCGTGTATCGCTCTGCGGGCTCATCAGTGTGGCTGGAGTGGCGTGTGCAGTCGGCACGCTCTTCGGCTTCCTTGGGCCGTTCTACTGGTTCTTCGACCTCTTCTCCCACTTCCGGGTGCAGTATGCTCTGGGACTAGCAGTGGCAGGAGGGGTCGCGTTGTTCCGCAAGGAGTTCCAGATGGGGACGGGCTTTACCGGCCTCGCGATGCTCAATGCCGTGCTACTCGTTCCTCAGCTTGTGGCTGAGTCGCGGCCGGAGATCAACCCGATTTCCGTGATGTTCCGGGCTGTCCTGATCAACGTCAACACGCGTTCGGGAGATCCCGTCCGCGTGGGGGCATTCATCACTGAGGCCGACCCTGATGTACTCATTTTGGAGGAAGTGAACGAGAACTGGCTTGTCGAGTTGGGTGTCGCTTTGGCACCGTTCCCCTACGCGGTCGAACGGCCTCGCGAGGACAACTTCGGCATCGCGCTGTACAGCAAGTTTCCCCTGGTTGGTGAGGAGATTCGCTTCATCGGCCAGGACGAAGTCCCCTCGATCATTGCTGACGCAGAGACACCGGGCGGATGCTGCACGATCGTCGCCACGCACACCGTGCCGCCGGCGGGACCGAAGCGGAGCGCGATGCGCAATGCGCACCTGAAACGGTTGGCCGAGGAGGTAAAGAAGGAAATCTACCCTCTGCTCGTCATGGGGGACTTGAATACCACTCCGTGGTCCGTTCACTTCCGACGCCTGCGGGAGAGAACAGGGCTGCACGACAGCTCGCGAGGGCATGGGCTGTCTCCCACCTGGCCCACCTACAACCCCTTGCTCATGATTCCCATCGACCACTGCTTCCATTCAGACGAGATCACGATCATTGGTCGGTCGGTCGGTCCGCGCGTCGGTTCGGATCACTTTCCCTTGACGGTTGATATCGCCCTCGGCCCTGACACGACGGCAGGCTCGTCACTGAGGTAAGCCGTCGACTGCGTACGGCTCAGATGATCTCGCCGAAGCCTTTCCTGGCTTCCCTGACAAAGCGTGCTGCGGCTGCCTGAGACTTGCGCCCATCCGGGGCTTCGATGCCCGTGTGCGTGTCCACGCCGGCCGGGCGGACATGCAGGATGGCAGACCGGACATTCTGCGGCGTCAGTCCTCCTGCGAGGATGACGGGCAACGGGGAGAGGTCCACCAGGTGCCGGCTGGTGTCCCAGTCGTGTGTCATCCCCGTAGCTCCTTCCGCCCCTGTACGTGGATCGAACGTGTCGGTGATGAATCCGTCCACCCAGGGTGAGAGCTGGTCGATAGTCCGGGCAAGGTGACTCTCGTTCCCCGAGCGGACGACGAGGCTCTTGAGAACGAACAGGTCAGCGGCTGTCTGCCTGAGCCGCTGCAGTTCTTCTCTGGCAATTGCCCCATGCAACTGCACGTGCTTGACGCCCAGCTTCCTGCACAGGGCGGCGATTTCCGCGGATCGGTCAAGGTAGGTGATCAGGATACCCGCGCGGGTGCCGGGCAGCCCGGAGAAGATAGTCTTCGCTTCATCGTCGTTTACATCCTCTGTGTGCACCGGCAGGCGCAACGGGATCCCAAGCCAATCGAACCCTGCGGCGCAGAGCATGGAGGCCTCGGTGGAATCGAGGACACCCGCGACCTGGATGAGTGGGACGGGGAGGACTGGGCGCATTACTCACTGGACCCCGTCGAACTCGATCATCCACTTGGCCAGTTCGAGGGCGTAATCGAGCTTGGCCAGACGCACGGGCACCGGGCATCGGTTCTCACCCGGAATCTCGTAGTTAAACAGCCCATCATACCCGCTCTGCCGGAGGGCTTCCATGACTCCCGTCCACGGGACTGTCCCACGGCTGTAAGGGATCATGTGGTCATCGTGTTGGCCGAGGTTGTCCGCGACGTGAAGTGCCTTGAGCAGAGGTCCTGCCGCCCGGATGAAGTCGGGACAGTTCACTCCGTTGATGTTGGCGTGGCCCGTGTCCAAGCAGATGGCAACGTTCCCGGCTCCTACCGCCTCGATGACCCGGAGTGTCTGTTCGGCATCCTGGACCCCGCTGTCCGGCCCGAGATTTTCGAGACAGATCGTGGTGACTCCTCCTTTTGCGTATTCGGCGATCCGGCTCAGGGCATCGACGCGTCGGGCGAATACGCGTTCCTCAGACCACCCGGCTCCTTTGAGTCTCCCACCGCCCAGATGGAGAACGCCGGCTTCGATGCCGAGAGCGTTGAACAGATCGATCCAGCGGCGCATGTCTTCCTGGGCCTCGGAGAAATCAGCATCGTCGGCAGGTGCGATGTCGGCCCCCCGTCGTCCATTCATGTCTTCCGGTCGGAACCCCTTGTTGCAGAGATAAAAATGTCCTTGGGGGAAGCTGAGTCCATGGTCGTCAGCGAAGCACTTGAAGGCATCCCCGACGCGGGTTGGGTCACCCCGCTTGAGCAGATCGTGTCCGTGCTCGTCGCTGAGCTCGGCGACATCCCATCCGTGTTCCGTCAGGCACGTAACCATCTCCTCCGGGAGCATCTCGATGAGATAGCTCGTCCACATTGAGGGGCGCATCATGTCGGTCGTCTCCATAGGTTGTGACTTCACGCCTTCCCCGAACACTGCTTTGGCCGCCGGCAGGTTCTGCCACCGTGGCTTCGCTTGAGGGGTGACTGAATGTACGGGCTAAGTTGCGGTCGTCCAGACGAACTCGCAGTTTGGGGCGTCTCAAGGTAGGGTGTGGTTACGCAGTCTGGACGTCGCCGGCATCCTTCGGACTTGCTTGCCTGGCCGGTGTCGATGCGTGTCGACGAGAGGATTCGTGCTAACCTGGGAGGTTTGACCCATGGCGTGTCTAGGGCGTGGCGTTCCTGGATCAGGGCGGGGTGGGCTACTCGTCGTCTGTCTGCTGTGCGGCGCTGTTTGGCGCACTTGGGCCTGGACCCCGGTCATGGACTTGGCATTCGAGGAGGGCCGGGGCCAGTGGGTCCTGGACGCTTCGGCGAGTGAGAACCATGCCGTCCTGGGGACCAATGAACAGGAAGAAACAAGAGATCCTGCCTGGGGACAGGCACCCACTGGCCATGCCCTGACGTTCGATGGGCATGATGACGTTGTGACCGTTCCGCACACGCTTTCCCTGGTTCCAGCTGCCGGTTTGCGGGTGGCCGTGTGGTTCATGCAGACCGGTCGAACTCCGTTTGCTCGTCTGGTTGACAAGGGATCCGGCTTCGATGTGTACATTGACGACCGCGGCTTTGGGAGCTTCAGATTCCACGGGGCAGAAGCGTTCGGGATCCGGACTGACTGTGCTGTCCCATTGAACCAATGGTGTCACCTGATGGGGCAACACGACGGCAGGACGCTGTCGATCTGGTTGAACGGGGAGTGTGTTGGCAGGCGACCGTTCTCCGGGCCGCTTCCTTCGCAGCCTATGCAGACGGGGGAGCCGGTGCGCATAGGGAATGGACATGCGGCCCGGCCGTTCTGTGGCCGGATATCGCGCGTTGCCATCTGGAACTCTGGCTACGAGCCGCTACCGGTTTCGCCTCTCACTGCGGATGCGGATACGGTTGGTCTATGGTCGTTGGACGGCCTAACTTCGGGGCTGGATCGCGGCCCGCTCAGCTTGGTCTGTGAGGTCCGGGGAGCCACAGAGTGTGCGGGGCGAGTGGCCGGTGCACTCAGCTTCGCCGGGGATGACTGTGTTCGTGTGCGCCACCATTCGGGAATGGACCTGCGCGATGAGCTTGCGATCGAGTGCTGGGTCAAACAGACGGAACGTCGCCCTTACGCACGGATCTTGGAAAAATCAGAGTGGGTCTATGCGCTGTGGGTACGGAGCGACGGACGCGTTGATTTTGTCTTCAAGAACGATGACGAAGCCACGACCCACACCATTACCGACTCGGTCATCCCCCTCCAACGTTGGGTGCATCTACGGGCGGAGTTCGACGGTTTTGAAGCACTTGTGTACATCGACGGTGTGGTCGTGGGGCGCAGCCGCGTCCCGGAACAGAAGCGGCGCATCACACGATCTGATGGCGATCTCTTCATCGGGAATCGTGAGGCCGGGGACCGTGGCTTTGTCGGTGCAATCGACGATGTCCGCCTGTCCCGCATTGTGCGGCGGCCTCGACCACCGGTCCACGTGTGGGTCACGCCCGCCCCACTCGACGAAACCTGGGATATCTGGACGGAAGTCCGTGGCTCGCGCGGCAAGGTGACCATGGCGCGTGGAGCGTTGATAGATCCGGCGGACGGCCGAACGCTCCGAACTTGGACCCTCAGCGAATTCGACTACGGGCGGGGATGTCAGACGATCGATGTCCGAGATGTGTTGCCGGGCGAATACAGGATCGAGGTCGTGGGTCTTGCAGTGGATGGGGCTGAGGTCGCACGGGCAACCCACGACATCACTCGCCCGGGGCCTCCAGCCTGGTCGGGAGGCGCCACCGGAGTGACCAACGAGGTCTTGCCGCCCTGGACCCCAATGGGTGTGTCGTCCGAGGCTAGCGGCCACGCGGTGACATGCTGGGGGCGCGTATACGGTTTTGAGAAGAGCTTCCTGCCTGCTCGGATAGAGAGTCTCGGAGGAGAGCTGCTTGCCGGCCCGGCTCGCCTGGTCGTGATCGGAGACGATGGGCGTCGTCTTCCGGTAGTGGAGGAGTGCCGCGTTGCGGAGTCCGCGGACCATGCTGTCACGCTGCGAGGGAAGATCACGATCGGCTCGGGCTCCGCCCGGTTGAGGGCAACGTCGCTCACCACCATTGAGTATGACGGTATGTTGCGCACCGACCTCGAGCTGGACCCCGGTGAGTCGTGGGAACGGATCGGCGAGATTGTGCTGGAGATCCCACTGAAGCCGGCAACGGCAACGCTCATGACCCATCCCGGGCGTTGGTTTGACGACCCGACATGCGCCGGGAAGGTCCCGGAAGGAGGCTGGGGCGTGCCGGACAGCTGGTACTTGTGGGTTGGGGGGGAGCACCGTGGGCTGTGCTGGTTTGCAGAGGATCAAGCGGAGTGGGAACTGTCTGACGGGAGCCACGGCCTGAGCCTCACCCCCGGCGACGGTGAGGTGCTGCTGCGCGTCCGGTTGCGGAACGGCCCCAGCGATCGTCGATCGTTCACATGGGGGCTGATGGCCACCCCTGTCAAACCGTTGCCGAAGGGATGGCAGACACTGCGTTTCGGCGGTCCGCACACACCAGCGGACATTCACGTCCTCTGGTCAACGGTGCGGTCCAGCCAATGGCATTCGTTTCCCCTTCCTGTGGATGACACGTGGTACCGTGATCAGGTAGCCCGGGCGCATGCGGCAGGGCGACGGTTTGTGCCCTACACCAATTTCAACATGCAGAGCGACATCGGGGAGGATTGGGAGTATTGGGGGGAGACATGGTCGGCGTGCGCTGGTGAAGGGAAAGCCGCTGATGTGCTGGCGATGAACGTCGTCAACGTCCGCTGCTGTGCCGCGCTGCCTGCGTGGTGTGACTTCATCACCTGGACCTACAAGGAATTCATCGATTCGTTCGACAGCGACGGCTTCTATCTTGACAACTCCGTTCCTCACGTGTGCCGGAACGAACGGCACCCCTCTGAACACCACAATCGGCGCCACATCTTTGCAGCCCGAGAGCTCATGAAACGCTTCTACGCGATCACGAAGCAGAACGATCCCAACAACGTCATGGTCTGCCACATGTCATCACGGCCGTGTTTGCCCTTGTTGTCGTTCTGCGACGCGATCGTGGACGGAGAACAGTACGGATACCTTCTGGATGAACGCTTCGATGGCCACTACATGCCGGTCACGCCCCTGGATCGTGTGCGTGCTGAGCTGATGGCCTGGGGGTGGGGCCTGGTCCCATTCTACCTGCCCTGCAACCGTGGTCCGAATCCGTGGGACGAGAACCTGATGCGAGAGTTGATGGGGTTGCTGCTGCCCCATGGCGTACGGTTCTGGATGAGTGGGCATCCCAAGACTCTGGGGCGTGTGCTTGATGTCATTGATGGCTTCCAGCCCGATCAGGCGACGTTTCTTCCGTACTGGTCTGTACCTGCTTGGGGACGGGCGGCTCAGGAAGACGAGTTGGTCGTGTCGGGCTACCGGCGCGATGGGGAGGTCCTGCTGCTTGTGACGAATCTGAACGCTGCTGACCGCAGTGTCCGCGTTCCACTGGCTGAAGTGTTGAAAGGGCACGCGATGCCAGCCGCTGTCCGCGACCCTCTGGACGGCTTGCCGGCAGCGCTTTTGGATAGCACGGTACAGCTGAAGGTGAAGGGCAGGAATCTGCGCATCATCAGACTGGGCAGATGACCGGAGACGAACGGTGGCGAGCGGCTTGGCCTGCCGAATTGGGTGATTGACCCGGTACAGACCGGAAATGGAGGAGAAAATGCGGAAAATTGAGGATGTCGTTGTCTATCAGGATGAGAGCTTCTATGCGAGCTTTCCCTCCGTGGTGGTGTCGCCCGAAGGGCAACTTCTTCTGGCCTTCCGCCGGGCCCCGAATCGCCGGCTGTTCGGCGCCGGAGGGTACACGCATGCCGATCCGAACAGCTACCTTGTCCTGGTCCGCTCCGATGATCGGGGGCGGACGTGGTCACCGGAGCCCGAACACATCTTTGCCCATCCGCTGGGCGGCTCCCAGGATCCCTGCATGCTCATGCTGCGCAATGGCAACATCGTGCTGACCAGCTATGCCTGGACGCTCGTGCCAAATAACGAGGCGGAGAAGGCCGATCGGGCACTGCGCGTGTTCGATTCGTGGGCATTCCTCCCTTTGGGAGGGTATCTCCTCCGTTCTTGCGACCTCGGCATGTCCTGGGAAGGGCCCTTTGTCCCCCCGGAGTTTGAAGATGATACGCGTTGGATCGATTACGTGCCCAAACCCGCGCTGAACCGAGGTGCGATGGTTGAGGGCAGCGACGGACTGCTGTACTGGGCCGTCGTCCGCACGCCGAGGGAGCTCAAGCACACCATGCTTGAGCTTCTCGTTTCGGCCGACCAGGGCGCGACATGGGAGCATCGGAGCACGATTGCCCAGCACGAGACGACCGCGATCAATGAGACGTCACTCATCGAGACGGCAGATGGACAGCTCGTCGGCTTTGCCCGGACCGCCCAGTTTGGTGACCATGGTGTGATCATTCGCTCGTCCGATCGTGGAAAGACGTGGCAGTGGGAGGACTCCGGCGTTGTCGGGCACCCCTATCATGCGCTGCGTCTTCCGGATGACCGCATCTACGTGGTCTACGGCTATCGACATGAACCCTACGGCATCCGGGCACGCATCTGGGATCCGGGCTGCCGGCAGTGCGGGGAGGAGCTTGTCCTCCGGGATGACGGCTGGAACCATGATCTCGGGTATCCCTGGTCCTGTCTGGCGGGCGATGGCCAGGTGCTCAGCGTTTACTACATCAACCACAACGACGAGACGCGCTATATCGCCGGGACTCTCGTTGAGGTGTCCTGACGGCGGTCGCCACCCGACGGCCCCCATTCCTCTGTAGCACCCGGGGCGAGCGGTACATTTTGCTTTGGCGCGAGCGTCCGCTATCTTTCCGGTCCACTTCACAGGAAAGCGGCGCGTATGATCCAGGCAAGCGAGCAGGGAGAACAGACTCCGGCAGAGGAACAGGACGATCGGTTGCTCAACCCGGCCGCCCGTCCCGATGGCGAGGCGACTGCTGAGGCCGTTTCGCGATCTGCTGAGGCTGGCCCCATGGGGCAAGCTCTTGGAGGCGCGGTGGTTTCTCCTCGGGTCATTGCTGCTTGTCTGGTCGTCTTGGTTGCCGTGACCTATTGGCAGGTTCGCCACTTCGAGTACCTGAACTGGGATGACACCGGGTTTGTGCAGTTCAACCCGCATGTTCAGGGCGGGTTATCCGTCGAGGGCATCCGCTGGGCATTCTCTGCAGAGCTGTTGTTTGCCACCAGGAACTCCGACTACTGGATTCCGATCACTCACCTATCCCGTATGGTGGATGTCGAGTTGTTTGGGGCCGGCCCTTCCGGCCCGCACCTTGTCAATGCTTTGATCCACGGCTTGGCCACCGCTTTGCTCTTCTCCTTCCTGTGGCTGGCGACGGCGAAGCGTGTCCCCAGTGCTGTGTGTGCGGCCTTGTTCGCTGTGCATCCGGTGCATATCGAGTCTGTTGCCTGGATCACGGAACGGAAGGACGTCCTCGGAGGGATGTTCTGGATGGCGGGAAGCATCGCTTACGTTCAGTGGTTCAGGAAGCGAGGGTTCCTGAGGTATGCGGCAGTGTGCGCCATGTTCGTGCTGGGCCAACTCAGCAAGCCGATCTTTCTGGTCTTCCCGTGTGCACTTGTTCTGATGGACTTCTGGCCTCTGCGCCGAGTGTCTTTCCCCGAACTGCTTAACGGAGGGGGGCGGCGGAAGCTGGTGAAGCTTGTCGTGGAAAAGGCTCCCCTGTTCCTGCTCACCGTGCCCTTTGTGCTGGTTACCGTGCATGCAGCCGGCAGGTCCATCGCGACGTTGGGTCGCCTACCGTTTTCCGACCGACTGGCCCATGCCACCGTTGCCTACGCTTCCTATCTCCGGCGAGTAATCTGGCCGAGCGGCTTTTCGGCTCTTTACCCGCCGAAGCCCGTGCCCGATGCTGTTGCGGTTGTTCTCTGCGGGCTCCTCCTCCTTGCTGTCACGGCAGGGTGTTTCCGCGCTGCTCGACGAGCACCGTACTTAGCCGTTGGATGGTGTTGGTTCCTCGGCGTCCTTTTCCCCCTCATCGGACTGGTCCAGGTCGGCCCGCAACAGACCGCAGATCGTTTTCTCCACTTGCCCGCGGTTGGCATCTACATGGGACTAACCTGGCTTGGACGCGATGCATTGAGCCGGCTGCCCGGGGCGCATCGACGATTGGTTGGGGGCGTTGTGGTTGCCCTGTGCCTGGTCGGGCTAACCGTGGCGAACCAGCGTTACCTGCCGCACTGGCGCGACAGCGTTGCGGTCTGGGAACGGGCCATCGCCGTGTCACGGAGCCCCAATGGACTGGCTCACTGCAAGCTGGGCGAAGCCCTGCAGGATCGAGGTCGGATCGACGAAGCCATCCTGCACTTCCGGGAAGCGGTTGCGATCATCCCTAATCGTGATTTTGCGCACGCATCGCTGAGCGGGGCCCTGACCGAGGCTGGGCGGGGCGCGGAGGCCGTCGCTGTTCTTGAGAAAGCCGTGGGATCCGGAGCCGACTCTGTCTCCCGACGCCTCTCGCTCGGGGACGCGCTGCTGGGGGCCAACAGCCCTGCGGAGGCGGTCACCCACTATCGCGAAGCGCTCCGCCTGGAGCCTGCCAACCTTAGTGCCCACGGGAAACTCGCGGCTGCCATTTCCAGGCAGGATGGGCCGGCGGCCGCAGTCGCATATCTCGAGGAGGCCCAGGCCAAGCATGGACCGCGCTCTCCAGAGATCCTCATGGCACTTGGCGGCATCGCGCTCAGCGCCGGTAACAGCGACCGGGCCGCGGAGTGCTTCCGGGAGGTCCTTCAGGTCCGCCCGATATCTCCCACGGCTCAGGCCAATTTGGGTGATATCGCCACAGCACGCGGGCAGTTGAGTGAAGCCATTGAGTGGTATCGGCGCTCGCTACGTTCGCATCACGACCGAGTAGAGACGCATGTTAATCTTGGGGGTGCCTTGCTGCAAGCCGGGCGCGTAGAGGAAGCAATTGAGGCCTATGCGTTTGTGGTTAAGAGGCGTCCCAAATGGGCCGTGGCGCGAGGGAATTTGGGCCAGGCTTTTCTGGCTGCCGGCGAGCCCCGGGCCGCCATTGAGCAGTACGGTGCGGCACTGGAGCTTGATCCGTCCCTCACGAACATCCGCCAGGACCTCGGCGCTGCTTGTGCTCGCACTGGAGCCTTTGCCCCGGCTCGTGAGGCACTGGAGAGGGTGATCCGCGAAGCACCCTCCATGGTTGAAGCGTACGCCAATCTGGCTCTGGTCTCAGAGGCAGAGGGGGACCGGAACCAAGCTCGTCGGCTGTGGACGACTGCGCTGAGCCATCGGCCCGACTGGCCTCCCGCCCTGGCAGCCCTGAAGCGACTCGAAGACCGCGGAGCCGCAGACGGCGGCAGTGAGTAGAGCAACCGGCCTGCTGCCGGCTGCGGAGCGCGACTGTGGCGGGTTCCTTTGCCGGCACAAGCAAGAACGAGGAGACGCTCGGGATGTCAGGAGATATCGGAGACCTTCTGTTCGTTGACTGCCTTGGCAGCCCTCGCGAAATGGGACGTCAGTACGGGGAGGCGGCTCGGGAGGGGATTCTGTCTAATCGAGGGTGGTGGCAGACGGAGCGCCGGGCGGCGGAAGGGGGCGAACGCATCGCTCATTGTGGAGAGTTTTTGCGCGACACGGTCCCGGATATTCACGAGGAGTTGCTCGGGATCGCTGAGGGCAGCGGGGTCCCGTTCGGGGAAATCCTGATGTTCAACCAATGTGACGCGGGGACACGACCCGTCGGGTGTACATCCATGGCCCTGCTATCTGGATCGGATGGTCCTCTGGTCGCGAAGAACAACGATGGCTGTCTTGGGGATTCCGGGCGCTTTGTCATTCGTCGATCCAGGCCGACGCGGGGGCTTCCCATGGTGCAGGTCACGTATGCGGGGTGGGTGAGCGGCCTGGACGCAATGAATGCAGAAGGTGTGGCCACCGTGCACAGTTCGGTCGGATCGGCGTTCCCCCGCCCGCATCCCTCTCTGGATATCCGTCTGCGGGCCTATCAGGCCCTCCGGGGGTGTTCGAATACTGGGGACTTTCTTGCGGCGTTGGGGAGTAGGCCTCTCACCGGTAAGGGGTTCAATATCGTTGTGGGGGACGTGTTGGGGGACACATGCGTGGTCGAGGCAGCGGTGCCGGTGCTTGCGAGGCGGGGACGTGGTGAAACGTTTGTTTTCACCACAAACCACTACATCACGTCAGAGCTTGTGGAGGCCGACCAGCGGACGCCGGAAGGGAAGGAGATATCGGTCTATCGCCTGGGGTACCTGAAGTGGATCAAGGCTCAGTCTCAGCCGCAGACGATTTCCGAGTTGCAGGGACTGCTGCGCAGTCATGATCCCTGGGGCGTGTGTCGGCATGGCGGACCTCACAAGAGCAGGACGTTGTGGTCCATGGTTGCCCAGTGTGAGTCAGGCGAGATACTGGTTTGCGACGGGTTCCCGTGCGAGGGGGAGTACCAAAGCGTCGGGTTCTGAGAAGCTCATTCGCACACGGTTTGCACGAAGGCGTCGATCGTTTCGGGCGGCGTTCCCGGGGGAATGTCGCAACCGCTGCTGAGGATCCATGGTGATCCTGACGTCTTGGTGAGAAGACTGCGCGTCTTTGCCGCCATGTCTGCGGGAGAACCGAAGCGGAAGTCCGAACTCGGATCAAGATTCCCACGCATGACGGCCCGTCCTTGAGTCAGGGCATTGCCTTCCTCAACGGTCACTTGGTGATCGACATCGAAGAAATCGACGCCGGTGTTGACGATGTCTTCGATGATTGGCTGAATGCCGCCACAGATGTGCAGCCCGACATGGCGCCATCCCATGGCTTTGAGCTCACCGACGAGGTGTGTGTGGCGGGGGAGGACGAAGTCACGATAGAACGTGGGGGAGATAAAGTTCGGCGAGCATGTTGCTTCGCCGAGAAGGACGCCCGGCGCTCCGATCGGTGCCAGGGCCCGGGCAATCTCAAGCGCGACTTCTGTGGTGAAGTCCAGGACATCGGTCACCTGCTTCGGGGCGTCGATGAGCCCTATCAGCAGAGGCTCCACCCCGCAGAGCTGGGATGCCATAAGCAGGGGGCCGCGGAGTGTGGTGAGAACGTAGTGGGTCTCGCCGATTCCCTCCATCACCTGGCTCAGGGCCTCGGCGAACATGGGGAAACGGCCGTTTCGGGCGGGAGCCTGGGCGCTGAGGGGAGAAACGTCCAGATCGTCGGCCAGGAGGTGTTCCTCCAGGATTGTGGCAGCGTCCTCAGGCTGGCTGGTCCGTGCCCCGAGGGCTTCCGGCTCTGCCGTCACCCCCAGAGAAAGCTGCACGCCATCGTAGCCGAATCGAGTTGCCCCCGCCATCACGACATCGGCCATTGTTTCAGCGTTGCTCAGGAAGCGACCAAAGAGCGTGTCGAAGATCGGGCAAAGTCCGCTGTGCAGAATGGGGAGGGTGGGTGGGCGACTGACAGTCTGCCCGTCAAAGGCGGCTTCGACGCGTTCACGACCGGTCATCCAGCCTTCCTCCGCACGTGTCTGGTGGGCTCTGCCGTAAGCGATGCGGCGTCATTTGGAGAACCGGTAGTCCGAGTACTTCAGGGTGATCTTCTTGGGGAGCGGTAGGGCTGGGTTGTTCACGAAGACGTCCTGAATGATGATCGCTTTCTGGTGCATGAAGGGGGTCTTTCCATCCGGCGTCTTCACGGGCGCGTATGTCAGCTTGGCCCCGAGATACTTCCCCTGGTCAAACGTGAATTTGACGATTGAGAGCAGCTTCTTTTTGCGGTCAACGCGTGCCCTCACGGTCCGGATGACGAGACCGTCAAAGGCTTTCTCGTTCAGCCCCGTGACTTCCAGATCGAGGTTCTCCTCGGTGACCTTCTTGACGCTCATTTTGTCCTTCTGTTGAAGGAGGAACTCGATGGCATCGGTCACCGACTTGTGGGTCAACTGGGGGACAGCCTTACCGATCGGCGAGGCGCTGATTACTTCCATGGCCTTTTCCTCGGCGATCTGACGGAGGGCAGGAGGAATCGACCCGAGTTTGGGCTTGATCTTGGTGGCGCCATCCTTGTAACGCATCAGCAGTCCTTGAAGCTGAACCGGGACCGGGGATTGCCTGGCAATTTTGTCAGCAAACGCCTTGTTCACTTCAGGTGAGACCAGTTTCACCACGAAGTCACGCTCAAACATGGCCTGGTAACTTGCGAGAACTCCTTTGACTTCTGCCAGGGCGGCGTCCTTACTGATTTCCTGGGCGCTGGCTATGCTACAGACTGACAGCGTAACAGCGAAACTACCCAAACGAATGAGTGACCGTGTGCTCATGGCTTGCTTCCACCTTCTGTCTATGTCTTCAATCTCTGGTCAACGGAGCTGATGGCCGAGGCCCTCAGGGGTTGCGGTTTCCGCAACATCTTCACACTTTAGCCTTGCCGCGCATCTTCTCCAGCGCTGGCTGCGGCAAAGGAAAACCCGCATGGAACAATGACCTGTTCCATACGGGCGCATAGTGTGGAGACCAGCCTCTGTCAGGAACAGGAGCAGGAGCAGGGACAGCTCGTGAAGTGGGCCTTGATCTGTTCCACGATCTTCTCTGCCGTGAGGCCATACTCTTCCGCGAGGATCTGATAGGGGGCGGAGTCACCAAAGTGATCCACTCCGATCATGAGCCCGCAACGGCCGACGTACCGTTCCCAGCCGAATGTCGTGCCGGCTTCGACACTGACCCGGCGCGTGCACCCGGGGGGCAGGACAGAGTCTTTGTACGCCTGGTCTTGAGCTTCAAAGAGCTCCCAACTGGGCATGGAGACGACACGGATTTTGCAGCCGTTCGCCCGCAAGTGCTCAGCGGCGTGCTGGGCTGCCATCAGTTCGGACCCTGTCGCGATGATGATGACCTTGAAGTCGTCGTCGTCGCTGAGCACGTAGGCACCCTTGGCCAGGGCGATGGCGTCTACTTTGTCGGCCGGGATGTTTTCCACGGTTTGGCGTGTCAGGAACAGCGCGACCGGGCCATCTGCCTGAAGGGCGGCGGCCCACGCGTGAGCGACTTCGTACGACTCAGCCGGCCGGATCACCGTCATACCGGGTATGGCACGACACATGGAGATTTGCTCGACTGGCTGGTGGGTGGGGCCGTCTTCGCCGACGAAGATGGAGTCATGCGTGTAGACGAACACGCTCTGGAGACGCTGGAGTGCGGCCAGGCGCAGGACGGGCTTCATGAAGTCGGAGAATACAGCGAAGGTCGAGGTGAAGGGGATGGCCGTTCCGTAGAGCGCCAGACCGTTTCCTGCGAGTCCCATGGCGAATTCACGCACGCCGAAGTGGATGTTGCGGCCGGCACGGCAATCCACGGAGAAGTCCGCTTCTGCTTTGAGGTGCGTCTTAGTCGACGGATTCAGGTCAGCAGCGCCTCCGCAGAGGGCCGGGACCAGTTCGGCAGCGCGTTGCATAATCGAGCCACCTGAGGAACGTGTGGCCGTGTCCTTCTCCGGCACCACGGCCAGGAGCTCTTCAAGGATGTTCTCCGGCACGGCCCTGGAGGTCAACTGGTCGAGAAGAGCTGCTCGGTCCGCATTTGCGGCCTTGAGTTCGTTCAACCGGGCGTCCCAGGTGACTGCATCCGCCTGGAGGCCCGCGGTGCGTTCATCGCACAGGGCCCGGACGTCATCCGGCACGACAAAGCTCTTCTCAGGGTCAAAGCCCATGGCTTTCTTGATTTCGGCGATTTCGTCGTCGCCAAGGGGGGCACCGTGAACATCGTGGCTGCCCGCCATGTTCGGGGACCCGAAGCCGATCGTTGTCTTGCCGATGATCAGGACGGGCTTGTCGCTCGTGGCGATAGCTTCGGCGATGGCGCCTTCAATTGCTTCAGGGGCTTGCCCGTCTACGTGGATGACGTGCCAGCCGTAGGCATCGAAGCGTTTGCCGACATCTTCTGAGAATGCGAGGTCTGTGCTGCCCTCGATGGTGATTGAGTTGTCATCGTAGAAAACGACCAGGTTGTCGAGTTGGAGGTGACCGGCCAATGAGCAGGCTTCATGGCTCCCACCTTCCATCATGCAACCATCGCCGGAGATGACGAAGATGCGCTGATCGAAGAGGCCCGTGTCGTCCATCCGTGCGGCCAGCTGTTTGGCACCGATTGCCATGCCAACGGCGGTTGCGAGGCCAGTGGTCAGCGGGCCAGTTGTGACTTCAACGCCAGGGGTGTGCCCGACTTCAGGATGTCCGGGTGTCTTGCTTTTCCATTGGCGGAACTGCGCCAGGTCATCGGCGGAGACGTCGAAGTTGAAGAGGTGGAGCAGAGAGTATGCAAGCATGGATCCGTGGCCGGCTGAGAGGACGAACCGGTCCCGTCCGAGCCAGTCGGGTCTACTCGGGTCAAAACGGAGAAAGTTGTGCCACAGAGTGAAGGCGTAATCGGCGCATCCCATGGGCATGCCCGGGTGCCCGGAGTTTGCCTTCTGTACGCCATCAGCCGACAGGATACGGACCGTATTGACGGCCTTCTTGAACGTCGCATCAATTGCCATTTCGTGCTTTCCTTCAGAGTCCTTTGTGGGGTTGATATGCACCTGCGTGTCGATCTTAACCCTCCGGGGGGCGCTGACGCAGGTATGCCTCAATGAACTGGTCGAGGTCTCCATCAAGAACCGCGTTCACGTTGCTTGTCTCGGTATCGGTGCGTAGGTCTTTGACCATCTGGTAGGGCTGTAGGACATAGGATCGGATCTGGTTGCCCCAGGCGTTGTCCGTCTTCTCGCCGTATTCAGCCGCTCGTTCTGCGTTTCGCTTCGTCTCTTCCCGTTCGTAGAGCCGAGCTTTGAGGACCTTCATTGCGGTCGCCCGGTTCTTGTGCTGAGAGCGTTCGTTCTGGCAGGTCACCACGAGGTTCGTCGGAAGGTGAGTGATTCGGACGGCGCTATCCGTTTTGTTCACGTGCTGCCCGCCGGCTCCGCTCGCCCGGTACGTGTCAATGCGCAGGTCGGCCTCGTTGATCTCGATATCGATATCGTCGGCGATTTCCGGTACGACATCGACCGCAGCGAAGGAGGTGTGCCGACGCTTGTTGGCGTCGAACGGCGAGATCCGGACCAATCGGTGAACGCCGCGTTCGGCCTTCAGGTATCCGTAGGCGAATTCTCCACTGACGATGAGGGTGGCGCTCTTTATCCCTGCTTCTTCGCCCGGTTGCCGATCGATCACCTCGCAGGAGAAGCCCCGATGCTCGATCCAGCGACTGTACATGCGCAACAGCATCCCGGCCCAGTCGCAGGATTCTGTTCCGCCGGCTCCCGCATGAACGCCCAAAATCGCGTTGCTGCCGTCCCTTTTTCCGGACAGGAAGCTCATGAATTCGAGTTTCTCAAGTGCCTCGACGAGTCGTTCACCCGTTCCATCGGCCTCGGCCAGCAGTTCGGACTCTTCACCATCCATTTCAGCCAATTCGCCGAGGACGGCAAAGTCCTCAATCTGTCGTCCAACGTTGGCGAACGGGGTAAGGATGGTCTTGAGCGCACTGACTCTGGTCACGGTCTTCTGGGCCTCTTCGCGTCGGTCCCAGAAAGAGCCATCGGTCATCTTTTCCTCGAGTCCAGCCAGTTCGTCTGTTTTGGCCTGGACGTCAAAGGAACCCCCTCAAGTGATCCAGGCGCTGACGCACCTCTTTCACTTTGGTGTTGAGTTCTTCTTGTGTCATCGCTCTTGTTCCCAGTCGTTGGAGCCAGTCCGGGCGGGGACTCAGGCTCAGTTCGCGGTCAACTGCGGTGTTGTCGTCCGGAGTGTGTCTATACGGGGGGGGACGACGCGACTCGTACTATACCCCGAATTCGGCAGCCAGGAATCGCATTCCGGGGTGCAAAGGCTATTTTGACACGCATTTCCTGACACCTGGATGTCAACCTTTGCCGACCAGATTACGGGAGAGCTTTCCACAAGTCTCCTTCCCCAGTCCATGTGTCCCGAGCCGGACCGTATACCAAAGTACAACGACTTCCCGCTACCAGAGGAGATTTGAAGATGCGTCTCAGTGCTGTCGTCACGATGGCTGTTGCCGCTGTCCTGGGAGCCCCGGGTACAGTGCGAGTACATGCCAGATCCTACAATGATGCCGTGATGGCAGTCGTCGGTGATCGCGTGATCACGTTTTTCGACTTGCGCCGTGAGACGGGCATGGCCGAACAACAGTTGCGCAAGAAGTTCTCCGGCAAAGAGCTGGAAGAGAAGGTGCTTGGGCTGCGTCGGACTGTGGCGAACCAGTTGGTGGATAACGAGCTCGTATTCGCGGAGTTCGGTGAGCTTGAGGCAAAGGTCCCGCACGCTCTCGTGCAGGAGCGCCTGGACAGCTACATCCGGACGCAATCCGGTGGGAACCGGGTCAAGTTTGAGGAAGAGCTCTTTGCCCAGGGGATGACGGTCGCCGAAGTGGAAGAGAGTCTGAGTCGGCGTCTCGCGGTCGATCTTCTTCTTCAGCAGATGGTCTACCGAAGCGTCCGGATCAGTCCTGAAGACATCTCGGCTTATTACCATCAGCACGGCGCTGAGTTCAGGAAGAACGAGCGCCTGCAATTGCAGATTCTGATGCTCAAACCGGATGGCCGTTATCGGGGGAAGGTGTCGGAGACGGTTGCCATGGTCCGCGGGAAGCTGGCTCAGGGGAGCACATTCGAGGACCTTGTTCGGGAGTACTCGGAAGACAGCACGGCCGCCAAAGGGGGATACCTCGATTGGGTTGATGGTGAAAAGGCGAATGCCAAGTTCAAGGATCTTGTTTCAGGATTGTCGGCCGGCGATGTCGCTCCCGCCATTCTCGAACTTGCCGGGAATACGTATGTTGTCCGCCTTGCCGGATATGAAGCGGGTGGCTCCCACTCGCTCGATGGGAATGTGTACAAGGCCATTGAGAGAAAGCTCCGGCGGGTTGAGGAGTCTCGGCGCTACCGCGAATTCATCGACAAGCTCAAGGGCAAGCACTTTTACCGCACGTTCTTCTGATGGAACCCTCCCCGCCTCAGATCTCTAGTTTCCTCTTCGATACGCATTTCCATATTGATGCCGACGAGGACCATACTGCCTTGTTCGAGCGTGCCCGGGCGGCCGGCGTCAAGCATCTACTGGTTGCGGCCACAACGTTTGAAGACGCCGGCATGACTCAGCGTGTTGTTGCCCCTGAGCGGGACGTTGTCACTACCGTGGGTGTTCATCCCCACGAAGCCAGGTCGGTGACCGAAGGCTACGATGCATTTCGGGAGCTCGCACAGCACCCAAAGGTGGTCGCGATCGGCGAGATTGGGCTGGATTACCACTACGACCACTCCCCGCGAGACAAACAGCGCCAGGTCTTCGCAGGCTTCCTGGCATTGGCCGTCGAGCTTCAGTTGCCGGCTATCGTGCACTGTCGGGAAGCGTTCGAGGACTGCATAGCAATTCTTGCGGACAGTCTGCCTTCGGGGCACCCGTTCGAGGTGCACAGTTTCACAGGCACACCTGCCGAAGCCGAGATCGTGCTTGGTATGGGGGGCATGCTGTCGTTCAACGGCATGGTCACATTCAAACGGGCCGACAACATCCGCGAGACGCTTCGAGTGGTTCCTCTTGAGCGTCTTCTGCTGGAGACAGATGCGCCATTTCTGGCGCCAGTGCCTTACCGCGGCAAACGTAACGAGCCGGCCCTGATCCCTTTCATCGCGGCAACTGTGGCTGATGTGCTTGGGAGGGATGTGGAGCACATCGCTGCCACGACGACCCGAAACGGCCTGGACTTTTTCGGGCTCCGGTCTGCCACGGCTGAGGGCTGACCCCTCTGTCCGCCCCTGGGTGGTACTTGCGCTTCTGCCCAATCTTCCTGTATCCATGGTACTTCGTTCTGGAGCGCGCGCATGAGTGGTGGGACTGGTCAGTACCGTTTCCGGTTGACTTGGGAGACTACGGTCACCTCAGGGCATGTCCACAACTCGGTGGTCTTCCGCAGACCAAGAGGGGGTGTCCTCCAAACTGGGTGCAATTGCCTGTTTCCAACCGTTGAACGGTGAACCTGCTAACTGTGAACCCCGTCGCGAAACGCGTTTCGCGGCGGTTCTAGCCCTGGTCAGACTTCGACTTCGGCCGGGCAGATTACTGTGGGGTCCAGTTTGGTGTGGCGTTCGGGGAGCGAGACGGCGGCCGCTCTCCAGCCATGGTGACGGAGAGCGCCTTGGAACGGTGGATCTCCAGCCGGCTTACCGATGATACGGATATGGCGCGGGTCGAAAGATGGGGGAATCTCGATTCGTTCTCCGTCGGCTTCGGAGCGAATGGGCTCGACGCAGAAGTGCTCCTTGAGGACACTGCGGCACCCCGCATGGATCTGGCGGACGGCTGCGCCGATCTGGGCATCCTGGTAGGCATCGATATCCTCGAGCAGGAAGTCCACCAGGCGACCCTCGCGCTGGAGCAACGCGAGCGTGTAGGTTGCGTCATCGTGGGCGTCCTGCGTGGGTTGGGGAGCAGGTTCAGGCAGCGCCTTCCGAACAGCTTCATCCTGTTCCTTCGTCACCTCCAGCCACTTCTCCGCCAGATCCCTGGATCCGAGGATCTGCCAAAACGCTTTCCAAGCTGTCCCAAGTCCCATCCTGCCTGTCTCCCGTTTAGTTCAAGGCGCATTGCCGTGTACGAGCTCGCGCTGAAGCCGGCGTTGTGCTCTCGTCGCGTCAGTCACCCATTCGATTCGCCCGGACGTCCACATCCCGAGGGGACGGCGTCCTGCGTTCTAGTGCCAAGCTGCGTAAGTCAGTGTACGCCCTGACGAGGACGGCTCCGGGATGAGAGGAGCCCCGCCGGGCAAGAGGCGATGCCGTAGCATCGTCGTTTCCCGGCGGGGCGGCTCTCGCGCGGAACCGACTCGGCGCGAAGCGCTTGCTGCCCTTGTGGTGTGGGCTCACTCCGCCGCC
>JABHEG010000359.1 GCA_018676675.1 Lentisphaerota bacterium
AAACGGATAAAAGGTACTCTGGGGATAACAGGCTGATAGCGCCCAAGCGTCCATAGCGACGGCGCTGTTTGGCACCTCGATGTCGGCTCATCACATCCTGGGGCTGAAGAAGGTCCCAAGGGTTCGGCTGTTCGCCGATTAAAGTGGTACGCGAGCTGGGTTCAGAACGTCGTGAGACAGTTCGGTCCTTATCCACCGTGGGCGTAGGAGATTTGACGAGAGCATTCCCTAGTACGAGAGGACCGGGAATGAGTGACCTCTGGTGTTTCGGTTGTTCCGCCTAGGAGCATTGCCGGGTAGCTATGTCGCGAAAGGATAAGCGCTGAAAGCATCTAAGCGCCAAGCCCCCTCGAAGACGAGATCTCCCAGGACGCAAGTCCTCTAAAGGCACCCGGAAGACTACCGGGTATATAGGCCGGAGGTGTAAGACTGGCAACAGTTTCAGCTGACCGGTACTAATCAGCCGTGAGGCTTGACCACCTTTTTTCCCGATCACTGCAACTACGTCGAAAGACAAAAGGCAGAGATCGGCAGAAAACAAAATGATACCGCGATTAACCGACAACACGGTCGGGACAAATCACCCGCTTTTCTTTCCTATGCAATCGTCCATTCTTTGGACTGGTGACTTTAGCGAGGACGTAACACCCGTTCCCATCCCGAACACGACGGTTAAGGGCCTCAGCGGCGATGATACTGCACAAATGTGTGGGAAAGTAGCACGTTGCCAGTCCTTTTTTTTTGCCCACGAATCGTCAAGGTCCAGTCCCATATTCTCCTTCTTCAGTCATCTTCCTGATGGCGACCTGATTGCCGCATTTCTTGTTAACAGGCGCCCTGCTGCTATATGTGTGGGCAGGGCTCTGCTCCGGCGGTCCATCGGTCGTTTCGGGGGGAACGATTAACTCAGTGGTTTCAGCATGCGTGAACGGTTCTACATCAGGACCTACGGCTGTCAGATGAACGAGCGTGATTCGGAAGCGCTCGCGTGCCTTCTGGAGGAACACGGTTTTTCCCGGACCGGCTCTGAAGACGCCGCCGACATTATTCTGTTCAATACCTGCAGTGTTCGCGATCAGGCGGAGCGCAAGGTGGTGGGCAAGGTTGGTCTTCTGAAGCGCCTGAAACGCCGGAAGCCGGACGTGATCATTGGGCTGATGGGATGCATGGCCCAGAATCACGGGGAAGCGATCGTCAAGCGGCAGCCTCACGTCGATCTGGTGGTCGGGCCGGATCACATCCACGAGATCCCGTACCTGATCGGCCAGGCCCTCGATGGACGGGGTCCGCTTGTTGCCGTTGGCAGCACGACTGAAATCTCCACAGAACTGACTGCCCACGCCAAGGGCCGTGTTTCAGCCTATGTGTCAGTCATGCGCGGCTGCAATCAGTTCTGCACATACTGCATTGTTCCTTACGTCCGGGGGCGGGAGAAGAGCCGGCCCATTGAGCAGATTGTCACGGAGGCGGAGGGACTCGCGGCCGGTGGAACTCGTGAGATCTTCCTCCTGGGCCAGAACATTACGGCGTATGGCCTCGCCGAGCTTCGCGCGCGCAACGCAGTTTCTGAAGACGCATCTCCCTTTGCCGACCTGTTGCGCGCCGTGCATGCTGTTCCCGGCATCAAGAGGATCAGGTTCACCTCACCGCATGTCAAGTACATGAATAGAGCCTTCCTCGAGACGGTCTGCGAGTTGCCAAAAGTCTGTGGTTCATTCCATATTCCTCTGCAGTCGGGCTCCGATCGCCTGCTGGAGATCATGCGGCGGGGCTATACGGTCTCGGACTATTTAGAGCGGATCACGGCCCTTCGGACTCGTCCCGGAAGAACATCGTTCTCGACCGATGTGATTGTGGGCTTCCCTTCGGAGAGAAAATCTGACTTCGAGGCCACCAGAGAGGTAATGGAGCGGGTTGGATTCGACATGGCTTACGTCTTCCGCTATTCGCCGAGGGCGGGGACGAAGGCGGCGGAGACGCTGGTTGACGATGTCCCGAAGGCGACCAAGGAGGAACGGAACCAAATCCTCCTGCGGGACCTCGAGGAGCGTGCTGAACGGCAGAACCAAGGCTACGTCGGGGAAATTGTGCAGGTCCTGGTGGAAGGGCCCAGCAAGCGCAATTCCGAGCGTTGGTCTGGACGTTCCGATACCAATAAGGTCTGCATTTTCGAAGCGGCGTCCGAGATCCAACGAGGGACCTTCATTGACCTGGCGGTCGAGCGAGCTACGTCGCATTCTCTATACGGTCGTGTGGTTTCACGATGAGGCGGACGAGCCCATCGGGAAGTCGCGAAGGGCACCGCGCGCAGTAGACACGCAAAGAACCCGAGGAGCTCACTGAGCGACGATGATAGAGCAAGACAGCGAGCATATCGTTATTGAGCACCAGGACGGGCTGTGGACGGCAGAGCATGCAGCCCACCGCCTGGCCGGCCCGCAGCGGATCCAGGTGGGCGGTCAGGACATGGCTCTGGGAACACCGTTTCACGTGGACGATGTTTCTGACGAGGCCGCGGTGGCCAGCCGGCCACGGGCGTATCGCAAGGGAGGGGTGGCTGTTGTCTCGACCTCGGGACGCTTTCCGTTCGGTCGGCCACTCGAGTATCAGCAGACATGTCGCTACGCGGGGAACCATGTGCGTGTCACCGTGGACATTCAGTGGCCGCGCGATACGGCTGTCCAGCGGCATCTTGGGTTGGGGGGAGTCGTGCTTCCCGGAGAGTGGAAGCGCTTTTTCTGCGTCCCCCCTGCGCTGCACCAGGCGAGCGGGACCGTAGGGCGTTGGGAACGTATACCTACGCCTCCGTCCGCGGGCGAAACCATGATTGGGCACTGGCATCGTCCGCCGTTGGCGCTTGTCTTTGAGCGTGCAGATGGAGCGGCTCTTGAGCTTGGAACGGGGAGTGACCTGTGGCGCTGGGAGAGTGCGTTTGGGGCCGGTCTCGAAGGGGGGAGCTACAAAGTCCTGTTGCGGAAAGAGGGCATACAGATTGTTCGTGAACCGCTGATGTGTTGCAGTCCGCACACGCCGGTACCCCGGCCGTACCGCCTCTCGTGGTACATGGCCTGGCGTGGTGCAAAGGGAACGTGGACGACGCAGGTGCTCAAAGGCGAACGCCGCCTGTTCACTTTGGGGGCGAATGGGGAGTTGATCGCAGAGAACGGTGAGATCCCTTCGGACTCTCATTTGATCGATTCCGGGGAGTGCATTGTTCTGGACGTGGGCGGCTGCGTGTGGCCGGCTGAGTGGCGTCGTTCGGGAAGCGTGCCGGACTTCATAAGGGGCACTCTTCTAAGCGTTCCATGCTGGCATTCGACAGGCGTTCAGAAGGCTGTCCGGCGCGCGATTCGGCAGCTGAAGGGGAGGGGGAGAGAGGGACAGCTGCTCCTGCACGGCCTGTACCCCGGGGTCTGTTGGGGGCCACAGCATCTGGGCCGCTCAGCAGAGAACGGGCTGGTCCATTGGGACATCAACGCCGTGCTTGACCTGGTCGCCTGGACCCGTCAACAGCTGGGGGATGGATGGCGTGTCTGGCTGGAGCCGGGACACTGGACTGAGCTGCCATCACTCGTGGGGAGCGGGGAGCGGAACGGCTTCAGAACGTGATGTTGAAGACTCCCGAGCGTCCAGTAAGGACGATCAACGCTTCCGCGACGGGGTCTGCCCCATCGTCGCTGGCCAGGAGTACTTCAACTGCATGGGGACCAACCGGGATATTCTCGAACAGGAACGGGGCTTCGTCAGCCTGCACGTACTGCTCACGCCCATTCTCTGAGTAGTAGAGGCGGACGTGGTACTCGGCGCTTGCAGTCAGCTCAATGCGAACGGCGCCGTATGGCCTGTAGGCTGTGGGAGGATAGGCGACGTCGTCTCCCGTGCCGAACTGGCCATCAGCTCCGGCACTGACGAGGCGACCTTCGTCATTGGGGTTGAAGCGGTAGGGGCGTCCGAAGCCATCCGTGATGATATCGTCAATGGACTTCATGGTGTAGGGGCCATTCCATCCCATGCCGACCTGGTATGCGGTCTGCGTACTGTAGAGAACGTTCCCCTCGGCCCTGACGAGCTCTGACAGGCTGTCCGGAAGACGGCCCATATCACCTACAAAGCCATAGTTATTCCGGTCGGGATTTCCCATGATGCTCCCGAAGATGTTCTCCATTTCCCGTTTTGTACTGTTCATCTTCTGGGCCGTGATGATCTTGATGGAAGCGGGAACGGTCAGCCCTATCATGACGGCCAGAACCGCCAGCAGAATGGTGACCTCTATCAGCGTGAAGGGACCCTCTTGCACGCCGTGTTGGTTGCCGTTATTGGGACACATAGCGAAAGTTCCTCCTAGCGCAAAATGCAGTAGATGTCGTCGCCGAAATCCTGTTCCATCTGGTCATATCGGAGGCGGAATGGTATGGACAGTACACCATCCGGTCCGGCATTGACAATGACGGGAACGAGATTGCCGCGTTCAGAAAGCAGGCCGATCGAGGCCGCATATCGGTTTCCCCAGGGATCGGTTCCGAGGGGGGTCTGCAAGTAAGGACCGTCCCACCCGAACGTAAGGGACCCTCCCGCTTTGGGGCTGAATCCTGGCCGGTTGGTGACGAGATAATCATTGAATTGCCCGACCGTCTCCATTTCGTTCCACTCGTGGTCTTCAGCGTGCTCAACCGTAGGAACATCACCGGCTCCGACCATGAGGGAGAGGTAATCACGGGCATCCGGCGAACGTCTCACCCCGTTTTCACCCAAATCGTTGACCAGAAGCTGCAGGACGGAAGCGAGGACCTTGATTTCCCCTTTGGACTTGAGCACCTTCGCGTGGTTCATGTACCGTTCGATGACAGGAGCCGTGGTGGCCGTGAGGATACCGAGGGCTGCCAGCGACGCTGCTGTCTGTAGCATGGCGTTTCCTCGCGAGTCCCGCCGAAGCCTCGCGAGCCGAAGGCGACATTTCCGAAACATGTTTCCGTTTCTCCTGCACGCGTACTCGAACTGGCCAGCGGGAATGTCCCGCCGGGCTGTCCGTTGCACGCTCTCTGTTCAGGCCAAATTGTCGTGTCCATTTCTAGCAGGTAGCGTGCCATGTTTGGAGGGCGGGAGACTTTCTTCCCGTGCTCCTGAGCGTGCCTGTGTTCACGGCAGAGCGTGATGGATTGGGTGTGTGTGGGCCCTGAACCACACAAAATGATGATTGATGCTACAGGAAGTGGTGCGGGGAGCGGCTTGCCGGTTGCCGGAGCCGTGTCCGAGCAGTCTGTCGCGCCAGGAATTTTGGCCGAGCGGCTCCGGGCAGCCCTTGGTTGACTGAAGTGGCGGATGAGCAAGGTGTTCCGCATGATCAGCTGCACCCCATACAGTTCCCTGATGAAACCTGGTGAGGCCGGTTCGGCAGGTCCCCAGGGAGAAGCCCTTGCCCTGTACCTGGATCACTCTTGCGTGTGCTGGGAACGCTGCCTTCGGGAAGGGGAACAGCCACTTCCCGCTCTGCCGTCGGAGAAAGGCGGGTTAGATTACTCGATCGATATGACAGTCACACGGACGGCTCCAGTCCGGAGCCATCCCGGTGAAGAACGGTTGAACATGGTTCAGACATGAAGCTCGCTCACGGTCCGGGAGATCAACTGGGACTCGCCCTCTTCCTGCGGGAGCAACGACGTTTCCGGGGAGGAGGCACCCCCGGCAGCGCCCTGCTGTTCGGCTTGATCTGCATGACTTCCGGGGCGCTTGCGCTGAGCGGAGAGGGGGATGACCCCGGATGGCGGAAGCTGGGCAGCACACGACGCCCTGAGGGAGACGTGACGTTTGCCCTCCGCACCGCCCGTGCTGTGCGGTTTCAAGTGGCCGTACGCCCGAAGACCGGCGGCGCCTCCTGCACTTTCATGGTTGACCGGAAGGAAGCCCAGGCCACTCTCCATGCTATCGGCCAGACGGATCAGCAACTTCCCGTCGAGACGTATATCCCATGGCAGCCGCCCACCGACTCCTCTGCTCAGACCAACGTTCTCCTCAAGCTTCGCCCAACCCACTGGCTCCTCTACCTCGATGGCAGGCTCAACGCGAGTTTTCCGGCTCCATTCCTCGCCTCTGCGGATGTACTTGTCTCCGGGGGCGCGCCCGCCCCAGCTGATGCGGCGTTCCGATTTCAGCCCATATCGGAAATCGTCTTCAATTCCGACTTTATGATCGAGGAAGGGGCTTCTGGCCAGCTCTACCCCTGGACCGTGCGATCCGGCGAATGGCGTATCCACACGACACTGGACGAGGCCCTGCAGAGGCCCGAGTCGCGGTTGGAGCGTGTTCAAAGCCGTCCTCCAACGCCGGACAAGAGTCCGAACTTCTATTGTCTGAAAGGGAAGGGCAGCTCCAGCGTGATCACCACCGGTCATCCCTTTTATGATATCTATAGATTCGAGAGTTCAGTTCAGCTCAATGATGGTTCGGCGGGGCTTGTCTTCCACTACATCGACCCCAAGAACTTCTATGCCTTCAGCCTCTCTCTGTTCCCATCTCCGCATGAGTCCGGCTTCCTCACTGTCTGGCAGATGGTGGACGGACGTCGTTTCGAACTCGGTCGCGTACGAACCGAGCTTTTCATCGGGCAGTGGTACCGCCTTGGGGTCCGGCTTTCCCATGACACGATCTGTTGTCTGCTTGACGGCAGCCCTGCCATCGAGCGCCGCCGGCCCCTGCCTCCCGGGGGCAGAATCGGGCTGTTCGTGGACACGACTGACCATGAGGTGCGTTTTGATGATGTCTCTGTGCGTCAAAGCCATTCTCTGAGGCTGGAAACGGCTGAGGACATCGCGTTTTCTACGTGGCTGAAGGAGGGCAAATGGAGAGGCGTCCAAGCCGCCGTTCCCTCGTCGAGTCCCCACAGCTCCGAGGCTGTTCTTTCCGTGGACCGGACGCCCACACCCTCGCGGATCATTTTCGGTCGCTCCCACCATGTGGACGTATCCCTCCAGGCGGAGTTTGAGACCCGGGGACAGGGGGCGGCGGTTGGGCTGTTGTTTGGGTATCAGGGGGAAGGCCACCCGTGGTATCGCTTCTCCGCCACCAGGCAGGGAGACCTCATCAGCTACCGACTTCGGGAGGTGACGCAGGAAGGGGATCGCGTCCTCGACGGGTGGGACCAACGCATGGGGGTCTCTTCTTGTGAGGAACTGCTGTGGCGAGTCGGCCTTGGGGCCAGGGCCGACGCGGAAGGACAGTTCGAACTCTCCTGCGACGGTGAAACCGTCCTCATGTGTCCTGTGCCGGCGCCAGTTCGAGGAGGGGGCGGGCTCTTCGTGGGCGAGGGCACCGCAGCACAGGTCCGCGGACTAACGTACCGCCTGGGGGACCTTCCCGACTTTGTCGAAAGTCAGCAGCGGAACAAGGTCTATGAGCAGGACAGCTTCATGAAGCACTGGGCCTCCCCCGCGGGCCAGTGGATCCATGACGAAGAGGGTCATCTCTGGCACAAAGGCGACTTCCTCGGCGACTTTGATATTCAGGTTCCAGCTGTTGCCGACGGCGCTCTTGTTGTGGGAGTTCCGGACGGGCAGCTCGACGGCCCGGTGATTCTCCGTTTCACCGGTGGGGAACTGGAACTCAGTACCGGGCTGACGCCCGGGAATCCGGATCGCGTGTCACGCCATCAGTTGCCCGCAGGCGGCACACCCACTGACGAGCGGGCCCGTGTGACCCTGAGGCGCCGTGGCTATTGTGTTCGGCTTATTACCGGAGGGGCGGTGCTTGCCGCCCATCGTTTGCCTGCCCCGCTGCGTGGCTCGCGGGTGCGGGTGGAGGGCCTCTCCCTGGATGACATGCAGGAGACCTCCGTTGCCCGTCATAACGTCTGGGATGACTAC
This sequence comes from Lentisphaerota bacterium, assembly GCA_018676675.1. Classification (GTDB taxonomy): domain Bacteria; phylum Verrucomicrobiota; class Lentisphaeria; order Oligosphaerales; family JABHEG01; genus JABHEG01. The sequence continues at coordinate 7,857 of JABHEG010000359.1, forward strand.
TTTGAGGAAGCCCCTGCCAAGTGGTTGATCAACGGGGGAACATGGCAAGTGATCAACCGTTTCCAGTGCACCCCCAGTTGGTCTCACATGGTTGGGGAATCGGGGAGCGGGTTGGCGGCCCTCTGGTCCAAGTACGTGTTTCGGGGGGACGTCACTCTCGAGTTTTACGCCGGGATGCGCCATGGTTGGTATGCTCGGGCAGGTGACCTGAACTGCACGATCGCCGCTGACACGGCATCTCCAGATGCCGGTTACACAGTCACTTGCACGGAATGGGATCGCGACCACTCGCAGAACTGGTCCACCCTTTATCGTCGCGGCAGGGCGATGGACCGGTCCGATGCATACCTCGTGCCGCGTTCTCGCGATGGGAACGTCCGGAAGTTCTACAACCCCCTGATCACGCATGGCCAACGACCGATTCATGGGGCCTGGTACTACATCAAGTTCCGCAGAGTGGGACGTCGTCTTGAGTACTACTTTGACAATCAGCTGGTTTTCTCTCAGGATGAGGATGCGCCACTGACCGAAGGGATGGTCGGGCTCTGGACGTTCATGAATTCAATGACTGTGGCCCGGGTCCGGGTGACGTTCGAACATGTTCGCCCCAGACCGCAGGTGTTTGAGCCTGTTCCTGTTGCTGAGAGCGGAACCCTTCAGGAGGTCGACGCGGAGCCCGACGCTGAACCGGTGTTGGCAGGTGCGTCCCAGCATGGGATCGCGCTCGATGCCATGCATCCACGGTGGTGGGAGGTCGTCAGTGATGCCGGCCATTCCCGTCTGACGCACAGCACGGCGAATGGCCTCTCCCAATTGCTTGTTTCCAATCGGATGGGGGCAGGGGGGATGTTCCTGGCGTGCAAGCTCCCTTCCGTCCCGCTCAGTGAGATTGCGGGGTGGCAGCTGCGACTGCAGAGAACGGCGCAATGTCCCATCAACGTCCACTACTCGACGGGCATCAGGGACCGGGCCGGAAACTACTGCGTTAAGCGCCGCTTCTATCACCGGATCAGCGGGCCGCAGTTCGCCAATGGGGTGTATACGAAGACCGGTGCCACTGTGATCACTCCTGTTTCCTTGCTTGGACCGGGGGCCGGAACGCGGGTTGATGTCTGGATACCGGCGAGCTCTCGCCCGCCCGCGACGCGCCAGCCTCGGTACGCGCGTTTTGAGGGAATTGGTGTTCGTCAGGAGAGCTACGTGCTGGCAGGAATTGGCGGAGCCCTGCCGGGACAGGCGTTCCGTGTTCGTGAATTCGGACCGGTCTTTTACGGGGCGGAAGGAATCGCCTGGGGCGCCGGAGCCAGCAGCCCGGACACTATACGCTTCCGAGTGCCCGCGTCGGATGCAGACTCCACCTGGCGAGTCGCTCAGAACATGGAGGCCTTGATGGAGGAGCTGGCTCGTTCTGGAGCTGTGGGGCTCAATGACGCATCCGTCCGCTTCGGGGTTGTGGGCAGATCCGCCGCGTCCGATAGACTGCTGAAGTGGATTCGTTTGCCCGACGTCCCCCTCTATGACGTTGCCTGGCATGACGAGCTGTTTGACACTGCCTCCATCCGTGCCGATGGCCCCCTCCCTGACCCACGGTTCTCCTCGCTATCTGCCTCGATCGGCGGAGAACGACTTCTCTTCAGGGATGGCGAAGCCAACGAGTGGGTGGCGCCCGTCCCCCTCGGGATTGCCGGACGGACCGATGGTGTGGACGCGTCTTTCCCGGTAACAGTGCGTGTCGATCGCCATGAGAACACCCACCTTCTGCGCTTGAAGGACCGTCCGGCCAACGGGCCTCCCGTATTGGTCGATATCGATGGATTGACGCCGTTCTGTCGCACGTTTGAGACCCTCCACGATGCCCGGGTGTTCGGGGCTGTGAGGACCCCGAACTGGCGCACAGCTCTGCGTGGGGCAGGCACGGGACACAGCACTCACCTGGCAGTGCGGAACACCGAGTACGGGCAGCGCCTGACCATCGAGTTGCCTTCCGGTGTGTCCACGGCGTCATTTCCTCTCCTGGCGTTCCGGTACAGCGGGTCGGGCATGGCTCGCATATCGGCCAGTTTCGGAGCGGGCCATGTGGTCAAGCTCGGGGAAGCCGTGGCTTCGGCGGTCCCTGTCCGGGGAGGGAAGGACTTCTTTCTGGACGGTGGGTGGCACACCTGGCACGGCATGGCGAGCGATGCCGTCCGCGGGAAACGCCTTACGTCTGGACTGTTTGCCTCCGAAACACTCACGTTTGCGTCGATCGACAAACGTGATCAGACAGGGCGTCACTCCGAATGGCAGGCTGACGACATCGTTCTCGGCCCGGCCGTGAGGGAGGCCGGGCAGTTGCGACTCACCCCCAACTACCGAGACGTGGATGGCGTTTCCAGCGTCAGCCTTGCCCTTGTCTCCGGCTGGGAGAGCAACGGAAGGGACGGGGGCCCGGTGGTCCACTGGCTCCGGACGGACGCCGGGATGCCATTGGCTCCGGGGGTTGATGGGCTGTCCGATGGCATACACAGACTCCTGCTTCGGGCGACAGATGTCGTCGGGATTGAGTCGAGAACTACCGAGATCCCTTTCCTGCTGGATCGCGTGCCCCCAGCTGTTTCAGGACACGTGGTGGACGAGGCAGATCCGGATCTGAACGGTGTTGGATTGGCCTTGCGCGTGGACTGTGGGGACGGGGCACCGTGGGAGGCGGGGAGGTTCCGGCTCCTCGTCGGCGAGCGCCATCCCCGGATCCCCGCCTGGTCCAGCCGCTATGAGCACGCCCTGCCGTGTGACAGCGCCTGGTTGAACTACCCCCTCATCCTTCGGCATGAACTCGATCAGGCGCACGATGGTGACACGGTGGAGCTCAGTGTTACCGGCATTGTTGATGGGGCAGGTAACAGAGCGCCACGCCTCAAGATCCCGATCCGGGTCGATTTCTCTTCTGACCACAGGGGGCCCGCTTGGTACTACGTGAAGTTCTCGGATAACGTGGACTGGTTCTGGAACTGGGATGGCAGCAGAAGCCAGACGATGGCCTTCACGCAGGCGCGCCGCAATGAGGCCGACGTCGTTCATTTGCCGGACACGGGCACCTGCCTCTCCAATACAGCGTATCGAACGAAGGGCGAGCTGTCTCGAGCAGTGAACTGGCGGGTGGGGCTTTTCCCGCGGCTGTCGTTCCGCGCACGGCTCCCTGACCATCGTCCGGCTCGACGGGCTGTGATCCGCCTGGTCCTCGAGACGCGCCGGAATGGGGCGTATACGTTATCACTCACGGCGCCCACCAGATCCCCACGTGAGCTGAACCGTGACCAGCAGTACATGTGGCGCCCTGACCAGTGGCAGCGCTTCAGCTTTGACGTCGGCCGGATGCTCCGGGACGCCGGGCTCGAAGACGACGCTGTCGAGGCGGCTGTGGTCAGGACACTTCGCGTTGAGCGACGGAGCTCCAAGCTGAAGGAACGCCTATTTCTCGATGACGTGTTCATTTATCGTCTTCCGGGGCCGAACGAGGCCGATCGGATGATATGGTATGCCTACGACGCCAGTGGTGTGGCCGGGGCGGAAATCGCGTGCGTGGCTCCGGATGGCACAGAGCGATGGCAGCACGAGTCCCGGGGTCGATCAGTGGACCTCGCTTCCCTGCGACGACGATCCGGAAGCGCTCAGGACTGGCTGAGAGTCCGTGCGGTGGATCAGCCCGGAAACCAGTCTACAGCGTTCTGGGTGCCGTTTCCCGGGGACTGAGGGGCCGTGAGGTGCAGATCCAGGTGGACCGTGGGGCAAATAATCGCCCGTCCCACTGCGTCTTTCTTTAGGTAGTGGGCTGAGTTTGGTTATGTGCTCGAATTCCCGGTGATCGGTGGACCATGTTTTCGCACAGGACAATGCGCGTTTGCGTTGCCGCTATCGGTGTACTTGTCTGGGCTTTGCCCGGGCCGCACGCGGCTGAGCCAGCCGTGGCAGGTGGTGGCGAGTGGCAACAGCTTGGTTACGCCCGTAAGCGGGAAGGCAATTTCACGGTTCCTGTGCGGTGGGATCCCCAGCGTGGCATCCGGTTGCTCGTGGCCGAACGTCGGTCCGAATGCCAAGCCCTCATCGAGCTCGGGTCTGATGCCTTGTCAGGTACAGTGCTGACGCCCACGGCTCCCCCCACTCCCATTGTGTTCGTACGCCCGCCGCCCCCCGCGGTTCTCGGGGAGCCCATTCCCAAAGCCGAGCTTGTTCTGAAACTGCGCGACGCGGAGTGGTGCCTGTACGTGGATCAGCACCTGATTGGGCGCTGTGCTGCGCCGTTCGTTCCGCCCGTCGTCGTCTATTCCCCCGCTGACCGCCTTGATCTCCTTGCCGGACGAGCCGGCTTCCAACCTGCCGCCAAAGAGAGCTTCCGCTCGGATTTCATGATTGAGGAGGGGGCTCCGAATCAGCTTTATCCGTGGGAGCCGGTTTCCGGTGACTGGCGCATCCACACAGCGCTTGAAGACGCGTTGGAGCGCCCGGAGTCAAACGTCGCCCGCATCAAGACAGTTCCTTTGACGGCTGACAAGAGCCCGAACTTCTACTGCTTGAAGGGGAAAGGGGAGGAGGCCAAGATCGTCACGGGGTACCCCTTCTACGATGAGTACCGCCTGGCTGCGGCTGTGCATGTTAACGATGGGGAAGCCGGCCTGCTGTTCTACTACCACGACGAACGCAATCACTATGGCTGCGCGTTGCGCGTTGACCCCTCCGCTCCGGAGAATGGCGTCGTGACGCTGTGGCGTGTTTCAGAAGGTGTCAGGACGACTCTGGCAAGGATTCGGACTGAGCTGTTTTCGCGGCAGTGGTACCGGCCTGAGGTCGTCACAACAGCCCATGAGATCGCCTGTCTGCTGGATGGCATTGAGCTTGTGCGGTTGTCCGAGGACCTGCCGGTGGGAGGACGGATCGGCCTTACCGTGTCCTCCGTCGAAGATGTCCGCCTGGACGACGTCAGCCTGTCAGCGAACGAGACGGTTTCACTGTCAAATGTTGGTCGTATTCGCTACCACACGTTCGTTGAGGAGGGGACGTTCTTTGCCGCTGGCAAACTGTTCGGCGGAACTGTTCCTGATGATGCGGTCGTGCTCAGACCTGAGGTCTCGCGGACACCGCAGCGGCTGATTCTGGGGCGCCCACACCATCTGAACACGGCGTTCTCGAGCACGTTCGATCTCAAGGGTGATTCCGGTGTGGTCGGTGTCATTGGGGGGTATCGGGCAGACAATCGCCCCTATTACCGTTTTGAGCTTGCGCGGACGCCGGAGCGGGACACGGTGCGGCTCCTGCGTTTGCGCCGAGGACGGGAACGAGTTGTCGACTCGCTTGATTGCCCGGTGTCTTCTCCCCGGGGGGCCTCCGTGCGCCTGGGGATTGATGCCACAAAGCCTGGCGTGTTGCGTTGTTACCGCGACGGAACGCTTGCATTGGTGAGTCATCTGGCCGACGGACAGCCGGTTGATCTGCCTGGCGGGGCAGGCATTCACCTCGGACCTGACACAGAGGCCGCCATACACACGTTCGTCTATGCGACCGTTCCCGCATCGTGCTTCGCCGAGCAGCGGCAAAAGAACGCTGTCTATGAGAAGGACAGCTTCATGCGGCATTGGTCTGCCCCAGAAGGCCAGTGGATTGCCGGGAACGCCCTATCGCTGCGCCTGCAGACCCAACTCCCCAAAGCGTTCCGCCTCCGGTTGCCGGTCCGGAACGGTGGGAAACTGCAGCTGGGGTGTCGGCCCGGAGGGTTCGACGGCCTGGCCAGCGTGGCATTTGAAGAGGGGACGCTGCACGTCCGTCTGCCGGGGGATGAACCGGGAGGCGTGTCGGTTCATGAAAGCACCTTTGCCGAGAAGATCGTCGAGGCGGAACAGGATATCAGAATGGAGGTCGGGTATGAGGCGCCCTGGTTTTGGGTGAGGCACGGTGACGTGTGCCACGTCCTCCGCAAGGTTGCCGTTCCCCTGGGAGGCGAAGCACGCGCGTTCGGTTACTCGGTTGAGGACCTCTCCATCACTAGCCCTGAGCCTTTGCCCCATCCTGTTGCGGCGAGGCGTGACGTCGCGGAGAGTGATTGGACTCGGATCGATCTGGCAACCGTCGATCACGTCCGTTTCCACACGCTGTACATGGAAGGTGAGTTCTACCGCGAAGCGACCATCTTTGACGACGGAACGCCAGGCGATGAGAAATGGCTCACCGTTCCTGCCATCGGCCATGAGCAACTCCTCATCTTCGGAGACGAGTCGGACCGGGATTCAGCCTTCGCTGCGGTTTTCCGGGCCGAAGCGAATGAGGTCGCTTTCGGTGTTGTGCTCGGCTATGCCGATCCGGGGCTGCCGTACTACCGCTGTGTGCTCACTCGAGATGGCACGGGGGATCGGCGGATTACGCTCCTGCGGTTCGAGGGGGCCGAGCCAGTCGTGCTTGGTGAGACGGTGTTGCCCTCACCGGTCCCGGGAACGGAGCTGGTACGGTTGGGCCTCGACGCCTCGCTGTCGGGATGGCTGCGCGTGCGTCTGAACGGAAAACTCGTGCTTCTCGCCCCGGTTCATACCCCTCCGCGAGGCGGCGGTGGTCTTTGGCTGGGCAAACATACCGCGTGCACCTTGCGGAAAATGGCGTACGCCTTCCGGCCTCCGGGATCTTCGCTCAGCAATCTGGCTGCCGAAGCGCCGCCGGCTCCCGAGAAGACTGCCGGATGGGCAGCCGAGACGGCGGACTTCTTCTGGCACAAAGGAGATTTTTTCAGTGACTTCTCAGTTGCCCTTCCCTGTGTTGAAGGGGTGTCGCTTCACTTGGGCGCGGACGCCACTGTTCTTGATGGCGATGCCACTCTCACGATCACGGACAGTCGCCTGGCTCTGGCTCTGCCGGGCAGAGCAAGCGCCAGTCCCACTGCAGAGTGTGCCCTTGCGCCGCCTGAAGAGGGGAAGACGATCGCGGATTCCCGTTTCACGGTTCACCGGGAGGACGATTGGCTGTGGGTGACTGTCAACGGAACCGTTGCCATGAAGGAACGAATGCCCCATGCCCTGTCAAGGCCTCGCGTCCGGCTTTCGGGGCTGACCTTGGCGCAGTTGGCCCTGAGTGACGTGCGGCGCACGAATGTCATTGATGACTTCTTCAACGAAGCCCCCCACCGTTGGCTGGTGAACGGGGGGAACTGGCAGATTATCAACCGCTTCCAGTGCACCCCGAGCTGGTCACACATGATCGGTGAGTCTGCTTCCGGGATGGCCGCTCTGTGGCACAAGTCCGTCTTCGAAGGTGATCTGACGTTGGAGTTCTACGCTGGAACACGGCACGGGTACTATGCCCGGCCCGGTGATCTGAACTGCACGGTCATGGCTTCGGAAGCTGCGCCTGATTCCGGGTACACGGTGACCTGTACGGAATGGGACTACAACCATTCACAGAGCTGGACATCCCTGATGCGCGAGGGAGTGACGATCGACCGCAGCGACAAGTATCTGGTACCCAGAACGCGCAAAGGCAGTGTTCGTAAGTTCCTCAATCCGCTTGTCAGCAAGGGGCGCCCTATCCACGGAGCCTGGTACTACATCAAGCTGCGGCGCATAGGTTCGAAGCTGCAGTACTACTTCGACAATGAGCTTGTTTTCGAGTATGACGACCCCGAAGTCCTCTCCTCCGGGATGGTCGGGATCTGGACGTTCATGCACTCGATGACGGTTGCCCAGGTGAAGATGACCTTCCAGGCTGTCCGGCCTCGGATCTTCCCCTTCGAAGTCCTTCCCGCAGCGGAGCTGAACGTCCCGGCACCCCCTCCGGCCGGGGAAGGGACCGCGCAGGCGGATGCCGTTCCCGGAGCAGCTGCCCCGCTGCTCCTTTTTGGCCACGGAGGGCCGCTTGATTCACTGTCGCAGTCTCTGTGGACCTGTGAGGACGAGGTGGGGTATTCCCGGCTTGAGCCCTTCCGAACCAATTCTGCCGGTTTCCGTGTTCGCACTCGACTGGCTTCGGGAGCGCTCTTCGCGTCCTCATCGCTTCCCGCTGTGCCCATCGACCGTCTGGCCGGCTGGCGCCTCTATCTCAAGCGTACCGCTCGAGCTCCACTGAACCTGCATTACAGCATCGGCGCTGTCGACGCCAACGGTGTGTACACCCCGTCCAGTCACTTCTACCATCGCGTCAGCGGCACTGATTTTTCCGATGGCGGCTACACGTTGACCGGGAAGACGGATGTAGAGCCTTGTGAGGACATCGCGGCGCTGCCTGGAGACTGGCGGCGGGTAACGTTCTGGCTGCCATCCAAATACCGCCCCGCCTTCGCTGGCGGGAGTGCGCTTCATGTACGGTTCGAGGGGATTGGGAACAAGCAACCGAACAGCATCATGTGCGGGGTTGGTGGGGCCTTTTCGGGGGATGGCTATGCCGTCCGCCAACTCTCGCCCATCCTGATTTCGACGCCCGAGTTGCGCTTTGCCCAGCCGCCGCCCGGGCCTGTCCGCTTTGTGGTGCGAAAGGACAAAGACCGCCCCGAGCTCTTTGCCACCGAGGATCTTCCCGCTTTGACCGAATGGCTGGCTGCGTTCTCCCGAGATGGCGTAAACACGGTTTGGCTACAGATTCGGGATGAGCAGGGCCGTGGACTGAGCCACGAACTGATCTGGCTGAAACTCCCCGAGCGCGTCGATGCGACGTTTGGCTGGCATCCAGACCATCCGGACACTGTCCTGCTCCGCAGCGGCTCCCATTATGTTGATCCGCGGTTCGCCAATGCGGCGTTTTCTCTTGGAGGACCCCCCCTTCCCCTTGAGAGCACCAATGACGAGAGGCGCCTGGCTCGTCTGCCCCGACAGTTGCCCTACGTGCGAGGGGAAGCCCCCGTTGTCTTCTCAGTGGACGCCGGAACCGGACCTGCCGAGGAACGCCTCGCGTGGGGAGACAATCCGGGGAACGGTCTTCCCGCGTTGATCGGGCTGGAAGGACTGACGCCGTTCTGTGAGACATTTGAGGCAGAGGGGGCGAGTTCCAGGCTTGTCATGACGGCCGATGGACGTATGACGCTCAAGTCGGACGATCCCGACCAGGGGCGGAGTATGCATGTCCGCAATCTGGCTCGGAACCAGCGCCTTGCCGCCTCACTGACCTCCTCCATTTCTGCCGCTGACTTCCCTCTCCTTCAGTTCCGTTACAAAGCTCCCGACATGACCCATCTTTCGGTCGCTTTCAGCAATGGTCACTATGTGCGCCTGGGGGACGACTATGCTCCTGCTGTTACAGCCCGGCTCTCCCACGACTTGACCATGGATGATACGTGGCGATCGTGGGTCGGGATTGTGAGTGACGCCTTCACGCAACAACCTTTCTCGATTTCTCGTTTCAAGCACTCATCCCTCAAGTTCGGATCGTGTGGCAGTCCGGACCAAACCGGGCGGTATTCTCAGTGGCAGTTCGACGATGTCGTGTTCGGTCCGGCGGTGTCTTCCGGAGCGCAACTCGCTTTCGAGCCTAAGTACTGGGATACAGACGGTGTGGAGTCCGTGCACGCCGCCATTTCCCGTGGCGAGGCCTGTTACGCCCAATTGGGTGAAGAGGCCAGAGCAGCGCTGTGCTGGAGTCGACATGACCCGGGCAGCACCATTACCCCGACGGTCGCGACGTTGCCCGACGGTGTTCACCACCTACTGATCAGGGCCACTGACACGACGGGCAAGATCTCGCCAGTGACCGACGTGCCCTTTCTGCTTGATACTGCGCCGCTGACTCTTTCACACGCGTTTGGTGCGATGACCAATCCTGCTTCAAATGGCGTTCAGCTGACGGTGACCATGCAGAATGGTGGCGGAGCACCATGGGCCATTGAGAAGGCTGCGTTCTCGGTGGCCGGAAAGAAGCAGGCCATTCCCGCCTGGACGAGTCTGTTCGTACACAGCAGTACCAGTGACGTTCTGCACCTCAATTACCCATTCCTCCTGCGCAAGCAGTTGGATGGGGCCAAAGACGGTGACACCATCGAGTTCGGTATCGATGGCATTCAGGATGGGGCGGGGAACCAGACAGAGGGACTCAGCGTCCCTGTCAAGGTGGACTACGCAAAGGACAAAGTTGGCCCTGCCTGGTACGTTCTTTCACCCTCCAAGAATGTCTTTTGGCACTGGAACTGGGACGGCTGCCGTAACACGTCTGTGGTTTTCAGCTCCGGCAGGTACAACAAGACCAGCGTCGTGCACCGGGCCGGCCAGACGCCATTCTTGCAGTCGCAGACTTACTATGCCACCGGCGACCTCTACCGCGCCGTTAACTGGAAGCCCGCCACCCATCCATGGCTTTCCTGCCGGATCAGACTGCCGGCGTACCGCGCGAAGACGACGCTCCAGATGGCCCTCGTCACGAAAGCCAAGAAGACCTACACGATCTCGCTGAAGGCCCCCGGCAAGGCGGCCACGGAACTCAACCGTTCGGAGAAGATCACTTGGGATGCCAAGACATGGAAGCGTCTCAGTTTCAACGTGCGCGACATGCTGAAGGGGGTAGGACTCACGGATGCTCAGATCAGTGCCACAACAGTCACGACACTGTACATCCAGCGGCGTGGAGCAAAACACGCGGAGATCATCTGGCTGGATGACGTCTTCCTCCACGCGGCAAAAGCCGAGCCCAAGCAGCCCGATCTGCTCACGTGGTACGCCTACGATATGAGCGGCGTGGCATCGCTGGAAGTCTCGTGCTATGGCGAGGACAACGCCGTTCTCTGGAAAGAGAGCACCGCATCCGTCAGTCTGGATCTTGGGCCATTGAGAGCGAAGGCGGTCGGGAAGTCATGGCTGATGTGCCGAGCCAAGGACAAAGCCGGCAACCTGTCCGTCCCATTCTGGTTCCCTTTCCCCAAGCAGAAGTAGCTCTCGCCCGCATTTCTCAGGGGCAGGACATTGTGGCGTTTGTTTCTCGCTCTGCTCGGCTCCACAGCGCCCGCTTGCGAAAGCAAGGCTCGACGCACCCCTAGTCTATGAGAAATGCGGGCTGGCGGTTCGCGGCGTCAGTCGCCTACGTCAGGGTGTATTCCTCGCCTCTGGAATGTGGGGATGTCCAGATTCTCGCCCCGAATGGTGGTTGGTTGCACTCCGGTGAAGATCCCCAGGGATTGCTCCTGAAGGGGGAGTTCGCCCTGCACGGGCCCGCCCTGAGTCTGCAGAGCCTTGCCCTTCCGAGGGCGTCGCTTGGGGCTGGTTTCCTGGTGAGGTGTTTCGGCGGGCGGGCCCTGTTGCTCGTCTGTGCCCGCGTCATCCGTTTCTTCTCTCCGGTAGCGGCAGAGCAAGCCGGTGATCTGCACATCGTCGCCCATCCTGTCGTCTGCGTACGCCCCCACCACGACGCGGGCATCTTCCGAGAAGTACTGCTGGAATGCCGTCAGACAAGAGCGCACTTCACCAACTGAGAGGCCCATTCCTCCACAGAGAGTGACAATTGCTGCGTCGGCATCGGCAAGCGCCTCAGAGGATCCCACGAACGGGCACTTGATGAAGCTGTCGATCGCCGCTTGCCATCGGTCTTCGCCTGTGCCCTGCCCCACTCCCAGAGCACAGGTGGCCTGACGCTGGCGCAGAATCGACTTGAGGGTGGCGAAATCAGCGGTGATGAGCCCTTCGGCCGACAGCACGCGCGTGAGACCATGGATACCCTCCGCCAGCATGCCATCTGCCATGGTGAACGCTTGGGTGGCAGGGGTGTCTGCGGTCAGTTCAGTGAACAGGAGGTCGTTGGGGACCACGATGACCGCTTCCGCCAAGTCCCGCAAGGGGACAAGAGCCTTCTCGGCCTCGCGTTGGCGCCAACTTCCCTCGAAGGCGAACGGCAGTGTCACCACAAAGAGCGAGACCAGATCCATTTCCCTCAGCAGGCGGGCCAGGACACGCACGCCTCCAGAGCTGGTGCCTCCGCCCAGACCTGCTGCCACGATCACCATTCGGCTGCCTTCGAACAGGCTCCTCAGTTCATCTGCCGAGGCGCTGGTTGCGCGTTCTCCAAGGACCGCATCGCCTCCACACCCTTCGCTCTTCACCCACTCCTGCCCCAGGCTGATCGTCTGGGCTCCCTGGATGTGACTCAGAGACTCCGTGTCCGTATCTGCAGCCAGGAGTTGCCAGTGCGTACTGCCGGCCGTCAGTCCGGCAAGGGTCGCAGCAATCCGACACCCTCCTCCGCCGAGGCCGATGACAGTGAGTTCTCCTGCGTTTTGATTCATACCCGTGTCATTTCATTCGTCAGTTTTGTCAGGAAGCGTTGGTGACCTACCAGCGGAAAGCCCGTCGTGTTACGCCCCAGGCCTTCTTCGCGTCCACCTGGAACTGCCGCCAGAACGGCATGGGCTCAGGGGCACTGATGTCGAGCATCATCTTCCCCCACCGGAGGAGACCAAGTGGAACAACGAACGCGGGGGAAGCAACTTGGTCGTGGCGTCCCGTCAGTTGCTGTGGGCGGGCTGTATCAACGGGCATTTGCAGCACGTGTTGCGCCAGCCTGTTGATGCCAGGGATGCGGGCACCCCCGCCACACAGCACGGCCCCCCCCCCC
>JABHEG010000378.1 GCA_018676675.1 Lentisphaerota bacterium
GAACGGAATAAATAGCGAGGAACGAGCGGCTTTATGCCGGATCTGAACTTGCCCGGTAGCAAGCGTCATGGTAAACCACACCATTCTCCATACCGGCTCAGTCTCTCTTCATTGTTTTCATAGAACTTTTGACGCTACCCCCTCTGAATGCCCGGGGTCTCACTTCTGTTCTAATTGACTGGAACACGGCGCAAAGACTGGTAAGTTACTGAGCTTATTTGGTCAGCAAGGGCAGCATTGCGCAGCTCCGGGAGCCGTCAGTCTGACACCGGCATGGGCGGGATGGCGCTCTCCAGCCATCCTCGAGATGGCAGCGCTTGGAACACTAAGGGAGTGATAGAACGATGATTGGTTGCACTTACGGACGCGTTTTCCAAGTCACCGTGGCCGGCGGCTCGTATCAAGACGGGCTCACCACACACCTACAAGGCGTACCTTCCGGTCTGTATTTCGAGGAGCGGGAAATCTACTCCGAGCTCCTCCAGCGCAAGCCGGGCCAGGGCGAGCTCTCCTCACCACGGCGAGAGCCGGACATCCCGATTATCTACAGCGGGGTCAACGCCGCCAACACCATGGAAGGCTTCGAAAACGCCTACTATACCAATGGCACCCCGTTGGTCATCCTGGTCCCGAACCTGGATCGGCACTTTGAGCACATCGAGCAGTACCGGACCTCCAACCGCACACCGCGTCCGGGACATGCCTCCTATGCGTCCTATCAGAAGTACAAGGAATGGGACGACTCGATCGGCGCCGGCTTCTTCAGCGGCCGCTACACCTCAACCCTCGTCGCTGCCGGCGCAATCGCCAAGCGTATCCTCAAGCAACACGGCATCGAGGTCTGTTCCTACGTCAAAGAGGCCGCCGGCATTCGCATGCCGGACATGGATCCCGAGACGATTAAGAACAAGGTCCAGGCTTTCAAAGATTTCCGGACCCAAAGAGACCCGATCTACAACTTGGTCTACGGCGAAGAACGTATCCGCCCGGGAATGCGGTATCTCGAGAAGATGGCCGTTCTCGCCGAAGTCGAGAAAATGGTCCCTGACATCAAACAGAAACCGTTGACCGCAGAAGAGGCGGAAGCCCTGGCCTACCAAGGCCTCCACCCCGTCCTCAACTGCCCTGATCTCGACGCAGCAACCGCCATGTACGACCGAATCCTGGAGATTCGCGATGAAGGCGACTCCAGCGGCGGAATCGTGGAAGTCTTCGCAACTGGCGTCCCGGCCGGTCTCGGCGAACCCGTCTTCTCCAAGCTCGACGGTGAGATGGGCCGAATGATGGCCATCGGCACAGTCAAAGCCGTAGAGCTCGGGGCTGGAATGAGCGTCAAGGATATGACCGGTAGTCAAAACAACGACCAGATGTCCATGCAAGATGGGCAGGTTGCATTCAGCGGCAACAACAACGGCGGAATCACCGGTGGATTGACCACGGGGCAGGACATCGTCGTCCGCCTGGCAGTTAAGCCGACACCGACGATCGCTAAGCCCCAGGTTACGGTCGACAAGGTTGATTTGGTGAACGCAAACCTGGCAGCCGTCACGCGCCGGGATCCGACCATCGTTTCCCGCATCTGGCCTGTGGCCGAAGCATTCATGGCAATGGTTCTGCTGGACCAGTACATGATGCACCTTGCCGTCGAGGGACTGCGTAAGAACGACTGACCCACGGCGAACCACGGTTCGTCGGATTGACTCCCAACGGCGCCCTCGCCTCGATTGCGGCAGGGCGCCGTTCCCTTTTCCCCCTTCCCCCACAGAAAATGCCAACGCCTCTCCGGTCAGTTCCACGGCCACGCCGCGGCTGGCGCACACCGGGGCAGACACTAAATTACAGGACTCAGCAGGAACACCGAGCCCCCGCTCTGCAACACGACAACGGCCAGGTCCTCAGTCACGCTTCTCAGCAATCAGGTAAGCGAATGGCAACCATCAATCCGTTCCCGGCGGTCATGCCGGCCCCGGGCAAAACCAAGCAGATCGCGGCGCCGCCCTACGACGTCGTCACCGTTCAGGAAGCCTCCCAGCTGGTCTCGGGCAATCCGCTGAGCTTCCTCCGCGTCGGCCGCGCCGAAATCGAGCTGCCGCTGGATGCCGACCCTTACGGAGACCGCGTGTACTCCAAGGCGAAGGACAACTACCAACGTCTGTGTGATGACGGATGCCTCCTGCAGGACGCAACCCCAAGTCTGTACATCTACGCCCTTGAGATGGACGGACGCCGACAGGTCGGTGTCGTGGCCGCTGTCTCCATCGATGAATACGACAATGACATCGTGAAGAAGCACGAAAAGACCCGCCGAGTGAAGGAAGATGACCGAACGCGACACATTATGGCGCTTCGCTCCCAGACGGGCCCTGTCTTCCTCACCTATCGCGACCGCAACGAAATCGATGCCGTTGTGAACCAGGCCGTTGAGGCCCCCCCCTTGTTCGATTTCGTGGCTCACGCTGGCATCCGGCACACGGGCTGGCGCGTTCCCGAGGAACTCACCGCGCAACTTGTGGCCGCTTTCGCGAAAGCCCCGGCCCTCTACATCGCCGACGGACACCATCGAGCCGCCAGCGCCAGCCGTGCCCGGAGAACCCTCAGAGCCGACAATCCCGGCCATACCGGCACGGAAGAGTATAACCGTTTCCTGGCCGTCGTTTTCCCGGCGTCCCATGTCCACATCCTCCCCTACAACCGCATCGTTCACGACCTCAATGGGATGACCCCGGCCGCCTTGCTTGATCGCCTGGCGCCATCCTTCGAACTGGCTCGTGATGTCAAGCCCACGCCGGATACCCAAGGCGACATACACATGTACCTGGACGGCACGTGGTGGGGGCTCCGCTTCACCGGTCAAACAGAGTGCCTGCCTCCGGTCGAGCGACTGGATGTAAGCCTGCTCCAGGCCCTCGTTTTCGGCCCCAACTTCGGAATCATCGATCCCCGCACAGACCATCGGCTCGACTTTGTCGGAGGCATCCGCGGAACCGGAGATCTTGAGCGGGCCGTCAATTCCGGGAAGGCAGCCGTTGCCTTCTCCATGTACCCCACCAGCGTCGATGAACTCATGGCGATTTCTGACGACAACGGCGTCATGCCTCCAAAGTCAACGTGGTTCGAGCCGAAGCTCCGCGACGGGCTCTTCGTCCACGATATCTGACCCCGGAATGCGCCCGATCGAGTGGAACAGATCAGGCAACGGATCCCTCCCACCATGCCAGAACTCCCGGAAGTCGAGACCGTCTGTCGCAGCCTCAGGCCGCACGTAGTCGAACGACAAATCACGGCCGTGCACGCAACCGTGGACACGCTTCGTCTGCCGGTGGACCTAGAGGGGCTCCGCAACGCCTGCACCGGGCGGAAACTCACAGCTGTTCGACGCCGAGGGAAATACATCATCGTCGAAATGGATGCTCCGCGCTGCCTGCTGCTCCACCTCGGCATGACCGGGGCTTTCCGCGTCTGCGCCGAGGACATCCCCTTTGACAACTACGACCGCGTTTCATGGTCGTTCTCAGATGGGACAGCATGGCGTTTCGAGGACATCCGGCGCTTTGGCTCCGTACAAGTGTGCGCAATGCCCGTTCCTGGGGCATTCCCGGACTGCCTGCGCCACCTTGGCCCCGAGCCTCTGAACGACACGTTCGACGCCGACTACCTGAGCGACGTCATTCGAGGCAGGAAACAGCCCATCAAGAACCTGCTTATGGACCAGCGGACAGTCGTCGGCGTCGGCAACATCTATGCAAACGAAGCCCTCTTTCGGGCAGGAATTCGCCCGGGCCGAAAGAGCGGACACGTGGGCCGTGCGCGCATTGCGTCCCTAGTGGGTCACACCAAAACGGTGTTGGAGGAGGCAATAGCGCTGGGCGGAACGACCATCAGCGATTTCAAAGCGCCCGATGGCAAAGAAGGAAAATTCCGGCTGTCGCTTCAGGTGTACGGCAAGGAAGGGCACGCGTGCCCTCGCTGCACTGGAACGGTGGCCATCCGTCGGACCGTACTGGGGGGGCGTGCCACATTCCACTGCCCGCGCTGCCAACACTAACCCGCATTTCTCATAAACTTGGAGTGGGTCGAGCCTTGCTTTCGCAAGCGGGTGCTGTGGAGCCGAGCAGAGCGAGACGGGCTTCACGGCTTCTGTGGAGCAGCGAGGGCCCCGACGAGCGTCAAACCACTGCCCCGTACGGCGAGAGCGAGAATCGGCGTGCCCCAAGTTTGCCCAACGGGTGGGCATCGCCTCCTGTTCTCGGAAACACAGTGTCTCGCCCGAGGATCGACCAGTTGATGGCCAATGGCCTCTGCCAGAACGAGAAACAAACGCCACAGTGTCCTGCCCATGAGAAATGCGGGCTAACCTTCAGCGAACGCCTTCCCTACCCTTCCCCCTCACGCAGCCGGATATTCTGGAGTGCCGGCAGACGCTCTCTCACCGCCTGGAGTCGCTCCCGATCAACGGCTACCACAGTTGCGGTCTCTTCGTCGCCTTCACATTCCGAAACGACCTCCCCCCACGGGTCGACCACCATCGAGTGTCCGTACTGCTGATTCCGGGTTTCTGCGTTAATTCCACACTGACCGGCAGCGGCAACGTAGCACTGGTTCTCGATCGCACGAGCACGGAGAAGTACCTCCCAGTGCGCCTCCCCGGTCGCCTGCGTAAACGCAGCCGTACACACGATCATATCACAGGGAGCGTAACGCCGATAGAGCTCCGGGAACCGCAGGTCATAGCATATTGAGAGCCCGATCGACCAGCCCTGACATGTGAATGTGGTGGCTGTCTCTCCCGGCGCGTAGATCGCTGTCTCATCGACACTCCCTGCACCATCCCGCAGCTGAAAAAGGTGTATCTTGTCGTACCTGGCCACAACGTCTCCAGTCGCATCAAGCACGATGGACGCGTTCCGAACAGCGCCATCATCTCCATCGAGAATGGGAACGCCGCCAAAAACGGCCATCATGCCACTCGCGGCGACGCTCGGCCTGAGGGATCTGAGAAACGCGTCCTCGGTGGTCGCCGCGGAACGGATCGTGCTTCCTCGCCCCAGGCATAGGACATTTTCGGGGAATACAACCAGGTCACACTGTCCCCGGAGACCGCCCAGCCATTCGCCGACCCGGGCACTGTTCTCATCGCACAATGGACTCGACGCCATCTGAACGACGCCGATACGCAGTTTCTCAGCAGGGCTCATACATCTCTCCAAGAATCACCTGAGCTCACCCCGACCCGGCCGGGAATCCCGGTTTCCCCCCACGGCTCTTTGCATTCTTTACAGGCTTCGACTACGATGGTAGTATGATAGCTGATTGGACGATGTGCCCCCTCTCCGGAGAGAGAACGTACATGCTTATCCACGCGCCGATGGCCTGCCCGAAGTGGCCTCCAGGCTCTGCTTCCCACATCCCGTCCATCCGTTCTCTCGGCAAACGCGTCTGCCCAACCGCAAGACAGGATTGATCGATGCTGCCCAGTCCGGAAAAGCGCAAGAAGACGTTCGTCATCGACACGAATGTGATCCTCCACGACAGCTCGTGCATTGAGCAGTTCGAAGAGAACGACATCGTGCTCCCGATCACTGTCCTGGAGGAACTCGACCATTTCAAGAAAGGAAACAACTCGGTCAACTACCACGCTCGGGAGTTCGTCCGATCGCTGGACTCCATAAGTGGGGACAAGCTCTTCACCGGGGGCCTACGGATCGGCCCGAAACAGGGAACCGTACTCATCAAGCTCGCGGAGCCCCTCCATGAAAATCTGAAGCTCAACTTCTCGGGCCGCGAACCCGATCACAATATCCTCAACACGGCCTACCGACTCGCGGAGCGCGCCCCTAAAACCGATGTGATTCTGGTCACAAAGGATGTGAACCTGCGCATGAAAGCCAAGTCCATCGGGCTTCTGGCCCAGGACTACACAACCGACCACGTCGCCGATGTCAGCGCCCTCTACACCGGCCTACGCATCGAGACCGCTGTCCCTGCAGCTGCCATCGACAGCCTCTACGAGCCTCAAGCTGAAATCCCAGCCACTGCGCTCAGTGTGGAAGAGAAGCTACGTGCCAACGAGTTCCTGATCATGAAGAACGGCAAGAAGTCAGCCCTCGCGCGATTCGTGCCCTCGGACCAGGTCATCAGGCGCGTCGAGAAGACACCAGCCTACGGCATCACTCCGCGGAACGCAGAGCAGACCTTCGCGCTGAATGCCTTGCTGGACGACTCGGTCAAGCTGGTCAGTCTCTCTGGCAAAGCCGGCACGGGAAAAACACTGTTGGCCTTGGCCGCGGCCCTTGAACGGCGCAAGAACTACCGACAGATCTACATAGCCCGCCCCATTGTCCCACTGAGCAATAAAGACATCGGCTACCTGCCCGGCGACATCCAGTCCAAGCTCAACCCTTACATGCAGCCGCTCTACGACAACCTCGGAGTCATCAAGAACCAGTTCAGCGCATCCTCGCCCAAGTACAAACGCATCGATGACCTCCTGACCGAAGAGAAGCTGATGATCTCGCCACTCTCCTACATCCGCGGTCGGAGCCTCGTCAAGATCTACTTCATCGTGGACGAAGCCCAGAACCTCACCCCCCACGAGATCAAAACGATCATCACCCGCGCTGGAGAGGGCACGAAGATCGTCTTCACCGGAGACATCTTCCAAATCGATCATCCATACCTCGACAGCCAGTCAAATGGCCTGAGCTACCTCATCGAGAAGATGCAGGGGCAGCACCTCTACGCACACGTCAACCTTGAGAAGGGAGAACGTTCAGAACTCGCCGAACTGGCGAGCGATCTGCTCTGACCAATGGTTGGCCCTGGGAGCAAAAAGAATGAAAATCTACGTAGGAACTGACATCGAGGGAGTCGCAGGGGTGGTTTCCTTTGCGCCACAGTCTTACCCGGATGGTAAGTACTATGAACACGCCAAACGTCTGCTCACGGCCGAGATCAACGCTGCAGTCGAAGGCATGTTGGAGGCAGGGGCGGATGACATCCTCATCGTCGACGGACACGGCCCCGGAGGAATCGTTTTCGAGGAACTCCACCCTGAGGCAAAGCTGCTCCATGGGCGCCCCACCGCTCCACGAACCGTCCGTGATCCCATCGTCGAACAGTATGACGTCTGTGTCATGCTGGGGCAGCACGCGATGGCTGGGAACGATCTCGGCAACCTCAGTCACACACAGAACAGCCGCAGCATCGAGGGCTATACACTTAACGGGATTCCCATAGGCGAAATAGCCCAATTCGCCCTCTACCAAGGCGCCTTGGGGCTGCCTTTGATTTTCCTGAGTGGAGACGACCAGGCCTGTTCCGAAGCCGAAGCCTTGGTGCGGGGGATCACGACCAGGGCCGTTAAAACAGGACTGAGCCGGAACTCAGCCATTTCGCTGTCTGCGGTGAAATCCCGAGCGTTAATCAGGGAGGGAGTGGTGGAGGCCATCATCCGGCACAGGGAAAAGCCGATTCAGCCACTGACGTGGGAGCCGCCATTCGTGCTGGAGAAGCGCTACTACCACACGGACACAGCAGACGCTGCCGCAGCCGCCCCGGGAGTTGAGAGGATCGACGATGTCACCGTCCGCCTGAGGGGGGACACCATCCAGGGCATCATCTACCGGTAACGAATGACCGCCCCAGTTGGGAATCGGTGTCACCCCGAGTTCCTCAGTCCCCTGCCCGCTGCCTCAGTTCCTCACGCCGGGGCACCTCCCCAGTCCGGGACAGCCAGCGTCTCGCCGTCTCTCAAGGCGGACTTGTGGGCCATCACCCCCATCGCCATGTAACGGGCGGCTTCCCAAATGTTGATCGCCGGCTGGCGTCCTGTGGCGATCGCATCGACGAACTCGTGGACCAGGTACGCATGAGAGCCGCCATGTCCTCCGTAAGCCACGGAATCTCCGCTGGTCGTGCGCCAGGCATCTGCGACATCCGGCGGCAGTGGGTCACGCATCTCCTCGACACTGAGCTTAGTCACACTCAAGGGCTCCGCCGTCAGAGGAGCCGTCCGCCCGTTCTCCTGCCAAGTACCGTCCAAATAGCTCCCGCGTGTACCCATCACGTTGAATGCCTCGCGTCCTCCCCGAGCCACTTCACGGAATTCGCAGATCCGGACGGTGGAACCGTTACTCATCTTGAAAAGAGCGACCTCATTGCTGAACGCATAGTGACTGAAATAGGGATCATCATTACGGTTCACGAAGCCATGGGCCGTCACATTCACTGCATGGGCTCCCATCACGCAGACAGGGCCGCTGGTGGAGTGCGTAGGGTAGTGCATCGGTCCACTGAGGATCCCCCGCTCCCAATACTGAGCAGCCTTTGACGTCCACTCCTTGCCCGCCGCACTCGCAGCGCGACGCTTGCTCACCTGCCTGAGGCTGCACGAGCTGTCGAGGTCGTGGTAATACTCTCCTTCCGCGTACACGAAATCCCCGAAGGCCCCCTCTGCGGCTTTGCGACGACAGAACATGCTCTCCGGGTGGTAGTAGGTCGTCTCTCCGAGCATGTAGCGCAATCCGGTTCGTTCACAAGCTTCGACGAGCTGATTGCACGCGTCCAGAATCTCGTCCCCGTCGGGCACGCAGCTGATCGGGACAGCACTATAGACGTGCTTCCCGGATGCCAGAGCCTGGAGACACTGCGGTGCGTGTAGAGAAGGCTGCGTAATGATCACAAGCGCGTCGAGATCCGAACGACAGATGTCATCGAGCGAGAAGTAGGCGTCACGCGGATTGAACTTGTCCTTCCAGTCATCTCGTTCTGCAAAGGACGCAACCCGCTCCGGCTCCCGGTCGCAAAGCGCCACCCGATCCACGGCGGGGTGCTTCTTGAACAGGTCCGCAAATGACTTCCCAAAAGCTCCAAGTCCTACCAGACCGATGCTGATTCCCATGACAAGACCTCTCCTTGCTGGACGAACATCCGTGATCCATACTACCGCGCGGCTGCAGGCGGAACGTCAACCGTCTGTCGGACGAGGCGCTCCCCTTCCGTTGCCTCCACAATCAACGAACTGCCTTCGGGGCTCGAAAAATACGCTTCCCCGTTGATCCGGATCTGTTGGCTGCCGCTCGAAAGGCCTGCGCTGCCGTCAATCGTCCTCGCCGCCAGACTGGCAGGCTTCCCCGGATCCAGTTCCGCGGAAATAACCCAGTCCCCTGCCCGCACCCCGTTCCCCCCGTCAACCCCGGGAGTGCCGGCCGTTTCAGGCTCCTGAGCCAGCTGAATAACCGAGAGGAAACGGACACGCATCAGGGCTTCCCCCGGCGTCACCCGGGCGTGCCACTGATCCGCGTACTCTACAAGGCTTCCGTCCCTGTGTTTCACGCCCCGCCAGTTGTCGGCCGGAGTGTCAAACCGCGAGTCAACGGGCACGCGCAACGGCCCGCTGGACCAGAGCCGAACGGACGCCGTCCCCCCGTCTGCCTGCACCGACAACGACTGCGTTTCCTGATTGGGGGTCAGCGCAAACGGGCTGTGCAACATCCAGGTCCACTCCGCATCATGATCAGCGGCAAGATCATCATAGATGACCACGGTTGACGGACGCAGGAAGGCGACGTGACGGCGGAAACGCGTAAGCCCCGTTCCGGGATAGGCACGAGAAGCGTCTCCTACGCAGTAAGAGATGCGCCGGCCGTGAAGAAACCGGGGAATCCAGCCGTAGGACGTGTCGCCAAAGCCCTGGCCCTTGCCGTCAATCAGCACGGTATTGTGCCCGATCGAGGCCCTATACCAATCCCTGAAGTGAGGGTCACCATAGGCAATGTAGTACCCAGAGTTGGCCAGCAGGCGACGTCCGCCAAAGAGGATATTGAACGAGTTCTGATCAGCATGCATATGGTTGTGGGAAGCGAAAGGGCTAGAACGAAAGGCGACCATCACATTCCGTTCACTGTTCGCCAGATCCGAATGCATGGCCGCCACGCCGATATCGGGAAAAAGCCGGGCCTGCGGCAGATCGAAAGTGGCGGGGGCAACAGGGCTGTCGCTTTCTTTCGGCGCGGTCAGTCGATGCCAGCGGAACAACGAGTCCCGGGGAGACGTTCTTCCTTTGGGGTGCAGGTTTTCAGCCACGTACCACGCGCCGTAGGGGTCGGCAAAATGGTGCCCCAGAATATCGACAAACGCGATTCGACTCTCCCCTGCCAGCCCGCCTTTCTCGCCACCATCCCCGAATCCATCACACTGAGACCCGGGCGGCCACGTATAAGTCTGGTAATAGATCGCGTTTCGGAACCAGGGATGGCCCATGAAGTCCACCCCCGTCAGGCGCTGGAGAAAGTGGGGGATCTCGATCAGGGCCGCGAAGTTCGTGCCGAAGTAGTTGTTACCATTGGCCCATCCCCCATCGGCACCGCCGAGGAGAGGAACTCGGTTGAGCCACAGCTCGTAAACGTAGCTGGCCCATGCCTGGGCTTCGGGCTCTTCCCCAAGCACGGCAAAGGCAGCGTCGGCGAAATCATGCAGGATGTGTTGCCAGATATGCGCACTGAACACTTTCGCCTCGAGGTTGTTGCGCCACCGGGAGAAGAAGCGCCCTGCACGAGCCCGAACACCCGAACGAAGGACCTCCCGCTGGCCCTGGCTGAGCAACACGTGGCATGAATCATAGGCCAGAGCCATCGCCCGAAGGCATGCCCCGTCGGAGAAGTCATTGACGCGACTCACCCCTTTCGGGTCCCAGCTTGCCACATGCAAAGCCCGTCGCACCGCCTCTCGACCATAGCGCTCATCGCCTGTCGCCAGATAGGCCATGCACAAGAGCTTGGTGGAGCCCCCCATGCTTGTTCCGAGTTTCTTGCTGGACCAATTGGCAAACTTCTTGGCCTGCGATTCCGTCTGCCCTCGTTTCTTCGGCTTCCCCTCGGACTCATCCGGCAACGGCCTCCCAAGATATCTATTTGCCTGCCGACAGATTGTCGCAACCACAGGATCATCCGCAACCCGCGCACGGAAGGCCCCCAACTCAGCAGCGGAGACCAGCACGCGAGGATGCGACACCGGACATGCCCGAAGGGCTTCGGCAGGCGGAGGAGTGACGAAGCGTCGCGCGCTGCTATCGACGCGGAACGAGTGGATATCGGACCAGGCGGACGCCTCTCCCCCTCGCTCCGTCCTGAACTGCCAATGCCAACGGCCCACAGCCAGTTCCCGGTGTGGGTTATACATCGCCCATGGCAGACCGCTGGCACTGAGACTCGAGGCTCCCGGGAAGGCAGAATCCTGACTAAGGCGAATACTGTAGGTAAGCCTGGAGGCCCTCTTGGCCGGCCAGAGAAACGGTGGTGGATTGGTGTCAACCACACAATCTCCAATGGGTGCAGGATTGGTCCGGTCCAGCGGGTGCAGGACCATATCGTCGAGACGGATCTCACCGGACATCTCGGCACCTCCAACCAACACACCGACCGCCGGGATGGCTGCCAACAGAATTCGCCGCCACCTCTGAGACGGTGCATCGGCCATAGTCATCACCCCGCTACTGATCTATTCCGCTCTGTTCGAGTTCGCAGATTCAGTCCCGGATATGCCCATCCCCATAGGCAACCCATTTGTATGAGGTCAAAGCCGTCGGACCAACCGGTCCCCGGGCGTGAAGCTTGTCGGTGCTAATCCCCACTACAGCACCAAGCCCGTAGTCTCCCCCACCCGAAAGACGGGTGGAGGCATTGACCAGAACAGACGCCGAATCGACCCCGGCCACAAACGCATCTGCCAAGGACATGCGCTGTGTCACAATTCCATCCGTGTGACCGGATCCGTACGTGTTAATGTGGTGCACGGCCGCATCCAGGCCGTCCACCACCTTCAGTGATATCACGGGAGCCAGATACTCGGTGCCCCAGTCTTCCTCAGTCGCAGGCACCAAAGAGGGCATCAGGGCGCAAGCACGCGCACAACCGCGGACCTCCACCCCCTCCGCTGAGAACCCCTCAACAACCGGGTCAAGCAATCGCCCCAGAGCCCCGGCGTCGACCAGAACAGTCTCAAGTGCGTTGCAGACCTCGACCCGCTGACACTTCGAGTTGATACTCAAACTCACTGCCATCTCTGACGGAGCGTCCTCGGCAAGGTAAAGGTGACAGATCCCCTCATAGTGCTTGATCACCGGGATCCGGCTCTCACGGGCAACGGCAGAGATCAGGCCTTTCCCTCCTCGTGGAATGATCACATCGACATCATCCTCCAAATGCAGCAACTGGGTAACCGCCTCGCGATCAGGCGTTCGAATGATTTGGACAGATCCCTCAGGAAGCCCGTGGGTTGCCGCAGTCCCGATCATGGCATCGGCCAGGACAACGTTTGTCCTCAATGATTCGGAGCCACCACGCAAGATCACCGCATTGCCGCTCTTCAGACACACCGACGCTGCATCTGTCGTGACGTTGGGGCGAGACTCGTAGATCATCCCAATCACGCCAATCGGCACACTCACACGCTGAACGCGGAGACCGTTCGGCCGGATGTGCCCCTCCAATACGCGCCCCACAGGATCCGGCAATGTGGAGACTTCCTCGAGACGAGCCTTCATGTAAGCGAAGACCTTGTCCGTTATCTCCAGACGCGTCAGCAATGGCCCGGCCAGTCCTGCTGCCCGAGCGTCGCCAACATCCGCGGCATTCGCCGCCTGAAGCTCGCCTCGTACACGCTCAAGGGCAGCGGGCATCGCGTGCAGAGCCGCATTGCGAACGCCTCCGGGCAACACAGCCAATCCCCGCGCCGCAGTTCGTGCCCGGCCGCCCATCTCGTTGACCGAAAGCCCTGATCCCAATGCCATGTCGTCATCCCTGCCTGCTGGAGAGTAAACGCCGTGGCCCGAAGCCGGGCACCCACGGTAGCGACGACAATAGCGACTGTTCTTTGAAGACACAAGACACCCCCGAGAGAACAGGGCTCGCCCAGCTGGTTTTCCTCCCTCTCGCAAACAAAGGGGCACAGAGTTAGGTTTGTAACCGTCGTCCTGTCCTCGATCAACCAACAACGAATCATGCCAAACCAAGAGTCACCGTCCCCTATTCCTGCCAAGCGTCCCTCCGGTACGTCCGCCCCCCTCACCCCTGGCTACGCGGGACACGTGAGTGCTGTGAACTGTCCCGCTTACGAGCCAGAGACAGTCGAGCAAGCCTTGCTTGAAGCCCTCACGCCGTTTGGCGGAATCGCCAGTTTTGTGCGCGAAGGACAGACCGTTCTCCTCAAGCCGAACCTGCTCAGCCCGCGGCCTCCTGAACAAGCCGTGACCACCCACCCAACAGTCGTGGCCGCCGTCGCCAAGCTCTGTTTCGCGGCAGGTGCATCCCGCGTCTGGGTTGGCGACAGCTGCGCAGGAGATCACTCTGAGAAGCGCCTGTGGGAGAAGACGGGAATGACGGCGGCTGTGCCGGCGGCCGGAGCCGAACTCAAGTCGTTCACCGAAGCCGTGAAGCCACTGCCTGTCGGCGACCTGACAGTACCTGTCCCCTCCTGGCTTGAAGAGGTGGATGTAGTCATCTCACTGCCAAAGTTGAAGACCCACATTCTGACCGTGTTGACGTGTGCCCTGAAGAACACATATGGCCTCGTCGTGGGGCATGCCAAGGCGGTCTACCACGGACACTTCCCTTCGCCTCGTGAAATCAGCCACTTCCTGGTCGATTTGCACCAAGCGCTTCCACCGGCGCTGAACATCGTCGATGCCGTCACGGTCATGGAAGGAGACGGCCCTGCAAATGGCACTCCCGCGCATGCCGGCCTCCTCCTCGCTGCGCGAGATCCGGTGGCAATCGATGCCGTTGCCTCACGCATATTCGGCGTTTCCCCTGCTGCCGTGCCATTGATCAGACGCGCCGAGGAGGTGGGCCTTGGGGCGGCAGATCTGGCCGACATCACGGTTGTTGGCTCGGGCAAAGAGCGAGCTGCGACATGCCGGTTCCGCCACTCACGCGCACTCTTCCTGCAGAAGCTGCCCCCTTCCCTCTTCAAACTCACGACCTACCTGCTCACATACCGTCCCAAGATCAACCAGACGACCTGCGTGCGGTGTGGCGTCTGTGCAGAAACGTGCAGCCAGGACGCCATCATCCAGCGCCCGGATGGCACCTATCGCGTAGAGAAGGCTCGGTGCATCCTCTGCATGTGCTGCCTGGAGGCCTGCCCACATGAAGCGGTCGACGTCAACTCCCCTGCCCGGTGGCTGCGCCGACGCCGACGTAAGCGCCGCGAGGACAAGGCCGTCTGACTGTGCAGAATCCGGAGAGCCGGAACGGGCCTCTGCGGCCACTCCCCAAGAGCGGAAACTCTGTCCCGTTTCCCACACGAGAAGGAAGATGACCGTCTCTCAGCTGCCCTCAGGAGCTTCGAGAATGGCATCGGCAAAGTCCCCGAGGGAATCCACCGCGAGGTCAAACGTCTCGTCCCCCGCAACTCCGAACCCATACCGACAAAAGCACCGCTGGAACCCCGCGCGACGCCCTGCCCCCAGGTCCGTGTAGTTGTCGCCCACCATCCAGGCCCCCGTCAGTTCCGTCCCGGTGTGGCGGGCGGCAGCCAGGAGCGGCTCGGGATGCGGCTTCATATTCGGGCAGGAGTCTCCTCCCAGAACCAGGTCCAGATATCCTCCAAGTCCCAGCGCCTCGCAGATCCGCCTGCTGGGTCCCTCGGGCTTATTGCTGGCCACCACCAAGCACAATCCCTCTTCGTGCAAGCGCGCCAGAGCAGCGGGCACACCTGGATAGACGGATGTCTCATCAAGCATGTGCGCCAGGTAGTGCGTCTTCATCCTGGCTACCGCCTCATCGGTGTCCGGTGCGGTCGCCGCATCACTCAGCGCCCGTTCCACGAGGCGCCTAACACCGTTGCCCACATAGCTGCAGACCGTGTCCAACGTCAGTGGACCAAGGCTGTAGTCTTCCCTCATCAAGTTCACCCCCGTGCACAGGTCCAGGCGGGAATCAACCAGCGTTCCATCCAGATCAAACACCATGAGCTTTCGAGTCATCGGGCTATCAAACTCCCCGTTCTGTGTTAGGTTCGACAAAGGAACATAGAACTGTAGATGGCCCTTTATGCCCCGCAAGTAGCATGCCCTGGATTAGCCCTGCGGCAGAGCCCTTGACCTCCCCGATGCGCACGGAGTCCAGCCTGATGTATGAGAGCCAGAGACAAGCCGTTGCCCGTTTCATGCGACGGCTTTACCAACAGCGCTTGACCACGACCTCAGGTGGGAACATCTCCGTCCGCGTCAGCGACACGCAGGTAGCGCTCACAGCCTCGAAACATGACAAAGGCGAACTCCAGGCAGAACACGTCGGCATAATGAGCCTCGATGGAACGAACGAGACGCCGAATTTCACCCCCAGCATCGAGGCCTCGATGCACTTGGCCATCTATCGGATGCATGCCCATGTCAACGCGGTCGTCCATGCACACCCGACGACGGCAAGCGCCTTCTGTGCCAGTGACGCGGACATCAACTGCCGACTGATCGCAGAGTCATACGCCATTCTCGGTACTCCCGCCAAACTCCCCTACGCATGCATGGGAACCAAAGAGCTTGCCCAAATCGTGGCCGAGGGCTTGGGGCAAGCCTGCTGCGTGCTCATGGCCAACCATGGCGTTCTGACCGTTGGGTCGTCCCTCCTGGAAGCATTCGACAGACTTGAGATCGTGGAGGAAGCCGCTCAGCTGACCTTGATCAGCAGGCAAATCGGCGGCCTGCAGCCCCTCCAAACCACGCAGTTGCGCGAGATTGATCAACTCATGGGACGCCCCGCAGATTGACTCCCAGGCCAGACCGTCCTTCCTCCTGAAACAAGGAAGTCTCCATGGACGAGAAACACGATCCCCAACCGGTAGCCCCTTCGGCCTCTCCGGAACTGGCGCCCCGAATGTTCTTCCTGCTCGCCGCGGCAGCGCTCCTAATTCGGACAGCAAGCTGGCTACAGGCCGATCTCTGGTACGATGAGGTGATCGCCCTCACGGAATTCGTGGTCGGGCCGCCTCGAGCCCGGGGCATCCTCTGGCCATTGCGCTTCTACCCGATCCCCAACAACCACATCCTGTTCTCTGCGATCAGCTGGTGCTGGCTCCGCATCTGCAGGTACAACGTGGCGGAAGCCCTCCTCCGGCTGCCGTCGATATGTTTCGCGCTTGCCGCCTTTGGCGTCATCATCGTCGGCTGGCGACGCTGGCTTGGGGGACGGTTGGCCGGAATCACCGCAGTCGCTTTCGCCGTCAGTCCTGTTTTCAGCGCCTTCGCGTACCAGTACAGAGGGTACTCTCTTACTATGCTCCTAGCCACGTTGGGGGTCATGGCCACAATGGACATTCTGGATGGACACGTGAGGCGGGGCACACTCGTGCATGCGGTAGTGGCCCTGCTGCTCCCCCTTGTGATCCCTACAAATGCCTTGCTCACAGCCACCCACTTGGCCTTCCTGGCCTGGGAGGCGCATCGCCGGAACGCCCTGCGACGCATCTTACTTCCCCTTGGGATCATAGCCGGTGCCGGTGCCCTCGGTGCAAGCTACTATCTCACGATCTGGCCTCAGTTCACCAAAGCCCTGCAACAGACAGCCGGATGGGAATCACCCTTGAGTGTTCTCCTGAACGTCTCCCTCGCGTCTCTGGCGCACTTGGGCCCCCTGCCTCTCATCTGCCTGTGGCAGGCCGGAGTGTCCGTCCACAAAGCATCGCCCGGGGCACAAGACTCCGCAAGCCGGCAAGCCGTCAGACTCATCGTCGCCTGTCTCCTGCCCATGATCGCTCTCCTCGTCTGCACCCGCTCCGCGCCGTTCCCCCGCGTCTTTCTCGTCTTCCTTCCCACCGTGTCCTTCGCCGTCGTGCGATCCGTCGTCCACCTTCAGGTGTGGCGATCAAAATCACTCCTCCTGGTCCTTGGATTGGTGGTGATGCACGCCTTTGTCTGGGAACGAGTGTGCACGTGGTTGACCAACAAACAAGTCATGGACGGGCGCCACCCGCAGAACCTCTTGCAGCAACACTACCGTGGAAGCACCGCACTCCAGGAAATCTGCTCCCAAGCCAAGAAGGATGATCTCTCCAGTCGACTGGTGGTCTTGACAAGCGCCCACGATTTTCCAACCTTCCGTCACTATTGGCTGCGTTTCGGCGGCAGCCTGGAAACGGTGATCGCCGAGAACTCCGACTTGGAGTTCGCCGTGGCCAAGGCGATGCAACCAGGCAACAGACGTCTGAGCGTCGTTGCGGCAAATGAGGTGGAAGCAGCCCGTCTGTTCGGTTTGATCGGGATCACGGAGACCTTCGCCTCCGTCTACTACGAACCCTTCCGGGGCCTCTACGTCCTGGCCCCGCCGCCGGGGAGACGCCCCCCCGCCCCATAGGACCCCGAGACTCCCAATGAAGACGGCCCGAATTACAGCAGGGCCTCTCTCCGCGAGCATAATCGCTACAGGAATCCTGGCTCTTTCCTCGTTTTGCGGGACAGGCCTTTTGTATCTGACTCTTCACGCCCTATTGTATTTGGTCGGTAGCGCCTTCGGGGCGCTTTCAGATACTCGGTCGTCCCGCGTTGGGGCTTCCGTCAGAGAGCTTGTCAGGTAACCTGTTGCGATCCGCGAGTTTCCTTTCCGGTAACTGGCGGCGATGGAAGCGGAACGAATGTACTCCCCTGTTTTGGGGAGCGCTGTTAGACGCTGGGACAATAGCGAAGAGACCGTCAGCGTCTTCTGTGTCGCTCGCCTCGCAATAGATCCATGAAGTCCGTTTTTGCCTGCCCGATGCCCGTGCCCACCAGGCCGGAAACGCATCAGGTATGCTGAGGGGGCTACATGGATAACGTGTGTAGACATACCAATGCTGCGCCCGCCTGCCTCTCCTTGACGCCCCACACTGGACCTAAACGGTGAGCAGTTTGTGAGTGCGCGTTGGTGGAGCGTTCCTTCCTGACCGATTCGGTCGGTCAACAGGTCCTTACCATCTTCCTGCTCAGGGTGACGTGGCCCGTAGTCGGGAACCCACGGGAGCCCCCACAGACCCAAACAGCCACTGCCAGGCCGCACTGAAGCTGCACGGCAGCTGACGCGACGCACGATGGACTCGGTCAAACAGCAGAAATCCGCACTGAGGCGGCGCCTGCGTGCAGCCGAACCACTCACTGTGGCAGACATCGTGAAGCGGCAGGTCGACCGAGAGATCTGTGATCTGATTCTAGGGTCAACCCCCTACGGCTCTGCGGCGGCTGTCGCCGCTTACGCAGCGATGCCCCGGGAAGTTGACCTCGCGCTTCTGATGGAAGCCGCCAGGCGCAGCGGCAGGAGAGTACTCTTGCCACGCTACAGCCAGCGTCTGGGGGCTTACGAGATGGTTCCGGTCGCCAATGAAGACGCCGAAACATGCGTTGGAGAGTATGGGATCCGTGAGCCAATCCCTGGACTGGCAGGCGCCGCCAGGGAGGCAATCTGCAACAAAAATGTAATCTGGTTGGTGCCTGGTTTGGCGTTCGACGACGCCGGCAATCGTCTGGGACGTGGCGGAGGGTTCTACGACCGCCTACTGGTCGGAGTGCACGGTGTGAAAGTCGGCGTTGCCTATTCATGGCAGGTCGTCGATAGTCTCCCCGCCGAGCCACACGATGTCACGGTTGACGCAATCGCTACCCCTGACGGGTTGATCGATTGCCGGAGGCCTGCCCTCGCACCACCAGCTGATGACGGACCAGGAAGGATGGGAGTAAGATGGACGAACTGAAAGCGCTGCAAATCCTGTCGCAGCTCGTGGCCGCCGGTGTCTGTTTCGCCGTGGGTTACGTGTTCAATAAACTCAAGAATAAGTCCGCCCTTAGGGAAGCCGACACAGTACGAGAGAAGGCCAAGAGCGAGGCTAACGCAGTCCTTAAAGAAGCGCAGATCCACGCCAAGGAGGAACTCCTCAAGTCGCGCGACGATTTCGAGAAATCGACAAAGGACCGGCGAGGCGAGATCCAGCAACTGGAAAACCGCCTCTCCGCCAAAGAGGAGAACATTGAGCGCAAAGCCGACTTGGTGGAGTCCCGCCTATCCGAGTTGGACAAGCGAGACGGAGACCTGCGACGGAAAGAAGAGGTAACCGAAGCCGAAGCCGACAAACTCAGTAAGCTCATTGAGCGCGAGATCAACGAACTTGAACGCATCGCCGGACTGAGTGAGGAAGAGGGGAAACGCCAGCTGCTTGAACGCCTCTCGGAATCACTTGAGGCGGAGCGCGGTGCATTGATTCGTCGCTTCCAGGAAGAGAACCGCCAAACCCTCGTACAGGAAGCCCAGGAAGTCATGGTCAACGCCATGCAGCGGTACTCCGGCGACTGTGCCTATGAACGCACAACGTCGACCATCCCCCTCCCGAACGACGAGATGAAGGGGCGCATTATCGGCAGAGAGGGCCGGAACATCCGCGCCATCGAGGCCGCCACCGGTGCAAATGTCCTTATCGACGACACGCCTGAAGCCGTCGTCGTTTCCTGCTTCGACTCGGTCCGCAGACAAATCGCCCGAATCACACTCGAACGCTTGGTCGCCGACGGTAGAATCCACCCGACCCGGATCGAGGAAATGGCGGCGAAGGTCAAACGTGAAATCGAGACGGAACTGGACAAGGTCGGACAGGAAGTCGTGGAACGGCTCGGCCTCACCCGAGTGAAGAACAACCTTGTGTCTCTGCTCGGTCGCCTCAAGTTCCGCTACAGCTACTCACAGAACGTCCTCCAGCACTCGATCGAGGTGGCCTACATGATGGGCAACATTGCCGCCCAGATCGGGCTGGATGAGAAGAAGGCAATCCGGGCTGGGCTTTTCCATGACATCGGCAAGGCAGTCGACCATGAGGTGGAAGGCTCACACGCCGTTATTGGGGCAGATATCCTGAAGCGGGCCGGCGAGGACGATGACGTCGTCAATTCCGTTGGAGCCCACCACGAAGATGTCGAGAAAATGACCCTGCTGGCCATACTCGTGGAGATCTGCGACACGCTCAGCGCGAGTCGCCCCGGGGCACGCTCGGAGACAACTGAGCTGTACCTCAAACGTCTGGAGCAGCTTGAAGGCATCGGGCTGAGCTTCGAGGGCGTCGAGAACTGCTATGCCATCCAGGCAGGCCGCGAGCTCCGGGTTATCGTCGAGCCCGGGAAAGTGAACGAGAACGAGGCCTCCATCCTCGCCCGAGACATGGCGGACAAGATAGAGAAAGAGATGCGCTATCCTGGACAGATCAGGGTCTCGATCATCCGTGAAACACGATCTGTCGAGTACGCGAAGTAGCCCCCCTGCCGACAGCGTTGGTGGCCACGGCGGGGAATGGAGTGGCCAGGTGTCACGGTCAAGCGCCG
Organism: Lentisphaerota bacterium; assembly: GCA_018676675.1. Lineage (GTDB taxonomy): Bacteria > Verrucomicrobiota > Lentisphaeria > Oligosphaerales > JABHEG01 > JABHEG01. The sequence continues at coordinate 20,327 of JABHEG010000378.1, forward strand.
AACATGAGAAGGGGAAGAGGGAGAAGCGGCGACCGCTTGTCTCCGCCATCATGGCGGCACTGCACGTCGTCTCCCTCGCGGCCCTTTTGTGCGTCGTTTGTGCGGCCATTGTGAGCCGACAGATCAACCCCTTCTACGAGTGGATCGCGGAAACCCCGCTTCACCGAGTAGGTCAGTACATCGTCGGTATACTGAGCGAACAGGACTTGCTGTGGCGGCGGCGCCTGGCCGGAGCTCCACTCTTGCAGGATGAGGAAAAGGCTCGGCAGGAACTCATCTCACGCATCGAGCAGACACGCCCAACCCATGGTGTGCTGCTCACCGACGGCAGACGCCTGTTCGGTTCACTGACGGAAATAGAGCCGGGAGCCTGGACGTTTGAGTTTGAGGACAAAGATGGAGTCGACCGTCTCAAGCTCACAGACACCGACATTCGATGGCACAAGCGTATCGTCTATCCCCCCGTTGAGCTCATGCCCGAAGATGTCCGCTTCCTGCTGAATTTCCCGAACTTCACCTACCACTACCTCCCTCCTTACCTCTTCGTCGCGAACGTCCCCTGCAATGCCGTTCAGGAGGCCTTCAACATCCTCTCCCAACTCTCCGAGAGCTTTGAAAAGGAATTCGCTCCTCTGCTGCCGGATCGGGAGCGCACCAAGTTGGCCTATGTGTGTTTCTTCAGAGACGAGGAGCAGTACCTCAAGTACGCCATAGAGAAGGAAGACGTCAACCTGGAAGTCTCAGTCGGGTTCTACTCCCAGACCGAAGACTGTCTTTTTGTCTACGATCGACTCAATTCCTTTGCCCGCGCAAAGATCGACAGAGCAGTCGAACGCCTCTCACGGGCTGCGTCAATAGGGACGAAAGCCATCGCCCCCGAAGAACTGAGGAGGCTCGTGGAGAACGAACGGCAGCGTTCTTACGATGCCCTGCGACACCAGATCACTGAGACCCTCAGACACGAGGGCGGACACCAACTGGCTTTCTCTCGCGGAGTCCACTCGGCCCAGGGCTTCGAGCACCTGTGGGTCCAGGAAGGGCTGGCCCAATTCTGCGAGACGACGCCGATGGGGGCGATTGTCCCCAGCCGAATGGACCTTCTGAAGAAGGCGCACGAAGCCAGACACCTGATCCCCTGGCCTGAGCTGGTTGACACGCCAACACCGCGGGGCTTCGCCCACTATGACGACCGGGCCGACCTGGCGTACGCCCAATCGTGGCTCCTCTTTCGCCACCTTATGGGACATCAACTTCGAGCCCGCTTCATGGTCTATCTCGACCGCGTCCACGCGCTGAAACCCAGCGACCTCGGGCGCCCGCGGACGGCCATCTTCGACGAGTCCGTCGGGGTGCCGCTTCTGGAAATTGCCCACGTCCTCAAAGGACAGTTGACCGACCATCGCCTGACCGAAGACCTGCCTCCTCTCACTCCGCGCCACTAACGCCGAGAGGAATGCCCGACAAACCATGGAAGGATCCCCCCAAATGCACGTCCTGGCAGACTCACGCCGCACGACCTTGATCGCGCTCAGCCTCAGCCTGCTTGCGTCTTTCGGCTGCAGCAAGTCCGGACCGGTCGTCGACCCCGCGCCCTTCAAGACAGCAATCCACGCTTACCTCAAGTCCAAGAGCATGGGCCTCAAAGTCTACGAGTTCAAAGAAATCACTGTGGACGAAACGGGCAACGGGGCAAAGGCCGTCGTCTCGCTCGAGCACGCCGAGGGAATGGTGGGCGTCAAGGTCCGATGGACCTTCACCTTCGCCAAGCAGCAGGGGAAATGGACCGCGACCTCACACGAACAGTGACCATCACCTCGAGCGGGGAGAACAGGAACACGAGCTGCCCCATCGGAGGTGTCACTACGCCACCCCCTGCCCACACCTTGCCAAGAGGATTCGACGATGACCGCCGTGCCCCGCATGTACAAGCCCACGTGGGACTCCCTGAAAAACGTGCGTGATTCCGAATGGCTCATGGACGCCAAGTTCGGCTTGTATGCCCACTGGGGGCTCTATGCGGTACCAGCTTCCGGGAACGAATGGTACGGCAAACGCATGTACGAACCCAGTAACCCTGTACACCTTGAGCACTGCGAACGCTTTGGGAACCCCTCCTCATTCGGCTACAAGGATTTCATTCCTCACTTCACAGCCGAACACTTTGATGCTGTCGACTGGGCCACTCTGTTCGCTGAGTCGGGAGCCCGCTACGGCGGTTTCTCGTTGGCACACCACGACGGTTTCGGGCTTTGGGACAGTGACGTCCATCGTTGGTGCGCCGGCAAGATGGGCCCAAAGAGGGACCTCTACGGGGAATTCGCCAAGGCCCTCAGGACCCGAAACATGAAACTGGTCGCCCCATTCCACATCCTGCGCTGCTTCGATTGGTGGCTCCCCGGCTCAAACGCATGGAATGAGTCAGGGACCAACGACGAGACGGAAACAGGGCGGGCGGAAGGATGGGACCTCTTCGATCCTGAGTATGCGGACCTCTACTGGAACCACGTCACAGGCACCTATGGTGACTTTGTTGCCAGCTGGAAGGCGAGAGTCCTGGAAGTAGTTGATCGCTATGCGCCCGATCTGCTCTGGTTCGACGGTGGACGTTTCCAGGACTCCGAGGCAGCCAGACCATCTCTGGAGATCCTGTCGCACTACTTCAACGATGCCGCGGAAGCAGGGCGTGACGTGGCAGTCCTCAACAAGTGCACCGGACGATCACAGTTCAACTTCCCTCAGGAGATGTGCACGTGGACCTTCGAGAACGGTCGTAGTCGCCCGCCAATAACGGCTAATCTCTGGGTCGATGACATGAAGATTGGGAGTCAATCGTGGGGATACGTCAACGGTCAGACATATCTCTCCGGACGCGAAATAACCCATGGCTTGATTGATCGCGTGAGCCGCGGCGGAGGCCTCCTGCTGTCCCTCTCCCCCAAAGCCGACGGAACGATCCCCCAGGGACAACGCGACACACTGCGAGAAACGGGGACCTGGCTGAACCAGAACGGGGAAGCAATCTACGCCACCCGCCCCTGGGGAGCTTCCGGGGAAGGCCCTAACAGTGGCTTTCGCCCCAAACCGAATCAGGGGCACGCCGGTTGGGACTACCTCAATTACACCGCAGACGACATCCGGTATACGCAGTCCAAGGACGGCAAGAAACTCTACGCCATCGCATTTGGATGGCCGGGAAAGACCTTGCGCCTCTCGCTGGTGAGCCCCCTCTCAGGACTTCTCTCAAGCGCCGTGGAAAACGTGTCGTTGCTTGACGGCGGGACGTGCAAGTGGGAACAGCGAGTGGATTGTCTGTACATCGATCTTGCAGGTATTGAGCCCGTGAACGATGTCGCCCCGGCCTGGTGCATCGACTTGGCCTAGCGTTTGACGTAGCCCCACTCCACCAGGCGTTGATACGCGTGTTTGGCCATGTCACCTTTGTTGACCACCTGCAGGTACTTCTGGTAGTCCTGAGCGGCGCCTTGACGCTTCCCCATCCCCTCCAGCGAACGACCTTTGAAGAACGTCACAGCCGCGTTGCCCGGCAACACGCGATCGTAGGTCACGAAATCCTGATACGCGGACCCAAACTGCTGCTTCTTGACCTTCACAAAGCCGGCCAGAAGATGTCCCTGGGCCTCCTGGGGGTAGACCCCTTTCGCCTTCTCAGCATACCCCAGCGCGCCATCGTACTTCTCCTGGGTAACCAGGCACTTGGCCATCAGGACATTCGCGGTGTAGTCATGGGGAGCCTGCCGCAATGCCGTCTGGAACTGGCCCTCAGCGTCGCCATACTTCTTTTGCCCCATGGCTTTCTCGCCATTCTGCATGGCCTCGATGGCGCCCTTGATCCGGCGCAGTGAAGCTGTTTCGTCCATGTAGCGCTGCCTCCCAAGGGGGAGGTCCCCGTGGCCGGCGTACTGCCCCTTCGCATTGGAAACAGCTCTTGAGTAACGCTCCGAGCTCATTGGGTGCGTCGCAAACATCATCTCAATGGCGCTCGATTTGTGCTTGTTCAGGCTGTTCAGTAGGTCCATCAGGCCTACAAAGCCGTCTGGGTTGTATCCGCCCTTAACCATGTACTCCAAGCCCAGCGCATCGGCCTCGTGCTCGTTCGAGCGGCTGTAACGCGCCAGCAGAGCCCCCGCCCCAACCTGCCCCAGCGCAGACGTCACCTGGCCCCAGGCCTGACCACGCGAAGCCGCCACCCGGGTGACCCCCGATAGGACCGCGTTCGTCAATATTCCCTTGGTCATCTGCTCCGCGGTGTGTTGCGCGTTCACATGCCCGAGTTCATGGCCAAGCAGACCGGCCAGCTCCGCTTCATTCTCCAAATTCAGCATGATGCCGCGGGTCGCCGCGATGCTCCCCCCTGGGAACGCATACGCATTGATGTAAGTCGCATTGACCACGCGAAACGAGTAGGGCATCTCAGGACGATGGGAAAGCGCCCCCAGTTTCCTGCCTACGCCAGCAACATAGCGATTGAGTCCACCATCCTGAACGGCTCCGTAGTCAGCGGAGAACTGTTGCGGAGAATGCTGCCGATCAACGCCAATCTCCTGCGACTGGGACATCAGCGAAAGCTTGCCGCGCCCGGTAACCGGGTCAATGGCACACCCGGTCAACAACGCTCCGGCTGACAGGGAGGAGGCCCGTAAGAAATCACGGCGAGAAAACGGTCCACGTCTCTGGGATCCCGACTGTGTCATCATGCACTCCCGGATACGGTCATGAAATGGCATCTGCACCTTCTGCAAGTCTTACTATCAAAGCGGTCAGATGACCTGTCAAGCAGTCGGCGCCCACTGGGGGAGCCGTCCCCCTTCAGACCTCGGCTCTGCGAGGGCCCTCAGCACATCCGTGGTTGCATGGAGATGGCCCCCGCGCTATCCTACCCGATCGCTCCTCATGAGCCGCATGACAAAGGGACGAAGAGGAACTGCCAAGATGCCCATTCGAACCGCCACGAGGCCGCAAACATCCATCGTCACCGCACCCACCGAGTCACCCGGTCACAGACGTGAAGGCACGGCTAACTCGCTCCGCCGCATCTGCGTCCTCGCCTTGGCATTCCTTGCATGCGGGACGACCCTCGCCGCACCGCCAGAAGCGGAGCTGGAAACGCTCCTCTCGTTCACAACAACCGACGGCATGGTCCAGACATGGAACCGCCAAAACCCAAGCCGATTTCTCAAGACAACAGTAGATCCCGCAGAGACAGCCGATGGAAGCCCTGCACTCCACTTGGGGGCGACATCCCTGACAGCCGAAGGAAGTCACTACTTTGGGGTAATCGTCCCCCTGCCCAAGCCGATGGACTTGACCCGGAAACGCGTTGTTTTCAAGGCCAGAACGAACCATCCCGACGCCACCCGGGCCTTCTACGTGCGGGCCTACAACCACAACGAAACGAAGCCCGCCTGGAGCTTCCAGTCCTGGAGTGGCCCGCTGCACGGTACCTGGCGGGAGTTCTCACTCCAACCATCCCTGTCGCTTAGTGGGCTCTCCTGGGAAGCAGGGGTCGTTGAAGATCGCGTTGGGAGCAGCATAGATCGCGTTGAATTCATCATTGGCACGCGCGATGATGAAGCGCCGGTTGACATCCTCATCGGCAGCCTTCAGTGCGCCCCCAGAATCGGGACGCTGCAGGATCTGACAACCACTCCCTCTTTCACCACGGACGCACCACTCGTCGCCGACGGTGCAGCTGTCTCCATTGTTCTCCACCCTGCGACTGCTGCCGGAGCAACCGCAGCGGCGACCATCGTCTCGGCTGTCACCGAGAGGACCGGGGTCCGCCTGGAGGCCCGCCCCGGAACACCTCAGGACAGACAGCCCGACACGAACGCAATCGTCCTTGGGAACGTCAACAACAACCCTGCCATGCTCCTGCTCTACGCACGTTACTTCACGCCGGTGGACAGTCTCTGTCCGGGACCGGGCGGATCCCTCGTCCACACCGTCTGTAACCCCTTCGGAAAAGGAACGAACATACTTGTTGGCGGTGCCACCGATGACGCCGGACTCGTGCGTGCGGCCGAAGCGCTGTGTCACGCGATCCGACAACAGCCTGCAGCCCCGTCACTTGCCCTCCCCAGGTTGTTTGAGAAGCACTACAGTGAGTCCTTCCTCAAGCGCTACGGCTGGGCCGACGACGCGCCGTCCGGAGACCGTTTAGCTCAGGGGCTGAAAGCGGGGCAGGCCGCGCTGGATCGCGGACAGCACACCTCCATCGCCGGAGTCCTCCGTTCCGTCGCCCAACGCTACATGCTCACCGGGCACAGCGTCGAAGCCAAGCTCTATGTCCAGCTCTGGGACCTTTACGCAGAAAGCGCGGTCGCTGATCCAAGCAAGTTCGGTGGCCCGTGGGGCTTCGACAGTGATTTCCCATCCATCATGGTGGTAGCCGGCTGGGATGTGATTGAGGAGGATCCAGCTCTTACCGATGAGGAGCGCATCCGCACGACCAAGAGCCTCGGCCGGTGGCTCGCGGAGGCCGTCATCCCTCCGTGTGCCGGAGCCGCGACCAGCACGCACGTCCCGCACAATCATCAGACCTTCCCCGGCCTGGGGGCGCTCTTCGCCGGACTCTACTTCACCCAACATCTGGACATCATCGAAGGAAAAGTCTGGCTGGGTATTGCCGATGCCATGTTCTCGCGACAGGCAGGATACACGAAGCCTTACGAAGACTGCAACGGCTACCAGTGGCTCACCAACGGACACCTCATGCGATACTGCCTGGCCCGACCTGATTTCACCCTCTTCGAAAATGGCAACGGCGAGCACATCGTCAACTACTGCATCGGCACCATGGATAACCTGGGCTATCAAGTGCCCTACGGCGACACCGGATCCTGGAAGTGCTGGAACTCAGAAATGGTCTGTCTGGACATGTTCGCTTTCGCGACGGACAGCCCCCAAGCACGATGGGCGGCCAACCGAAAACGCGACCTGAAAAACACCTTCGAAGCGCACGCTTTCTACCAGCTCGAGCCGGGCGTACCCCCCGACCAGTTCAACGGCGTTTCCGTCTGGCCGCTGGATTCCCACTATTACCAAACCCATCGAACGGACAATCGCCCTCCCGTCGAACGATGCTTCGACAAGATCTCGTTTCGCGAAGCAATGACCCCCAAAGCCGCCTACCTCCTCCTTGACGGACTCAGCAATGGAGGACACAAACACCTCGATGGTAACAGTCTGCCGAGACTGACTCTCTATGATCGGATCTGGCTGGCCGACAACGACTACTACAAGGCCCCCGTGAAATTCCACAACTCCGTTACCGTCTTCCGCGACGGCCAATCTGCTGCAATCCCACCCTACACGGAGCTGATCGGCGCCGGGGAATCACCCCTGTTCGGCTATAGCAAGACAAAAATCAGCGACTACGCCGGCGTGGACTGGACCCGAACCATTGTCTGGCTCAAGCACGCCCAGGCGTTCGTCATCCTTGACCGACTGGCCGCACTCAGCGACAGCGAATACCAATTCCGAACCCTCTGGCATGGTGTCGGCGCCGCCGAACTGAACGCAGACGGGCTCCTGCTTACGCAGAACGGCCCCACGCTCTGGATCCAGATCGCCGCGGGCCCCGTTCTTGACCTGCGGGACGACCATGAGCTAGGCAAGAATTGGCAGGGCTACCCACACGCAGAACGTGTCGTCAGATCGCTCCAGGCAGTGGCAACCGTCCAACTCAAGGAGAGCGAGTCATACCTCTACGCAAGCGTCCTACACGGACAGGCCGACGGACAGGCCGCGCCCTGGCTGGTCGAGTTCATGGAGGGCGCCGACGCCGTGAAGCTCACAACACCACACGGCGACTACGGCGTGCTGTTGGGCCCGTACACCGGTCCTACACCCCACGGCCGGTTCGAAACTGATGCCGAAGTGGTCGTCATATCCGAGGCCGGCCTCTCACTCCTCGGCGCAACAACCGCTCACGTGGAAACAGAGGTGCTCCTCCAGCCGGGAGACGTGCAGGACGTGGATTTGGACATCCCCGAGGCCCCGGATTCCCTCCGGAGCGTCAAGATCCGGGCGCCAGTCCCAAACGCCGCTGCGCAGCAGGAAGCCCCGCCACACACACTCGCCTGGACCACTAAACCACAGCCCCGGACCCTGGTCCTGACCGGGAACACGCAGGTCCCCGGCAACGTCGATCTGGACATCCTGCTGACGGCCTCCCCTCCCCCGGCAGAGGCAAACGTGTTCAGCACCGGCGGTCCTAACACAATCGCTGCCCTGACTGATGGAGATTGGGAAAGCAATACGGCCACATCCGTGATGTTTGTTCCGGACGAGACCATCACCCTCAACATCGACCTGAAACAGCCCTGCAGAATCGATGCGGTCCGCTGGATGCAGTGGTGGGCCACCACCTCGAGCAAGAAAACAGCTTACCTGCTCAAGCAGGCCCGAGTAGCGATCAGCGACGATGACTTCGATGAAGATGTGCGCGAACTGGCAGTCGTGACGGATGCCGGTCCACACCCCAATTTCGGGACACCAATCCCCTACACCGTCGCAGCCGGCGCTCAGGAAGCCCGCTATGTGCGGCTGGAAATTGCCCCACAACCTGGATCTGCCGTCTATCTGTCCGAGGTGCTCGTGGATGGGAAACCAAAAGACGAGACGGTGACGGGAGCCCCCCTCACCGTCACTCGTCTGGCAGCCGCCTCACTTGATGGCCAAACTCTCCCCCAAACGATCATGGCGGCAACCGACTCCGGTGTCCTGATTGCCCTCAAGCCAGATGGTGGCATCCGCTGGATGAGCAGACTCGGAGCCCGCATCAATGATGTCGCCACTGCCGACCTCACCGGCGACGGCATCGACGAAATCATCGTCGGGCGGCGTGACTACCTCCTCCAGGTGCTCGATGCCGATGGCAACGAGCTCTGGAAAAGGGCCCTTGAGTACTACCGCAAACCGCCAAGCGTCAATGTCGTGCGAACCGGAGACATCGATGGTGATGGCACTCCCGAAGTCATTGCAGGAGGCGAGAACTGGCGATTCTACGCATTCACAGCCACCGGTGAGGAGCTGTGGAACTATGAGACCGTCCACCCATCACGTTCGGGAGCAGTCGCTGATCTTGATGGCGATGGCAAGGCTGAAGTCATTTGCGGGACGCACTACTACTGGGCCAGCGTACTCGATGGAGAGGGGAAACAGCGCTGGCGCAAGAGCTTCGGCCCGATCTGCTATGACATCGCCACAGGGAGCTTTGATGGGAACGGAACTCGAGGCGTCGTCTTCGGGAGCGGAGACGGCATGATTCACTACGCCGGACACGATGGAGAGAAGCGGCTGTCCTACCCCACCGGGGACGAAGTGACACGTGTTGCCGCCGCCGATCTGGATGGAGATGGCGTGGACGAAATACTGGGGGGATCGCTCAACTACAACGTCTACTGCTTCGGAGCCGACGGCCAACGCCGTTGGCGCGTCGATGCCGGGGCTGCCGTGTCATCGCTGATGACGTGGCCAACGGCGCAGGGGGCGCTCGTCGTAGCGGGAACGTCCGGGGGCCGCCTCCTCAGCATCACAGCGACAGGCGACGTCCTGGCTGTCACGGAATTGGGAAGTGAGATCATCGACACCGTTCTTGACCGGAGTGGTGCGGTCACCGTTGCCACAGCGGACGGGATGATCCACAGAGTAGCTAACCGCTGAGGCGATCTCCGCCTCGTCGTAACACAGAGACATCGAGGATCTGATGAGTACCAACACACTTGCGCTTCTGGGTGGCACGGCGGTTGGGGCACCCGCCCCCGAACCACACCCGTCCTTCACCGAGGAAACACTCACCCGCGTCACCGACTTGATGCGAGCCCATCGCACCGTCGGACTCAACAAGGGAGTTCCCGAGATCAGGGAAGCCGAGGAGGCCATAGCCGCGTGGCAGGGCGTAGAAAACTGCCTGCTGGCTTCGTCGGGACATGCCGCCTTGCATGACTGTATTATCGGCCTGGAGATCTCCTCTGAGGACGAGGTGATCACCACCCCCTTCACATGGGGAGCGTCGATCGCCTGCATCCTGCACAACAACGCCATCCCGGTGTTCGTTGATGTGTGTCCGGAGACCGGGCTGCTGGATCCCGCCAAGGTCGAGGCCGCCATCACCCCCAGAACAAAGGGCATCCTGGCTGTCCACATCTTCGGACAGGCAGCGAATCTGACGGCCCTGCGGGACATCGCCGATCGCCATGGCCTCGCCCTCATCGAGGACGGAAGTCAGGCCCACGGCGCGATCCACGCCAACCGGAAAGTAGGGAGCTTCGGAGACGCCGCAGGCTTCTCATGCATGGGGGGAAAACTCCTCGCAAGCGCGGAAGGCGGTTACATGGTCAGCCCCAGGGAGGATGTCTACTGGAATGCGGCGCTCTGTGGACAGCACATGGGGCGGTCCTCCGAGGAGGGTTTCCCGCGCGAAAGACTCGGAAAGTACATCGATTCTCTCATCCACACCTACCGCCTGTCGCCGCTTGTGGCTGTGATGCTGACGGAGCAGGTAAAGAAGATTGACGCCGAGAACGAGGGCCGCCGAACCAATGTCGCTACGTTCCGACGCAAAATGGCCGGCGTCACGATGGTCGACTTCCCAACCTACCTCGAGGGTGACAACCCGGCCTACCACATGCTGACAACCAACTTCAACGCCGACGCAGCCGGAGTGAAGAAGGGCACCGTCCTTCAAGCCCTCAAAGCGGAAGGCGTAACCTGCGGCCAATACGTCCCCTCCCCCATCACAATGTGGCCACGCCTGCACTGGCAGACGTACGATGGCCCCAAGATCATGTGGACCGAGAATCTGCGCCGCAGCGGGATTGATTACCGGGAAGTTGCCCTGCCCAACTGTGAACTGAAGATCGCACGCTCAATTGAAATGGGCTGGAATTTCGTCGTCCCAAGCAACCCCAAGATGAGCCAACTGGCGAGCGCCTTCCACAAGGTCCAGGAAAGCCTTCCCGCTCTCAGAGACTGGGAGAACGCCAATCCTGAATGATGGTTGAGTTCCTCGGCGCCCCCTCGACACTGTCTCAGGCGGTGACGTCTTCGACCCGGTGAATGTCGGCTAAGGCCAGGGGCCGTCGCAGGCGAACATCGAAGACAGCGTCTTCAGGCGGGAGGACGTCCTCAATCGTGTCAGCCGTCGGTGGAAGTCCCTTCTCGGCCAGCGTGGCAAGGATCTTCCCACGGAACACGTCGAAGCTGCCAACCAACAAACAACCGCCGCTGAAATTGAAAGCGGCCTGTGAACGCCTGACCCAAAGCACGACTGGCCGACAATCAGGCCCGGGCGTCGATACCCATCCGCCAATCTCGTTCAGCAGGCCCCACGTGTCGGCCGAAAGGCACGCTCGAAGGGCCGCGTCGTTTCCCATTTCCGGCAACTGGTCGCTGATCGTCTTGAAGTTCTGCTTGAGTTGGCTGCCGTGGAAGCAGTCGGAGTATTCAAGAGCATTCTGTCGACTCGAGGTGAAGTCGATGCCGCTGTCTCCCAGGTCCCGTTCTGTCCAACACAGGATGTCGCTGAACCTGATCTGATAGACCTTCCCGAAGTGCTCCTCCTTCAGGACAAAATCGAAGCCTGCTCTCACCGCAACCTGCAGGCCCGCGATCAGAGCCAGCAACCGCGGGCGGATGCAGGCAAAAGGGTCGGTCGCGGGAACGAGACCATCTGCCAGATCACCCGCACTCATTCCACGATAGAGGAACTCGCCGTCTACACGCTCCTGCCAAAGCCCTTGCAGTGTACCGTCAAAACTCAACGAACTCACTCCTGTCTGGTCGGGAACAACGCAATGCCCGCAATCTACTGTGGGAAAGCACCCCTTCACTCCGGGGGATGAAAAGGTGCACATCTTGCGCAAGAGTATGGGACAGCGCGTTGCGTGGAGTTAGGGCTTTGCCGGCTCCGGCAGGAGGCAGCCCCCGTCGCCTCTCTCAGATGGAGATCCAGTGTTGAAGTATCGTTCGCTGACAATCAGCCACCGTATTGGCCTCTTCTGCGGACTGGCCGTTCTGTTCATCTCCTCCAGCCCGGGTGCCACCATTTCGTACTTCGCAGTATGGGGAAAAGGGCGCTGGACTGGTGCCATTCGCGTCCTTGACGGGCGCTTGGTCAACGCGACGCCCTACAGCTTTGAACCGCAGTACGGCGACCAATTCGAAGGCACCGGGCAGGAACCCAGATGGTTGACCGGCGTGAGCACTGGTGCAGACGGCGTCACCTTCACCGTCGAGGCGGACGGACCGCACACGCTGGTCCTGAAGATCGCCGAAGAGTCAATCCACATCACGAGTGCTGAGTTGGGAGGCGATACCTGCCGAGTCCTGCGACCGAGTTCAGGGAACCCGGAGGCAATTGTGGTCGGACAAGGGGACGTGAACCGTGTGCCTGATTCGTTGCGGACCATGAGCCTGCCGGATCGCGCCCAGCTTCCCAGCCCCCCGGATCACATCCGTTCACTACCGACTGACTGGCACACGCAGAATGCCCCCCTCATACTACATTTAGCCACCGAGCGTGCCTGCGAACTCCGCATTCGACGCTTCGGCATGGGCGACGGATTGCTCTACCTGGAGATCAGCCGCCAAGACGGACCTCTACCGGACATCGTCCGTCTCTCTCTCGGCAACTGGACGACCTCAGCCACCGCGATTCACAACCAGCGTCTGTGGCTGTCGCTGGAGCCCTATTTCGGGTACCTGGAGGTCAGAGTTCAGGGCGCTGATTCAGCCCTGTCCGAGACAACGACGCCGACCACGCTGGTTGAAACGCGAGGGACACAGCTCTACCTGAATGCAGAGCCTTTCCTGGTCAAGGGAACACTGCCACGAAACATGCCCGACAGCGATGGGGCATTTCTGAAGGCACTGGGGGCAAACACAATCCGAGTTCGGGATGTAACCGTTGCGGAGCGGCATCAGTTCATGGCGATTGTCGTGGCTCACATGGGACCGGGTCGGATATGCGAAGCAGACACATGCCCTACCGACGAGCGCTTCTTCGATGCTGCGGAATACTACCTGGACAACGTCCGCGAGCGTGTTCCCTGGGCCGCGACATCACCAAACACACTGATCGTCCAGCTCGGGAACGAGCAAATCACGGGCGCAGACCCATGGCAGAAGTTCTTCGGAGAAGTCCACCCGATCGAGCGGCTTGATTGGCTCCTAACCGCTGCCTGGAACATCGGGAAGCCCCTCGCCCCTATGCTTCCCTTTGGGTACTCGAACTGTGCCTTCGGCTACCGCGCTCCCGACTTCCTCGACCTGTATTTGCACAACACCTACCTGGCAAAAGACAGGAACTGGCCTCCCCTCGCCGACTTCATGGCCTTCCAAGGCTGTGACAGGCGTCCCTATGTCCACACCGAGTTCGGCGCCAATCGGTACATGCCCCAGGCCTGCATCGGGGGCAGGAACAGCCCCGTGCTGGAGAAAATCCACGCGTGGAACTACCCGAATCGATGGGCCGAATACAGCGAAGCAGGCACGTGCGGAGGCACCAACTACTGCATGTATGACTACGACCCCACAACTGTCGGCCCCGATTCCTGGGACAAGGGATTCACCAACTTCGGGATCATGACAATGCATCGAAACCCCAAGCTCGCCTGCTGGGAGCTCTGGCACATATGGCGGGATTTTGAGCTTAAACCGGGCGTTTCCCGGCAGAAAATTGAGTTCACCTACCGGCGGGAGTACTGGGCCCGTAACGCCGTGCTCACGATCGAGGACACCACAGGGACAAGAACTGTCGCTTTGAGCGACATCAGCCCTCGCGAGAACCGAACGCTTCCTCTCCCTGGCGAATCGCCCTGGCTCCGCTGGCAAATCGACTACACGACCCATCGAGGGCTTCCAATGATCGCCATGGGCGTCTGGCCCCCTGAACGTGAGAAAGGAGCCTTCCTGGAACTGATAGCGGACAGACAAACGGGGCCTTTCCTCCGAGAGCTGATGGGCACAGAAGTCGTCAGTGCTGACGGGAGCCCAGCCCCGCGAACTCTGAAGGAAATGGAACGTGACGACCGGACTGTCGTTGTGGGATTCAGAAAGCCCGATGGGGTGACCTATCTGACTTGCTTCTCTACCCGACGCCCGAAGCAGGGCCTCTATCATGAGAACACCTCGATCGACGTCGCCTTCGCCGGTTCAGTTTCCCGCGTGGATGAATGGACCGGCCTCGAGATCCCGGAACAGACGACCTGTGAGGCAGTTCCCGGGGGCTCGCGCATTCATGGCATTCGGGTCCCTCACATATCCCCATCCTACGGACATCGTTCCCGTCAGCCGGTCGAGCTACCCGTCTTCCGCGTGACGCCGGCAGGAGCACCCCCACCCGCCAGTCGCAGACCAACCGATGAACCGGCGTTCCCATGGCGCATACTCCGCTCTCCTCCCTCGCTGCCTGTCCGGAAGCTCCCGCAGCAAGAGCGGTGTGTGGTGAACATGTGGGTTGCCTTCCCAAATCAACCGGAAGCCCCGGTCGCCTCCTGGGAGTCCGTGCGCGGCCTCGGGAAGCTAAAGCTCACGAAGACACGCGATGGCTGCCCCGCCCTCAACTGCCGCGGGAACGTGGGTGCCGCATGGCGCCGCTTCAGCTTCACCTTCAGAGCGACCCGAACCACCGATGCCCAGCTCCGCTTCGGGGGCCAGTGGTTCAGGCAGCCCCCCGCGGACGGGGAAGCCCCCCAATGGACGGAGAAGTATGCCCTGCTCGATGACATCACCATCCTCGCCGACGATCAAGCCCTGTGCGAATCAGGCTTCGAACGTGGCCTCACATCAATCCCTGAGGCCCGCATGCGGGGGGAAGCCTCCGTGACCCGCCACCCCGGCTGGGTTCACCAGGGGGAAGCCGCGGCCATTGTCTCCTACAACCACTACCTCATGGTCCCGGTGACACTCGTGGAAGGCAAGGTCTACACTGTCTCCGCCTTCTACCGCGCAAAACCTGATGGCTTCCTCGCTGCTCCCCAGGAATGAGGCCGGTACATCCCACCAACGAAAGGAAACAGATGACGTTCCGAACAGCATCCGGCATGGTCGCCCTCCTTCTCGCGACCTGTGCGCAGGCCCAGGTTGAGTCCCCGGGAGAACTCCTGAAGAACCCCGGTTTTGACACACAGAGCGCCGATGGGACACTGCCGGCCCACTGGAACACGACCACCGATCGCGTCCTCTGGCGCGAGAGAGTTTACATGAGCCAGGACTACGAAATTGTCTCAAAAGCACCGACCTACGTCCTGGCCACCCAGGATATCCAGCTGAAGAAAGGACAGACGTACACGCTCACTGTGAACTGCCGGGGGGAGAATGGTGCCGTTATCGGTGCGCTCATCGTGCACGGCGAGACCAAGGTCCATCGAGAGATGCCTCTCATATGGAACGCAGAACCAACGGCTGACTACGAGGACCACGTCCGCACCTTCGTGGCCCCGAACCCGAAAGCCCGCCTCTTCCTCTACAACATCGCCAAGACACAGGGCACGATCTGCTACAATCACGTGTCCCTGCGGGAAGGTGAGCCAGATGTGCCGGTCATCTCGCAACTGTCCTTCCGGAAAATCGACCGCCCCCTGACCCCGCCGCCGACCACGCCGCACATTCCCTGGGCAACACCGCTCACAGGAGGACCGCTCAAGGCGTTCATCACACTCCGCAACTTCCGCTGCCTCCGCCAAGTGGTAGAGCTCCAACAACGCCTGGATCTCGACTGTGACGTGATCCACACAGGGGCTTCCGGAAACGAGTGTTCCTCCGAGACGGGCCGCCGAGCCATGAAGCGGCTGACCGATGAGTTCTACGAGGTCTATGTCGTTCCCAGCCGCGTTCCCGCTCCCTTGCGTAAGGCCATTCAGGAACGAGTTGAGAAGGGCGCCGGTTTAGTCATTATTGAGGGCTTTGCCCGGACCCGGGAATTGCTGGATGCCAAGGCGCTGCATTCCGCTCCCCAAGACCATCCCCTGCGCCAGGGGATCCCGTGGGAGAGCCTGCCGCATAACACGCTTGAGGATATCGAGACTGGCGTTCTAGGCAAGGGCCGCGTCGTTCGTCTTTCCTTCCCGCGAGAGCGCGGCCGGGTCTGGGGACTGATGCCATACGGGCATAAGCTTACAGCCTACCGGACCAGACAGTTCGAATATTGGGAGTATTGGGAGGCCCTTTTCGCAAAGGCGTTTTGCTGGGCTGCCGGCAGGGAAACACGTGCTTCACTTTCCCTGGTATCCACAGCCCCTCGATCGGCTATCCTACAGGCGCAGGATTCCCCTCCCGACGCGACCGCGTCCGTCATCTGTCGCAGCGCTCGGGAGATTCGCTTCGACGGGCCAATGCTGCGCTGGGAGCCAACCGACCACCCGATCAAGAACGGGCGCCTGAAGTTGACCATTCCCGCCGCAATGCCGGCCGGGGAAGTCCTGATCGACACGGTGATCAAGGACGCCCAGGGGGGCGTCTCAGGGTGGCACAGTCTCGCAACCAGACTACCGCAGAAGGTCACGATCAGGGAACTGACACCTGAGCAAACCGTCTCCAACGGGGATGGCGCCATCGAGTTGTCGGCCGAGTTGTCCGCCCCAACCATCTGTCGAGTTATTCTGGAGACCTCGTTGATTGATGCGTTCGGTCGGCGAGTCGTCCAGTCAGTCACCGAACACAGCGTCGGCACCACTGCCCAGCGCATCCCTATCCTCCTGTCGCCCCCCACGCCCATCTGTGTTCATCACAAGGCATTCGTCCGGGCCCTGGCTGATGGGAGAGAGCAGGACAGCCGTTGGGTCACGGTGTTGTTCCCCGACGTCGGCCGGGAAGCCGTGGATGCGGACTTTGTGGCCATGCCCTGGGGCCCGGGAATGTCCCACCCGGTGACGGCGGAGGCGTACCGTGCCCGCACCCGAGAGTTGGGGCTCAATGGTGAGTTCGCCAGAACACCCTACCTGACCACGGAGGGAGGACTCCTGGCCGCAGGCTACATCGGCGGCATGCACATGTTCCGCGAGAACAGGAACACCGGCACGGGCATTCGCTCACGCTGCCTCAGCGATCCCGAACAGATCGCCCAGCATGTCCGTAGAGCCAGGGAAGCAGCCGGTGAGCAGCAACCGTATGGGTTGTTCGCGGTCGGCATCACAGACGAGGCCTTCCTTTCCTCGCGACACGACCGCAATGAGCTCTGCCACGGTCCGCACTGTCAGAAACGGTACCGGCACTGGTTGCGCAGCAAGTATGGAACGTTGGTTGCCCTCAACCAGGAATGGGGACGCACCTATGCAAGCTGGGAAGAGGTCGTCGGAGCCCGGACGGAAGACGTGCGCGGCAAACTGAACGTTGCGCCGTTCGTGGACTTCCGCACGTTCATGACTGATGTCTGGGTTGATGCGTGCAAGACCGTTACTGACGCCTACCACGACGTGGCCCCAAACGTCCCCATCGGCCACACCAACACGTTCGGCCCCGGCCCTTTCAACGGGAACGACTACTGGAAACTCTGCACACAGACCGGGTTCGCCTGGGGCCAGGAATACTCCGAAGCGATCAAAGCCACGGGGCACAAAGCCATCTTTGATCTATGGCGCAGTTTCGCCGACACGCCTGAGGCCCAGGGCTCCCGAACCATGGCCAGCAGACCTGACCGACCGTTCTTCAACCACGGCTGGATCGGGTATCAGCACAGCGTCGCGGCAGCACGCTACGAGCCTTGGTGGCTTGCCCTCCACGGAGCTCGCGGCGTCAGCTATTTCGCCACCAACGCCAGTGACGCCAGCCGCGGCGTGTCGTGGGCTCTGGTATACCCGACCCTAAGCCTGACACCCTACTCAGTGGCCGTCCGGGACGCGCTCCGCGATCTCCGCAACGGTTGCGGGAAGCTCCTCATGGAATACACGCGCCACGAACCGCAGATCGCCCTCCTTTGGTCCCACGCATCCATGCTCACAGCCTGGTGTGAATCCACCGAAACGAACCCCGTCCCCAACGAAAGCGATGGCACGGACAGCTACGGATCCTACTTCCGTTCCGTTCTCCATTTCCGGCAGCATATCAACGAGCTGCAGCTTGACTACGATTATGTGGCCCCGGATCAGATCCTGGCGGGCAACCGGTTGAGTCAGTACGCCATGACCATCCTCCCTTTCACATCCGCGCTTAGCCCGGACGTTGTTGCCCAACTCGTGGCGTACGTGAAAAGCGGTGGGGTAGTGGTGGCCGACATGCGTGCATGCCGCACCAATGCCAATGGAAGCCCCGACGCGGACTCCGCCATGCTACAGCAGCTGTTTGGGCTCACGCGCACCAGCAACACGGCCGTCTATGGCGCGTCGAAGGCACAGGTGACCGAAGCAGCTGCCGGCCTCGGGCCGGCCCAGATGGAGATGTCCGTTTTCGGGCAAGAACAACTGGTAGAGGCAGGCGCGACGGCCATCGGACACCACGCGAACGGCGGACCTGCCGTGTTCGTTCGGCCGCTTGGTAAAGGTCTCGCCGTCTACCTGAACTTCATCCTGCCCAAGTACGACGCCGGGATGCGCCAATTGCTTGGCCAGCTCTGTGAACGCGCCGGTATCGAGCGCCGAGTCATGGCAAAGAGCGCCGATGACGAAACCATGCCGCCACGCTGCTACGAACTGAACAGCTTCTCCAGGTCAAACATCACTGTGCACGGCTTCATCCGAGATCACCGGCGATGCACCGACAGTTCGCCGGCACGCCTCCATTTCCAGAATGCCCGTCACACCTATGACGTGCGAGCGGGGGAATACCTGGGCATGACCCAACATATGGACACCGCCCTGCCCCCCGGAGAGACGCTCCTCATTTCCCGCCTACCATACCGAGTCAAGGACGTTGAGCTTTCTCTCCCGGTCCAGGCCCCGGCAGGACAGGCTCTGGCCCTCGCCGCATCGGTAGCGGGAGACGGTGCTCCCACCCCCGTCGGAGATCACGTTCTGCATCTCGATGTGATTCCCCCGAACGGCCAAGCCGCTCCCCACTACGCCGCAAATGTCCTTGCCGAAGGTGGCAAACTCAACCACCGAATCCCCCTTGCCCTGAATGACCCGCCCGGGGTATGGAAGGTGAACATCACGGATGTGTTGACCGGAACGAGAACCTCGGCAACCTTCCGCCTCACACCAGTGGAATAGCGTCAAGGTGCACTCCGGACGAGAGACGGCCCGGCAGCTCAGGGCGTCACCCGGCTACTCAGTGCTTGCACGGAGAGGCCTGTCTGGTGAATTCAAGCGGTCGAGGGCGACCGCCCTCCAGGCCAAAGACATCGCTCACAGCACCCCCTTGGAGGGCGTGTCGCCCTCGACCGCCGACTTTCCGTTCAGGCACTACTTAGGAGTCTGGAACAGCCACGAGTCAGGTAGCGGCTGGCAGGACGTCCCGGGGCCTTCGACATCTATCTCCAGCCCGTTCCGGGTGTTGTAGAAACAGCCGTACTGAATCTCGAGATGGTGATACCCGGCCTCCAGGGCGATGCTCCCGGACTGCTTTTCAGCCCACCAGCCCACCCGCGCGATCGGGGCCCGATGGATGTCGGTCACGGGGTTCCGAATCACGATTCCCGCGGTAGCGGCCTCACCACGGGCCAGATGAAATCGCCAGAAGCCTCGCCTGGGAATGCGGATCAGACACATCTGCTTCAGGCCGTAGTTCGTCTCTTTTGTGAAGGCCGCAAGCTGCCAGGTTGGTCGCAGGAACTCGCGCACGGGCGTCTGCCGCATCAGGTCATATAAGCGGATGCCGGGGGCATGACGAAGCTCAGCGCACGACAACCCGCTCTCCAACGCTGTCATCAACGGATAGTCGGCCGGGCGTGCCTCGTAGAACACCGGGCGGTACTCCCGCGAGGCAACAAACGGAAGCGGACGACCGGCACGGAAATAGCGTGCCTTCACGGTCGCCGGAGCGGACAGATCAAATGGCCCTGTGTAGAGCGACGACTTCACACCCGGATCAGTGCCATCAGGGGTGTACCGCACATCCAATCCATCCTCACCAACAATGGACACCGTCGGCACGGGTTCAGACGCGAGAAACGGTGGATGGTCCTCTGTTAGGGGACTGCGCTGAAGCGGAATGGCGTGAGTTTCCACGCTACCGTCCTTCGCGATGGTGAACTCCACGTAGTCGTCCTCAGTGGCGACGACCGTTCCGTTGACCGACAACGCCGTCACACCAGTGACCACCCCGGCCGTAGGACCAGTGTTAGGCACGTACAGCAAGAGGCCCCCGGCCATCGCCACGACATCCCCGATGCGCAGTTCGGAGGCCCCGGTCCCTGAACGGAACGACACCCGTCCTCCGATCCGCAATTCGCTGTCAAACCCAAACCACCCCTCCCCGGTCCGCCGTTCAACACTCAGGACTGGCCCAATGCCCTCGTTGTCTCGCGGGAGAAGAAGAGTCACCAGTCTGTCAGACTCGGCGCTCGTCCATTCCGCGTGAACGTCCGGCGCTGCGCACACACTCCCCAAACCGGGAGCAAACCACCCTCTGAGCGTTTCCCGATCCCCATAGTACTTCTGGTAAGTAAGCGTGGCCGGCCCAAGGTGAAAGAACTCGAGATTCGGACCATTCGGGGCGGCGGTGGCAAAGCGCCGCTGATTCGGCTGCAACTCAAAATCGTCGGCCGCGAAGCCGTCGATGTGCCGTCGCACATAGTCCTCCTTGCTGACGATTTTCGGGGGGAAGTTCCAGACCTGAGAATAGGTCCGAACGGTGTCGTCCACGCCGTTCATACGGTCCTCCATTACCCAGAATCCGGCCGCTCGGACAAGAATCACCGTGCGGCGGTGCGTCACGGAATGGTCGGGGGCACCATGTGGCTCCCGGGCTTTCCAGTAGCCGCGGTCACACAGGTTATCGACCAGGTCAAACGCCGGCGACGTGTGCCACCGGCAACGGACCGGCGTCTGCGGGGCACGCGAGTGGCGCGGCTCATCTCTGGCCTGACACTTCCCATCAACCAGGACGGTATTGGCCTTCCAACCGCAGTGCTCGTCCACGGCAAACGCGGCGTACTCGGCCTCCGGAGTGTGCCGGTATCCGTAGGTGGGCGGCCCATCACAGACCACCAGATTCCGGCCATGAGCCGTGATCTGGATCGAGTTGCTGTCGTGCATGAAGTGTCCGGCCTGGGGGCGACCGGCCATGAAAAACAGGTAGGGATCAGTCCGTTTCCATCCACCACGCATCGCGTAATAGCCACTGTATGGATACCCTTTGGAGAGGTAGTCTTGTTCCTCAGGGCAATGGAGCTTGCCCTCTCTCGTCCGCGATGCCTGATAGGTGGCAAGGGCCTCGGGCGAAGACCAGACATCCTTCCCTGTTCGAGTGAAACTGCTGTGGTTGCCGACTTGCGGAAGTCCCCCCAACGGCGTCCGAAGCCCGTCGTCCATGGCACGCCGCGCCTGTACGCGTTCGCGCAGGGCCTCCGCAAACGACGGCGCGTCCCCGCCGAACGAGGCGAGAATCACCTCCAGCTCCCGCAGTTCTCCATGGTTGTAATTGAAGGACTGCTCCAAACTCCCGCCATCTGGCAAGTAATTGTCCGCCAATATGTTATCCATGTTGATCCGGAACGTCCTGAGCATCGGGGTCGTGTGCCGGAAGTTGGGGTAGGTAGCCGACAGGCAGAGCAACGTCTTCAACGCAGTCAACCGTTGGTTGGGAACGCATGGGCCGGATGCAAAACGGATGACTTTGGGGCCATGATGTTCCACCAGTGAAATCGCCAGATTGGCCATCTGGTCGGCTGGCAGCGCATCGGTCTGAACCCGGGACACGCCCTCTCTGGCCGGCCCCAGAATGTCCGCCCATTCCTTCGCTTTGCTGTCCCCAACGCACTTGGCCAGCCCAGCTTGGAACACGACCAGATTCCGGGCCCGGACGGCCGTATCCAGAGCATTGACGTTCTCGCGCCAGTCGGTGTAGTAGAACTTCCCCGTCTCTCGATTGCGCGTGTGGACTTCACCTCGAGCGTAGGCCTCCCAGAAGAGGCGATGGTGATTGACCACGAAGTCGTCCATGAGCTCCATCAACTTGGCTCGGTAAGTCGGCTTCCCGGTCTCCCAGAAACGCGCGACAAAGCTGCGGCCGAAGTGCAGACAGCCGTAGCCCACTTTGGAACGCTTCTTCTGCAGGCTCCAGGACGCAATCTCGACGTTCCCCCAGTCGGTCACGTCCTCGGGTTGCGCAAACCAGTCAATCCGCTGTCCGCGCCCCGGCGGCCCAGCCATATTGAAAATGTCCAGAAACCCCGTTCTGGATGCGTCGTTCAGGTAGTCCTCTCTGGAAACAGCTCCGGCCAGCATGTCAGCGATCCCCACCTGCCGCCAATGACGAGCATAGTCATGCTGATAGAACTGGTGGTAATCCCGGGACCGCATCCGAGCCACAAGCTGATCCCGCCAGGTCTTGAGCGCCTCAATGTCCCGCTCCTCGTCGACAAGAGCTTTCACCTTGCGCATCTCAGTGCGTCCGAGATCCAGCAGCGGCACGAGTCTTGCGGCCGCGGACTGCAGTCTCTCTGACTGAGAAAGAGCAACGGCTTCGTGGGCAGCAAAAGCGAGGACGACTGAAGCGACCACCGTCGCGACACATCGTCCGGGGGACATCGTCACAGGGCTGAGCACAGTTGGGACTCCTACAAGGGGGCAAGCTACGGCCTACGGCGAGCCGAAGCAGCTGATTGTGCCGTCCTCAAGCGTCAGAAAGAGGCGCCCGTTGGCGGCAGCAGCGCCATTGAAAACCGGAGAGGCCGGCAACGTGAAATCACTGACCCGCTCACCCTTGGTCGTGTCTACCACATATACGGCGCCGCCTTTCCGTCCCTCAAAGGCACCCAACGGATCGGCCGGATCAACCACATCCGGTGGTCCGGCCACAATCAGTAGCTCTCCGCACAAGACCATCGCTCGGATCCGGATCGGTACGCGCTCGGACCACACATTTCGCCCTCCGCTCATGTTCTTGGCAAAAAGGAGGTACCCCTTCCGACCCGGGGTAAAGAACACCGTTGGGTCGAGGCCACGCATGGAGTCAAACTGCCGGATGAAGTACACTGACCGTTTATCATGCACGAGTAGACGACCGTAATCCCTGCTGCCGCCGGCCTGGTAATTCCAAGGCATGCGTTTGAAATAGGTATCGTCCAGAAAACCGTTGCGTGGTCTCAACGCCGTGCTGGCCTGTTCCGGCTCAAGTTGGGCATTGAAAGCCTTCGTCCGCATGTAGACCCTCGAGCCATCACCGATCAGGATGTCGGGTAGCGCCCCCATCGGGAGCTTGAAATTCTCCTTCACAGTCTCAACCGTGTAGTGTGGTCCCCAGAGCACCTTTCTGTGCCGCAGTTCACCCGTGACCGCATCCACTGCGTACATGCGGATCCCGCCATCCAACATCGATGATCTCCCTGCGGAAAAGTACACCAAACCGTTCTGGATCAGCACGCTACCATGTACCGGCCAGGCAGACTCAAGCTGACCGGAGGAGGCCATGATCCGGGGGCCCGGAGAAGCCCGAAAACGCCACACTAGTTCCCCATCGTCAACCCGCAGGCAATACACATTGCCGTCTGCCGAGCCGAAGACAACCGTTCCCCGGTGGTACGTCGGCGGGGAATCCACCCGCCCTTCCGCAGCGAACGTCCACATCTCCCGACCGGTCGCCGCCTCAAGAGAAACGACACGATGCTCATCCGTAAGCGCAACAAACAGCTGGTTCCCAACCACGATCGGGGCCGTTGGTTTCGCATGCCGGCTGGCACTCCAGCAGGGCGCGAGCGCCTCCGACAACGCGGTCCCAGATGCCCCGCTGCGCATGGAATCATGGCGAAAAGAAGCCCAGTCTTCCGGACCTGTGGCCACTGCCGTGACCTCACCAAAAGCGGGACCACGCACCACCTTCCCCGCCAGGTCGGAATGGGCCAACGCCGCGTCACTCGCGCGTGCCGCAGCCAGAGCGTTCAGCCCGTTAAGCTTCTCGTCCACGTAGCACCCGCAGGGATGCGGGGGAGCGTATTGCAGGCCGTTTGCGGGCATCATGCCCATGTGGCATGTCCCCCGAACCCAGTTGTGAACGGTGTGTTTCCCCTTCACAAGATCAACAAACTCTGTCCCACGACGACTGGCCAGGATGTACTTGCTGGTCGCCTTGTTGCGGTAACAGCGATGATGGTGGTGCGCCCGGAAGATCTCGCCCAGCGGGATCTCTTTCTCTGTCTCTCCAGTGCGTAAGTCGTATCCGTTCACTGTCTTGGGCCAGTACTCACGCTGCATCCGGTTTCGGCCAATGTCGAACGTCGCCGTATCGAACTCGGCACTCCACGTCCACACCAAGCCATCAATGACAAAGACGTCTTTCCATTCGTACCAGAGATGCCCGATGTACTTTTTCGGTTGCCTCCAGAGGACGCTACCGGTGGTCGCAGACAGCGCAGCGAGGCTGTTTGGTCCGGCGTGGACAACCACATCGTCCACCACGATCATCGTCCCAATCCAGAGGTCGCCTTTGGTCTTCGTTCCTCCGGCCCCATCATCCGCAGGATCGGATGGGAAAGGTGTTCGCCACCTCTCACGGCCATCGGCCATGTCCAGACACACCACATCGCCGCCATCGATGAAGGCGATCACCTTGCCGTCAGTGGCCGTGTTGAGCGAGGGATCCAACGTCATGGGCGGGAGCTTTGCGTAACGGGAGGTCATCTTCACGTAGTCGACCGTACTGCCGCCGTAGCGGCCCTTCGTCTCCCAGCGGATGGCGCCGCTCTTGGCATCGGCCGCCATTAGCCTCAAGCCATCGGTTCTCAGGACAGAGAGAACGAGCGTATCATTGACATGCAGGATCTCGCTGGTCCCCTCGGTGCCGCCGATGGTCTGAAGGATGTCACCCGTGCGTGCATTCAGGACCGATACCGGCGCCCGGTAGCCAAGCGTAACAAACACACGGTCACCGACGGCCACCAGCCGCTTCTGGATGTTCAGGGGAATATCCGCCGGCCGATTCGAGAACCACGTGCTCTTCCACTCGCGCCACCCCCACCGACGGATCGGGACCTTCCAGAGACGCACACCATTGAACGCATCCTGGGCAACCAGGAACCACTTGTCCGGCAACGGGTGGTTCCCAGCCACGCTGATGGGGGATTCATCCAGAATGTAGTAGAGCTTCCCCCGCGAAGTGACCATCGTTCTGAGGCTGGAATCTGTCTCATGCGATCGCAGCCACTTCGGCCCGGATTGCCACTGATAGTGCATCGGTGGCCCCACCAAGTCATCGACGGCAACCGCATTGCCATCGGCTCCATGCAGGTAGTGGGTCCATTCGTCAATCTGCCGTGGCCAGGGCTTGTCGACCCGAGCCCAGTTTCTGTCGGCAATCATGGTCAGCCTGTGCACTGCCCCAACGCCCTGAGCTTCTACTGCCACGCGTGCGGTGGGGGCCTCGATGAAGGCCGACCCCAGTGGGGTCAACACGCGAACCACGTCGCCTATCCCGATCCCCGACGCATCCAGTCCCGGCAACGACGCCACCAGCAGATTCACAAGATTGTCCGTGTACGGCAGCCGTTCTTCTCGGAGGACCGCAGCGGAAACGCCGGTGGGTGCCCCCAACGCCAGGAGCTCTTCCCGGAGAGCATCGCGTGTCGTTTCGTTGGCGCAGAGGCAGTGGACCACAAAATGCCCAAGCTTCGCGATCGACGCGGCGAACTCAGCATCCGGCCGACCGACAAACACGCAAACTCCCCCGGCCAGTCCTGCCTGCTCTACACACGCCACAGCCTCGGGCACCACAGGCCCCGCTGCTCCCTCACGAATACCACCCCACGCGAGCACCACACTCATCAACGCGAACGCACGGGCGCATCCCCGCGGCAAACGCGGGAACAAAGAACCGGCTCGCTTCATGGCGTTTTCCTTCCATCTAGGGGAACACACTGTCACTTGGCCTGACACTCCACGGCCAGATCATCGGCCCCAAGCGCGGCCTGGAAGATCTTGACCTCATCGATAATGCCCTCGAAAGCATCGCAGATCTCGCACGAACTGTTTGACACATCAAAGCCAATCTCCATGCCCTGGCCGCAGCTTCCAGGGATGTAGCCGGGCGTTTTCGTGACCCCGACTCGCTTGCCATTCACGTAGACCTCAACCGCCTTCTCCCTCACCATCCCAGCGAGGTGTACCCAGTCCTTGCCTATCTTCTCCGTTCCCGAAGCGATGAATGCCGGTTCGTCCCCGACGCGATGGATACCGAACTTGGCAACACCGTCTTTGATGTACAGCGAAAACCCACACGCCGCTCCCCCACGGGCGATCACTACGCCGCTCTGGGCCTCAGCTTTAATCCATGCGGAAACGGTGAAGTCCGTACCCGAGAACGGCAAACCGGACGGGCGCCCAAACTCGACGAATCCCCCTGCAGAAAAGCGCAAAGCATCCCCTACCTGGCCAGCCACCGATCCACATCCTTTGATTTCCCCGTGGTTCCCACTCCCGGCCAGGTCCTTGGCGACCACGGTGCTCCCGTCATCGAAGCTCCAGTGAGCAACCAAATCCTGATGCTTTGACAACTCGAAAACCGCCTCTTCGCAAAGCGCCCGAACAGCCCCATCGGGCTCTAGGCTTATGCGCTTCCTCAGCGCAAGAACCACACGATCCTCACGAATGCCCTTCAGAATGCGAATGGCCGATAAGCGAACCTCGGCATTGGGGTCTCCTAACGCTTTGATGGTGGGCTCGACAACGTCGGCCGTGCCGATTTCAGCCAGAATCGACATGGCCAGCTTCCTCAAGTCAGGCTGCGCTTCATCAAGCAGGCCCGCAACGGCAGGAATGGAACTGTCCCGAGGAAGATGCCGGAGTATCCAGATGATGTGCGGTGCATCGGCATCTTCTCCCTTCAGCGCTTTGGTTAGAAGCGACGCCAGTGAGGGGGCTCGCAGCTCCCGAAGCGCCCAGGCGGCTTGATCCCGCACACCGTAATCAGAGTCCTTCAGTGCGTCGAGCAACGCCGGTGCCGAAGCTCCCGCCCTGATCTCACCCAAAGCATAGGCTGTGTTGAACCTGACCGTTGGGTCGGGGTCTTTCAGTAACGCAACAAGGGCACCCGACGCTTCGGGACACCGAACAGCTCCCAGGGCTTTTGCCGCCTCACGCCGAACGCCAACATCAGGATCTGCCAAGGCCTCTATGAGGACCGCACCTGCAGCACGTCCGCCGATCCTCCCCAACGCGGCAGCAGCATGGCGACGCACAAGAGGCGTCTCCGAACGCAGGTCCAGCACGTGTCTCTGCACCGCAGATGACGCTGCCAGGATCATCGATCCGGGGAAGATACACACCGCCAAGATCAACAGAGCCCTCATTATCACACTCCTCGTAATGGTAGGGCGCCAAGCCCGGCCTCGGGGACAAAGCAATGGAAACCCGGGCACGGACGGCAGAGGTTCACTGGCGTGAGCGCTCCCGTCAGCATGCTGACACGCCAGTTTCTACTCTACATTGGCGAGCCGTGCCCTTGGTAGCGTCCTACATTCTCAAGCAGGTCTGTCACTCGCAGGCGAACGGCTTCAACGATGGCGTTGTTTGCAGCCTCGCCGAAGTCGCCCGACGAATCCTGCACACCGTTGTTGGATGCCCCGACAGGCTTGACCGTCCGGTCTTGTGGAAGCAGCGAAAGGTCCTGCATCCCCGGATCCACGTGCATGAGGAGCGATGTCTCCCACTTCCCGGCATGGTCACCACAGGGGTCAAACTGACCCCGAACCAACTCGTACCCCGTCATCGCCCAGGTAACCATCTTGGGACGCGATTGCTCCTGGTGGAAGTACGCCGCAGCGCTCCGAGCGTGGTCCAACAGCGGGTAATGCCCCGCCCCAATGACCAATACTTTGAACCCCAGGCTCCTTATCTCGTGGAACATGTGCACAAGCAGACGATGGTAGCCGCGATTCTGGTCGGCTTTGGGCTCAACCATATAGCCCGCATCAAAGTTGCTGCTGGGCAAGCCCATTTTCGCGGCAATCTGATCCCGATCTGCTGCATTGGCCTCCATCAACGCCTGTTCACGACTCTCCCCGTAGTACAACGGTGGAAATACCAGCCCACCAATCCGCTCAGCACAGGAGATCAGCATCCCATGCATCTTGAGCGTATCAAGGCCCACGGGGTTGTGTTCACCATGCCACTCGATGGTCCCGATCGGCAAGTACGCCACGGGGAATGCCTCACGCTGCGCTACAATCTCCCCCGGACGCAACCGCTCATACTGAACACAGATGCTCGTTTCACTCATCGGGTCACCTCATGTTGCGAATTTGCCTGCAGCAGACTTTCCGAAGCCGATTACGCCGCCCCCATACGACACCAGAACGTAATCCAAGGCGCGGCCACAGCTGTGAAGTGAGCCCAACTGCCCGGTTTCGCACCAATGTCACCATTCGCCTCCTCCCAAAAGCCGCTGATCGCGAACCCCGCGCCGATTAGCCCGTTGATGAGGGTTGAGAGGGTGTGCCGGAACTCACGGGGACCACGGACACGCTGTCTGACTCCCGTCGGATCCGAAAACTCCCAGTGGGGATCCTCCCCCAACAACTCCCCATCGGCATACTGACGGCTGAGTGGATAGCCGTTCCCATCCCATGTGTCTTCCCAAGTGCCATGGATAAACGGGTTCGTGCAACTCAGGCGATACAATCCCCCGGGACGCAAAACAGAGGACACTTGTGCGAACACCTCTTGCGCCTCAGGAACGAAATTGAGCGAATGAGCCTGCCAAACGATGTCGAAACTATCCCCCTCAAAACGTGACAGATCCCGCATGTCGCCCTGCACGGTGGTCACGGATGTCCCGTAGTGTTCCGCCGCGTCACGATCACGTTGGAGCTGCGTCTCAGTCAGATCCAAAACCGTTACATCAGCTCCAAGTAAGGCGAATGCCGCTGACTGTTGGCCCCCTCCAGCCGCCAGACAAAGCACATTGCAGCCCGACAGGGAACCCAGCATGCCCTCAGGATCGACCTTGACTCGAGCCGTCTCCACATTCAGGTCCAGGAACGGGCATGAGTACTCGACGCCCGCCTGGGCCAGCGCTTCCCAACACTCCTGATTGAACCGGGCAATCTCATCGAGCATACAGCGTTCCTCTTTGGTATCACAGTCACAGACGTCGATGGAGTTGGGCCTGCCCAACTGGTGCTGTTCGTAGGGGAGTCCTGCTCGGCCGCTCGCGGACTGCGCTAGCCTCGGTAGTTGCCGCCAATCGGGATATCAGGATCAGCAAAGTAATTGTCGTCCACGAGGCAGGTTTTCGAGACTTCGAGTAGGAGAGCCGGCCCCATCCCCGTGAACGAATGGAGTTCTCCGGGCGCAACCGGCAGGACGTCGCCTTCAGTCATCACCCGCTCGGCTCCGCCGTACTGCATGCTCACTGTCCCCTTGACCATAAAAAACGTCTCGTGCTTCTCATGGTGTTCGTGCAGTGGACACGTCTGGCCGTCCTGCACGAAGAGAAATTTACCGCAGTATCCCGCCTCGACCTCGTTGGCAATCCAGAACTCGACCTCCCCAATCTCCGGGAAACGTCCGAGGCCAAAGTCGAAAGGCAATGGGTCAGTCTCCGGCATGACCAGTCCCCAGGTATCAATCTGGGCACGTGCCGCCGAAACTGCAGCCGAGGCTTCGTCACCGGACATGCTGATATCCAACGCAGTACGAAGCTCATCCATGGAGAGCTCTCCCTACCCCCGTTCGGACACGAAGTCGTTGATGTAGCCGTCGACCTCCTCGTAGTCCAAGGCAACCGGAAGCTGCGGGAAGTCCTCAATCACTCTCTCAGACGGCCGGAACAGAATGCCAAGTTCCGCCTCCAGGAGCATGGTAGTATCGTTGTAGGAATCCCCCATCGCGATGACGTCGAAATTGAGCTGTTTGAAGCCAAGGACGGCATGCCGCTTGCCGTCCTTGAGGCGCAGATGGTAGTCAACCACGTTGTCCTCTTCATCAACTTCCAGTGAGTTGCAGAACAGCGTCGGCCAGCCCAACTTCCGCATGAATGGTTCGGCAAACTCGTAGTAGGTGTCGGATAGAACGATTGCCTGGAACCGCGACCGTAGCCGGTCGAGGTACTCCTTGGCACCAGGTAGCGGATCCATCGTTGAGATGACGTCCTGAATGTCCTTGAGCTTCAGTCCGTTTTCCTTCAGAATCGCCAAGCGTCGCTTCATCAGGACGTCGTAGTCCGAGATATCACGCGTGGTCAGCCGAAGCTCTGGGATGCCCGTTGTCTCGGCAACGGCAATCCAGACCTCAGGCGTGAAGACGCCCTCCAAATCCATCGCGATCAGAAGTGGTCTCTTGCTCATCTATCCACCTATCCTGCCAGATACCCGGCAACCCAAAAGAGGAACGTCCTCGTCGACACACAGAACCTATTTGAGCACCACCGTAATCTGCTCTGTCTGACCAAACGCAACCCGACGCGTCTTCCCCCGGCCATCGATGACGTACAACGTGTCCTCTGTGAAGCGCAGAATCCGCATGCCCGCGACCTTATCCCCCGCGTTGACCAGCACAGACTTCCCCTGGATTTTTACAAATGCTTTGCGCTTGCCTGAGGTCGTGGGTGTGCTGTAAACAAACTGAAGCGTGCGGCGCCCGTACTTGATCGTGGGCCTTGGGGGCCGAGTTGGTTTCGGCTTAGGTTTGGGTTTGACCACCACCGGCTCCGGCTTCGGCTCGGGCTTTGGTTCCGGCTTCGGTTCGGGCTTGACTACCGGCTTGGGTTTCCGCGGCTTGGGCTTACGGCGCACCGGTTTCAACGGCTTGACGGTTGTCTCGAACAGGAACGGGCTTCTCCGGTCCGCGTCAACTTCCGGAGTTTCCCCCAGAAAAGCGTACGCACCGACGCCGAGGAAGGACTGCTGATCCGGCGGAGCCTGGCGCGAAACACTGCTCCGCCCGCTGGCATGGCGCAACCCGAATACAAGCAACAGCACAGCCAGGACAAAACAGCCCGCGAGGACTGTCTTCTCCCACTCCAAGCCCGCTTTCTGAAGAAGGTATTTCATTGCTACAAGAACCGGATCATCGCCCTTGGGGAAGAACACATCCCAGGGCCATCACAGGCCCTCAAGAGGCCTGCAACGCACTTCACGCTCCCGGTAATCGTCCTCCGCTCCGGCCTGACTGCGCGTTCCCGCCGCCAGGAATACTGAAGAAGGCACAGCACTCAAGCTCAACCATGACCTGCGAGATCCGGACGCGCCCTTCCTTGTCCACGGTCTCTTTCGTCGGCTGTTCGGTTGTCAGTTCGAAATGGCTGCACGGAAGAAACCGTTCCTCGCTCTGAAGGGCCCCCAGGAAGGCTCCCACATCCACCAAAGCCCCCTTAACCCGCATCCGGACCGGGAACTCGAGCAGATATGGACTCTTGTCCGCACGCTCAACCAGATAGGCCTGCATCGGCATGACCGTAATCTGAGCCGGGCCAACTCGTGCCGCCCCGCCCCCGGCCACCGGTGGGCCGGTCAAAAACGTCAGTTTGTGCTCGAGGGCAAGCTTGACCAGCATCTCAACAGTCCAGATGTGAAGAACCAACTGGTATGTGTAGGGAGACGACGTCTCCTCCCCAAGCTTGAGAATCCGCTCGTCAAGGATGATTCCCCGATTGCCGAACTCCTGGGTGAGGCGATTGAACTCCTCCTGATAGTCCAGACGCGAAACTCCGCGCACAAAATCCGCAGTTGTACCGAACTGCTCACGGACCTTCCCATCAAACGTGGACGTGCATTCGCTCAGCACAAGGTCCGCCCGATTCTTGATGCCTCGTGCATCTCGCGCCCGTTTTGGAGCACGCCCCCCCTTGCCGTCAAGATCCCGATTCATCTCCTTGAGCAACTCGCCAAGACGCTCGGAATTGAGCGGCCAGCCGCGTCGAACAAGACGCATTTGCTTCTCTTCCAGCTCGCCGCGAAGATCCGCGACGTCTCGCTTTTTGGGCCGAGACACAAACATGTAAACGAGCCCAACCGCCACGACAGCGATCGTGAGCCCAACCGCCAAATTGCGGTGTTGCGCAGGCCATGGCCTCATTGTTTCACCTCCGCATCCCGCTTGTTGACTTCCAGAGACGCAAACGGCAGGCGCAACGTGAATGCCTTGTAACGATCCCCGGGATGCTGCTTGAAGAACGCGACCCATGGCTCGAAAATGTCTTCACGCCCTATGCGGTCGACTTCGGGCAATAGATCGACTCCGTTGTAATGGTCCATCTCATCCAGATTCTTCACAATCCCGCGAACGGACTCATACGGCCTCTCGGCAAGAAGCGGAGTGTAGCCGGCTATGATAATCGACTCGACTCGCGGCAGGTCCTCCACCGGAAGAAGTCGGGGGAACTCCGGGGCGGAAACGGTATCGCCAATTCCGGGGACCGCTGCCGGCCCACCACCAAAAAGTCCCATTCCGCCCTTCGGCGTGGCTGGTGTTTTGGAGGACGTCTGGCGTTCCTTCTCCGTCGTCTTCCCCTCCTGGTAGCTGGCATCGTCCGCAAAGTAGA
This sequence comes from Lentisphaerota bacterium, assembly GCA_018676675.1. GTDB lineage: Bacteria > Verrucomicrobiota > Lentisphaeria > Oligosphaerales > JABHEG01 > JABHEG01. The sequence goes on from JABHEG010000378.1 coordinate 52,919, forward strand.
TGAACCAATCGGCCTCCCCGCAAGCCGCCGCCAGACCATTCATCCCGGCGATGAACTTCCTGGCGCGGTTCCCACGCTCAACAAAAGGAACCAACCGCATCTCGTGGTACCGAATAGCATTCCGCGTGTTTTCCAGTTGTGGAATCAGTCTCTCGCATTCGTTGAGCTCAGCGAGACGTATTCCCAACTCACGCTGCTCCGAGGCCAGGAAGCGAACCGATTGAACAATTCCGCCAACCAGCATGAGAACAATCAGGGCCGCCGAAACCGCCAGATACGCGAAGTAACGCTTCCTCAGTACGAGCCATCGCATCTCCGGGGGACTCAGCGAAATCGCCGCCCGACACCGCCCGATCCCATGCAAAGCCAGACCGAAAGCGGTCGCCAACGCCGGATCCGGGTCCGTCACATCAGGAACCACCGGACCGAAGACACTCACCGGACAACCAAGCTTCTCCGCCAGGAAACGGTCCATACCACGCAGTTTCGCTCCCCCCCCGGAAAGCCAACACCGCACAATCTTGCGATCAGCCAGTTCGTCGCGCTCCTGAGCCCGCCAGTGATCAAGGACGGTCGTCATCTCCGAATCGAGTTGCTCACCCGCCTTGTACAACACCGATCCCGGATCGTCAAGACTGATCTGGGCCTCGTGTTTGAGCTTCTCACCCTCTTCCGGATCAACCCCCAGTTCTTTCGCAAGCAGCTCCGTCAGACGCTCTCCCCCAAACATCAGACTACCGACAAACAGGACCTGCCCTCCGGCGATCACGGACAGCGTTGCGTTCTCAGCCCCCAGGTCCAAGAGCAACTGAGGCTCGTCATTCGTCACGGCATCGGGATACAACCCGAAAAACGCATTGGCCACTGCAATCCCACTCATCGCCAGATCAGAAGCGCTAATCCCCGCATTGGTCAGCATCTCGATTCTGTCGCGCACGGCAGACTCGCGACAGATGCCGATCAGGACCGGGTTATGACGACCGAACTTAGGCTCCATCACCTGGTAATCATGCAAGAAAACATCGTCTGAGAGCCCGGCAAGCTGTTGGGTCTCAAACTCGACCATCTCGGCGAGCCCAGTCGTTGCCCCTGGAGGGAAATCGCTGACCTGCGTGGTCGCAAGGTATTGAGGCATCCCAACAATCAGCGTGTCGTCGCGCCAGCCGAGTTGCTCGAGCCAGCCGGAGACGCTGTTGAGCAATTCCGCCTCGTTTAGAATGCCTTCGGCCCGACAGTCGAACACGCGCGCTTCGGTCAAAGCAACCCGCTTCCCGCTCAAAGCGAGAGCGACGCCCTTGACCGCGCCCGAACCGATATCCAGTCCTATGATGCGTTTCTGTCCCAATGCAGTCCTGCTACTCCCTGCTCAACCTGCCTGCTCAGTGACGCCCCGAACCGACCGAACGGGTCAACGGGCATTGACAGGCCAACTGCTCGGCCACACTGCCGGTCTGCTCCCACCGGTATACCCGGCCTTCTTAACCAGCTCTGCCTCGGTGAAACTGTCACTCGGGGCAAACAGAACCTGCCCGGGGAAAAGATCCCTGCGTACGGTGCTCAGGACCTGCAAGGCACCCTCCTCAGCTCGCTCCCGGGCGGCGATTTTCAAGGACGGAGCGGCACCGGCCGCCCCCGTCTGGACAATCCACACGGCACGCGGCTGGCTCACGCCGAGGAACGGTTCCAACGCGTTCTCCTCACCACGATAGATGATGCCGACAGCGCGAACACGCCGACTCAGTGCTCGCAAGAGCAACGCACGACGACTGGCCACACTCGCCATCACTTTGGGTATATCCGGGAATTGCCCAAACACCGCGTCAATGCCTTCCTGAGCAGCCAGCACGTCAGGATGGTCCGGATTCATCCAGGGGACGTCGGTCTTCATCTGGTCCGCGAGGTGCACCATCCGCTGGGCCTCAGGGACCTCTGTCCCGAAACTCTCCGCAAGGGCGTGAACGAGCCGTTTCAGAACCCATGCCCGGGGAACAGGCTGCATCTCACGATCACGCAACACGGCCTCAACCCCGCTCAGTAGATGCATGTCTAACTCACGGGCTTCGTGGGCCTCCGCAATGAAACGGAAAAGGAAGCGCCCATGCTGCACCACATTGTCCTGCGGCCGACGCTCAATGTTGACATCATAGTCGCGGCTGGAAAACTTGTCCGGGAACACTTTGCTGGTGTGGACAATCCAAGGCTTCTGGTCGTCATGCTCATAGTAGTAGATTTCCCCCCAGAACGAGGTCTGCATGTTCCCTCGGTCATCGGTCTCCCGCCGACTGCGCAAGGGCTTGGGGAAATACATGGTGCGCCACATCGCGTCACCCTTCCGACGATAGCGCAGGCGCTGCAGATTGAGGTTCTCACGCTCACTCACCACAAGGAGCGGGAGCTTCTCACGGCACGTCGAGTTTGCCCGCCCATAGGCAGCGCACGCTGCGAGGTCCGCACTCCAGACACTCGCGGACGCATCGGAGGCTGTTCCCGTACCCGTGAGGGCCTGCGCCAGCTTTGCGTCCTCCAGAGGAAACCCCTTTGCGGAAAACGTCTGCAACGCAGCTGTCCGGCGATAGTGCTCAAACTCCTCAAAAGCCCGCCGGAAGGGCGCCGCCTCCTCCGTATCGGGAAATTCCGTCACAAACTGCTTCAGAAGCTGCCCGTATAGGTCCAGGTTCGGCAATGCGCTGAGCAGACGTTTGCGCAGAGACTTCAGGAGTTCCTGAGCAGCCTTCTCGGATTTGCAGCGGTCTGCATACTCACGCCCCCATGCTTCCAGTTCAGCGGCCGCCTGGCCAAAGGTCTCAACCATCTCCGGGGATGCCCGCGGAGACCACTCATCAGCCTCGCTGAGTATGCCGTTCAGTCGTTCAAGCGCCTCACCTTCAGCCAACAGCGATGAAAACGGCCGTTGTTTGCGCGCATCCAAGCCCTGACGGATCGGAGCGAGGATACGCCGGAGTTCTTCATCGGCGGCCTCGATCTTGCGGGCCAGCCACCGCTCCCACGACCCTTGCCATGCCTGCAACAAGGCCGTATCATCGGCTCCGGAAGTGCACTCACGCCCCTCTGCCAGAACAGCCCGAATCCGCTGTTCACTCGCAGCAAAGCCATTCTCTCTGATCGTGCTAAGCGTCTCCGTGAGCTTTGCGAAGCGTTCAGATCGGTCGTGCTGTTCCGCCAGAACACGATCTGTCTCATCCACCAGCGGCCGAAGCTCGGGAGAATTGTAAAACGCGGCGTCTCGATCCTTGAGGGCATCAAGGAACGACCGCATTTCAGCATACTCCCCCTGTTCCTTCAGCCCGGTCAGGTGGGCTAATGTTCGCTGCCGATCCTGCCCACGTCGATGAGCCCAAACGCCAGCGGCTGCTCCGGCAACAGCCAGAACCAGGAACAGCAGGACCAGGCATGCATTGCGCGTGGAACGACGGCGTCTGCGAGCAGCAATACGCGCGAAGGCCTCCTGCACGCTGCGGGTGAGCGCTTCCGGGAGTGGGCGGCCAAAGCCACTCAGCGCCTGCCAACGCTCGTTAACTGTGTCGGCGTGAGGCTCAGCACTCCCCACTGCTTCCCACATGGCCGCAACCGCGTCCTCAAACGCCTGCTCCTTCCGCCGGCCGGCCATCTCACGGTCATGCCAATCGGTTGCCTGTGAAAGCAACGCCCGGTGCGCACTGGAGAGTAGACCGCTACCCGCCGGGCTCAGCTCTTCCCACCGTCCAAGCAAGTACCCGGCCCGTTCCACGTCCCGATCACTGAGTACACGCTCGAGATCAACCATCAGTGCGCCAACATCACGCTCAAGCTCCTGAAGTCGAGCCGCCTCGAGAGTCGCGCTCACTTGTGACAACAGGTCCTTCGGGACAGGGGCAACTCGTTGGGGATGAGTCAGTTCAGCATTGAGACGTCGGACCTCAGCGAGATCCCCGTCAGCAATCGCATCCTGCACTTGAGGAACCAGGACGCGCAGTTGCTGCTCCTCAAGTTGCTGAAGATTCTCAGGCCAGACGGGATTCTCCGAATCACGCGAACGCAGCTCGCGCAGAACCTCGATACAGGAATCAGGGTCACCGTCATGCACCAAACGACGATAGCGGCGCAATAACGGAGAAAGCGCTTCCTCAGTGGCAAGCTCAACACGTAGCTTCTCTACGGTATCGAAGTCGATGTCCGGGAACATCTCCAAGCCCAGATCTTGACAGAAATTTCGCCACTTGGTGAGTTCCTGGAAGCTGATCACGTCGATCAGCGTAAGGACAGACGGTGGGCCCTCCGCTTCGTGGACGGCCTCCGAACGCATCCCCTTCACGAGGAATTCCGCACAACGGCTCAGCCGCGCATTGGCAATAGCACACGCGTCAGCATACTGCTCAGCAAGGTCTTCCAGCAGCGGAGTGACCTGCTGGGGATCCATGCGCAGTTGCTCACGAATGCGTTCGACCAGTTCCTGTTCCGGTATCATTCCTGCGACGTCCTTCAGGGCCTTCGGGTCGCATCCGCAGCGACGTGCGGTTGCGGGGTGGAAGGCGTACAAACGTAGAGCCAGGGCGCGCCGCGGCACGTCGTGGCTTGGTGGAAACGGGTTCCCCCGTTCGAGCACACTCAACCAGAGCGTTCTCAGACGGCGGAGGCCCCAGAGGTTTCGTTAAATCAATGACCAGCGACCGCATGTTCCGCCGAGCCTCGCGCAGACCATCCGTGTCCGCAACGCAACACCGAATCGCGCACGATGCCCCGGCGGGAAGACTCGTGAAATAGGTATTGAAGGTCACTTCCCAGCGCTGCTCGGGCTCAATCAGCGACAGAGCTTCACTCACAAGTGCCATCATATCCATCCCCGGTTCAAACAACAGAATGGAAGGTGTGTTCGGCCGCGACAAGATGGTGTAAGCAAGCGTCCCAGCCCAACCGGCATCGCCTGTTAAACTCTCCCAGGTCGTGGCGCGCAGGTCCCCCTGCTCACCATCCGGAATCTCCTTCGGCATCTCCAGTAACGCCGGCTCATCAGCCCAGGACTCGACAAAAAAACCGTCCCGGGCACAAACCCAGGCCGGACCAACGGAGGATCGCTCGCGACGACGGAGGACAACATGGTGGGCAATCTTGTTGGAACGCTGAGTGTGGTCGGCAAGCGCCGGAGCAACGCGTGACAGCACACTCATCGCCAAACCGCCCAGCGTGAAGTGATGGTGACTGATGGATGGAGGATTGAGCCCCGCTCGAGCGTCCAGTCCGCTGTACAGGTTCTTGTAGGCGCTGATGGACTCCAGCAGGCGAACCGTCTCGGAACGCATCCCACGGGTGTGAGCAACCGTGCAGAACCCCCGCGTTCCCGGTTGGAGCCCTTTGTGTGCTGAAGTGTAGATCAGTTCGTGGGCCATACCCAAATCCATCCCGGTTGGAGACCGTTCACCAAGGCGCGTCCAGATCGGTCGAGCTTACACCTGCTTCTCACGATGTCGGAGCCACGACTTGCGCGGGTTCGGCATGTCAAACCACACACCCGTGTAGGGACACTGCAAACGCGCACCAAGGTAGGACAACGGGACCTGCAGCGGCTTCTCCTGTCCGGGAAGCGACACGAACATGACGTCCCCGGAAACCTTGTACTCAATCGGGACTGTCTCCCGTTCTTCACGTCGGCCTCGGCTCAGAGCGGGGATAAAGCCACGCTCACAGAAGAAGTAGAGCATGGGAACATCCACCCAGATCGGATCGACGTCACGCGGCCGAATGCCGATCATGCCCGTTTCTTCGTTCAACTCAGGGTGGTGCCCAAGTGCGCTGTTGGGAACATAGTAGACATCACCGGCAAACGACTCAGCGGTTGAAACGAGTTCAGGACAAACCCGCTCAAGGAGTGACCGTAACGCAAATGAGACGTTCTTGATGGCGTCCACGTCCAGAGCACAGGTGTGAAGCTTCGAGTCCCATCGCCAAGGCTCACGCGGGAGCTCAAGAGCCAGCATGTCAAGCCAGACGTCACACTTGGCGACCACCACCATCAACGTCTTCCGACTCTTTACTCCCGCCCGCATCCCCGAGTACTTCTTGATGCGGTTGATCATCTCAGTCAGGATGATCTCCTGGCGTTGGACACGTGCGCCACGGGCCATCTGTGGGTCATCACTCGTCAAGAGACGCCGGAATCGCACGTCCTTCGTCGGATCGAACAGGAAGAATATGGTATCAGAGTGCAGGAGGTGTTGCGTCGTCGGGTTGTCCACCGAGTCCATTCCCGGTTCAAAATGTTCACCCGCATTGTCGTACAGCACCAGCGTCCGAGACGTACGTTCACGGACGGCTTCGTACTCAGGATGGTGTTCGGAGGGGGTCACCGAGAACATGAACGGTTTGGGCAAATTGATGAGCATGCCGTCCAGAAGAACCTGATTGTAGAGTTCCCCCTGCAACTCCGTCTTCTCAAGCGCTATCAACCGGTCTGAGTCGGAATTGAGAAAAACGGTTTCCTCAAAGTCGTTGAGGATCTGGTTGTTGATCGCATCGGTATCCGTGAAGGAAATGGCGAAGTTCCGGTTCAGCGTATTGCGCAACTCCCAGCTCATGCTGGTCAGAAAGTAGCTCTTACCGCTTGCGGTAGCACCCACGATGGACAGGAACAATGGCGGCATCTCACTGGCAGTCTGTGGGATGCGAAGGTGACACCGAGGACAGGCCATGTCCGGACAGCTCATTCCGGCACTGTCCACGGCGTGCCCCTCCGGGGTAAACCGCGAAGGGAGAAAACGCTGTTGCGCATCCGCTCCAAGAACGGGATCGCCCACGAGGCTCTGATGGCGGGCAATGAAAAGGAACTCCTCAACCGCAAACCGATGCCAACAATGCGGGCAGACGATCCCACGACGGCTCGACGCCGGTCGCTCAGGATCAGCCGCCTTCGCCTTGGCCTTCCGACTGCGCCCCGAGCTGCCGCCCTTGGCAGGAGTTGATGCCTCGCTGATCTCCTGAACGCGACCACGCTTAGCAGAACTCTCTCCGGAAACAGGCTCGTCCGCCCCTGGCGTTTCTGCCTTGGGAGACACAACGATTTCGGGGGCTTCCCCTTCATCCCTGTCCACAGTCGCGACGTTCTCGGATCCCTCCTCCTGAGCAACCACGCCCTCCTTCTCAGTTGTCTCCTCTCCCCCGGAAGCAACCATCGGTTCGCCGCCGAATAACCCGGGGATAAACTCCGCTCTCATCCATGCCGTCGCCCCCGGCCCCCATACGAGGTCGGCTCCCTTGATTGTCCCGTCCTGGGCAAGTCCCCGAAGCTGTTCCCAGGGATAGGGGCCATACTCGACGCCATCGCGGCGGTAGAGATGCCCCTCATCCTCATCTTCGACCCGATCAATGGCCGTATCCGCAATCCCCGGAGGCAACTCCTCCTGATAAGCGCCACCCGCCGGGGTCATCGAGACAGAAATCCGGCCGAAAACCAAATCAGTCGGACGTTCGATGGCCAGTTGTTTGACCCGCTTCCGATCCACATGGATGCCATTCGTGCTCCACTGGTCCTCGATTTGCAGCCGGTCCCCTGGCAACAACACAAGCACCGCGTGCAATCCCGAGACTGACGGTTCATCAATGACGACATCACACTCAGCGGATCGGCCGATCCGGCACGGAAAATCGACCACCTGATGGATGGCGGGAGACGAGCTCTGCACACGAATCTCGCAGGCAGGGGCTTCGCCGTTCGGCGAGTTACTCATGGGTACTCCTGATCCCAGACTGTGAATGCAGCACGCGCATGTCTCTCAGACGGTGGCTGGACACTACGGCGCCTTTCCCCAGCATGGTCAAGCAGATAGGCTCTACGTCACGCTGACGAGATAGCTCCATAATTTAGCGTGCGTGCGGGTCAGTACAAGAGCCGCACCATCTCCCCGTCCGTACCTGCAAGAAGGCCGACACGGGTGGAGGCAAACGTCCTGAAAGGAGAATGCCGTCTGTGAACACCACGCCGGGCACCTGTCCTCTTGACACGACGCGTTGATCCTCACGCGTCCCCAAGCTACAGTCACAGCAATCACAGAAGACCACCTCAGCCACGTGCTGTGCTCCCTTCCAGCCCAACCGCTCGGGAGATTCGAAAGGTAAGCAATGACAATCGTTGATCTGTCTGCCGAGATCGCGCCAAGTCCCCCGGAGACGCCTCCCGTCTTCCGTACGGAAATCGACTACCATGACCATGCCGCAGGGGCGGCTCAAGCCCAGGAACTGCTGCATGTCCCTCCCGAGCTGTTCCGGGCGTCAGAGGGATGGGCCACCGAAACCATCAAGCGCCTTGGGACCCACGACTGCACGCATGTCGATGCACCGTGGCACTACAACAGCCAGATCGGGAACGCCCAGGCCCAAACCATCGATCAGCTCCCGCTACACTGGTTCTTTGGCCCCGGTATCGCTCTCGACATGCGCCACAAGGAAGACGGCGACAGCGTGACGATCGAGGACGCGAAGAGTGCGCTCGAGGCGATCCACCACGCCCTGAAACCGGGCGAGATTGTCCTTATCCAGACCGGATGCGACCGCCACTACGGCGCCCCGGACTACGCCTTCCGCGGCCCCGGAGTGACAGCAGAAGCAACCCTCTGGCTGTGGGACCAGGGAATCCGGGTGATGGGAATCGATGCGTGGGGCTGGGATGCGCCACTCGACCAACAAGCCCGTGAGGCTCTGACAAGACGGGAAAAGGGCGTAATGTGGGCAGCACACCAAATCGACCGCCCCTACGCACATATCGAGCGCCTGGTGAACCTGTCAACGCTCCCGCATTCGGGTTTCACCGTCGCCTGCTTCCCACTCAAGATACGTGACGCAAGCGCCGGGCCGTGCCGCGCGGTCGCGATCCTCCCCTGACTTCCCGAAAAGCGAGGCCCGATGTGAAAATCAGACGGCAATCACTTCCCTCTGGCCAGCTGGAGCTCGCCGTGCTCCAACACGGTCATTGGCACCCCCTGAGTACGCTGATCGCTGCTTCGCCGCAAGCGGTTTCTCCCAGCCTAGCCTGCCAGGACGATCTCATCGCTATCCTTGGAGGCGGGGACGAATTGCTGAATGAAGTGCGCGCCCTGCTGGACCAAACCGCGGGACAGGAGGCCGAGAGTCCACCGGAGACTGACCATCCCCTCCCCGCACCCTTCAGCCCACGATCAATCCGCGACTTCATGCTTTACGAGAAACATGTAATCGCAGCGGGGCGCGGGTATGCCAGGCGTTTCCTCCCCAAGGCCTGGCCAGTCCTTAACGCCTATGAGAAGATCTTCAGGAAGCCCCATCCAAAGCTCAGACCGAAGCCGCTCTGGTACAAACACCCGATCTACTACATGGGCAGCCATATCAACATCCTCGGGCATGGCGATATCGTTCCCTGGCCACCCTATTCATCCGCCCTGGACTACGAGCTTGAGCTCGGCATTGTCGTCACAAAGCCGCTCTACAACGCCACCCCCGAGGAAGCCTTGCAGGCAATCGGGGGCTTCACTATCCTCAACGATTTCAGCGCCAGGGATTGCCAGCTCGCAGAGATGACCAGCGGATTCGGCCCGGTCAAGGCGAAGAACTTCGCAAACAGCATCGGCCCATGCGTCGTCGAAACCCAGGATCTTCTGGCTCGTGCAGACAATCTGGATGTGAACGTGAGAATCAACGGTCAGGTCGTGGCGGAAAGCAACACCGCAGGCATGCACTACTCCCTGGGAGAGATGGTCGCTTACGCATCGCTGGGCGAACGCGTCGTGCCCGGGGAACTCATGGGCACGGGCACCATTCCGGGATGCTGTGCGCTTGAGAACGAGCATTGGCTTCAGCCAGACGACACGATTGAACTCACCATCGAAGGGATCGGGTCACTGACCAACCGGATCAGCCACCTACCCCAGGATGAGTGACGTGTTCTCTCGTGTGTGCGTCATCGGTCTGTGTACGACGCACATCTTGGGCAGCGCCGCTTCTCCGTATGCGGCCAGGCCGGTTACGGAGAACCGGCTCCTCCATGCGCTTTGGCGGAAGTTACACACTCGGATATGAAGGTCGGACTTTCGGCGGAGGCTGGGCTCGTCTGTAACTCCGCAATGCCTGCCAAGCGGCCCGCGTCTCACGCTCTACCATGCGTGGCCCTATCCAACAGCCCCAATGCTGTCCAGGTAGTCCATGCATCGGCGCAGGAAGACCAGACGTTGGTCGTGGTCCAGATCCTTGACGAGAGCTCCTTCTACCTCCAGCGTGTACGGTCCCTCGAATCCCAGTCCACCAAGGAGTTCAAACACCCCGGGGAAATCCACAACTCCGGTCCCGACCTCGGGAAAATTCCCCGACTTGAAGCCGCCGTCTGTGTCTTTGATGTGCACGGCCGCAACCAAATCAGCTGCCTTCTTCAGCTCCGATATCGTGTCCGTGTTCTCATTGTAGTAGTAGACGTTGGCTGTGTCGAAATTGAATCGGAGGCCCGGGCTTCCGACCGCCTCGATGGTGGCCTTTGCCAAGTCACCATTCGTACCGAACGGCGGGTGCGTCTCCATGCAGATGACCACGCCCTGAGCTGCAGCGTAGTCTGCCGTCACGCGAAAACGCGAAAGTACCGCATCCCGCGGAACATCCTCCCCGGCTTTTGCACTGACGAAAACCTTGGAGACGCCGATTGCGGCAGCCCCATCAATGACAGCGTTGAACGCGGCAGCCGTCTCGTCGGTGTCCAACGGCAGCCCCGTTGACAGCGTCGATATCGTCACGCCAGCCGCAGCGGCGGAGGCGGCAAGCCCTGCATAGTCACCGTCACCCGGGGGCGGGGCCTCGGCGTTAAGAATCCCGGCTTCCGGGAAGCGCTCAAAGGCCGCCTCCGCGCTCCCAAACATGCCTGTTCGACACGCAATCACGTTCGCCATGAGTTTCTCCTCTGACAAGACCAAATCGTCGGGTCACAGCCCAAGAGCACCCGGATAGCCTCCGGACGAGGGATGTTCCTGGCATCATCCGTCTCTGCCTTGAGCAGTTCACAACCATCAATGGGCAAAAAAGTGCCAGTTCCCAAGCGTCTCCGGATCTCCGGGATCATCGACGAGCAACGCCTCGTAGTTCTCGGCCACCTTGCGGAAGGCGTTGGCATGCTCTTCGATGACCACCGGGCGGTAGTGTTTGAACCACGGGATGCTGTACATTCGCCCCGTAATCGCCTCGCTGGTCGGAAGAGCCCCATGTGGCTGGCGCAGATCCCGGTCACTATGAGCGATCCGGGTCGGGTTGCCATCACCATAGATATCGGCTTCATTGAAGAGCGGGTGCAGATGCAGCGGACGGTTGCAGCCGGGGCCACACGATACGCCTTCTTCACGCACAGCCGCACAGAACCGAGTGATCGACAGGCCACCGATTTCCTCCGGGCGATACAGACCGCGCGCGGCATACCACCCCCCCATCTCACTGCCGGACCCGCGAGCCGGCCGGTGTGCCTTCACACCAGGTACGCCTTCCAGCAGATCCCAGAAATAGTTCATTGACTTGAGGATCTCACGGTTCCGGGCGTCGTACTCCTTCAACTGCACGCGCCCCATGGCCGAACTGACTTGGTGCATCCGGTACTTGTGCCCTCCCATCGGGAGCCCGCGGTACGGACGAAGCGCCTCCGACTGGATATCATCGTTGAACCGACCGTAATGCCCCCAGGCACATCCATGTTCATAGATCTCGCGGTCATCTGTGGTCAACATGCCTCCCTCCCCAATAGCGAGTGACTTCCCGCTCATCAGGGACATGGCAGCAACATGCCCAATGCTGCCGAGCTTGCGCCCTTTGTAGACACCGCCGTGGGCATGCGAAACGTCCTCGATCACTTTGACGCCATGTCGATTGGCAATCGCCATGATGGGATCCATATCGGCTGGATGGCCGACGTAGTGCACAACCACAATCGCCTTGGTTCGTTCGGTGATCCGGGCCTCAACATCGTCTGGGTCCAGACAGAGAGAGTCAGGATCGATCTCCCCGAAAACGACCGTGCCCCCCAAATTGAAGGCAGGCAGGCACGAGGCCCAGTAGGTAATGCTGGGGCAGATGATCTCGTCGCCTCTGCGGACTCCGCAACCAAACATGGCGGCCTCTAGAGCTGCCGTGCCGGAGCTGAACGTCAAAGCGAATTCAGTGCCTTGCCACGTCGCGTACTCCGCCTCGAACTCCTTGCTCACGTCAACCCCGGACATGGCCCCCCGCCGGATCACATCCAGCGCGGCGCACTCGGCCTCCTCGGAGATGATCGGCCAAGTGAACATGTCCCCCACGGCCGTCTGAACTGCTTTCGGGCCACCAAGAATCGCAAGATCGGATCCACTCATCTGCTGCTCCGTCCTCTCTGATTCACACTGCCTCTACACACCCGCAATACTCGTCAATCACAGTCCTGCAAACAGGACAGATACCTACTGCTCAGAAGGAACACTCCCCAGTATACGCCCGCTGGCCGCCCCCAGATCCTCGCTGGCCAAAAACAGACGGATGCGAGCCGTTGCCAGGCCGCCGGAAGCCCGAACGAGATCAGTCTGGGCTTCATTAAGTCGTGTGAGTGATGTACGGCCGGCCAAGTACTCACTGCGGACAAGATCACGCACCTCCGAGCTCATGTCGAAGATGGCTCCCAGCAGATCCACCTGTGCCTTCGCCACACCCACAGCATCCAGTTGCTGGCGCAACTCCGATGCGACCTCGATTGTCCGCTGACCGATTGCGTCCGAGACCTCAGCGATCTGGGCCTTCAGTACCCGAGACTTATGCCGCGTGCTACCCCCGGTGAATACGTCCCATGTCGCATTCACTCCAATACCAACGGTGAGATCCTCATCCCAGTTGAACTGCGGGCTGTCCACACGACTCAAACCTGTTCCCGCCGAAAAGGATAGTTGGGGAAAATATTCCGAGCGAATAGCTTTGAGTTCGGCGGCGAGGCGACGAAGCCTGCCCTGCAGCACGAGCAGATCGGGCCGATGGCTCAAAGCGTAAGACAGTTCAGAAGCCAGCTCGGGCGGATCTGCCGGCAGAGCCCCCGGATCCACCGCTTCAAGAGCGAAATCAACCGGCAGAGCCGCTTCATTTACGCCCAGAAAAGCGGCGAGGATCGTACGCGCGCTACGATAGGAATATTCCGCCCTGACATAGTCGCTCTCAGCTTGCTTCGTGCGAATGCGAAAATTGAGAACTTCGCTCTTGGCCGCCGCTCCCGCGGCAAAACGTTTCTGCGTCTCCTCGCTCAGCTTGCTGTTGAAATCTGCATCCTGCCTGGCTATCCGACTGCCTTCCTGGGCGAGCAACGCCCCGTAGTAAGCGGTCGCGACGCCCTGCAGAAGCAAACGTTGGGCATCCTCATGCCCGCGTTCCTCTATATCAACCCCGACCTGCGCACCAAGCAGTCGGAACCGACGGCCGGCGCCGTCGAAAAGGAGCCATGAAGCGGTCGCCCCAATCTCATATGTCTCAAAGGGGGCTGTGCCCCCCACGCCCGATCCGCCTGTCGCCAGGTTCTCTGTCCTGCTCACTCCCGAATTGAGGCGTGCGGTCGGATAGTAAGCCGTCCGAGCAAGGTCCACAGCGGCAACAGCCGCGTCGATACGACGTGCGACGGCGAGCAACCCGGGATTGTCACGGACGGCAATACGCTTAGCCGCCGTGAGCCCAAGAGGATTCGGTAACGCCCGAATCGACTCCGCCTCCTCCAATTCCCCGGACGCGGACATCGGGATAAAAGCCCAAAGAGCTGCGCACAGAACAAGCGCAGGACACCAAACGCTCTGCTTGAGGCTTTCCAAAGGTAACATCTCCTGCCTTATGGTAAACAAACGCTACCGCCCAACAACGTGGGCGGGGTCCTTGCCAAGTAACCGCATAACTTGCTGAAGGTCACCCCAGACATCCCGTTTCTTCTGGGGAACGCGCAAAAGATAGGCAGGATGGTAAGTCGGCATCACTGGGATGCCCTTGTAGTCGAGCCAGTTTCCACGCGACCTCGTGATCCCACTCTTGCCAAGTAAAAACCTAAGAGGAACAGCCCCTAGCAGTACAATGACCTTCGGCCCAACAAGCTCAATCTGGCGCTCAAGGTAGGGAAGGCATGCCGCTGCCTCGGCCTCCTCGGGGTTCCGGTTCCCCGGAGGCCGGCACTTGACGATATTGCAGATGTACACATCCTCACTGCCCAGATCCATCGCCGCGATCATACGGTCGAGCAACTGACCTGCCTCTCCCACGAACGGTAGCCCTTGCTGGTCCTCTTCAAAGCCAGGCCCCTCACCAACGAATACCACCTGAGCCGCCGCCGTTCCCCGGGCAAACACCGACTGAGTCCGTTTCTCCCAAAGGCTACACTTGCGACAGCCGCTCACCCGTTGCTCAAGGCTGGCGAGGTCAAGTCCCTCCATGGTCTCGGCGGGTGCCGCTGCCGGAAACGATGCAACAGCAGGAGCTCGCGGAGCAACCGGGGGACGAGGTGGCGCAACAGCAGGGACGGAAGCTGGGCGCACAGGCTGCCCTGCGGAGCGTGGGGCCTGCTGTGATCCGCCTGAGGGAGAGGCGGCGTCTGATGTCCGGATCCGGGCTGAAAACAAGCCCGCAACGGTCTCAGGGGAAAGGGAAACACCTTTCCGACCACGCGACTTCTCACGGCTCAGAAGCCGGGACAGTTCTTCAGTAAGGTCCAACTGAGCCACAGCATTGTCCCATCAGGGAAAGACCATGCGGGCCCCCGCCAGTGGGCGGGTGCTCACGCCGGGCCATCCAGACGTACGATTCCATCACACAGAGCTTCAATATAGCCATTGCCACAGCCCTGCCAACGATCGCGCGTGAATGAAACGCCACAAATCCCCGAAGCAGCAATGGCTTTGCAGCGATTCGCCTTGCCGAAGCGGGGATCTATAGTGCTCGCCGTAGCGCACCGAAACGTCCTGAGAAACGCCAAGCAGCGACGGGAAAACACGCAATGAGTCAAGAGCAGATGGGCTGGCAAGCGGGATTTGGCAGCGTGGATTTCACACCTCCACCCAATCTCCCCATGATGGGCAATTTTCGGGCGGACTATGCCGCGACCGGAACGCATGACCCACTGACAGCCCGGGCTCTCGTCCTCCAGTCCCGAATGGACCAGGCCCCCGTCGCTCTCCTGAGCCTTGATCTCTGCATGATGCCACGATCGTGCGTTGCCCTCATGCGCCGTTGGATCCGCGAAAGGACCGGCATTCCCGCCGGCAATGTCCTCATCGCCGCCACTCACACGCACAGCGGCCCGGCCACACTAGCCCTCTATGGGATGCCCAAAGCAGAAGATTCAGACATCGAGGCATTCCTCGAGACAGCCGTGGGAGCCGTTTCCTCCGCGGTCGACCGCATACGCCCGGCCGCTCTGAAACTGGGGCGTGGAACGGAAGACCGAGTGTCCTTCAATCGCCGCCTCCTCGACGCCTCTGGTCAGACGCACATGAACTGGGAGGACCTCTCAGAAGCGGAAATCGCTCGCGTCCTGGGACCAGTTGACACTGAAATCCTCGCCCTCCAGGTGGAACACGAGGATGGCTCCGGCGGGGTCGTTGTCAATTTCGCCCTCCACCCCGCCGTTCTGGATTACGCCAACCGCCTCTATTCAGCCGACTACCCAGGGTACCTCGCAGAAGCCCTCAAGACGCTCAATGGACCGCGCTTCGAGCCCCTCTTCTTCAACGGATGCTGTGGTAACGTCAACCACATCGACTACACTGACCCAGACGCCCCGAGGCGCGGTTACCAAGCCACGCAGCGAATCGGCTTCATGCTCGCGGCAGCCACCCACTCCACGCTGAAGCATGGGGCGACTCCCCTGAACGCCGGTCCAGTCAGGCCCCTCTCTGAACACGTTGCGTTGGCCAGACACCCAATCACCGACGCCCAGATAGAGTGGGCACGACAGGTCCTCGAGCGCGACGACAGCCCTTTCGTCGACGCCGCCGATGGATTCCCGGAAGAAGCAAGGGCCGAAACCTGGCTTGAGATGCATGCGGCTCAACACCAAGCCGACTCAGTCGAAGTGATGGCTATCCGGATCGGGGACATGGCCATCGTTGGGCTCCCGGGCGAAGTCTTCTGTGAATTCGGTTTGGATATCAAAGCCAAATCCCCAGCCGCCCACACGATGGTCTTCGAACTGGCCAACGATGCCATTGGGTACCTACCCACTCGAGAGGCCTTCCCACAAGGAGGGTATGAGGTGGTCCCCGGGAGTACGCGCTATGCCCCTGATGCGGGGGAGAAGCTCGCCCAGGCTGCCCACAGACTGTTGAGTGACCTCTTCAGCACCAGCACCAGCCCCTGCCCACCCTCGGCCGACGGATAGCCATCCCGGTTCTCCCTACCATCGCCATGCTGCCGCGTCCTGCGACGATGTGCGGCGTCTTCTCCTGCCGTCTTGCCGTCCACGGCCAGACGCTCCCGGGCGCCGTCTGTGAGTCACAGGTCAGGGACTCCGGTCGCTCTTTTCAGGCCACACGACGATCGTCACCGGGGCCGCTCCCATAGCCTCGCCTGCCCTGCTCGCCCGCACTGTCCCCGTCTGGCCCGGCCGTTCTTTCGCCCCCCCGAGCCCTATTCAGGAACTGCACCCGGTCCGCCTTGACCAGTAGACGGCTACGCCGCTGTCCCGTTGTCTTGTCCTCCCAGCGATCCGATCGCAAACGCCCGTCCACGAATGCCGGTGCTCCCTTCGTGAGGTGCTGCCCACATAGCTCAGCTTGCCTTCCCCATACTTCAACATCCACGAAACAAACGTCCTCCCGCGCGTCGCCCTGTCGGGTGGAAAACCGTTCACGCGCTGCCAAGCCAAACACCGCCACCGGCGTTCCGTTCGGAGTGCGTCGGAGCTCGGGATCCCGAGTCAAATTCCCAGCCAACATCACACGATTCAGCGTCATCATCCTTCCATCTCCCTTCTTTGCGTTGCCCAACGACCATCTCTCTCGTCGCAATCTCTTATACGCTACTCTTTATCAGCCTCTTTGTCAATGGTAGTCGCCGACCTTCCTTCCCTTCTTCTCATTTTGGGTGCGAAATAGAGGACCTTGTCAGTTAGCCTCGCCAACCACTTGCAGGTCGAGATAAGGGGGGAATCTTATTGGGTGTTCTCAGAGCGGCTGCACGAGTGGAGCCGTATAGCGAAGGCCGGTGTTGCGGTCCAGCCAGCGAAAAGGGCGGCGATGAGCAAGCCAAGTAACCGATTCGGCGACGTGATAGCGTCCGTATTCCTCTGCGTGATCCTCTTTGCGCTCGCATGCTCCTTCAACGTCACAGAGCGATTTGTGAGTTGGGCAGCCCTGCACGGAACGTGGCGCGTCGGTGAGTTCCTGATCCTGCTGGTGTTGGCCGCTGTTTCGGCCTATGCGTGCTCAACCCGGCGCCCAAAGAGCGAACCTACGCCCGAACCGTCCTCTCCCCCCGCCCCTCCGGAGCGGCCATCCCCGAATACAAGCCTGCAGAATGCCGTCAGCAAAGCTGACATCGCCATCTGGACTGTCTCCTTGATCAACCCGGAAGATGTCTATGTGAGCCCCGCCTGCCGAGACATCTGGGGAGGAGCGTGCGGACAGTGTGACGGTTCAGCGTTGGGGGACGCCGGCCTCCAGAGAGGAGGGATCGGGTTGCCTCTGGTCTCAGCTGAGACCCAGGGAAGCTCCCTTGAAGGAGAGAAGGAATACCGAATCGCCGCAGCCGACGGAGCCGTACGTTGGATCAGGGAACGCACCTTCCTGGCAGACTCAGATGACACGCCCGCCGCCTGGCTCGTGGGCGTCTGCGAAGATATAACCGAAGCCAGACAGGCCGAGGAAGAGCGGGCTCAGTACAACACCCAGCTGTTTCATGAAATCAAGATGGACGCGGTCAGTAAACTGGCCGGGGGCGTTGCGCACGACTTCAATAACTACCTGACAGTCATCCTCAACGAAGCCGAAATGCTGCGGGACTCACTTGCGCCCGGCGAGGAACAGGCCACCCAGGCGACGGCGATCGTCAAGACGGCGAATCGCGCCTCCAATCTCATGCGACAACTGCTCGCGGTCTCACGCGAACAGACCCTCAGTCTGGCCGAGCTCTCAGTCAACGAATTGATCGACGAGGCCGCCCAACGAGCCAAAGACGAAGCCACAGAAGGAGTGGAGATCGTCCTTAAGAAGACCGATGAACCGCTGTGGGCATCCGCCGACCGGCAGAGCATGGTGAGTGCTCTCGATGCACTGATCGCAAATGCCTTTCGAGCGATGCCGGATGGCGGAACGCTGTTGCTCGAAGCCGCCCCGGTCGTCCTGACAGAAAAGGACTGCCGAGTTCTGGGGGACACGGCCGGAGCCCAAGCCGGTTCGTTTGTGGCTCTGACGGTGGGAGACACCGGTGTAGGAATGACCGAGGACGTCCAGCAGCGCGTTTTCGAACCTTTCTTCTCAACCCGTTCAACTGGGGACGACAGCGGGCTGGGCCTTGCCACCGTTTACGGAGTTATTCGTCAACATGGTGGGTTTGTCTCTGTCGATAGCGAACCTGAACTCGGAGCCACATTCCGGGTCTATCTTCCCCGAGTGGAGACGCCCCCTGCGCCTGTTGCACCGGCGCCTGCCCCCCAACCCACCACGGGCAGTGAAACCGTGCTCGTGGCTGAAGACGAGCCGATGGTCCGCCACGTAGCGGTCCGGGTACTCAAGCACTTCGGCTACACGGTGCTCGAAGCGGAGAACGGCGTCGAAGCCTTACAGGTTGCCGCGCAGTTCGACGGTGATATCCATGTGTTGTTCACCGACATGGTGATGCCTGAAATGGATGGTAAGGAACTGGCCGAGAACCTGGTCAAGGAACGCCCCGGGATCAAGGTCATTTTCACGTCGGGGTATTCGGCCGACAAGCTCGCGGAAACGGGCATCGACCTCACCGGCGGCGCCTTCATTCAGAAGCCCTTCAACCGACAGGCGGTCGGTCGCGTCGTCCGGGAAGTTCTCGAAAGCGGCGAGTAGGCGAAACGTCAGTCGCGGAGTTCGCGCCAGGAACGAACGCGCACTCGGCCGCCAACAGCTCCTCGCACGGTGAGCAGACGAACAACATCGAGCCCTTGCCCTGCCACCGTGGCTGATGCGGCTCCAACAGCGATGGACAGCTGCTGTTCCACAGCACCAGGCACGACCTCGACGCGCAGGTCCGCGGAAGCGCCGGGGACAAGAGCGTCGGTTAACCACCCTTCTCCGGTCACCCCGTCGGTGATTTCAGCTCCCCCTTCGCCGCCGGCAAAGAAGCGCACTATCCAACGATCGTGGGAAAGAGCTTCGGCGAGCTTCACGCGCAACTGCTCCTCGCGATTGCCGTCGTTTTCAACCCGCACATCAAAGGCAACCACAGCCCGGGTACTCCCGACAACGGTAAGTGTCGGTGCCCCGGACAGTGGAGCATGGCTGTCATCACCGACGAGTTCATCGCCTGAGAGCGCAACATGGAGATCTGCCTGACGACGTTCGGCCTCCTGAACGACCAGCGTGACCGCAAGCGTATAGACCTCTGCTCCCCCACCATCATCATCGTCGTCGTCATCGTCACCTGCGGGAGGCGTGGCCTCCAGCCGGTAGTTGAAATCCATCCCCTCCAGGTCGGAGGGAAGGTCATCGACCACGGTTACCTCATCCGTGCCCGGGTCATACCGGAACCAACGGTCCCTGTCCGTCGCATAAATACTCCCGTTTGGGTGCGCCGCAACGGCATGGATCGCCCCGGACTCCGGGAACGTACATGCCCGGGTCAGTCCCCCACCCGGGAACGACGAGAAGCGATACAAACGACTGTTGCTTGAGTAGAAGCGGGCCGCGTAGACACTGCCGTTGGCCGCCTGAGTGAGCGCCCCGGTCTTGAACCGATCGGAGTAGTTAAGAGAACACACGCTGTGGGCTTCTCCCGTCGTGGTGTCGAACCGGTAGACGAGCTTCGACTTCTTGGTGATCCCATACAGAACACCGTCGATGAACTGAAGGCTGGTGATCTCGTGATCAGTCGATCCGGCGGGAAGGCCCGTGTCACCGACAAGCTGGGCGTTGACTGGACTCGCAGCGCTGTGGTCGAGCTCGGAAGCCGGGATCTGGTAAAGCACACACGACCCGACGTTATTCATGAAGTAGATGCTGCCGTCGCCCGCAAAGGTTAGGGCCTCTACGTCCCGCCCACCCGAAATGCCCTGCAATTCCCCGTCGTCGCGCTTGGCCACCACGTTCTCACCGATCACGTAGTAGCGCAGGCGTGCGTGACTGTCGTCCACCCCCCACACCTCCATCGGGGCCGTCACGACCTCTCCCCCGCCCTCCTCAGAGGCCCCCGCTGCGGAGAGGGTGACCAGCACAACCAGATCCTGGAAGTCCGCGGATGAGCTGGTCAGATAGCTCGTATACTCAAACAGGTAGATCGTCTGGTTCTCGGTCAGCACAATGCGACCATTCTGGACGTAATCGCGCACGAAAAAGGAGAGGTCGGCCTGGTTGAGGTAGCCCTCAACATCCGGAACGGGGTCGCCGTTGCGCAGAACATGGACACGGGACGTGGCGGGCGACGAGTCGACATCCCGATAGGTGACCCAATGGGAGTCGGATGAACCGTCGTAATAGGACCTGGCTTTGTACCAACACGTGGAACGAATCCAGACGGGCGTGCCGGCCGCATAAGTCTCGGGGCACAAGAACGTCCGCGGATTCCTCCCGTCGTTAAGGTTAGCCTGCGTCACACTGTCCGGATTCCCCCAGGGCGTGTAGAACTCATCGCCGATGCAAACCGTGGCCGTGATGGGCATGTCATAGTCCCCACCGTAACTCATGGCGCACCCCAGGACAGTCACGTCAACGTTGTAGTCCTCGGTTGGGACCGTCCCTCCGTCCTCGATCTCGAACTCAACTGTCTCGTCCCAAGTCCCCTCCAGAGAGACCGTTCCTTCGCTCCCAACTTCCCCGGAAAGGGATCGCATGGACATGCTGAGAAAGACGCTGGCCCCGGGCTCCAAGACTGGTGTTGACCAACCCAGTCCCAGCACGGCCGCCGTGATGTCCTCGTCCCCCGCGGAGTAGGTCGTTTCAAAGCCGGGAGTCACCTCAGCCTGACGCACACGAACCGCTTTCGCTTCCTCGGTGGTGTTCTGAACTCGGACCTCCAAAACCGCCGCGCCGGACTCAACAACGTCCAGCGTCTCCGATTCCGAAAGCCACGACGACGCCCCGGCAGCCCGGATGGAGAGAACCGACGCCATCCCCTCCAGAGGGGTGGCAAGAACTACAAAAAGTGCAGCAAAGCACAGAAGCCGCCACGTTGTCATCGAGAGTGTCCTCCGTGATGTCATCACCGTGCTCTCCGGCTCAGACCAGCCTCAAAGGACCGGCGAAATCGTCTGGACGCAACCCTCAGCGCGTAACGCGCGAGGTCTTTCAGAAAGCAGTATTTGTGCCAAGAAAGGGCGGAATCCTGAACCGCGAGCGTGCGACCTGGGTTGGGTCGCCGCAAGCCGTCACCAGACGTCGTTACCGAGACACATCTGCGACGCCGACA
The DNA here is from genome assembly GCA_018676675.1 of Lentisphaerota bacterium. Classification (GTDB taxonomy): domain Bacteria; phylum Verrucomicrobiota; class Lentisphaeria; order Oligosphaerales; family JABHEG01; genus JABHEG01. The sequence continues at coordinate 74,483 of JABHEG010000378.1, forward strand.
GTCTCATTCGCAAGAAAAGAAGGCCCGTGCCAGCACCGCGCGCCGGCCTCCAGCGGGCGTTTCCGCCCTTTCACAACTCGGTGGTGCCACTATACTCCATGCAGCATTCACCGCCCCCTGGCCATCATCCCCCACACTGATGAGAAGCGACACGACTGTTAACACATACGTCCGCAGTGCTGCCCTTGGGGTCGCTTCGCTGCGGCAACGGCCTGATCAGCTGCCATCCCATCCGGAGATACGCCATGCCATCAGTTCAGATTGCTACCCTCCAAGCCGCTGCCGTCGAACGCCTGCGCCAGTCCGGAGCCGGACTTGAGGATGCAAAGTGCCTGGTGGAGCACATGCTGACCGCCGATCTATGGGGGCGGACATCACACGGCCTGAGTGTCCGCTACGAACAGATGCTGCGCCTTGCCAAGGCGGGCGTGGGGGAATCGCATCCTCGCCTAGACCGGGACCTGGATGCAGTGGCTCTAATCGACGGGTGTGGAGGATTCGGGTATGTCGCAGCAAAGCGGTGCCTGGCCGAGCTGACTGCTCGAGTCAGAGACCATGGATTGGCAGCCGTGGCCCTGCGGGGTGCCAGACACACGGGCATGATGGGCTACTACGCTGACCAGGCCGCTCGAGCCGGAATAGTCACACTCGCCTTTGCCCATTGCCGCCCCCTCATGGCACCCGCGGGAGGAGCCAGAGCACGACTGGGAACCAATCCGTTGACATTCGGTTTCCCCGCCTCCCCTCATCCCATCATCGTGGATACCGCAACGTCGGCGATCAGCTACGGCGACCTAATGGTGGCGGAACAGCGCGGAACGCCCATTCCGCCGGGCAAAGCACTGGATGGGGATGGACGGTGGACCTGCGACCCACGCGCCGCTCGGAAGGGGGCTCTGGTCCCCTTCGGAGAACACCGTGGCGGAGCACTGGCTGTCGCCGTGCAGTGCCTTGCCGGAGTGCTCACCAGCGCTGCCGTCTTCCCTGCTCCTGACACCGACTATGGACTGCTCATGGTCGGTCTGCGGAAAGGCCTCTTCAGCGATGACGACACCTACGATGCCGCTGTGGCCGAGTTTGTGAGTGGCTATCTCGAAACACCGGAACTTCCCGGCGAGACAGTGCGACTCCCCGGCGCGAAGCGCTATGAAAACGCCCGGCGGACCCTCGACCAGGGAGTGATCACCATCCCGGATCGGCTTGCCGATCTTCTCGGGCTCCAGTAGCCATCCAAAGGGTCTCGATCAGACAAGTTGCGGAACGCGCTGCTGTCATGTAAATTACTTACTCGCCTGCTCCCGCGGAGGCGCGGGGACTGGGGTCCGGACGACAAGCGCCCCCCCTCGGTGAGCAGCAGCAAGAAAGTGATATTACACCCAACAACTGGCGGGAAACTCACGCAAATCGAGCGTTTGTTTGTACTTCAGAAAAGGAGACGATGGAATGGCAATCAGTATTGGAATCAATGGCTTTGGGCGTATCGGTCGGAACGTGTTCCGGATCATCAATGAGTGTGATGATGTCGAGATCGTCTCGATCAATGACCTGATCCCCCCCGCAGTCGTCGCACACCTGCTGAAGTATGACTCCGTGGAAGGCAGGTTCAATGGTACAGTCGAAGCCACCGACGACGCGATCATCGTCAATGGTAAGACCATCCCTGTGACCGCCGAGAAGGATCCGGCCCAGATCGGTTGGGGCGACAAGGGCATTGACTTTGTGCTTGAGTCCACGGGCGTCTTCCGCGACCGTGACAGCATTACGAAGCACCTGGAAGGCGGCGCCAAGAAGGTCCTCCTGTCCGTCCCCTCCAAGTCTCCTGAAGACGTCGATGCGACGATCGTCTGCGGCGTGAACAGCGATACGCTGACCTCGGACGACAAGCTCGTCTCGAACGCGTCCTGCACGACCAACTGTTTGGCTCCCGTGGCGAAGGTCCTCAATGACACGTTCGGCGTCATCGGTGGCCTGATGACCACGGTCCACTCCTACACGAACGACCAGGCCGTGATCGACGGTCCTCACAAGGACCTGCGCCGGGCCCGTTCCGCCGCCGTCAACATCATCCCGACCTCCACCGGCGCCGCCAAGGCCGTCGGCCTGGTCATTCCGGATCTCGCCGGCAAGCTGAACGGCTGCGCCATGCGCGTTCCGACCCAGTGCGGCTCCCTGGTCGACCTGGTCGTAAACCTGAGACAGGATGTCACGGCCGAGCAGGTCAACGCCGCGATTAAGGCCGCGGCCGAAGGCGCCCTCGCCGGCGTGCTGCGCTACGAGGAAGATCCCATCGTCCTGACCGACATCATCGGCGACCCCGCCAGCTCGATCTTCGATGCCTTGAGCACCATGGTCATTGATGGCAGCATGGTCAAGATCGTCTCCTGGTACGACAACGAGTGGGGCTACTCGAACCGCTGTGTGGATCTCTTCCGCATGATGGCTCAGTAAGCAAACTCGAACGCTCCCCCAGAGCAACCAACGCCCGGCGGACCTCAGTCTGCCGGGCGTTTTTTATTCTTCCTCCACCACCTCGAACCCGCTGATAAGCGCCGGTCGTTGGGTGCTCCGCGATCTGAACTGGATCTCGAGGGCATCGGCGCATGAGACTCCCCGGAACTCACGGACCAACGCGTGACGCGGCCCCGCCTCACGGACGATGTCAATGCCGTCGGCAACCTTCTTCCCCTGCAGCCACACGTCGAAAACGCGCTCCCCGGGTACCACCGTGTCATCCAGCTCGGCAAAGTGAAGGCGCAGGCAGTATGTGCGCTCACGGCTCGGGGGGGGGCGGCTGTAAACCAGGGAGGTCCTCCCGTCAAAGACCGCTCGCATGCTCCCCCCTTCGTTCCGTCCTTCCAGCCGGTAGCGATAGAAGACAGTCTCTGCCCCAATGCCACTGCGGTTCCGGCTCTCGATGTGCGCCGTCAGCCTGGGGTCTCGTGGCACGGCACCAATGACCTTCAGGACTTCCCAGGGCAACGCAACCTCTGCCGTCCATACGTGCGGGGTCATGTGCACGGCATGAGTGATTCCGTCCAGCCGAACCATCTGCGTGGAACGGTTGTCCTTCCCCTTCCCTCGTGAACTGGCAACAGCGAACACGGCCCCGGAGGCCGACACATCGATCCACACGGCCCGCGGTCGCTTCCACAGACGGAGGTTGAATGAGTCGTCTTGCCACACTCGGACATGGTCACCCGACGCGTTGGCTGTCCAGGGAACAGGCTTCCCATCCCGCAACGGCGCCCGGCGCCTGTAGCCCAAGTAGAGTCCGTTGCCGTCGTGCCGGAGGTAGACATCGGTCTCCGCAGCCACAATCTGATCCACTCCTCTGAGAATCAGTGGATGGCAACCATCCCAGCATGCGTCGTCAAGTCGACCGTCAATGAGAGGAGGAACTCGGACCGGTGGACAGACAGCCGGACGGGAGTAGACAAAGTCGAATTTCATTCGTTGCACCCCCTCGAGACCCGACGTATAGACCCACGGCTTTGACGTCCCCTTCACCGGGACATCGTCGGCCGAACGGTGGTAGAAGGATACCTGTTTCCCCCAAGCCACGAGCGGCAACTGAAGCGCATCGTCCGGCCGGTGGGCACGCGGGTATGTCAGCCAGAGCCTGCCCTCCCCCGCCTGATCTCTCTGGTCCCCGGGCGCCCCGATGTTGACCGCAGCCCGGGTAACTGTCGTTGGAGCCTTCACCGTGATAGCCGACCAGTTCTCCAAGCGCTCACCGGGAACCATCGCCAGTGACGTCTGGTAGTTGTATGGGCAGGTGCAGCCGCTGGCGCTTTCCGGCATGAGGACCAATCCGCCGGCCGGAATGATGTTCTGCCAACACCCACTTCGGACATTTCCCAACCAGTGCGTCCCACTCAATCCCGCCAGGTCATACATCCCCGCTGAGCCGCCCCGGAAGAACATGCCGGATTCACAAAACGAGTTCACTCCGCACCCGTAACGGAATCCCACCCGGACGGGGGTCGCCTCACCGGTCAAAGGATGCGTCATTGTCCTCATCTCACCGGTTCGGAGGTCATAGATGTGAGGGTTCACGTAGAGCATATTCCCCAAGACGTTGGGATAGATATGCATGCCCCCTTTTGAAGAGAACGGGATCTTCTCCCTGCCCCAAAGATGCTCGCCGTCGGGGAGCGAAAGCACGGCCAACTTCGGCTTGGCCGTCAGGACCATCGCGGTGGGACTTGTCCACATTCTGCGACACCCGGGGATCGGGTTCGGTTTCGACCAGAGCACGTTCCCCGTGGTCAAGTCCAGTGCTTTGATGGTGTTTGTGAGCGGGATCTTCTCCTGGCGATGTTTGGCCCGAGTGAGTTTGGCTTCGGCTGTCCGGTCAATCAGATAGAGGGCGTTCCCCTGAATCGCGATTGCCTCAGGATCCACGCTCTCCTCGGCCCGGTACAACCATCTGAGCTCCCCACTCACCTTGTCCAAGGCAAAGACGTAGGGCACTTCAGGAACAGCGTAGGCGGTGTGCTGGATGACGGGATGGGGGACGCCAAAGCTGCCGATGACCGCGTCGTCAGTAACGGCGAGGAACTCCCAGACGGGGTCGTTCCGCCCGGGATAGAGCGTGCCTGAGCCAATGATCTCAGGATCGTGCCCCTCTTCCCGCCACTTCTCTGCTCGCTTCAGTTGCTTCTGCCATCCTTTCACCCGAGCGGGGAAGTAGACGAAGGACAGATCCTTGGCGAGTGTTGCGGCCGACTCCGCGGAGATCGGAGCCGCGTACTCACGCACCGTTCCGCCGGTCGCCGCGTCGAGTTGTACACACCGTTGGCCGAGAATGGCGTAGACGTGTCTCTCATCAGCAACGATGCTCCCCCCGCGAAAGCGAAACCCAACCCGGCGAAGCTCCGAGAAGTGACGGCGCCACAGTTCCCGGCCGGTATAGGCATCGACGGCCATGACATCATAGGTCCCTTGAAGGAACATGCGCCCACTGCTGTAGAGCGGGGGCGAGCCCTGCCAGTGTCGATCCGTCATCTCCCCCGGTCCCACCCCGCCAAACCACAGCATCCGCAAGGGGAACCGGATGTTCTTCTCCGCCGAGGCACTCGATCGGCCGGCATCCGCGTACTTGTGCGTCCACGTTCCTTCCTCAGGCAGCGCCCCGCGATGAACGACCACACCGCTGCCCTCACGACTCAGCCCACACTCCGCCGCCGGGACGCCATGTCGTGCCAGCAGCCCCGTCACCGCCTGTGCGTCCAGGACAGCATCCTGGAGCCACATGATCCCGCCGTGCGGTCGAAGAGACCGGTAAATCTGCCGCAGGTCGATCCGGGCCAACGTGCCGCAGAACGCGCTGTCCAGCACAATCAGACTAGCGAAGTACGGGGGATACCGAACCCTCTCCAACTCTCCCCCGAGCACGGTCACTCGAGTGCCGTACGCCCTGTGGGTTCTCAGGCTCTCACGCACGGCAGTGACGCGTTCAGACTCACGTTCAAGAACGCAGACGTGCATTCCCGAACGCCGGGCCAGCTCAGCCGCAAACGTCCCGTCGCCGGCCCCCAACACAAAAGCATATCCACCCGTGAGCGTGTTCTCGGACAGAATGCTCCGCACCCGCTCCGATGTCCTTGCACGTGTCTTCACCCGGCCATGTCCGCGCTGACGCACTGGGGGGACACCCGGCCCCGGGGCCCCGAAACAGGCAATCTGCCCGCTGGTTGTGGACACAATCAGTCGGCCACCGGCGACAACCAACCCACACACGTCTCCCTTCACGGCAAGACGCCAAAGCTCGCTGCCGGTCTCAGCGTGAAACGCCGCGACTTCATCCTGCAGCCCGGCCACCACGGTCGAACCTGCCTGAATCAACGTGTACGTCAGCCCTAGCGGGACCTCCCAGCGCTTGGCCGGAGCATAGCGTCCCAGTTGCTCAGGGTGAACGTTCACCCGGGACCACGGCGAGGCCGGATCATGGGCCGGGCTGCGCACAAGCAACGTCTCTTTCACGTCGCCGGTGACGTTCCGCCTTCGAATCCCTGCCCCGATCTCGAGAAAGGCCTCTAGATCGCACCCCCACAGCGTCCCCTTGCCGCTCAAGAACAGCCTTCTGCCATCGGTGGTCATCCGATGCTTCCCAGTGAAGGCAAGCATCTCCGCTCCCGTCCGATGGTCCCACGCCATGATCCCCTCCGAACCGGACGGCCCCTTGGGGCCCGGAAGCACACGGATCATGCGTGGACAACGCCGTTCGCTGAAGACAAGGCCATTGGTCGCCAACAGCCAGGAGCTTCCCGGATGGTGCCGCTTCGTGAAGTTCGTGCGCATATACAGGCGACGACCGGTCTGTGCATCGAATCCTACCGGCGTCGATCGCCCGGTGGGAACAATCAACGTGTCTCCATGCAGTAACAGGTAGCCCTGTGGACTGAGCCCCGCGATGCTCTCGGAGTTGTCGTGGGGCATCTTCTGGTAGACTTCAGCACTGGAATCATCCTTCCAGATGACGCTGCCGTCGCTTGCGTTGAGAGCGAACACATACACCCCTTCCGACGTCCACATTCCTGCCGTGCAGTAGACAACACTGTCACGGACAATCACACTCGACCGCATGGGCCATCGCGAGATCAGCTGCTCATTCCCAATCAAGAACTCCCGCCGAGGGGCAGCGTCAAACGTCCACACGAGGTCGCCGGAAGCCGCGGACAGGCAATAGAGCACACCGTCATCGCAAGGTACGTAGACCCGTCCCTCGGCCACAGCCGGCGCGAACCGGATCGGCCCGCCGGCAACGAAGTGCCAGCGCTCACGTCCCGTGGCAAGGTCCAGGGCTCGGACCTGATGGTCAGCCGAGGTCCCATAGAACAACAGGCCGTCGGCGTGCGAGACAGCGTGGACATAATCGAAGGCCAACCGGTTCCACTCCTTGCCTGGATCAGGCCAGGCCGGGCGCGGAGGATGACGAGGGGTGTGGGTCCACTGCAATACCGGAGCCGTAGGGAGCTCCTGCGCCGTGTAGCCTGTCCGCGAGTAGTCCGCCTCGTTGCCACTGGGAGCGCCCGCGCTGAGATGGGTGGCCAACACTGCCCACGAGGCGGCGACCACCGCGAATGAGGTTCTGGACTGGAGCAAAACAAGCATCTATTCTCCTCTCCACTGCGCGGACGGCCATCATCAGGCCACGGCAACACCAAACGTAAGGCTCGGCGGAAGCACCTCAGCGTTTGAGTGTCGGCTCAAACCAGATCCCCCAGTCCCGGGCCTTTCCGTCGTGTCCCGGCTCGGTGATGAGCTCGAGTCGCCGAATCCCGGAGATATCGAGCGTTACCGACTGCGGTCCATCACTCAGACGAATGAGGGCTGACCGGAACAGTTCCCGGCCGTCACCCGTGACAACGAACACGACCGAGCCGTCGTGCTCGGCCTGAAGCCCATACTGCGTCTCCAACATCTGCCATCTCCCGCCAAGATCATACGCGTAGCACGCGTCAGCATGCGCGTAGAGACCCTGTTGGACCTCACCCGACGACGACCGCAAAGGCTCACAGGACGTGCCGTCGGGGACAAGCACACCGTCGAAACTCGGAACGAACCAGCCAACGCTCGCCGTGTCCCAGCGGGTGTTGGACAACCCGATCGAGGCCACATCGTCCGGAATGGCCCCCGGAACAGCAAACGTCTCCCAACGCCTGGCAATCTCCAGGAAACGTCGCGCCTGAGACAATCGATCAGGCGAGAGTTCCTCCACCTTCCGGCACAACGATTCCAGCTCTCCAGCATCCTTCCGGGCAAATGCGGCCTGCGTCTGTGCCCACAACCAGTCTCGACGTAATGCCGGCAGGTCGGCTTTGCTCTCACCCGTGATCGTGTGGAAGAAACTGAGTTTTCGACGCATACCATCCGCCCCATAGACCACCAGATGCAGCGCGTAATCCCCTGGGCCGGGTTGGCTCACGGACGCCGCGAACGTCCCGTCACGACGCACTCGCGTCACGAACGAAAACGCATCGTAATCCTTGTTGACGCCGGTTGGGAGCTTGTCGTGGTATAGCACAATCCCGGGAGTGCCCTCCGGGGGACCGATCCGGCCGGACACGAGAAGAGCCCCATCTGCCTGGTCAAAGCGAAGCTCCCGGATCTCCCCGGCCTGCTCAGTGGACGCCGCGAACGGCGTCCGGGTAAACAGGGGATGGAGCGACAGTGCGAAGGCGTGGGCCCTTGTGAGAAATGACCCCGTCGGCTTCCCGATGCGCTCCTGCCGATAGGTGTAGTTGCCCGCCCCCATGAGAGCTCGACCACGCATGGCACGCTCGTCAGCCTGCTCCTTGTTGTGAGGCAACCCCAGCCCATGCCCGAGCTCATGGGCCACCCCGCCAATCATCTTCACATTGAACTGCCCTACCGTCAGGCGATGCCCCCGATCGTTGATCGTCCCCTCTCCATCTGGCACGAAATGGACTGGGTCAAGCAGTTCATGGTCGGACACCCACACGCTCCCCCGCTGAGCGTTTCCAGAACCCGTGTAAACGACGTCATAACGCCACACATCACCGTCCTGCCAGTAAGCATTGTAGAAGGCGACGAAGTAACTGCGCTCGACATCGATGCCATCCGCCTTCATCGCGTCAGCAATCGCTGGCTTGATCTCACCCGGCGTGAAACGACGTTTGGGGTCGAAATCCCACCCCAGTGTAACCAGGTGGACCCGCGTCTTCCCTTCCGCATCCAGGTCCAGAGGAAACGTCATGTCCCCATACCCGTTGCGCGCCATCTCCGTCCGGTAGAAATCCTGCACATCCTGCATCATCCGGTGAACGCGTCCCTGGTAATCAGGCAACGCCGGGCGATCTCGCGTTGTCACGTAGACCGCATGCAACCGGAGGCGCCTGCCATCGCCCTCAGACCGGCCATAGGGAGCCATGCAGAGGCAAAGGACTGTATACACGAGCGCGGAGCGTTTCATTGGTTCGATTCTCCTGGCAGGGGTATGATCCTCAGCACCATGTCAGATGCTGTGGTGAGCTTTCTCCAAGATAGCCGCGCGACCGCGCTTGTGAAAGAAGCGCCCTGGTCAGGATGCGGGCAGGCAACAGCGCACCTATTGTGTGGGGTGTTGAGGAAAGCTCGCTACGTTGTCAGACAGCTTCAAAAGGTGAGATATGCCCAAACGCGCGAACACAGTTGCCAGGATCCTGAGCGTGGCCTGTTCAGGCTTGCTGGTTTCCTGCCCCTTGCTGCAGGCGCAGGAAAAGGAGACAAGCGCAATGTCCGGAAGCCCTGCGATTCAGCACCGATTCGGTGGAATGGGAGGCCTCTTCCTCTACCCGGAAAGGGGAGAACTCGTGGTCGACGTCCAACGCTGGAAACGGACCTCGAAGGACCGAGACACACACCTGCGCGCCGTGCTGTTTGCGCCCGACCGGAGCGTTCTCCACGATGTGCTCCTGCCCGGCCCCGGTGACGGCAAGCCGGGAAGCCAACGCGTTCGCCTCACGACGACCGTACGGCATCTCGGGGTATACGGCCTGGTCATCACCAGTCCGGAAGACCGGTACGGCGAGTACACGCACTGGGGGTTCCGGACAAACTGCCCGAAGTACATCATCGAGACATCACGAGGACACCGGGACCGTCGACACGAAGAACCAATCGTTCTGGCCAACCCGGACGTAGCAGGTGACCTTTGCTTCCTCCCGCGAACCAAGGCCTTCAGAATTGCCCTTCACGGGCTCCGAGCCGCCGAGGAACGAATCACGCTTGCTGATGCAAAGGGTCGCGTCCTCGCCACGCTCAAACCAAACGCCAAGGGGAAGGCCTTCCACGACGTCCCCGCAAGTGAGGCCCGTGGAGACGTGCCCTGGACGCTCCACTTCCCCAAGTTCAAGACGGTGGCCGAGATCGACGGGGTCACCCGTTGGGAAGACGATGATCTGTACCGCAACATGGCGCTCTGGACCCCCAACGCCGAGTCGTGGTTCCCGCTCCCCGAGAACCGCTGGATTCTCCAACCGTACCAACAACGAGTCCACGCTGCGCCTGACGAGGCAGGCACGGTCACGTTCACCGTCCACAACAACGAAACAGTGGAAAAGGTCATCGACCTGGCTCTCGAATTCGACGACACGCCCTGGTCGGCGACAGTCTCCGAATCAGCCGTCCGCGTGCCTCCGCGCCAAAGCGTGCAGGTCACGCTCTCCTACCGGATGCCGATGACAGGCAACAGCTGGGCCTGCCGACTCCGCGCCACGCCACGCAAAAGCCCCGAGTTCACAACCTACTCATCCTTCAACCTGGCCGCGAAAGATGTCCCGGCGGACGGAACTGTCAAAATGCCGATCGCCCTCAAGCCCTACGTGCACGAAAACAAACAATACGGCTACATTCGGGAGTACCCAGTCGACCAGCAGATGTACTTCGATTCCAGCCACCGGCCGTATGTTCTCGGCTCACGCGGGATCCACGCGTTCCGCGACGGAGCATGGTCCATTACCCCCTTCCCCGAGGCTGAAGGTCAGGGAGAGGCCGAGGCCGTCCGCCCCAAGATCAGCAAGATTGCCTTTGACCGCAAAGACAATCTCTACACCGTCGTCAAGGTGGACAAGCGTCTCTCTCTCCTCCGCTCCAAAGACCAGGGCACGACCTCTGACCTGACCCCTCTCCCCAGTGGTGGCTCCTTCGACATCGAACAGTTCTCCGGCCACAACGTTCCCGCGGGTCCTCCTCCGCTCATCCGGGTCGTACGGACTAAGAAGGACCCGAAGCTGATCTGGCGCAGCCTCAACGACCTGTCTTTGATCATCCCCGCCGAACGGGCAGACGGCTCGATCGACGTGGGAAAGCCGATCCTGATCTCACGCAAATGCATCGGGCTCTGCTCGCATTCAGGGATCCCGTCGTTCGTGGTTTCGCGAGACCAGAAAGTCCATGTGGCCTGGGGCGAAGCCACCGATCCCGCAGCCAAAGCCCCTGGAGTGCCAACCTACGTCGCAACCTACGATCGGGAGACCGGTGTCCTCGGTGAACCGGCCCTCATCGGCTATGGCCCCCCCGCAAACGACTGTCACAACTCTCCCTGCATCACCATGGACAGCAAAGGCTATCTCCACGTCCTTGTAGGAACGCACGGGCGGACCTTCAAGTACGCCAGATCGCTCAAGCCAAATGATGCCTACGGCGGATGGACAGAAACCGAGGATGTGGGAAAGAAACTCAGCCAGACCTACGTCGGGCTGGTCTGCGACAAGGACGATGTCCTCCACCTCGTATTCCGCCTCTGGCGCCACGATGGAAAATACCAGCCGCACGGAGGATACGCCACCCTCGCCCACATGACCAAATCCCCGGAACAGCCATGGTCGCAACCGCGTGTTCTGGTTGCCGCCGCGTTCGCCAATTACAGCATCTTCTACCACCGCCTGACCATTGACCATCGCGGGCGCCCCGTGCTCTCCTACGACTACTGGTCAACCTACTGGTTCTACCGCAACGACCGACGGCAACGCCAACGCGGCCTCCTCCTCTCAGACGATGGAGGCGTGACGTGGAAACTGGCGACCAACAACGACCTTCGTTGAGCAGAAGGATGTGGCAGAAAACATGTCCCTCCCGCACAGCCCAGCCCCCAGCCAAACACCTGCTCGTAAGCGCTACCACACAACGTTGCGCATCTCCGCGAGAACGAGCCAGATCCTGAGAGCTCTCACCATCATGTCCATTTTCGCCGCCCTTGCTGATGCTCAAGTCTCTTCCCCGGCTCTGGCAGAGCACTATGAGTGGAATCCCGGAAACGCCCCCAAAGGACGACACGCGCCGACGTTGGTCCCTTTCCGTGACGGCCACGCATTGCGTTTCTCATCCACCGGTAAGACGCGAGTCCACTTGGGGCAGGGAGAAGGTGAGAATCTGCGCACAACGGGGGCCCTGACCCTCTTTGCGGCGGTTCAACTTGCAGCGTCCCCCCGAACCAAGACACCATTCATCTCGAAATGGCGATGCCGCGAGGACGGACGGTCCTACGAGCTCGGCGTGCAGCCTGACCGAACCGTCTTCTTTGCCATCAGCGAAAGCGGCATCTACGACACCAAAGCACGCGAACTCTTCACGGATGTCAGACTCAAAGTCGGGTTCTCGTACCTGGTCGTGGGTGTATTCGCGCCAGGCAAGCACATGTCCGTGTTCATCAATGGCGTCCCCAGCGGCGACCTGAAGAGCCGCATCCCCGGGGCCATCTTCGATAGCCAGACACCTGTCCTGATTGGGAATCGCCCGGGAGCCGAAAGACGAGCCGGCTTCAACGGCCTGATCGCCGACGTCGGGATCTGCTCAACGGCGCTCAGCACAGAAGACGCTGTGGCTCTGAGTAACAAACTGGAGCTGACGGATTCCCCGGAGTCCGAGTTCGACGACACGCGCGAACTTCCTCCCTGCCGAGCCATCACGAAGGGCCCCAAGCACCACTGGTTCGGCTACTACGACAAGCTGCAGTTTGACCCAACCTGTCGCTATGTCCTCAGCATGCAAGTCGATTTCGAAGGCCGCTCCCCACGCCCCGACGATGAGATCAAGGTCGGGATGATCGATCTGCAGGACAACGACACGTGGATTGAGCTTGGCACAACCCAGGCCTGGTGTTGGCAACAAGGCTGCATGCTGCAGTGGCGTCCGGGCTCTCAGAGTGAAGTGCTGTGGAATGACCGCCAGAACGATCGGTTCGTGTGCCACATCATGGATGTCAAGACACGTGAACGGCGCACCCTCCCGCATCCCGTCTACACCGTGAGTCCCGATGGGAAAACCGGGTGTGCCCCGGATTTCAGACGCGTCCAGGACATGCGCCCCGGCTATGGCTATTGCGGTCTTCCCGACCCAAATGCCGACATCCTGGCCCCAGACGACTCAGGGATCGTGCGGGTCGATCTCGAAACAGGAGAAAGCACGCTGATCGTCTCGGTTGCGGATGTGGCCGCAATCCCCCACGAACACGGCGATATCAGCGCCATGAAGCACTACTTCAACCACCTGTTGATCAACACCGATGGTACACGCCTCGAATTCCTCAACCGGTGGCGAGGTCAGGAACAGCGCAGCTTCGGGACACGTATGCTGACCTGCAATCTTGACGGCAGCGACATCTTTGTACTCGATCCCCACGGGCGGACATCCCATTTCATCTGGCGTGATCCGAGCCACATCCTTGCCTGGAGCTGGCATCCGGACCTGGGAAACGGGTTCATCCTGTACCGTGACAAGACACGAGAGGTGGAGATCGTCGGCAAGGAGACGATGTCGCGAAACGGGCACAACACGTACCTCCCCAACCCCGACTGGATTCTGAACGATACCTACCCCGACAACCAGGGATACCAACACCCGTATCTCTACCACGTACCAACAGGCGAACGCTTCTGGTTAGGCCACTTCAGAACGCCCTCCGGCTACGGCGGCGAATGGCGCTGTGACCTGCACCCCCGCTTCAGTCCCGATGGAAACATGGTCGTCATCGATTCAGCTCACGGCGGAAACGGCCGCCAGATGCACCTCATCGACATCTCAACCATCGTGACCAATCCCCCGCAGTAGCCGCTCCCAGCCCGACAGAGCCCTGACCAACGGGAGGCGTTCCAGCCCGACAGAGCCCTGACCAACGGGAGGGGTTCCAGCCCGACAGAGCCTTGGTCCGCTGGAGTGGATCGGTGCTTGTACGGCGGGCGGCCCTTCTGTCCAGCAGGGCAAGCCCTCCGACCGCCATGCCCGGATGCCACCCCGTTTCTTGTACGGCATGCGGCCGCGCGTTCAGCGCTCAACAGCCCGGTCATCGTCATCTCTGGACAACGTGTGCCTCAACGGCGGAGCTCTGCGAAGTCCGCTGGAGGCGCTGGTTGGCCCTTTCCTTAGTCTCTGTCTTCCTTCCGGGCGGCGCGCGGTCCGTGTCTGTCCGTGTTCGGTCTGTGTCCGTCCGTGTTCCGGGAGACGCGCGCCGCCTTTCGAGCGAATCGATAGGTCTCGAGAAAATCGACGGGATCGAGCATCTCATTGGGCGGGGGGCGGAAACGCCTGGCCGATCATAATCTGTTCTGAGCCAACAACATGGTGACCGGCTTGGTGTGCGAGCCGCGCGAGTACACCAAGTCTTGGTCCACCAACTCGTTGGGCTCCCTATCTCGCCAATATCCATCCCGCTGGAGACGTTGACTTACATACTGTCATATACTTGCCACAGTATATTTGCATGCGTGCGAGCCGCCGGGATGGACTGTGGATTGCCCACGACAGAACGATACCGGGTTCTATCGCCCGCGCAAGCCATGGGAGACGTCCCTGTATCGCCTCGTCGAGGAGCACTTCGACGAGTTCGAGCGCGTCTACCCCGATCGGTTCCAGCACAAGTACGGGTTTTGGCGCCCGGTGATCCGCAAGGCAGTCAAGGACTACCTCAAGTGTGGCGACCTGCGCGAGGGGTTCGCTCGTGTGCGCTGTCCCGAGTGCGGCCACAACATGTTCGTCGGGCTTTCCTGCAAACAGCGCTGCATCTGCCCGTCATGCCACCAAAAACGCACACTCGTGACGGCCATCAACATCGCCGAGAACATCTCCGCCCCCGTCCCCCACCGCCAGTTTGTCTTGACGATGCCCAAGCGGTTCCGCCTCTACTTCCGTTTCGACCGTGAACTGTTGCGCAAGCTGCCGAAGCTCGCGTGGGAGACGGTGAAGGAAGTCTACCGCGCCGTGCTCGACCGCAGCGACGCGGTCCCCGGCATGGTCGCAGGCATCCAGAGTCACGGACAACTCAGCAATTGGCATCCGCATATCCATGCGCTGGTCACGTATGGCGCGTTCACCCCGGATGGCGCATTCATCCCGCTGCCCGATGAGCTTTCCAGCACGCCGTTCCTCAAGATCTGGGAGGACAAGATCTTCGGCCTCCTGCTCGACGAGGGCAGGATCACACAGAACGTCATCGACCAGATGGGGACCTGGAAGCACTCGGGATTCTCAGTAGACAAGAGCGTGGCCCTGGCCGCCGGGGACACCGCGGGACTCGAACGCCTGACCGCGTACATGGTCCGCTGCCCGTTTAGCCTCGACCGCATCCTCTCGGTCAGCGACGACGGACAAGTCGTGTACCGGGCCGAGAAAGCGGATTGTCAGCCCTTCCCGATGCTCGGCGACGAGAAACTGTTCCGCGGCATCAGCCGCAACTTTGAAATCTTTGACCCCCTCGAGTTCCTGGCCGAGATCACCCAGCACATCCCCAACCCGGGCATGCAGATGGTCAGATACTACGGGTGGTACTCCAATAAGATGCGCGGGCAGCGGCTCAAGGCGGCGGAGAGCACTGGCAACGCTTCCGAGGAGATTGTCATCGACGACGAGGACACGCCGTACCGGAAGCTGTGCCGTATGCGATGGGCGGCACTCATCAAGCGCGTGTATGAGACGGACCCGCTCTGCTGTCCCAAGTGCGGCTCGGAGATGAAGGCCATCGCCTTCATCGAACGTCGCGACCAGCCCGACGTGGTCGAGCAAATCCTCAAACATTGCGGCCTCTGGGACCGCCCCGCCTCACGCGCCCCGCCTGCAACCGAACAGCCCGAGCAGCTCGATCTGGAGCTGCAATACGTCGACACCGACGAGTTCCTCATGGCCCTTTGAGCTCAAACGCCGAAGGGCACAGGGGAACACGCCCCGAAACGGCAGATCTGGACTGGATTTGTCTGCCGAATGCCCGGATGTCCCCGGAGTGATGCCGAGCCGGCCCGGCCGGCATCACTCCGGGGCGCCAGCACCCCAAATCCTCACCCGCTCCATTGCTTCGGTTCCCATTCCGCGCTACCCTATCCCCGTCACCGGAAAGGAAATTCCTATCTGTAAGAGTTCGAGGCGTAGTGCCCGGCACCCAGTGGCCGCTGGTGACCTGCCCTGCTGGACAGAAGGGGTATCCGTCGTACGTAGGAAAGCCGCTCCCGCAAGTCGCGCATGCGCGTCAAGCAAGCTAAGGCTCAATCTCCTTTTGGACAGCGCAATACACCACGACAGACGGTAGTGTCACAGCCTCCGTCTACGTGGTCGCCCGTCGCGCGAGCGGCGGCTACCGGGGGCGCGAAGATCAGGTGGCCCTTGTCACCTGGCGTTCGCGCCGCCAACATGCGGGGGGACGCAGAGCGAGTCCCTGAGCGACCTGCCGTTTCGGCAGGACTGCAAAGCCCTGGCCTCGCAGGGCGAGGGGGAGAGCTTCTTCCCCGGCGGGGTCTGGGGCAGGGCCTCAGATTTTCCACCGCAACGAGTTACAGTCTAGCTTGACGCGCATGCGCAAGTCGCGGCTCGGACGGACGGTCCAGTTCGGGCCGCGGTGAGCGCTTAGGCGCGCGGCCGGCTGACGTCTTACTTCGCTTTGATCAGATGAACCGACCTGTAGATGCCTCCGTCATTCGAGCCGTCGTAGACACGAACGGCGATCACGTTGGGTTCGTCCGTGTGAATGCTCTCGGCCGGTAAGCCGAAAGAGAACGGTTTGTTCCACCCCTTGTGGTGCCCCAGCAAACGCCCGTTCCAGTAGACCCACGCCTCGCCGTCAACCGCGCCGAAGTAGAGCGAGACGGGTTTGGAGACCAACTTGGGCTCCACCATGTAGTTCAACCGATACCAGGCGAATCCGTCGTGCTCATACCCCTGGCTTTCCCACGTCTTCCCGATGTGGATCTCGGCCCAGGAGTCATCCTCAAAGTCAGCGCTGAACCACCCTCGTTTTTGTCCAATATCTTCGGGATCAAGGGCGAATCGCCAGCCTAGAGGGAGGGCAACAAGCTTCTTTACGGGAGGGTGCTTCTTGCGAGCCGCCTCCTCACGCCATCGTTGTACGTCACGGGCCAGGTAATGCCCTTCTCTCAGGATCGAACGGCTGACAACGCCAGACCACTTGCTGCGATCGCGGCGGACCTCCTCGAGTAGTGCAGTTCCCCGAACCAGCACCTTCGCGGCAAGCTCTGAAGCTCGGTCCGGATCAGGCTCCGCCCGGGCTGCCCGTTTTCCCCCCGCGTAATCCATCAGCCGATCGGTGTACTCCAGGCAAAGCCCTATCTTGTCAAGACGTTGATTCACAATGGGAGTAGTGTTTGCGCTCCGGGCAGCCTCGTAATGTGTCCGGAGCTGAGTCCGGACCTCAGGCGTGAAGACGGCCGGACCACAAGTCATGCCACGGCCCGGGAAGTGCCGCCCACACTCGGCCGTCTGGATCTCGAGGAGGTCGTGATATGCCTTCATATGGGGAGCAGCGGCCCCAAACAAGTCATCGAACATCTTCTCCACGATCGCATCCACATCGGCGTCGACATCCCACAGCAGGCGTGCCGCAACGTAGAACGCAGGGAAACGGCCCCATACCGCCTCAGGGTTATACTGGGTATAGACACCCTTGCAGCCCTGCCGGATGTACCACGGCATATCTTCGCGAATGCTGTGCACAATCGGCCAGGGGAGGTCCAGCCAGTTGACCTTCCAGTAGTACTCGTAGAAGTAGGCCGCACAGCCCATCTCCTGCCACTCTTGGATGAGTTCGACGTAGCGTTGGTTTGGCGAGCAGGAGGAATCGGGGACCGGGTGCGCCAGGCAGTAATCCTCGTAGTGAGTGATAACCACATCGATCATGGGATCAGCTTTCACGTTCTTGTCCAGCGGCGGCCAGTTGTAGACATTGTAGGCTCCCACAAGTATGCGGGCCTCCGGATGCGTCTTGCGGAGTTCGCGGGCGACGGCGTTGTAGAAGAGAAGACTGCGCCGCGATTTGCTCCGATCCCGGGAAACATCGGCTTCGTCCCAGGCCAGGCACCCCGCACACTCACACCACATCTGACCATCCGTAGGCGACAGCGAAATCAGCTTGGTGCTGGGGCGTGTATCAAGTATCGCCCCCATGTTCTTCGCGATCTCGGCGTGCAGCTCCGGATTCGTGTAGCAGAGCTTGCACTCCGGGTCATCCGACCGCTTTCCCTTTATGAGGGCAAAGAACTCAGGATGCGTCTCAAAGTACCGCCTATGAGGGATTAGCCGATTCTGGGTGTGGTAGATGCCCGGCGAGATGAGAAAGCCATCATCACACCGGTTCTGCTTGTTGCGCAGCATCCACGAGCCGGTACCGATCCAGCGCATGGGGAAACTCGGTTCCCGAACGATGTCACGTTTTGGGACAGTCAACGTGGTGTGGGCAGGAATCACTTCTCCCAGAGGTCCCGGAAGATACCAACGGGCATCCACGACCGTCTCAAGCAGCTCATAGGCTCCGTACAGAGTGGCAAGGGGGCTGTTGCCGATGATCTGTGTTTCGTTGCCGCCAACACCGATCCGGAACGCTTCAGTACTCTCTCCGGGATTCGGTTGCCGTCGCGTCAGACAGATCCTATGCCCCTTGGCTTCAGCTCGGTCGGTCACAATGGGCAACACGGCCCCCGTGCTCTTGCGAATCGTCTCCTGCAGCTCAAGAGCGGCATCGACTTCACGGTCCGAATGCCGGCGCTCCAGAACGATGCTCGACGACGCTCTGCCGGATACCACAAGAGTTCCGGGAGGGACACCATCCACAAGCACGGGCTCAGTAGCAGGTGCGCCGATCGGCACAGTCAAGACCGCACTGCGTTCCCGCAATCGCGCCAGGGCTTGTTCGTTCGGCAGCCCTTTGAATTCCCACAGGGCAAGGTGGAACGTGTCCACTCCGGGCCGCATGAGAAGGCGGACATCAACCACATAATCAGTCAGAGTGGCCGACGCAGTGTGCACCTGGGCAGGCGAATAGGCCACAGCACACGGTCCCGCCCCACCGCCGCCATTCCCCAAGTCGAACTCCGAATCACCCAGGAGCAACCACCAGTCTTCGCGCCCGGCAACCAGTTTGCCGACTCCTTCCTGCGCCCTGTCAGCTGTCCAGACGACCCGCTTGCCCGTCTTCTTCGTCACGCTGGGGAAGGCCCGCAGCCGGACCTCGAGCGCATCGCCCTGCGAGCCGGCAACACGCCCCTGCACCCGGAAAAACGCATCCTCCGGCGCGTGGGAGAACGTCAAGGAGACAAGATCCGGGGCAGTGGCCCACGTGGAACAGACGGCTACGGCCCCCGACTCATAGTCTTGGTGATGAAACGCCGGTCGGAATGCACCCAGTCCTTTACCGTTGACAAGCACATCAACGCAGGAGCCGCCGTACCAATTGGCGCCGGACGGGCGCGATACACCAATCCCGCACATCCCTTCACGAGCGATCAGCTCAACGGCCGCAGGATGCGCCTCTCGATCAAGACATGCGGCGTAACCCAACGCATAGGGGTAGCGCTTGGAGGTCTTCCCCCCAACGGGAACCAGCGGCAATTTAGCCCTCAGAAGCCGATGGCCCTTGTGCTTCCCCGGGTTGCTCTGCACACGCTCGACACAGGGAATCGACTGGTCTGTCAAAAGCTCCCCAAGTGGCTGCCCCACCAGGAACTCATCCACTGTAGTGCCACCGACAAGACACCCGAAGAGCAGAAGAGAGACGCCACACTGGACCGGCTTCAGATTCATACGTTCTCGTCTCCCGGACTTTGAGGCCCCGCACTGTTGTCAGCCAGACATCAAGGCATTCACCGTTCGTATGTCCACCACACCAAGCGAGCAGCGTGGAATGCCGGTGCGCCCGGTCGTACAGTAGGCGGGTCTGACTGGCTGTCAAAAAAGCGGCAGAGCCAAGCCGCCAAAGGCCGACTCCGGAGCGGCCCATCCTGTGGAGCAAGGTATGCACAACCGGATACGAGTCCTGACACCGTGGCGTCGGGCAGGAGGACTCCTCAGCGCCGCCCTCCTCGCCCTGTCCGCCCACATGGTGAACGCAGCCCCCGCTGACAGAGCCATGGCCACAGTGCGGCAGGCCGGGGTCCATGGAGGCCTGACCGTTCACCTCGGTTGCGGAGATGGCGTCTTCACCGCAGCTCTTCGAACGAACACCAGCACGATGGTCCACGGCCTGGCTGTACCCCCCCGCGATGCAGAGACGGCAAGAACAACCGTCCGTCGCCTTGGCCTCTACGGCCCCGTGAGCATCGAACGGCTTCGGGGCCAACGCCTGCCCTACGCAGAGAACCTGGTGAACCTGCTGGTGGCAGACGACATGGCCGGGGTCCCCCCCGCTGAAGCCATGCGCGTTCTCGTCCCCAACGGCGTGCTCCTTGTGCGAGAAGGCGACGGCTGGCGAAAGAGCGTCAAGGCGTGGCCTGAGACCATTGACGAATGGACTCACTTCATGCACGGGGCCGACAACAATGCCGTGGCCCGAGACACGACAATCGGGCCGCCCGAACGCATCCAGTGGGCCGCCGGGCCGCGCTGGTCCAGAGAACACGACACCACACCAAGCCTGTTCGCCCCGGTCTCCGCCAGGGGACGCCTCTTCTACGTCACTGAGGAAGGTCCGGTTTGCGTCATCGATCCACGTATCCCCGACCGATACTCAGTCGTCGCTCGGGACGCCTTCAACGGCGTCGTGCTCTGGAAACGCCCCATCGACACATGGTACTCAACCCAAGTCATTTGGGGGCACATCCCCGTGCATTCCCAACGCCGCCTCGTGGCTGTTAACGACCGCGTCTATGTCACCCCAGGCATGCAGGCTCCCGTGATCAGTCTGGATGCCAGGACGGGAAATCTCGTCCACACCTATGAGGGGACAAAGTTCACCAGCGAGATTCTGTGCGCAGGAGGCAAACTCGTCCTCGCCATCCGTAAAGAACAGGCAACAGATGGACTCGCGGTCGGCCGCGATCGGAAGCGCTTCCGTCGTGGCTTCACCGGCCCTGCAACAGGCGATGAAGCCGTGATGGCAGTCGACGCGGAAACGGGGAAAATCCTCTGGAGAGAACAGAGGCCATGCCTGCCGTTGACACTCACGCTCGCCAACGGGCGCGTGCTTCTGGCGGACAAGGAATCCGTAACCTGCCTTGATGCGGCCACGGGCAAGCAGTTGTGGGAGGCCCCGTGCCCGGCTCGCACAATCGTGGTTTCCGGCGAGATCGTGGTCGCCGCCACCGACCGTGGCACGACTCAGTACAGCAGAGCACCGAAGACCATCCACGTTACCGCCCTCTCGATCACCGACGGCTCACAACTCTGGAACGCCTCGGGAGACTGCCTCCCAAACTTCAACTTCTTCTACCTCCCGGTTGACCTCTTCGTTGCACAGAACCAGGTGTGGGGGCTGGCCGAGAAGCTGGAGTGGAACAAGAAACCCGGCAGCGGACACCTCCTTGGCCTGGATCTGACGACCGGCAAGGTCACAACGCGCACGCCGCTTGCCGGCGCGTTCACCCCCGGGCACCACGTGCGCTGCTACAAAGGTAAAGCGACCGAACGCTTCCTGCTGTTCAACAAGCGCGGTATCGAGTTCCTGAACATCGAGTCGAACGACGCCCCAATTCAGCACCAGTGGATTCGCGGAGCCTGTCGATACGGCATCCTCCCCTGCAACGGGTTGCTCTACGCACCGTCCCATGCCTGCGCCTGCTACCCAGGAGCGATGCTGAACGGGTTCGTGGCCCTCTCCTCCGCCCAGAACCCTCCGCCCTCAACACCAGTCACTCCGGCTCCCTCACCACTCGAATTGGGGCCCGCCTACGGCACGCACTATGTCCCCCCCGCCGAGCCAGCCGCTTCCGAACCGGATGCTTGGGAATCCTATCGGCACGACTCAGCCCGAAGTGGTGCCACCCCGACCGTAGTTCCATCAGCCCTTAGCATGCTCTGGAAGCGCGATCTTGGTGGCAAACTCACGGCGCCCGTGGCCGCCGCCGGACGCGTTCTCGTCGCCGCCACGGACCAGCACACGCTCTTCTGCCTGAACGAAGCCGACGGCGCAACCGTCTGGACATTTACCGCGGGAGGACGAATCGACTCCCCGCCCACAATCGCCCGGAACATGGTCCTATTCGGTTCCCGGGACGGCGCCTGTTATTGCCTGAACGCCGCCGATGGTGAGCTCATTTGGCGCTTCCGGGCCGGCCCCGAAGACAGACGCATCGGTGCCTTCGGCCAGCTCGAATCGGCCTGGCCCGTTTCCGGCAGCGTCCTCGTTCGGGACGGCGTGGCCTACTTCGCGGCCGGACGCTCCTCCTTCGTCGATGGTGGAATCATCATCTATGGTCTCGACATTGGCTCCGGACTGGTCCGACACCGCATGGACCTCGTTGGGCCTGACCCGGGAGACAGCACGATCCAGAAGTCGGCTGGACGGATGCCGGGAGCCGTACCCGACATCCTCAGTTGTGATGGTGAATCCCTCTATCTGCGACATGTACGCCTCCCCCTTGATCTGGCCGGCAGTCTGAAACCCGTTGAGTTGGGGTGGGGACTCAAGAGTAACTCCCATCTCCTGGCTGCCTCCGGCTTCCTCGATGACACCCTCTTCAACCGAACACGGTGGCAGTACGGAAACCGCATGGACCGCAGCCAGATGCTCGTGTTCAACGGAACTCAGGTGTACGGCCTGCGCGTCTATTCAGGAATCTCCTGGAACTGCTCAATCCACAAGACTGGCGAGGGGTATGTGATCTTCAAGCAAGACATCGGCAAGCCCGTTCCGCCCCCCCCAAAAGGCAAACCCAAGCTCCTCAACCGGATCCCGCACGAACGCTATACCTGGCACACCACTGTGCCTGCCCGGGTCCGCGCCATGGTACTCACCGGAGCACGCCAGCAGTCGCCCGAGGGGGCCACCGCAGTTCCCTCCTCTGTCCTCTTTGTCGCGGGAGCCCCGGACGAAATCGACGGCGATGATCCGCTGGCTGCATTCGAGGGCAGAAAGGGAGCCAGGTTGCTGGCCCTGTCAGGAACAGATGGCAAGACTCTGTCGGACACGGCCCTCGGTGGACTCCCCGTGTGGGATGGGATGATCGCCTACCGAAACAAGCTCTTTATCGCCCAGACAAACGGCACGATTCTCTCCCTCGGCAAGCGGTAGGGCCTCAGTCGGAGACAGGACGGTACAACGGGAACGCCGCCGTCCCGGGCGCCCCCCTCTCCCGGCCCCCGATGCCACTGAGATAGGCGGCGGGGAATCCATACAGGAAGGGGTCGCCGGATGGCACCGTCACATTAAGTTCAGGTGCAGCCAACGTGGGAGGGGCTGCCATGCCCCGATTGCCTCAACCTTAGCGCCACCCCAACCTGGCCCCCCGAGCCCCCTTCTCGGCAGTGTCTCCTGATCCCGCGGGGCTCACAGAATGAACGTCGTGGCGACCCAACAAGCAGTGGCACAGACGATTAGGAGCCCATAGAGCGGGAGACTGTAGAGCGCCAACTGCTGTCGAAGATGAAGCTCAGGATAGCGCCGCCCCTCCCCTCTTCCGGCCCAGACCTGCACCACAGAGCAAAAGCTGGTCACAGTCTTCAGAGTGGCAAATGCCTCCCTCCTCTTGAAGAGTGGGGCCGTTCGGCGAACGTGCAGGCCAACCCAACTCTGTGTTTCAGGCCAATCTCCGAAACGTCTCCGACAGACGCAGAAGCAGCGAATCCCGGGCAAACTCGTCAACCGGCCGGAGCCGCACGAACACGCTTGACACCACCACCATACCAGTGTATGTAGGCACGGATACAGAGAATACACGGAGGACTCCGACACAGGAAGCGGCGCGAACACATACGTTGGGCAGGTATACGAGGCGACCCGATGGAGACGTGACAGCCAGGCGGCGACAGCCCGAGCAGCGCCGCGTTGGTGACAGTGGCGGGGCCTGCAGCCGTGGCGCTGGGACATTCCGCGGGAGTGCAGATCATTGGCGAAGAGCCTGACAGTCGGTGCGTTCCAGTTCGCTGGCAGCGAGGACATAGCAGCCAATCTTGCTGCCCTCGAGCGCGGCATCACGCGAGCATCGCGGGAAGGCGTCAGACTGCTGTTGACCCAGGAGTGTGGCCTCTGCGGTTACCCACCTGTGGAAAGAGACGCCGTTACGTCAATAGACCAGCACGCGCAACTCGACGCACTCGGGCGCGTATCGAGCTTGGCCAAGCGTTACGGCCTGTTCGTGGTCGTAGGGTTGATTACAGCGCACGGCCCGAAATTCCTCAACTCGGTCTGCCTCGTCAGCCCAGACGGTACAACGGGACGGATGTACCACAAACGGGCCCTCTGGGGTTGGGACATCCAGAACTACGTGCTCGGCGATGCTCACGGCGTGTATGAGGTCAATGGCGTCAGGGTGGGGTTGCGTATCTGCTATGAGGCCCGGTTTCCCGAGTACTTCAGGGAGCTTTTCCGAAAGCAGACCGACCTGGCGCTGGTCGCGCTTGCCAACGTGGGCGACGCCTCGCACCGTGGGCAGACCGATGTGTACAGGTCGCATCTGGTGAGCCGTGCGAGCGAGAATGCTATGTGGGTGCTCTCAGCCAACTCAGCGTCGCGCGTCCAGCTCGCCCCGTCCTGCCTGATCGATCCCGACGGGAACGTCGTGGCGGAGTGCAAAGCTGACCAGGAGGACATGCTTGTTGGGAGTATCAGCATTTGCGAGCCCGGTTTCGGCAGGAAGGGGCGCATTGCGCTGTCCAGAACGTTGAGCGGCATGGACAGCGCTGACACGGCGAAGGGCTAGTAGATACCAGGGGCGCTTGGGGTCAGTCACCCCATCCTATTTGCTTTTTAGGCGCCTCAAGAAGCAGATCAGATGACTGCCCCCGCCCCCTGCAGAGTTGGCGCCAGAATGGCAATGGCATGAACATTCCCTATGATCTAGAGAATCCCAAGAAGACGTATGAACTTTCCAACAAGTATAGGGAAATATCCGGGATATGCCCATTGCAGGGGCTCAATTCCCTGGCCTTTGTGGAAGACGAGGCAGTCCGAGTCCACCGGTTCGATCTATCCTCCGAGAAGATCACGAAGTACGCAAAGCACGGAGCCCGAGATTCAGAAGACATCACAATTCTCGGCAACACTGCTTATATACTGACTGCGGGCAAACACCCCGCAATCTATCGGGTTGCCGACTACACTGGCAGATCGCCGCAGTGCCATCGACACGATCTGAACCTGAACGAGGAGTACGATCCCGAGGGGCTATGCCACGACGCCAAGGGAGACCGCCTACTCATTGCTTGTAAGGGCTCTCCGACCAAGGGCGACACGGGAAGAGGAGTGTTTCCTTTCGACATTCAGTTGGGGAGACGAGCAAAGTCGCCGGTTCTTACCATAGATTGCCAAGGCTTCTTGGGTGAAGGTGAGAGTACATTCAACCCATCAGGAATTGCAGTTCATCCTATAACGAACGACGTCTATCTGATCGGCACGAAGGGAACTAGAATGATCGTTTGCTGCGGATGGGACGGGAGAGTCAAAGGAGCTGCGAGATTGGATAGGGATCGGTTTGAACAGCCAGAAGGAATAGCGTTTGCGGAATCTGGCGAGTTGATTGTGTGCAGTGAAGGCGCCAAGGGCAAAAAGGGGAAAAAGGCGAGTATATTCGTGTTCGCCTTTGTTCAGTAAACGATGCTGGCGGGGCAGACGTATCCCTGATTACGTGCGTGTCCAGGCCATGTCCTAGGCCGACTTACACTCATGGGTGAGAATGAGGGCGCTTGGGGTCAGTCATCCTATTTGCTTCCTAGCCGCCTCAAGAAGCAGATCAGATGACTGACGCCGCCCCCCTCCCAACCAAGGAACGGTTTCTGGTGGGATTTGGCAACCCGACTCAGTGACGCGAGGCCGGGGGATTGAAGTGCCCCGTCAGGGCACAATGTGGATGGGGACACAGGCCCCCGGGCGATGCCCGGGCTGCGTTGCCTATCACCCGCTTTGGGGAGAGGGAGCAAGAACACCAGAGGTGAATGAGCCAGATCCACGGGACCGTCGAAGCGCCGGACCCGTGATCTACGCGTTGGGGCGACCACGAGACGATGCCAGAAAAGGACCGGGACAAGCAGAACTCCCCCCTGACACCCCCGAGCTCCAGCTCGGCTATCTTCCCCTTCCGCCCGGAGCGCGGGATATCCCGGGGTTGCCCGGAAGACCACCTGTGTCTATGCGCGGTTCTCAGTCCTTGCTAGTCACGATCCCCGCCCCAGCCCAGTTGACCATATCCTGGGCAATGCCATCGCCGGCATCGTCAATGACGAGAGTCATCTGTCGACTGTCGGGAGGAATGGCAACGTCCACCGGACATGGTGTGTCGCCGCCCCTCAGAATCGGCGACGTGAACACCGTCTTGCCATCGATCTCAACGATCGCCCGAATACTGCCCGTCCGGCCCTGCATCTCATCGATCCCTACCAAGGACACAAACCGCCTGTAGGCCGGCTTGAGTTCGTAGGTGACCCGGGACTTCGCGTGTACGCCCAGAGCCTTCCGAAACGTCTTCCCCCCCAGTCGGCATGGCTTCTTGGCAGCATTGCGGTCCATCATCACCTTACTCCAGCCCACCGATCCCTTGCTGTACTTGAGGTCAGAGATAAACAGCGATGGTGTTGGCAGGGGCGCACCGGAGACTGCCGCCCCCGGAGCACTGACCAATCCGCCTTTGTCCCGCAACCGGATGCGATACCAACAGGCTTCCTTCGGGGCTTTGGTGTCGGTAAAGACGGTCGATCTACGGTCGGACACGACATGAACAGCTGAGAAGTCGCCGTCGGCAGATCCACTACGCAGAATCTCAAGCCCAGTCACATCGTCCTCGATGGTCCCCTGCCATCGCAGTGTCACCCCGGATGTATCACCGAACGCGAACAGCGCAAGATCATTCCTCGGCGGCGTGTTCGCCGGGACGCGAGCCTCAAGTGGTGATGGTTGGCCCACTCGCCCCGTGCCGTCCACAGCCTGGACCTGGTAAACCATCGTCTGCCCAGAGGCAGGATCACGATCTACAAAGTGGCACGTCGCCGCGGGAACGTCACCAATCAGCGCCGCTTCACCATCCCCCTTCACCGTCCGCAGGACGCGATAACTGATCACGCTGCAGTCATCCGACGCGGGCCCCCACGTCAGCGACATCCGGTAGCTCCTGGCGTCGGCGACACGCAACTCCGGGGCAATGCCCGGAGCTTGAGCATCGGGAACGACCCGCACGAACGCCGGGGCATAGGGGGCGCGTATCGTGTTGCCATCACCATCCCTTAGTTCGACGGAGTAGACGAAGGGAGTGGTCGTCAACTCCCCGGAAAATGTGAACGCCAGCGAACCGGCTCCGGAACGTTCCAGCGGCACCACGGTCGAGCTCTCATCCCCGTCATGGCGATATCGACAGACGCCGCTGACCGCAGTACCCGAACGCAATCGTGCGTCGGTTAGAGCGTAAGGCTGCCCGGATCGCACATAGTCGGGAGCCCGGAACACGACCCGGTCGTCATAGCCCCCGCTGAGCGCGACATGCTCAGCCAGGACCTCGATTCCGCAAAGCAATGGCGGACGCCCTTGTCCGGGAGTAGATGGACGCAGATCCAAACGCAACACATCACGAACATCGATGCCAGTGAACTCGGTCATGACCGGCCTCAAAGGACCACCCGCGGCTTTGACGATGTCGAATGCCTTCAGAAGCGTCTTCCCCTGAAGAGACACGTCGAAAACACGTTCTCCGACACCGGCGTCTGCGAGTTCCGCAAAATGAAGCCTGACCATGAATGGCCGGGGTTCCGGCGCGGGATCCAGCGGCTCTATGGCGGCATCCGGCAGGGCAGCCGTGAGCGCGTTGTTGGTGAAGGCCTGCACGGTTCTTCCTGCCCCCGCCGGAGCCGATTGCACCACAAGCTGGAGAGAGAGACTGGTAATCCCCTCAAGGCCCGAGGCAGCCACCCAGTCCGGGCCGGCAGCGCGTCCGCTGGCGCCGGCTCCGAGCTGCGACGAATGATGGCGAAGGAGTTTCGGCTGGTCGGTGGTCACGCTGACCGGCAGATCCGGAGAAGGCCCTCCAGCACTGGGGACCTCAAGCCACAGTGTCCCCTGAGCGTCACGGCGATTCCCGGGAGCCGCCAGGTTGATGCCAACACGCTGGACGGGGGCCGGAAATTCCGGGGCCGGCAGGTGCTCGAAACTCCAACTCTCAATGGCAGGATTCCGGGTGTCCTCGGCCTCCATATGGATGAGAGCGAAGGACGTTTGGTTCTGGTAGGAGCAGGTACATGTCCGGGTGTAATCCGGCACATTGAGCACACCGTCGGCAACAATCATGTTCGATGTGCACCCGGATTTGAAGCCTCCCACACTGACAGTGGCCATATCATTGGTCAAATCCACGTAACACCCCGACGCCGATCGGAACGTTAGCAGGTTCTCGCTGGCAACAGCTGTATTGCATCCTTTGAACCGCACCCACCCCCAGGGGATTGTCGCCCCGGTAAGCGGGTGGCGGTCGACGCTCCGCCTGCCGGTGGGCAAGTCGTAGGTTGCGGCAGGCGTTGACCTCACGTTCGAGCCCCCGGTCTGGGTAATGATGCGATCGTGGTAGAGAATGCAGGGCCCGGCATAGGTGTCATCAATGCGCCACAGCTGTTTCCCCGTCTTCCCCTGGTATGCCACCATGCCCCGGCCGGTCTCGTCGCGGGCACGATCTCCCGCCCTCGCGCTTGCCTCCAGCAGCACATCGAATTCCTCAGAGTAGCCAAGCCAAGTGCCCGACACTCGGTCCTCCGAACGCCACAACTCACGTCCCGTACGCACGTCCAAAGCAAGGACAGCTGCCGGGGCCTTCGGGGCAACGCCGCGGCGCCCGAGGAGACTCAGGCGGTGCGGCGAGAGCCCGTCGATGAGGAACAGCTTTCCTTTGCCCGCAACGATCGCGTTGTGCCGGAAATTCCGAACAGCGGCCCGCTGCCAAAGCGGTTTGCCGGTGTGTCGGTCCAGCACGACGATGAACCGGCTGCCCTCGCCAAAACGATTGTTATCAGCCGACACAAC
Organism: Lentisphaerota bacterium; assembly: GCA_018676675.1. Taxonomy (GTDB): domain Bacteria; phylum Verrucomicrobiota; class Lentisphaeria; order Oligosphaerales; family JABHEG01; genus JABHEG01. The sequence goes on from JABHEG010000378.1 coordinate 103,344, forward strand.
CCCCTTTTCACCGGCGGCAACCTGGAGAGGCGCCCCGCCCGCAATGAGCAGATCGTCATGGACCCCGATATAGCCCCAGTTCGGCTCCGTGGTATCGCCAAGGGCAGGCAATCGCCATTCCTGCATCGTCTTGCCAGTCGCAGGATCAAGGACGAAGCACACCGGCCCTGCGACCAGGTAGACCGCATCCTCACTGATCACGAGGTTCGACCCAAAGGCGTTCGCGCCGGGGATGTGACGCTGGTTGTAGGTGCGGTCATGCGGGTCCGGGTTGAACGTCGCATTGTAGTACATGTTGAATGTATCCAGTTCAGTGAATTCCCGCCGCCACAAGGAACGTCCAGTGTAAACGTCACGAGCACTCAAGACACCGATCCCCTGAATGAACAGACGCCCGCCCGCAATCAGCTCCGAGGGACCGTGACCGTGACGAGGAAGAACATCTGTGTGCGACGTCCCTCCGAACCAGAGCAACCCAAGAGGAGGCCGGGGGCCATCGTCCTTGGAACAAACGGTGTTGGCCACATCGCCATACTGGTGGGTCCATGAAGCGGCGCCCGGCAACGCTCCCGGGCGCCTGATGACAGCGACTCCCTCGGCAACCGCCGTCGTGCACTCCTGCCCAAGCTTGGACGCCGCACGCTTGAGTAGACGCGTGCTCGCCTCGACAGTTGTGCTCCCCGCCGGGAAGCAGGCGACGCCGCCGTAAGGACGCAGGCAGTCAAACGAGTTGGCGAGTGCCCCCGGGGCCCCAAGACTGGCCGAGGCACTGCTCTCGGACGTCATCAAGCTGGCCAGGTACTTGGGAAGCCGCGCAGACGCAATGTCGCCTGGCACCACCGAGAGCCGGCGCCCGTAGATCCCGGCAGCCGTCCACTTCTGCCTGAGAAAGGCGATCTTGGCAGGATCCGACTCCAGCACGATGACGTTGAGTTCGCTCTGCCTGACCAATTCCTCAGCCAGGCCTCCCGTTCCGGCCCCCAACACGATGCAGTAGCCACCGGGCCGCTCGGCAGCTTTGAGCAGCTGCTCGGCCTGGGAGCGCCATTCAGTGCTCGCCACGTCAGTGTCAGTGCCGGCAGCGTCGATCTGAGTTGGGTCCGCTGTCGCTGAGCCAAAACAGGCAATCTGCCCTTCGCGGGTGGACACAAACAGCTTGCCGTTAGCGGCAATGGCACTCCAGGGCGTCCCGCTGATAGAGGCCTGCCAGGTCAGTGCGGTTCCAGCCCCTCCGAATGCCAGGATGGGATCCAAAGAGAAATCGCTGCTTCCCGTCCCGGTGTTGTGGCCCTCGATGGCCAGAACATTGGCGCCGTCGCGCAGGAGTTCGCCTGCCTCCTCAAGGAGGAAGGCTTCATGCCCTTGAGCTTCGTGGTTCTTTATCCCACTGGCCTCAGTTCCAGCCCCTTCCTTCACCCCCACGCGAAGGACCTCGGTCCCGTTGAGATAGGCGATGAACGCGTCGTCGTAGTTTATCTTGAGCTCAAGTTCAGCATCCGGCCTCTCCGTCTCAAGCGTGAACTCCTTCCGGACATAGACCGTGGTGTAACCACCTTTCATATCCGGGAGAACGGTCGTATCATCTCCATCTCCGTACCCGAATCCGGCAACTCCCTCCTTCCAGGATGATGCATCAAAAGCCAAATCAGTCCACGCCCCTTCCGGATGCTTCCCGGCCAGATAGGACCAGGTGCTGTGGGCAGGAATCAGAGCATCTGCCGAGGCAGCCCCCGGACGGCCCATCGTCCCGATCAATCCCGGACCTCCGACCACAATCTGAGCCCCGCTGCTGAGGAGAAGCCTGTCGACTCCCTCGGGGGCGGGTTGGCTCCACTCCTGCCTCAAACTGCCACGGCGGCGCTTTGCGCCCTTGGCGTCCTCATACTCCCTCCACTTCACGGACAGGGCATGCGCTTTGATTACGCCTTTCCCGTCAAGCCCGACCACGGTCTCCGCGGCCACAATCCCAATAGGAATCCCCCCAATCTTGCTCCCGCCAGCCAGGTCGTAAGCCGCATTATCGACCAGAAAACAATCACCGGCTACCGCCACCGCATAGCCGCCATTCTTGTCGTTGATGTTGTAGTAGAGCAGTTTCCCGGTCCTGCGATCAAAGACAGCTGGAACAGATCGCCCTCCCGGCACAACCAGAAAATCACCGACCGCCGCCAGGTGTCCCTGAGGAGCAACTCCGGCAAAGGCCGGACTGCTGTGCGGCTGCAAGATGAAATCAGAGCCACTTCCACTGTTCTGCCAGACAACGTCGCCGCTCTCTGCGGACACCGCATACACAAAGATCCCCATGAACGGCCAGATCCCGGCTGCGAAGTAGACGTTCCCATCAGCGACGACCGGAGCTCCTCGCGCCGGCCACATGGAAATCAACCGTCCGTTTCCAAGCAGCCGCCGCCCAGATGGCCCGCCGCGCAACTTCCACTGCAGTTCGCCAGTACGGACGGCCAAACAGTACAGGTAGCCATCGTCTGACACGAAGAAAAGCCTGCCGTCAGCCACTGCCGGAGCGAAGCGCACAGGACCATCGGCGAAGAAACACCAGCGTTGCTCCCCGGTCACCGCATCGTGAGCTGTCACACAGTCACGAACCATCGACGGCACGAAGAGGAGACCATCCGCAACAATCGGTTCATATGAAAGGTCGAACTCCAGCTTATGCTGCTGGGGAGATGGCCAGCACGAGTCCGGTTTGGGGAACTGGATCGTCCACTGCAACGCCAGGTCCGGAGACAATTCTTCCGGCGTGTGAGCCGTCCGTCCGGGCGTGCAACGCCACATCGGCCAATCAGCTGCCAGCCCCACTGATCCCGCCGTCGTCATCCAAACCCCGATCAGCAAAGCGGCCAACTCACGATGGAATCGCATCAAAGTCTCCTTCTAATTCACTGCCTCTGCAGGACCAACTCCACATCATCAAACCAGACCGTCCCCGGTGCATCCCGCAGGTTTAGATACACGGCAACAGTGTCTCCGGCGGGGTGGATATCGCCGATTGTAGCCTCCACCCAACGCCCTCCCGTGTCCGCCAGATTGGCTGACATGGTCTTCTGTTTCGTTCCGGTGACCCAGATCGATACTCTGGCCATCGGCTCTGTCGATGCCCGGACCCAGAGTCGCAACCGGTAGGTCCGTTCGGGGTTGACCGGCAAACCTGTTTGGTACCAGCGCCCCCAGACATCGGTCTTGTGCTTCTCTCTCACGTCGGGGGTGCCCCGAGCGGTGCACTGCAAGCGCCCCGCGTGACCTCCGCTGTGTGCGTGACTCGTGTCAAAAGCGAAGGAGAACTCTCCGGCCATGGTGCTGCGCCCCCAACCCTTTGCGCTTGCCTCGAACCCCGGGCATGCAACCAGATTCTCTGCTGCAGCAACGGGTGGCTCAAACTGGGTCAACCAAACGGGGCGCCAGATTCCGCCGGCCCCAGCATGGTCGGAGACACGCACAGCAACGGTGTTCCGCTGACCATCCCGGACAGCATCCGTGATGTCGACCTCAAAGGCCTCCCGCCAAGAGTCTGTGTTTCCCTGAAAAGGGTATGGTCGGTCCAACAGGCGGTGCCCATTGACCCAGACCGTGCAGGCCTCGTCCACCGCACCGAAAACCAAGCGGACGACGGAGTCGGCAGGATCACGTGGCACCGCAAACGACTTGCGGTACCAGGCGACGCCGTCATAGTCCGCATTGTTGTGTGTTTCCTTCCACTGGCGCCCCGCCGTCTGTTGCTCCCAGGGCCCATCCGTGTTGATCGTACTCCAGCCGGAATCATCGAGATCCGACGTAGACCAGCCTTCCTGTTCGCCCTGCTCAGCCACATCCCAGTGAAACTGCCAGGGGTCGCTCAGTCGGGTCCCTGGTTGCTTCATCAACCTGAGCAGAGCCCGATCCCAGGTTGCCCCTTCACGTTTGTTGAGAAAACACAGGTTCCCGACCAACTCCGACTCGACCGAATGGCGGAAGGTGTCGAGCCGTTCCAACGCATCCCGGTACCCTTCGAGGTCCCCGTGTTCACGGTGATGGGTAAAGGCACGCTGAACCGCCAGGGTCAATGCGGCATTGGTCAGCCCGTGCTGGAGAAAGCTGACCCGGCGGGCTGCCCTCTCATCACCGGCGGCCGCCCCGGCAGCATCCTTGAGAAGGGCCTCTGCGTGATCCATGACGGCGGGTGTAAAAATCACGTGCGCCTCACGGTAGAAGTAGCTCCAATGGAGCCCGGGAATGGGATCTTCCGGAGGAGCATCCGCCACCTTCTCCAAGTAGGAGAAGTAGGCCCACACAGATTGCTTTGCCGGCCCGAACGCGGACATGTACTCATCGAGCACCTGATCAACGGGCATCGACGGATTCCCCTGAAGGCGGGCCAGCGTGTAAAGGTTCGGGCCCTGCGACGCATACTGCCCAGTCAGAGAGTCAAAGTCCGTGCCGATCAGACCATGCGCGGCGTAGAAGCGGAAGTCCTCGCCAAGCTTGCGGGCGAAGAACAGCGGCATGTTGTGGCCATCCAGCATCCAGTTTGGGCGCAGGAACAACCGGGCTCCGGTCTTCGCCCACCCCAACCATCGGTCTCGGTTCGCTTCGCGTTTGGCATCCGTCCAGGGGTAGTAAAGGGGAGGCACCAAACCGATGATCACGTGGTCGTTGAGGGACGTGTTCCGGGGAGGATCCACATAGTTGGCGTAGGCGTACCCCATGACCACCGCATCAGGGTCATGCTTGCGGGCCAGCCCAAGCACCGCTCGGTAGTAACGGGCGTACCGATCAGACAGTGACCCCAAGTGTTGGGTCCAGCCCTTGTCTCCTGCCTTATACGCATCTCGAACCCGCTGCAATCGCTCCTCCCAGGGGAACGGGAGCGCGGGATCCGGCTCATCCAAAGCAAGGCAGTGCTGGCATAGACAACGCCCGGAGGTGTCATTCTCACTGCAGTCGATCCACGGCTTGTCAGGACGCCGACTCTCCAGCCAGTGTTGCACAACGGCCTCCTGGAAGGCCGGGTGGCCCACCGACATGCTGATCAGCTTTGGGCTTCCTCCATGGTACAAGGGGTCCGACCGTCGGAAACCATCCGGCAGGAGGTTGAAGTACTCGGGGTGGGTCTCGCCGTGACGTGTCCACCACGCGGTGAACGCATGGGCCATGTCCATGTTGCGGCCCATAGCAAAACGGTGTCGGCGCAGCCACTTCCCCTGTTCGTTGATAAACCGGCTGCGGGCTGCCGACAACGACCAACCCGCCGTGCCGGACATCATTCCGCCCCCCTCACGCCAACGCGTGTGGACAAATGGAGGACGCCCGACCTCATCCCACTGATCCACCGTGACATCAACCGTCGGGGGGATGACCTCCCCGAGTTCTCCCGGCCAAAGCCACTTGACTCCGAGGTGCCTTTCCAGGAACTGATAGACCGCGAACAGTGTGCCGACCCGTGTTCGGTTGCCGTGCAGAATCCAGGCTGCTGGACCGTCACTGTCATCTCCGGCGAGGAGAAAGCGATTCCCCTTCAGTTTGAGGATCCATGTGTTCGGCTCCAGGGCCGTGGTCCCGATCCCCGCGTCAACGGTAGCACGACAGGAACCCAGGATCACCAGAGCCCCGTTGTCTGGAGCCTTCTTCTCCGCAACAACCGGAAGCACCGTCCCAGTCGCTCGTTTCAGGTGGTAGTTGAGTTCCTCAGCCGCAAAGCTGACGACCGGTAACGGATCGTCCGGAATCACGATTGTCGCGACGGGTTTGCCGGCCTTGACAAGGTCCAGCCCCAAACACGGCAGGCTGGCCAGCACGACCGGTAAGTAAATGAAACACACGAGCCTGATTCTGCACGTCATGAAGGGCATCCAATGCTTCGATTTTCCGGGGAATATTCCCCCCGCAACTTTAGCCGTCATGCGCGCTCCTGCCATGGGTCTCGAAGAACTGCCCCGTTCACGGGCGCCTTTCCCCGGGCGCCCGAAAGACCACCACCGTCCCATCAGCCAGTCCTGCCATCATCTGCCCGGGAACACCTGCCCCAACAATCGCCGCGACGGAAGCCCCATGAAGCCGCACATGGCCGCGGGGAACACCGGTTCCGGCATCAAGCAGCACGATGCTGCCGGTCTTCGTTCCTACCGCCACGGCAGCAGCCACGCCGGACGCTGTGGCATCGGGCACGTGAAGGCAGGTGACCTTCTCGCCCACGTTGCGTCGCCAGAGTTGAGTCGTACGGATCTGCCGTTCACCAAGGCTGGCTTTGGCGGTAGCGGCGATGACCTCGCACAAGGGGGTGGCGACAACAAGCAGGGGGGCGTTCGCCGGCCCGTTCTGCTTAGACGCCATGGCAACGCAAGGCTTAGCCAGACGTCCCTGCATGTCCTCCCGTTGCCGGTGGTCATGCCAGGCCATTCTGAGATCCGACTCCGTGGCACAGACAATCTGCTGTTGCCGTGAGTCCGGATCCAGTTCGAGTACAGCCGTGGCAACCGGCACGCCAATGTTGACACCGCGATGTCCTTTCCCGGTCCCAACAGGCACGGCCATGTCTCCTTGGGCATCCAGCACCTGAAGCAAGGGATACGATGTCACAAAGAGGGCAGCGATCTCCTTGATGCCATCGCCGTCAACATCTGCCACGGCTCCACAGGAAAAGTCACCACAGATCCTCCCTCGGCGCAAGTCCATGTACCGCTCCCAACGCAAGCCCCCGTCCGGACTCAGCACATGGACCCAGTTGGCACCGGCCACGATCTCCTTGCTGCCGTCACCCTCCAGGTCAGTGATCGTCACCCAATCCACGGCCGGAGGTCCATCGGTACTGCCTTGCGACGGTTTGCAGTTGAACGTCCATTTGAGCCTGCCGCGACGATCGAGCAGGTAAATCCTGTGGTCATCGCAGCCTGCCACGATGTCTGTCTCCCCATCTCCATCCACGTCTCCCACATCCACAGTGCGAACAGCCGCAGCCGTGGCGTGCTGCCAGATTCTCCCTCCGGCCGGGGAAAAGAGAGCGATACCATCGTCACCCGTAACAAGCCATTCATCCGTGCCGTTCCCGTCCAGATCCACCACCCTCAACGTCCTCAGGGACATGCCCAACTGCACCGTCTCGATGGTGACCCCATGTACATCCGGTACGGTTGCCTCTGTTGTGGTCTCCATCTCTGCCACTTTTGCAGCCACTGTACGCTCCGCGGCAGCCTTCGTGCTCAGTATAGCCGCCCGAACCCGGGCAAAGCCGCTCCACTCCCGGAGCGTGAAGACGTGCTTCCCGGCCGACACTGGCAGGTGGTTCTCGTGCGCAGAGCGTCGGAGCTTGAGCGAGCGGTCGTTCTCGTAGACAGCCTTGGCAACACCAACCAAGGTCAACTCCGTATCGACGCCTACATCGACGGTTACCGTCTCGTCAACGAGATCGATACGCATGTCGCCAGGAAAATCGGTCCTGAGTATTCCGCCGCACATCACTCGGGCCCCGATCGCCGCAATCGACCGGTCCTCGACCAGGAAAACGCCGGCGGTGTCCGCGGTTCCCGGAATCTCCCCCAGTCCGACGACCAACCAATCATCCCCCTCACACACCAGGGCACACGTCTCCGAGAGAGACTTCAGGCTGACATCGTCCTCGTTTTCGGGATTGCTGTAGGGCACGAGCAAGCTGGCGAAACCGAACGCATCACCAGGCGCCATCGTGCGTCTCCGATCACGCTGAAAGACCTTGACAACGGGCTCGGCATGTGGGTAGAACGTGCCCCAGTGACTATTGGTGAAGGCGTAGGTCTCGACATCGGCTTGCCCGATCCCATCGGTCAGGATCTTGCAGTACCGTCCGTCCTGCTCCAAGAACAGGTCATTGCCACGCAGTTCGTGTTTGCCCAGTGTGCGCAGGCTGTTGCGGGCGAAGAACTCACCCGCTGTCTTCGCTACCACTTTGTCGATGATCAGGAAGTGGCGCCCTTTGGTCCAGACGATCGTCCGCTCGCCATCCATGAAGGATGTCCGGCTGACCGAATGGTCTGCAAAATCGGCCAAATCAACAACTCGGGCAAGTGTGCGTTTCCTGTAGCCGCCTTTGCCGTCGATGGTCACATGGACGCTGCTGTGGTGCTGATGCTGCCGAACCTGGTACGTGTGGTCCACCAGCCACATCCGCCCCAGGGCCGTGAAGTTGACGATCGTGTTGATATCATTGTGTTTGTGCCCGTGCGGCCCGGGTGGGCCTCCCCAGACGCCGGCTCCGTCGAGCAGCAAATAATGCCCATCGCGATCCCAGTTCTCCTTGAAGACGATCTTGTTGAACAACGTGTCGTCGACAATCTCTCTCGGGGCGAACACAGCCTGCCGGGTTGCTTCTCCCTTCTGGAGAGGCGTCCGGTAGATCGGGATCTTGATCAGCCCCGTCCAATCCACAGGTTCCTGGGGTGGGACGCTTAAGTCCAACGCAATCGACTTCTGGAAAATGCGCAGTCCGCAGTTCATTGGCAGCACGTTCTGGAGGATCCAATAGAGGTTCGGGTCCCGGTAGTACCAGGCCGCCGGCGCAAGCGTTTCGAAGACCTCCGGCATGACCAAACCGGAGGAGTCCCCAAAGCCTGTATTGAGGCCCAGATTGTTGATACAGGCCAGCGAGATCATGCGGGCGTGCTGCTGGGCGATGCCGCGCTCGAAGTACTTCAGATTCCCACGCCTCAGTGCGTAGTCCATGCTGCTCATCGGGCAGTAGCACAGGTAGCCGCTGGCGTCTTCGAGAATCTGAAACGTCCCCGCCTGGGCCGAAAACACGGCGTCGGCACAGGCGAGCCAATACGTGCTTTCCGGAATGTCATAGTACTTGTCGAAGTAGTGCCAGGCCTGGAAAGAACGTAAGGCCGAGAACGTCCCGTGATTCTCGTCAAGAGCCTGGACCGCCCCCTCCTTCACCTGTTTGTGGAATGCTCGGCGCTCGTGTCCGATCGCGGCGTCTGCGAGCAAGGCATTGGTAATATCCAGGCGCTCCTGATCCGTCCAGACCGAGAGCTCCTCGAGTAGGTCCCATTGCATCACATGTCCAGCCGTCCTTCCGCCCATCCCATGCAGCGAATCCGCGTTTGCCAGGAGGGAACGATTCTTGACGATCAGTTCTTTCATCAGCGGGATCAGCTCACGGTTCCCCGTACGGAAAAACGTCTGTCCCATCCGAGCCAGGAGACCGGTGATCAGTGACCGAGCCGCAGCCGGATCACGGGCCGCGGTCACATTGCCCTCATCATCCATGACTCCGGCCTTCCGCCAAGACTCACGGAACCAGTCCAATCCGGTGTATTGAGGCTGCCGTTTGGAGGACAGTGAATGCGTGCATTCCGGGAAGAACGGCCTTGATTCAGGGGTAAACACGACATCGATGACCGGCTCAGGAAGTACCAGCGGCCCCGTTCGCCCGGCCACGTACTTGCGGACGAACTCGGAACATGCACGCTCGACACCCGCTGCATCCGATCCGGCGAGGACGAGAACATTGATCCCCCGCGCAAACGGATCATGGACCGTCCGGATAACATGCCCTTCCGTCCCAGGGTAAAGAGAGTCCGCCACCACATAGCGCTGCCCATAGAGCACCGCCAGCAACCGATTCGTGTTGACATTCCCCAGAGCAATGATGGTGCGATCCCCAATCGCACCGAAATCGATTCCCCACGAGGCGTCGACAATCTCCGAAGCCAGGAGAATCTCCGGGCAAGTGCCGTCAGCAGTACGCAGGGCATCCTGCAGCTGCGCTGCCGATTGGGTGAGTGAGTCGCCCGGTGTCGAAACGATCACGCACTGCAGCTTTCCCGCCTCTCTGAGTACGGTGCGCGCGTGGATCGATTTGAGTCGGGTGATAGGCGAGGGTTGCCCGCCAACGGAGTCATCGGCAGCGTACGCCAGGCCCAACGGCACCACCACGAGCAGCCGTACGGCCAGAACAGAAAGGCGCATGATAATCTCCTCACACTCCTGAAAACGCATCTACCCAGGGGACCAATTGCGGTAGCCAAGGACACCTGCTCGGCAAAAAAAAATGCTACCGGGTAATGAGAAACCAGTGGGTCTGTGCCCGTTCCGCCAGTTCCACAGTGTAGACACCATTCTTCACGTCCAACATGGTCACCGATCCGTGCGTCCCGTCAGGCTTCAGCGCCACGAGCCGTAGACCGGATACGGATGAGGTCAGTCGCAGTTCTCCGGTGACCGGCTCCGAGCGGTAAGACCGACGCCAGTCCACCTTCTGTTTGCGTACCCTGGCAGCGGTACTGAGCAGAATTCGCTGGGACCGACGCAAGGGCTGATCGTCAAGACTGGTTAACACAACGGCAGCCTTGGCCGTGTTGATCCGAAATGCGGTATCCGCAAGGCGAACGCTTTCTCCCTTGAGCCAACCGATCGCGGCTTGGGATTTCGGCGTGTCCATCGTCTGAATCCCCTTCTCCCAATCACGCCGAATTTCACCTGTATCGCTCTCGACAAAGCGCTGCCCATCCGTAAGCAAATCCTGGCTCAGATCCGTCACAACTGTTGCCCCGGGCTGCGCGGGGGATGCCTGGAGCCAGGGAAGCTCTGTGGTCCGCGGCATGGCCACGACGAGCCGGTGCTGTTCAAAGGCCGTCCGGATTGCCCGACTGGTCTTGGGGGTATGAGCAGCACCAAAAAGACCATCTGGTGTCGGAGACAGCACCACCGTCTTGCGGGCCGGCTGGACGTGTCCCTGCCGGAACATCACTGCGGCCGCGGGCATCAACCCCATAATGGCCGGGTGCATGTAACTGGACCACGCCGACGTCGCCGTCCCGCCCAGGCCGTCCTGTGAGTAGCCGTAGAGCATCGGCGCATCCCAACCCTGAAATGCCGCCATGGCCCCCATGTAAAGAGGCACAGTGAACGCGTCGTTCAGCGACATGTTGTCCTCCATGTTGTACTCGGTGACAGCGAAAGGCTTGCCAACAACCTGGGCGTGCCCAATCCAGTGAATGAAGCTGGGAACATAGTGGGGATTGCTGCGCAGGAATTCGCCATGCGAGTAACTGTGAGAGTCAATGATCTCTCCTGTCGTCAGAGCGGGAAGCGAGAACAGTGGCGTATGGCCCCACATGTGGCATGTCGCGACCGGCACTCGCACCCCCAAGCGCCGGAGATGCTTCAGAAAATCCGCATTGAAAGCAGCCTCAAGATCGTTCAAGAGCAGCTTGGATGGCCCAGGTACCCACGTCTGTCCCGTTCTGTTTCGGTCCAGGTCATATCGTGTCGAAAACGCGTCGCGCGTCGCCTCGAACAGCTTCTGATGGTAGGGATGCCCCTTGTCCCCAAGGAACTGATTCCCAAAGTGGTGGGTTAGGTCGTTCTCGTTGGTGATCAACATCCCCATCACAGCGGGTTCATCCTTGAGGGCCAACCCCGTATGAGGGTTCGTGCGGGTCAGCAACTCTTCATTGAAACGCTTCAGGAGCTCCTGAACACGCCCGTTGAGGTAACAGAAGCCCTTGGCCTCTGCGCCGCGTCGTCGTTCCTGCTTAGCCAGGTCACTCCACCCGGGAATCTGGTCGCCCTCCCTGAATGGCCGCCCCACCATGAGGTCAACCCAGATATAGATGCCCTCATCCTTAAGGCACTTGATCCACCAGAAATAGGCGTCGAGCGACTCCTCGTTGATCTGTTGACTGGTGGTTCCGTCCGCAATCAAGGATGGCTGGACCCACTCGGCCGAATCATGGTGATGCAAGCGGACCAGATTGAACCCCAGCCTGGCAATTCGTTCGGCATGACGCTTGATCTGCTGCCGGTCTTTCACAAACAGGGAGTAAGCCTGGACATTGCAGCCCCAGAATCGGGCCGGTGTCCCGTCATCAAACTCGAAGCGATCCCCGACGGCCTTCACGAAACCACGTCGCCCAGCCGGCTTCTCGTTCATGCCCGAGAGGTCGATGAAGGCCTGGGCGGGGTCAATCGCCTGATCCAGCCACGTCTCGGTCTCAGCCGGTCCGTATAGCTCGGCCAATCCCTTGGCCACCCGTCCTCCTTCGGGGAGAATGACGTCCATGCGCAGGCGAGAGGCGCCACGCGTCAGCTCTTCGGCAAAGAACATGGCCCTGATCCGGTTCTTCTGCCCACGCTCAAAGTACACGTTGGCGATCCCAGGCTCGAAAAGGACTCGTACCATTTGGCCGGGCTTGTGTTCCCATTCCCAACCGCGGTTGCCATCCAGAAGCTCAGGCACAGCCTGTGCTCCCTGACGCACAGGCGAATCAAGCTTCAGAGCAAACTCTATCCCCCCCCCGATCACGGCTTTCCGGTCTCGCTTGAACGAGAAGAAATAGGTCCAGGAGACACGGTTCGCTCCGACCGTTGTCCTCGCCCCCGTACCGTCCACGGCAAGGTCCTTGAAGTGTAGAGCGAACGGCGTCGATGTTCCTTTTGGTCCCCCGACCTTCACCTGAGGCTGATCCCACTTCCACTTGGCTCCCCAGCCCACATAGTGCGCTCCCACCAACGGAGCCGAATCCTCATGGATCCCGAAAAGACCTGTCTTCGAGTCCGGTGCCAACTCGACTTGTCCCCAGGCAAACCGGCCACAGCTGATCACCAGCAGAAAAAACGAAGGAATGAAGCGACGGTCATCAGCAAGCGGCGGGAACATGGCAGGAGACCTCCTGTTTGGGTGTGCGTCCCACCAATGTAGCACGGAGCGTGGGATCAGTCCTGCGATAGTGTCCTCACAGCCGGAGCAGTTGGGGGATAACTGGCGCGGGATGTCCCGTACCGCGTCCTTTTTCGGCGGGGCCCGTCCGAGCCGCCTCAAGAACGTCCCCTCCCGAATGCCACCAAGGTAAGGGCAATCGGGGCATGGCAGCCCCTCCCACCTTGACCGCGTGTGACCTCAATGTGGGAGGCGGTGCCATCCGGCGACCTTTTCGGCGGTCAAGGGCAACGGCGGATGTCCATGCAGACACTGTCTCCGCGCCGTCCCCCCCTACTCCCCAGTGACGGTTACGTCCATGAACTGGGTTTCGGACTGGTTGACGGCCAGACCTGTGTGCGTGATAGCATTCCACCCCTTGAGCGGGGCTTCAAGCGTGGTACCGTCGACGGTGAGAGTCAGTCGCTTGGCCACCAGATCAGCAGTCACGGTCACATCGAATGCCTTGGCCTTGTCAAACCCCACCTTTTTCGCGGCAACCGTGTTGTTCCCGTTGGCAAGGACGACATACTGCCCCGCTCCGATGTAGACCCCGCAACGCAAGATATCACCGGATTTCTCTCCTCTGGCGATGGCGAACATCCCATTACGGACGCCCCCGCTCAGCACCGTCTTGAGCTTCCCCTTGAGCACGACCTTCCTGGTGTACGGCTTCTCCACTGGTTGCAGGGCATAGCCACCATCCAGGCCGGTACTCACCTTCCAGGTGCCGGCCTCCCCTTTGATTGCACTCACACCATACAGAACAGGGAATTGAGGATGCGTCTTGATCAGCTTCTTCCTGGGCTTCCGTGCAGGAGAAGGGCTGAATTCGTTGTCACCGTACTGCTTCTTGAGTCGCTCGAGTTCCGCCGTCAGTTCGGCTCGGACAGCGCCATAGGCCGCGTCATCATAGACACTCTTCATCTCAAGCGGGTCTTTCTCCAGATCAAAGAGCTCCCACTCCTTCTCAAGGTAGAACTCCATGAGCTTGTACCGTTCGGTGCGAACTCCGCAGTGACGCCGCACGCTGTGGCCTCCGGGGAACTCGAAGTAGTGGTAGTAGATGCTCTTCCGCCAGTTCGGGGTGGCCTGGCCTTTGAGTAGAGGAACCAAGCTCTCGCCCTGCAGGTCATCCGGGAGATCAGCGCCAGCCACCTCAAGGAGTGTCGGTGCATAGTCGATGTTCTGGACCAACTGCGGAATCCGCGTGCCCGGTTTGATGTTCCCCGGCCAGCGCATAAGGAGGGGCATTCGCAGCGACTCCTCGTACATCCAACGCTTGTCGAACCAGCCATGTTCTCCCAGGTAGAAGCCCTGATCCGAGCCGTAGATCACGATCGTGTTGTCTGCCAGTCCAGCCTCATCCAGATACGCGAGAATGCGCCCGACCGCATCATCCACAGAGGCGATGCAGCGCAAGTAGTCTTTGACGTAGCGCTGGTATTTCCAGCGGACCAGTTCCGCACCCTCCGGATTGGCTTCCCGAAACGCCTCATTCTTGGGAACATACGCATCGTCCCAAGTCTTCCGCTGTTGCTCGGTCAGGCGACTGAAGCCGCCGCGACCACCGGCTTTCCCACTCGCCAACGGGTCGGTCACTTTGAGATCACTCCCCATCGACATGTGCCGGTCGATCTCCATTGCCTGGCTGGCGGCCGGCGACGCCCGATTGGCATAGTCGTCGAACAACGTGGGCGGCTCAGGCATGGTGACACCATCGAAGGTCTTGAGATGCTTCGGGCCGGGTTGCCAGTTGCGATGCGGCGCCTTGTGCCAGGAATGCAGGAGGAAGGGCCGATTGGGGTCGCGTTTGCTCTTCAGCCAGTCCAGAGAGAGATCGGCGATGACATCGGTTGTGTACCCCTCGTAACGCTTCTTCCCCTCGGATGTTCTGAAATCCGGGTTGTAGTAGGCCCCCTGCCCCGGCAACACATGCCAGTAATCAAAGCCGGTGGGATCGGACCGCAGATGCCATTTGCCGATCATGGCGGTCTGGTAGCCGGCCGCCTGAAGCAGTTTCGGATAGGTCTGCTGGGCACCATCAAACGTGGGACCGTTGCGCCTAACCCCGTTGATGTGGCTGAATTTCCCAGTCAGGACCACGGCTCGGCTGGGGGCACAGATCGAGTTGGTACAGAAGCTGTTCTCAAACAGCGCCCCTTCCCGAGCCAGCCGATCGATGTTCGGCGTCTCGTTAATCGGCCGAGCCAACGCCCGGGTCTTCCCAAACCATGTGGATCGATACGCACTGATGGCCTGGCAAGTGTGATCATCCGCAAAGAAGAACAGAATGTTCGGTTGCTTGCCAGGACCTCCCGTGGGGGCTCCAAACAGCTGCTCCACCGCAGTCCCCGCGAACAACGCAGAAGCGGTCATCGAACGAAGGAAGGTCCGGCGATCAAGTGTGCGTCCAGTCATTGTCCGATTTCTCCTCTACTTCGCCATCGAGAAGACCATTGCATTGCCGATCACGTAAACGACAATCATCAACCAGGCATCCAGTCCAAGCTTGGCAAAATGCCGTTCAGAACGGTAGGTCAGGCTTATCATCGTGATCCCGGTCAGCACCATCACCATCGCGATCGTGACCAGATGCGAGACACCTGCACAGTGAAGGATCGCCCCATCACGCAGCGCGATGTCCGCAGTCAGGACGATCACCAAGTTGAACATATTGCTGCCGAAGACATTTCCGACGGCCATATCCAGGAAGCCAAGGCGAACCGACGAGATGCAGATGACCAATTCCGGGAGGCTGGTCGAGATCGCCAGGAAGAACGTGCCCACGAAGCTCTGTCCCAACCCGAACCCTCCTTCGCTGCTCGGCAATGACATCCGGTCTCCCAGGATGGAAAGCCAGACGCCGCTGAGCACGATCACAGCGGCGAGGAACACCAATGCTCCGTAAAAACACCAGGCCGGCATCTGGAGAAGACGCCTGCCATCGCCAGTGTCCTGCTTATCTCCCGCGTCTCCCTCAGCCCCGGCATCCCTCTGCTCGAGCCGGTTCTGAAGAACCATGATGCCAACGTAGCAAACGAGTAGAATCGGGGTGATAACGCCGCAGCCGAGTCCCGGGATCAGGGTGGGGTTGTGCCGTTCCAGGGCAAGCCCGAAGAGCACGATGCCCAGCATCACCATTCCACCGGAGGCAGGCAGGGCATGCCGTTGGCTCAGCCGGGGCGTCAGGGCCCCCGCTCGGTAGACGGAGTCCATCACGGCCACGAGCATAAGATTGAACACGTTCGAGCCGAGCATGTTCCCCAGTGCCAAATCAGCGCCCCCGGCAAGGAGGGCATCACGCGCCGCGCCCAAAGGCAGTTCAGCCGCTTTGGCTGCTGCCGAGAACGCAGACGTTCCGGACACCACAAGCTCCGGGAGGCTGGTGATACCAGCGATGACCAGCAGCCCCACCAACCCGCTGCCCAGCCCTGTCCGCTCCCCAAGGGCATTCCCATAGCGACTGAGGTTCATCCCGGCCACGATGACCAGGGCGGCGGCGGCGAGAAAGGCTACGCCCAGACCGATTTGGCTTCCGCCACCCAACAGAATCATAGTCACGTTCTATCCTTTGACAGCGCCGAGCTGAATGCCTTTGACCAACTGCTTCTGCAGCAGGACAAATATCAAAATCATGGGGATGACGGACATCGTTATGGCCGCCATCATCAGGTTGGTCTGCTGCCCTTGGCTGCTGTCGAAGAACAACAACCCGATGGGCAACGTGTAGCGATGCGTGCTCTTGAGCACGACCAGAGGCCAGAAAAAGCTGTGGTAGTTACCGATGAACGTAAAGATCCCGAGCGTGATCAGTCCGGGCCGGGCGAGAGGGAGGATCACGTCCCAGAAGAGCTGCCATTTGCTGGCTCCATCGATCTCTGCGGCCTCGTCCAACGACCGTGGAATGGACATCATGAACTGCCGCAGCAGGAATGTGCCGAACGCGCTGAACGACGCTGGGATGATGAGCCCCAGGTACGAATCCACCAACCCGAGCTTGATCATGACCTGGTAATTGGGAATCATCATGACCAGGCCCGGCAACATCATGGTCGCCAAGTAAAGGAGGAAAACCCGATCACGACCGGGCCAGTCCAGGCGAGAGAAACTGAACGCAGCCAACGAACTGGTCAGGACTTGAAGGAAGGTCACGCTGGCAGCCACGAACACGCTGTTCCAGTACCAACGTCCGAAAAGGATGCCTTCGACGTGAAAGACCTCACGGTAGTTGCTCCACTGAAATACTCTGGGCAGCCAACTCTCCAGGCCGACTTCCTCAAGCTCCTTCAAACTGGTGAGAACCATCCAGATGAAAGGCAGTACGAGCGTGAGTGCGATTCCGGCCAGGAGCAGGTGCAACGCCGTCGTCCAGGCGACGCGACGCGTGTAAACGGCTCGATTGCTCGCCCGTTCCTCAAGAGTCAGCGTGTCGTCATGGTCAGTCATTGGTGTACCGGTTGCCAAATTTCCAATTGAATAGGGTCACGAGGAAAACGAGCGCGAAGAGAGTCCAGGCGACAGCTGACGCGTAGCCCAGGCGCCCGGTCTCAAACCCTTGGGTGTACACGTAGTAGCTCAGCGTCGTGGTCGACCCCGCCGGCCCTCCACGGGTCATCGTTCGGGCCATCTCAAAGCCGCCCTGCAAACCGTGGATGACAGCCATCACCAAAATGAAAAACGTGACCGGGGCCAACTGCGGCCAGGTCACGTTCCAGAAGCGCTGCACCCGTGAGGCGCCATCGATGTCCGCGGCTTCATAGAGTTCCACAGGGATGTTGCTCAACCCCGCAAGGTAGAGGAGCATGTTGTTCGAACCGATCGCGGCCCAGAATCCCATGATCATGATGGACGGTTTCGCCCAACTGTACTGAGTCAACCACTCCGGCGGATTCAGCCCGTCCGCGCTCATCGCGGGAAGATCGGTGAAGACGTTCCCAAGTCCGAGAAGGGCAAACTGAACCACCATAAGTGCCCCGCACACGATCAAGCCGTGCCCCAACCCGCGGTCGAGGGTACAGGTAAAGTCCCTTGGTTTGGCTATCCCCACCCACAGCATGCCTCCCGCAACGACGGCGGTGGCGACGACAACCCAACCGGCTCCCGCCGAACCGCCGCAGCAGGGCCAAGCCACAACCGGGGCAAACAGCAACACACTGCCCAGAGCAATAGAAAGCCCACCGATCTCACCATCGCGCCAGCCTCGCCGAAGCTGTCGCACCCCAAACAGCACTACCGCTGCGGAGAGCGCAGCGCAGAAGAGGGCCAGCGCCCTGACGCTTCCCACAGGCAGCCTCGTTACCAGGCCGGCAAACTGAGTCAGGATCGGTCGTAGCGCGTGATTGACGGGTCCCGTATGGGGACTGTAGAGCTTCTTCCACAGCAGGAAGGTGGCTACCCCCGCCGTGAAGTGCGGGAAGTAGAACAACGTCCTGTGAACCGTTCGGCCGCCAACCACCCCGCCGATGAGCACAATCCCTGCAACGCCGCCCACCAGGAGCAGCATCGCCGTAACCTTCGCTCCCACCATGACAAGTGCCCCGGTTCCCACGACCAGCCCGGCGCAGGCCAACACCCCACCCCACACACGCCGATCCCCCCCACGCAAATCCTGACTTAGGAGAATGGCAGCGAACAGGCTTCCGGCGACCGAAAATGGAATCGCCATCATCAGGAACAGCGTGTTGCCCAGGTACTGGAAAAAGTCAGGTTCGCGGAACAGACGTACGAAGTTCTCCAACCCGACAAAACGGACATCGTTCCCTTTGAAAATGTTGTGCAGACGCAGATCCCAGTTGGTGAACGCCATCGCCAGGCTGAAGACCAACGGAAAGAGAATGAAAATGAGGAAACCGGCGATATTCGGCCCGATGAAGGCCAACCCCACCGCCAGTTTCTTCCGTTCACGTGCGGTTAGTGACATGAGTTTGGACACCTCACTCCTCGTCCGCGAGCCAGCCCTGCTCACGGTAGTATCGTTGATGGAACGGATTCGTGATCAAGGCGACAGGGACAGGCTTCCCCGCAGCCCGCAGCTCTTCTATCTGTTCCTGGGTTGTACAAAGCTCTTCGTAACGTCGACGAAGCACATCGCTCTCGCGCAACGTCAACCCAATCTCTTCATTGATCCGCTCAGAGGCGCGAACGCCGGCTTCTTCCGGGGTGGCGCGGTCGTTCATCACATCGTCCTGGGCCATGGTGTCATAGCGCTCCACCACAACCGGCAACACGAACGGGCTGAAGCTCTGCACGGTGGCAATGGTCTTCGCCGCGTTGGCATAGCCCTCGTGACACCCCCACTCGTTGGGATAGTCGGGTGGGTGCCTAAAGAGCTCAGTCTCGGTATAGATTGGGTTCGGGGGAAGCGCATCGCCGTCCCGAACAATCTGCATGTTGTAGTCTTCACCCGCCATATAGGCCAGGAACAGCTCGGCGTACTTCCGGTGCTTCGACGCCCGGTAGACGGTTGACTGCCCCCCGCTGAGAACGGTATTGGGCATGCCCCCATGCGGAGGCTCGACCACAGCGAGTTGCATGGCTCCAAACTTACGGAAAAGCATGAGAGCCCAACGTCCGCTGGCGAACATCGCATAGCGCCCACTCTTGAACAGCTGGAAAGACTGCCCTCCCCAGCCGCCCTCCGTGTCGAAACTGGCCTTGTCCGCCGCACTGGGAAGGATGTGATCTTCATACGTCCACTTGTGCATGAGGGCCATCGCCCGAGCGTTTCTCGGGTCGTCGAGTGTGCACTGCGTCAAGGTCTCGTTGAACACGGAGAGCCCCAGGCTGCGACGCAGCTCAACCATCATTAATCGATCGGCAAAGAACACCGTGCGACGCTCTCCCGCGGGGTTCGCGGCAGCCACAAATGCCTTCCCACACTGCTCGAACTCCTCGATCGTCCACCGGGATGGCGGGAGCGGCTGCCCGTACTCCTTGAACGTGCCTTTGTTCACCCAGTACAGAACTTGGGCGGGATTCCGTGGAAAAGCGTATTGGCGGCCGTCGTAGAACAGCGCGGGGGCCAGGGCTGGGTATGTCTTGTCCGGGCCAAATCCGTATGCTTGCGCGCTCTCGGTTACGTCAGCCAACATCCCCCCCGCGGCCAGATACTGCATCTGCTTCCCGCCGCCGTACCCTTCGATGACATCCCCGGCAACCCCCGAAATGCCCTGGACCAGCTTCTTGTTGAGATCATTACTGGCGGAGTCGAGCCGCATCTCCACGCCTGGTGCGCGAATGATCAATGGCAGGGCAGCCGGCGACGCCTCGCCCTGCCAGATTGCATCACTCCCCGGGTTCTCATCGGTGATCGCTTTGACCAACGCCGGAGACCACTTCTCGGCCCGAAAGGCAGCCACATCCTGCGGCGTGCGCAACACATACTCGGCCCCATGTCCGTTCTTGATCAGCCAACGGTGGAAAAGTGCAATTTGCTGACCTCGAGCGGGGGCTGGATCAATGACCCAGTAGATGACCGGGACAGCTGTTTGCCGTTCGGGCTGGGTCAGATACGTACCCACACCGGCACACAGCAACAACAACCCACAGATACAGAAGAGCTTACGCATCGTCATTCCTTGTCGAGCATTACCCCAAAGGCGCCGCAAAACGTACTCCCACTGCCACGCCACAGCAAGTGGCTGGTCCCCAAGCTCGCTGCGCCGCATGGTCCCCGGGCGGCATTGCGTGATTGACTCGAGGACGGCACAGGCCGCCAGCAGGTGCTGCCTCCCACATTGCACTGAGCTCACAGTAGGTTCAGAGTGGGAGGCAGCACCCGCTGGCGACGGGCGCAGACTCAGACCTGGCAAACCGGTTGCCTGACCGTATATTTCTTCCCCCGTGTCGACACCATCCCCGGAGTGTCCGCCGCGACGGCGTTTTCTCCCGGTGGCCTGTTACCCAAACGACCTACTTTTCTCGGAGTACTTCGACGTGCGTTCCCGATCGCTGACGAGGTGGCACCAAGCCCCTTTGGGCTCCCTCTTCGCAAGCATGCTGCTCCCGCTGGTCTGCGCAGCCGCGCCCAAACTGGGACAAGAACCACTTCCCGAATTGACCGTCACGGTCACCTCGCGCTTCAACACACAGGGGCGGCTCCCCAAGAACCTGCGGGACTACCTCGCCCGGCACCCCAATGTGCGCCTCAAGCAGTGGGAGGGAATACGGCTTCCTCAGGAGGGGGCCCGGGCCAGCCTCGCGATGGCCATGGCCGCAAACATCGGAGCAGACATCTTCGAGACCGACATCCGCCAGGCTGTGGCACAGGGACTCGCTTACCCGCTGACTGAGTGGATTGGCCAGGACGGCATCCTCGCCAACGGCCAACCCAAACTGACTCCGGATGGGACTCCCGACCGAAATGGGCAGATTGATGCCGACGAAAGCAAGTGGCCAGGCTGGATGCACATCAAGCCCTTCCTGCGCCAAGCCGGCACGGTGGATGGGATCCCCTACTCTCTCCCGATCGGGGATGGCACCTACGTCGGCATCCTCTACAGCAAGAGCATGATTCGCAAAGCCGGCCTCGACCCGGAGAAACCGCCGATGACTTGGGAAGAGTTCATCCACTGGGCCCGTCTGCTCTACATCCATGAGACCAAGACACCGGCCGTCGAACTCATCCCTGCCAGCTGGGCCTTTGCCCCCTGGGTGGCAACAGCCGGCTCCAGCATCGTCGTTCAGGATCGTGTCAGTCCGACCACAGGCAAGCCCCACACCTTCAATGAACAGGCGACTGATCTCCGGGTCCCCGAGACCGGTGAGGATCTCTCCCGGGTCATGCCCAAATGGCGCTGCAACGTCGCCCATCCCGATGCCGTGGCTGCGGTTGGGTTCTACCACCGGCTGCGCTGGGCCCCGTGGATCGTGGATCCTGAAAACAGCGCTCCCCTCGAACTGAGCCCCGAAGAAGCCCAACAGGGCAAGGCCGAACGCCAGGGGCGGACGATCACATTCAACCCAACCGACGTCATTGAGGGCTGTGTAGGCGTCACAAACCAGCGCTTCACCGAGATGCTGACCCGTTTCGGTCGCAGCCTGGCCATGCATCCGCTTTGGGCCAGTGACATGACCCAGTTCGAGACCCTTGGCGTTCAAGCCGACGATCTCGGCATGTTCCCCTTCCCTGCCATGAACGGCCAACTTCGCCCTGTCCTTCAAAATTCCGCCTGCTTCTTCATGATCGGCAAAGACGTGCGCACCCGCGGCGGGTCTACCGACGAAGAGCACAAGGCGTACCGCGACATCGTCTGGAATATCATGACACGCATCTGCGCCAAGGAGGGCAGCGACGAGAGCATCCGCCGCAAGGTCGCAGCCGGTCAGGCCAAGTTCCTCAACCCTCGCGACCTCGAACGGCTGGGCCTGGATGACTACCTCCGCGAGTTCCCGCCGGAGAACCTCCAGACCTGGGCCCGAATCGAGGCGGGCCAGATCCAGGAAGTCATTGAGCCATTCATGGGGCGCTGGCTACAGTTCCGGGATTTCTACCAGCGGGAAGTCGTTGACCGCGTGCTTCGCCCAAGCGGAAGAGAGTTTGACTACGCCGAGGCGCTTCGACAACTGGAGCGGGACGCAAATCGTGGAATCATGTTCGAGCGTCCTCCCGAAGTGTTGGATAAGCACCGCCCGAGGGCCCGAGTCATCGCGGTCATCGTTGCCGTGATCATGCTCACCTTCCTCGTTCTCATCATCCGGGACCAGGTCAAACGCGGGGCCTCTCTCGCCGGCGTCCACAAAGGCTGGATGCCGTGGCTGCTCATGGCCCCCGCCCTGCTCTCCATCGGCATCTGGAAGTACTATCCCCTTCTGCGCGGTCTCGTCATGGCGTTCCAGGACTACAAAATCGCGGGTAAGACAGTCTTCGTTGGACTCAATAACTTCATCGCCATCGCCCTGGACCCCAATTTCTATCATTACATCTGGACGACCTTCCGATTCGTCTTCTGGAACCTGATCCTGGCCTTCTTCACCCCCATCATACTTGCTTTCCTGTTAACCGAAATCCCACGACTCAAGATCTTCTTCCGAACACTCTTCTTCCTGCCGCAGATGACCAGCGGCCTGGTTGTGACACTGATGTGGAAAGAGATGTTCGAAGGCACCGCCAGCGGGACCCTCAATCGCCTCCTGAGCTTCTTCCTCGGCAATTTCGGTTTCCAGCCGGTGGACTGGTTGGGGAGTGCCTCCACCGTTATGGCCTGCGTCATCGTCCCCGGTGTATGGGCTCACGCGGGGATGGGCAGCCTGATCTACCTGGCTGCCCTGAAGTCCGTTCCGGACGAACTCTACGAAGCAGCCAGCATCGACGGGGCCGGGATTCTGCGCCGCATCTGGGCGATCGCGCTCCCGACCATTGCCCCCCTCATCATGATCAACTTTGTGGGCTCGTTCATCCACGCGTTCCAGAACATGGCCAACATCTTCCTGCTGACCTTTGGTGGTCCGGGCAAGGAGACCATGGTCATGGGGATGGCCATCTGGCAGGAGGCGTACGTCAACCTGCGCTTCAGCCTGGCGACATCCTATGCGTGGATCCTCGGGTCCATTCTCATCAGTTTCACCTACCTGCAACTGCGCATCCTCCGGCGGGTCGACTTCCGCCAGGCCAAAGGAGACTGACGGCCCCCGGCCGGAAGCACGATATGCCGATTATTCGCGAACCAGACCGCAAGACAGCCAAGGGGCGCGTCCTTACGCTGGCCATCTACACGGCTCTGATCTTCGGCGCAATCACCATGGTCTACCCCTTCATGGTGATGCTGACGGGGGCCACGTGCAACTCGTTTGATTACGCGCGCCGCGACTGGCTGCCCAGGTGGGTCTGGTCACGCCCGGATCGCTTCATGCGCGTGCTCTGCACCTACTTCCCTCCCACCCATCGTGGATCCACCCGGCAGATGCGGCAGTACTTCCCGGATCTGCCGCAAGACTGGAAAATCTGGCTCCAGATCGGGGACGATCGGGCTGGAACAGATGGCTGGGCCGAGACACAGTTGGCCCGATTGAAGGATCCGTCTCAACGGCCGCACATCGAGACCATGGCCAGGGATTTCGGCGATTTCGCCAAAGCGTGGCAGCCTCGTGAGACGGTGCTCGCCTACGATCAACGGTACGTGGCCCCCTTCCTCCGCGGTATCTACAAGGACGTTGGCGACTTCAACCGAGCCTGGGAAGTGTCGCTGGACGACTTCACCCAGGTGAACGCTCGCGAATGGGGCGGAGAGCCCCTCGACCAGCCCAACTACGTTCCGGAAGTCGACGTGCGCTACACGGATCTTCTCAAATTCCGGGAAGCCTATCGGGAAAATCGTTTCACCCCTTATCTCAAAGGCAATGATGCCCCGGCCGGCTACCTCCGCCCCGCCTCGTTACGCTTCGTCTGGGAAGACTACGTGACAGAGAATGCCTCACACCTGCTCGAGAAAACGGCTTCCAATCGCCTCCCCTTCCCGGTACCCGATTCCGCTTCTCCGACGCTGGGCAAGACGTGGCGGACATTCCTCCGCGACGATTTCCCGGCCAGGCACCTCGGAATCGACGTCACCCCGGCGCGACGCCAGGAGTTCAAGGCCTTCCTTCAGAACCGGTTCCCCAATCTGGCCTACCTGAACCGAATCCTCGAACTGACCGTCAAGGATTGGGATGCCGTCGAGCTCACGGCCGGATGTCCGGATGGCAAGCTGTCGACCGTCTGGATGGATTTCGTGCGCAACCAAATCGCCATTGGGGATTGGCAGATCCGTGACACGCTGCCGGATTTGGCGTTCCAGCGCTTTGCCCTCGAGCGTCACGGCTCTCTCGCGGCCATCTCCTCAGCCTATGGGATCAGGCTCGACATGCTTGAACAACTGGGCATGCCCTTTGGAGAAGCATTGCTCGTGACCTTCGTCAATCGCGAGAACGCATTCACCCGGGATCTGCTCACGGCCAACTTCCGAACCGTGACCGACTACCTTCTCCATCGGGGACGCGCCGTTCCCAACACCATCATTCTCGTCATCCTGGCCTTGACGATCACCTTGACTGTCAATCCCCTGTGCGGCTACGCCCTGAGCCGATTCCGGCTGCGCTCCACTGAACGCGTGATCGTCTTCTGCCTCGCAACCATGGCTTTCCCAGCGTCGGTAGCCGCCGTCCCCGGCTTCCTCCTGCTCCGCGACCTGGGCCTGTTGAACACCTTCGCCGCTCTCGTCCTCCCCGGGGCAGCCAACGGGATGAGCATCTTCCTGCTCAAAGGGTTCTTTGATTCTCTCCCCCAGGAACTCTACGAAGCAGCAGCCATTGACGGGGCCCCCGAATGGCAGGTCTTCTGGCGCATCTCGCTCCCTCTCGTGAAACCTATTCTCGCCGTCAACATGCTCAACACGTTTATCCTGACTTACAATGGCTGGCAGTGGGCCATCATTGTCTGCCAGGACAAGCGCATGTGGACCGTCTCGGTCTGGACCTACCAGTTTTACCAAACGCTGACGTCACAGCCCTACATCGTCATGGCGGCGTTCATCATGAGCTCAGTGCCGGTGCTGGTGGTCTTTCTGTTTTGCCAGAAGATCATCCTGCGCGGCATCATCCTGCCCTCGCTCAAGTAGGTTAATCATCCCACGGACGCGCCGCTGGGAATCTCCCCATCGACGGTCAGCAGACGCATCTTCCGCTTCTTGCTCGCCGCGAGCAACATCCCGTTTGACTCAACACCACGGATCGTGGCCGGCTTCAGATTGGTCACGACAATAACCGTCTTGCCGATCAGATCCTCAGGCGTGTAGACCTTCGCAATACCGGCCACGACCTGGCGCTTCTCACCGGCGACCTCAACCTGGAGCTTGAGCAATCGGTCCGCTTCAGGAACACACTCAGCTTCCAGCACCGTTGCCGTCTTCAACTGAAGCTTCCCAAAGTCCTCGATGCCGATCAAGTTGTCGGGCTCCGTCTCCTTGGCCTGGGACTTACCCGATCCCTTGCCCTTGCTCGATGTCTTCCCTGCCTTCTTCTCGATCTTGGCCCATGAATCGCGCAGCGCGACCGTCCGGTTGAAGGCGGGTTTCCCCGGGGCGGAGTCTTTCCCATCGAGACAGAAATAGCCATGCCTCTCGAACTGCATCGTCACTCCCGGCTCCGCGTCCGCCAAAGAGGCCTCCAGTTTGCAGCCGGTCAGCGTCTCAAGCGAGTCGGGGTTCACGTAGTCCAGGAACGTCTCGCCTTCGGGGAGATCATCCATATTCTCCTTCGTGAAGAGTCGGTCGTACAGGCGCACATCGGCATCGACGGCATGGCGTGCCGATACCCAGTGGATCGTGCCCTTGACCTTCCGACCATCCGGGGCGCTGCCGCCGCGAGTTCCGGGATCGTAGGTGCAATGAAGCTCGACCACCTCGCCGGCGTCGTTCTTGACCACATCATTACAGGTGATGAAATAGCCGTACCGCAGACGTACCTCGCGGCCGGGCCCAAGGCGATGAAACTTGCGCGGAGGATCTTCACGGAAGTCGTCCTTCTCAATGAAGAGTTCACGACAGAACGACAGCTTGCGCGTCCCGGCCGCCGGGTCCTCCGGGTTGTTCGTAGCCTCAATTTTTTCGACCTGATCCTCCGGGTAATTGGTGATCACGACCTTCAGCGGCTTGAGCACGGCCAACGCCCGGGGGGCCACGGTATTGAGGTCTTCGCGCAGGTAGTGTTCGAACAACGCGATGTCATTCAGGCTCGGGTATTTGGTGACCCCGACCCCCTCGCAGAAATTGCGGATGGCGGTCGGTGTTATCCCGCGCCGGCGCATCCCGGACAGGGTTGGCATGCGGGGATCATCCCAGTCACTCACATGCTTCTCCTCCACAAGCTGAATGAGCTTCCGCTTACTCAGGACCGTGTAAGTGATGGTCAGAGGCGCGAACTCGATCTGACGAGGCCGGGAGGGTAGCTCGTCGAGCTGATCAAGGAACCAGTCGTAGAGGGGACGGTGGATCTCGAACTCGTAGCTGCACAACGAATGGGTGATCCCTTCGAGCGCATCTTCCAGGCCATGGGCCCAGTCATACGTCGGGTAGATGCACCACATGTCCCCGACGTGGTGATGGTGGGCGTGCATGATCCGGTACATCACCGGGTCGCGAAGCAGGATGTTCGCGTGCGTCATGTCGATCTTGGCTCGGAGGACACGTGAACCGTCAGGAAACTCGCCATCCCGCATGCGCGTGAACAGATCCAGGTTCTCGTCCACTGACCGTTCCCGGTAAGGGCTGTCCTTGCCGGGCTCGGTGAGGGTTCCTCGGTACTCGCGGATCTCCTCGGCGGTCAAGTCACAGACATACGCCCGCCCCTTCCTGATCAGCTCGAGGGCATACTCGTACATCGCCGGGAAGTAATCGGATGCGTAGTAGCAGCGATCCTCCCAATCAAAGCCGAGCCAGTGAATGTCGTCTTTGATGGCTTCGACAAACTCAACATTCTCGCGGGTCGGGTTGGTGTCGTCAAAGCGGAGGTTCGCCTTGCCGCCATACTTGGTCGCGGTGCCGAAATCGATACAGATGGCCTTGGCGTGGCCAATATGCAGCCGTCCGTTCGGCTCCGGGGGAAAACGCGTGTGAACACGGCCATCGTTCTTACCCGTACTCAGGTCATCCTCAACGATGGCGTGGATGAAATTTGTCGATGATGATGCGTCTGTACTCATGATTGCTCCTCTCCGCCTTGCCCGGCGGCTATATGGAAAGTGTCAGATTCCCTCAAAATGCCTGAAAGCGCTCAGACCAGAACCAATGTCGGGAGGGACGATTCGGAAATCGAATGACAGGATGTCCCGTCTCGTCGGAGCCCGTCACCTGCGATGCGTCTCTGCGGAAGCGTCTGCCATGCAGGGACCGGACCACAGCCGGACACCGGCTCCCCTCAGCTAGGATTGCGTAGAGCCAAAACACACCGCGGGAGCCCGGGAGCCGGACAGTCCTGATTCGCTGGCGTTGTGGTGTGTCATGGCATCGTCTCCCAAGAGGAGGATTTATCGGGAACTGACCAGTAATTTAGCGGTCCGGCACGGCCGCCGCAACCCGCTTCGGTCCCAGCGGGAGGCATCAGACGACAGGAGTTCTCATGACAGACAATCCCAAGCCCCCTGCCCCGTCGCCGTGTCAACCGTTCTCCAGGTCACAGACGGTATTCGCTACCGGCCCGTCCGCCGACCTCCCGCCGCTCGATATCACGCCCCCGGAGGAAGCCCCCGGAAAGACCGCTGAGAACCTGGCCGTCAAGAGTGCCGCGAACACGCTCTGCCAGTTGGTCTCACAGAGCTTCTACGGCAAACTCAACCCGGAAGCCGACAGCAGCGACTCGGACACCAAACCGAGCGCTGCAATGCTCCAGACACCGGGAGAGAACAGCGCACGGGTCAAACGAGCTGCGATGCGATTCGGGGCCGGGCAGGTCGGAATTACAGAACTCGACCGCCGTTGGCTCTATGCAGAGGCAGCGGACAGCGTACCTGATGCTCTGCAGTGGGTCGTGGTAATGGCCATGCCGATGGATGCCCAGGCAATCGCTCACTCCCCCGGATCCACCGCCAGTGCAGCCACCCGGATCGGCTACCTGGACATGGCCATCTGCGCCGGAGCCCTGAGCTGCTTCATCCGCGAGTTCGGCTTCTCCGCCATCGCTTCCGGCAACGACACCGCCCTCAGCATCCCCCTCGCCCGGGATGCCGGTCTGGGCGAGATGGGGCGCAGCGGCATGTTGATTGTCCCCAGCCTCGGCCCCTGCGTCCGTTTGTGCAAGGTCTTCACCGACATGCCTCTTACACCCGATGCGGCAAGCGACCTCGGTGTCGTCAAGCGTTGCCGTTCCTGTAAACGCTGCGTCGAAGCCTGTCCCGCGGGGGCCATTGACGGACGTCCCGAGCCCACCTGCGACACGCTGGGGCCATTCAACAGCCCGGGCATTTCCCGCTGGCCGGTTCATGCCCAGAAGTGCCGCCAAGCATGGGGGGAACTGCCGGGGGGAAACTGCACCAACTGCATCGCGTCCTGCCCGTATATGCCACGCCCCAAACCATAGAAGCCCTGTCACCGTTGCGGTTAGGCAGGTCTGGGGGACTTCTGTCTGACCGCAACGCCGTTCTCCGGGCGGCGTTCCCGACGATTGCTGCGACTGCGATATCCCGTCCGGCCATCTGAACGCTCGTACTTCTCTGCTCCCAGATGCTCGGTCATCTCGACTTCCAGAAGCTCTTGAACCAGGCTCTCAACCATCGGCTTCAGAAGTCCGCCGTCATGTACCAACGCCTCATTGATTCCACTAACGTCAACGGTAGCTTGTCTCTTGGCCATGGTGTTTCTCCTTTCATGCTGAACAACGCCTATTACTCAGCAAGAAACACCATGGCTTACCTTTTTGCAGACTAATCGGTACTCTATCAAGATCCCCTCCCTGAAACAGATCGCCCCCTACCGGGAGGCACTGGCGTGCAGCGAGTGCGCGGTGACCGCCTGGAAGGCCGCCGGGGCAAGGAAAGGAGCACCCGGTGAGCCGGCTCCGAAACGCATCAGGATCGTGCAATGGGTGATCCTCGACGGAAAGACGCAACCGGTCGCCAAGCGCGCCGCAGGCAGTAAGGTGCGCCTGCACCTGGAACCATTCGACATGAACCCTCAACTCGAACGCTTCTACCTCTCTGACACGCTCGAGGAGGATTTTGACGTACCACTGTACTTCGCAGCTGATGAGGGTTGAGGCAGACGTAGCCAACCCCCAGCCTATCCACCTTTCTCCTCTTCGCGGTAGGTAGCAGCGAACTCAGGGTAGTGTTCCTCCATGCACTCCGGACAGATGCCATGGCTGAGCTTGGCGTCTGAATGGGCGTCGATGTACTCTTCCACCTTCTTCCAGATGCCTTCATCATCACGTATTTGTCTGCAATGGGAACAGATCGGGATGATGCCGCGCAGCGTCTTGATCTCATCGAGAGCAAGCTGAAGCTTGTTCTTCTCATCCAGGAGCACTCTTTCCGACTCGATAACGCGACATGTTGCAGAGAAAGCAATCAGTGCGGCGATGAGCGTGCCTGAGAGCGTCAACACGACCGTGCTCTTGAAGAGGTTAGACTGCTTCTTCTCGGCCAAAGCGAGAAACACGGACGCCTTGCACCTTGCGTAGAGGCTCAACTCAAGCGTCTTTCCCTCGAGTCTTGCGACGTGGTCTGCCCCAATTGACTTGGTCATGAGAACGGCCTGGTCTCGGTTCCCTGACGTGAGGAGCCTCACGACCTCCTCCCGAATGGCTCGCCAGTCGACGAAAAGCCGACGCGTCTGCCTCTCGAGCAGCTGCCCTTCCGTCCCCAATATGTCCGCCCGAATCGTGTTGAGCTCATGGAAGACCACCTGCTCCTCACGGCTCACGACGTCCACGGCCTGCCGGATCGCGTCATCACCTTTCTCAAGCACGACATCCTTCATGCTGCGATGCATCTTGGCGATATGGAAGGCTGCGTTCAGCGATGCATTCGACACAACCAGGGGATGGTCGTGGATCGTGCGCGTAAGCTCGCCGAGGGTCAGCAGTCCCGTGATCGTGTACCAGAGCTCAGTGTTTTGAGCTTGGGGTTCTGTAAAGTTGAACGCCATGTTTCGCGGTTAGCTTCATACGTCGAGGGGACCGGAGATCAACTCCAGTCTGATTGGTCTTGCTGAAGTGATTTCGGCGTTAGTCCGTTC
>JABHEG010000032.1 GCA_018676675.1 Lentisphaerota bacterium
GAACGGAATAAATAGCGAGGAACGAGCGGCTTTATGCCGGATCTGAACTTGCCCGGTAGCAAGCGTCATGGTAAACCACACCATTCTCCATACCGGCTCAGTCTCTCTTCATTGTTTTCATAGAACTTTTGACGCTACCTATACTTGAGTCGGGGTTCAGGGTTAACTGGTTCACGGTTCAACGGTTGGGAGTAGTTCGTTCGCTTCGCTTTTGGGGCAATGCCGTTTGAGTTGGGGTCGGCAACCAACCGTGGACCTCTGAACCCCGGACCTGCACCGACGGCGGTGCTGTCTGCTTGCTGTTCCGGAGCGCCGCTGTCGACCTGACGCACCTCTGATAGTAGCCCACTTGGGGCTGGAATCAATGGCAGACGCGCGTGAGACGGTGGCAGTGGGGATGGCTCGCGGGTATGTTGACTCCCACAGACTTACTCAGTGGCAGGAATGAGCGCACGTCTATGAGTGGGAAATCGGTCTTGGTCGGGGATTTTTACCATGAGTTGGGGATGATGACTCGGGCCGGCTTGCCCTTGCCCGGGGCTCTGCGCCAGTTGGGGCGGGACATGCGGGGCGTGGGATTGGGAGGGACCGTTGACGCTCTCGGGGAAGAAACGGAGAGTGGTCGACTGCTTTCGCAGGCCATGGCGCGGTTTCCCCGACAGTTCCCTGCTTTTCACCGGCGTGTCATCGCGGCCGGCGAGGAACGCGGCGTGCTGGCCGACGCGCTCTTCGCCGTCTCACGTTTCTCTTACTTTCAGTACCACCTGATCGCACAGCTTCGGCAGGTCTTCCTGTATCCCGCAGTCACGACGCTGGTTGCTTTGGCCATCATGCTCGGGATGGGATTGTTCATTGTGCCGCAGTTTGCTTTGATGTACGACGAGATGCTTCCTGGTGAACCCTTGCCCGGATTGACTGGCCTGGTTCTGGGAGCCAGTGAGATCGTTGTCCGTCTGGCCCCGCTCTTTCTGGTGTTCTTCTGCCTGACCGGGGGCATGGTGGTGTGGTTGCTCGTCGGTGGGAGGAAAGCCGTGCGTTTCCTGTCTCGCCTGGTGGCCTACTTGCCTGGAGCGTGGCGGATCACAGAGTCCATGGACGCGGCCCGGGTGTGTTCCTTCCTGAGCACGTTCCTGGCGCAGGAGCAGGCTTTGGGGGATGCTCTGCAAACGACAGCTCAACTGGTTCAGCTGGATAATGTTCGCGGCGCGTTGCTCTCAGCTGCGGAGGCCCACGAGGCGGGTGAGCCGTTGGCAGATGTGCTTGATCGAGCGCCGTCGATCGACCGACTGATCGTCTTCGCATTCCGCCAGACTCCGGAGGCCGAGCTTGCCGGCGAACTTGGCCGTCTGGCCGATATCTATGAGCGCCGGGCTCTTCTCGCGACGCGGTCCACAGTTGTTGTTTGGGAGATCATCGCGATCATCACGATGTCCCTGATTGTTGGCTTGACGATCCTCTCGCTGTTTCTTCCACTCATCAGACTGGTGGACAAGCTTGGTGGTTGAGGGCCGGTGCGGAAATAACTTCTCACTATGAGGTCGCCGTGAAACACCGCCAGGCCAGCACGCTGACCGAACCTTGGCCATCCCGGGATGTGCTGTGGCACCGTCCGGGGGGGATGCGAGCGTTCGGCTGGACGGACTCGGTGGCCTGCATTGTCGCCGAAACGCTCGCCCATGCCGTGGCGCGGGGGATTCCTTTGGCGGAGGCCCTGCGGCACTTGCCCTTCTACGTTACCCCGAAGTTGGGGCCTGTTCTGTCAGGCGTCAATCGTTGGACGATGGATATGCTCTTTCTTCTCCTGCCGCGCTTCTGGTCGCGCCAGTATCCGCTCTCTCTCGCCCTGGAGAAGTTGATCGAGCAGACTGACCAGGGGGAGTCTCTGAGCTATGCCCTTGAGACTTCCCTTGCCGACTACCTTCCGGCGTATTACATCCTTGGGGTTGAGAAAGCGGAGCGGGAAGGGCGTCTGGAGTCGGTGCTCCCTGTCCTGGCCGAAAGCCTTGCCTACCCGCGCTTCATACGTGACGAACGGTTGGCCGCCTTGCGGGTGGCTCTCCTCCGGGCTGTTGTCCTGGTTCCGCTCCTTCTGGGGATCAGCACGTTCATCATGCCACGCTTCGGGAAGATGGTCGAGGAGATCACCGGTGGGGCTTCGGGTGGCCATTCGTATCTGTTGCTGAACGCACTGTTGCTGATGGTTATCTGGGGAGGGCTGCTGGCTGCGCTCGTGCTTCTGCTGAGCAAGATATTTCTGGTGCGTGAGTACTTCTGGCTGCGGACGCCGTTTCTCAGACGTTCTTACCGACGCGTGCAGCTTGTCGAGTTGATTCGGGCGCTCCTCGCTTTCCTGCGATCCGGGGAGGACATGGTCTCCGCGGCCCGCTGGGCTCAACGGGGTGTGCGCAGCCCATGGCTGCAGGAACGCATTGGCGTCTTTGTGGGGGCAATGGAGTCGGGTGTGGACTGGGCCGAGGCGTGGCGACGGATGGCATTCGGAGTGGACGACGTCGACTGGGTGGTTCACAACGCCATGGTCCGTGAGAGTCCTGTCGAAGGTCTTGAGATGGTCTTGGACAAGCTGTTCCAGGACGTGCAGTCGACGACTCGACGTTGGGCGGCGTTGGCGGATCCCGTGTGTGTCGTCGTGCTGGCCACGCCGGTTGCTTACTTCGCGTTCAGGATGTTCAGCTGGCTGATTCTGATCGTCGAAGAGTGCTTGTAAGGGCGAACTACTCGATCGGGCGGAAGCCGACCGCGTGCAGGTAGAGGTTCCGGTCTTCGGGCGGGACCCAGAGGTCATTGGTATAGATGATCTTCAGGTGGTGAGAACCCCGGGTCAAGTGACACTGCTCCACCCGGAACGTGCCCGGGGAGCGACTGCCGACGATCGTCT
Source organism: Lentisphaerota bacterium (assembly GCA_018676675.1). Taxonomy (GTDB): domain Bacteria; phylum Verrucomicrobiota; class Lentisphaeria; order Oligosphaerales; family JABHEG01; genus JABHEG01. The sequence goes on from JABHEG010000032.1 coordinate 2,897, forward strand.
GCCCGATCTCCCTGCCGTCTATTTCTACGGTGACGGCGGCGAACTCCCCGGCTGCAGGCGCTGAGCGCCCCCGGACAAGCACATCGTAATCGCGTTCGGCTGTGGCGTCGAAGGTCGCCTCGACAGCTCCGGCCGCTACCAGCGAAATCTCGGCTTCTGTCTTCTTGAAGTAAGGGATGGTCCCAACCGGGGTGATGTACTTTGGGGCAATCCAGCTCGTCCCGGCCAGGGGCGGGGCGAACGGGATCCCCAGATTGGCGAATAGAGCGGATGCATAGCGCAAGCCACGCGTGAGATTGGCGACATTCGCATCCCACCGGATCGTGTCGACAACGACGCGCAGTCCGGTGTTGCCTTTGCCCGGACGTTCTTTCACGGCCACAGCAGGGGGAAGCGTGAGGAAGCTCACGCCCGAATCGCCGAATGGCTCGCGGTCGATGAGGACGGCGTCCAGGACGAGGTTCCGGTCTTCTCCGCCACCGCTGCCATCGTTGACAAAGGCGATGGTCAGCTCAACTTCACCCGCAGGGAAACGCATGATGGTCGGATGGGCTTTGACGGTACCCTCTGCCAGGGCGATCTGACAGGTCTCTCCTGAGTCTGTGGTCACCTGCACGCAGGGGTAGACCCCCATCATGGAGCTGCCGCCCGCAACGAGCACGAGTCGATGCAGACCGGCACGCGCGATGGTGGTCTTAACTGTGGCCGTCCCCGCAGTGGCAAAGGTGACCGTCTTCCCGTCCTCGCTGGGGCCCCCGATCTTGATGTCGAGTTCCATGGCCTCGGCTTCGAGGCGGACCTGCTCGACGTCAGAGTCGGTGTTGGGTACGAGGAGATGCTCAAGCATGGTGGGGTCCGGGGTGAAGCCTCGCATCCAGGATCGGCCCGTGGTTTCCCCAACGTAGATGAGTTCCTCCAGGGTTACGCCGGCAAACAGTGCGTGGACGGGTGCCATGCGTCCGAGTGGCCCCCGACCGGGCACGAGCTTCAGGTTGCCGACTCCCAATTCCTCGCTGAGGGCAGTGAAAGACGTTGGGGTCGGGGCATGCCAGTAGACGGTGCGGGGAACATTGCCCCGGTGATCGGCAACAAAGGCCCGAATGGCTGCCAGGTGGCGTTTGGTCGTTACAGGGCCATGGATAATGAGGGCGCTGGTCGCCGGCGATCCGACCCCTCGGCTGCCTGGCCCTGGTCGCCGGTAAGCAACGCCTAAGTCGCGCAGAGCGTCTTCGAAGTTCGGGGATTCGGTGATCAGCAGGGCAGGTTGTTGCGGGGCGGGTTTGCGTTCCGCCAGGTAGTGCAACGCGTTGCCCAGGAGCTTCCGCGCGCTCGGTTCGGTGTCGACCTTTGTGCCGACCAGTGCCTGGCAGAGCAGCAGCGTCCCGCGCCCTATGCGAAGCTCGAGTAACGGTGACTGGTCAAGATTCCGTTCCCCGCCTGAGATCAGATGGGCTCGGGCACCGTTCCGAGTTGGTCTGAGGATGTCGGAGCGTGACACGTAGTGATCCCCGGCCCAGAACTGAAAGGCCTCCGGAGGGATTCCTGCGAGGAGAGAGGAGGGCTTGCCGATAGGGAAAGCCATGGTGGATGGATGGTCTGCCAGAGAAACGTCAATGTCCAGCGGCTTGAGCGTACGCTGCTCGAGACACAGCACACGGCCGCCTCGGGCCAGATAGGCGAGGATCGGGGCCATGCTGTTGGTTGCCGGGCCGACAACCGGCGTTCCCTGCTGCAGTTCCTCTGTCTGGAGGACGCCGGGGGCCAGGATGAGGACGGTCGTTGCGGTCTTTGCCGTGGCGACTTCCGCCGAGTCCACGAGGATTGCACCCGGGAGAGGGAGATTCGTTGTATCTTTCCCTTCGCCATTGTACAGGAGGATCCGTGTGTTGTCGGGGAGCTGGATGTCGTTTTCGGGGAACACTCGATAGGTCAGGGCTGATTCGTGGAGGATGTTGCCGTTCGCGCGCAGAATCACTCGTGCGGGGATCACCTGTTCGGTTGGGCCTTCAGGCAGGCGGAGGGCGAGAGCCACCTCCCGGTAGCCTGCGGGAGGCAGTCTGAACGGCGAACTCAAGATGGCTTTGCGCCCCTCGAGTTCGAGACGCAGCTCCAAGTCAAGGGGAACCGTACTGTCGTTGAAGACATCGAAGCGTCGTTGTACTGCAGCGCCGGTGAAGAAGCGGGTGTCGAGGTCGCGTGGGAAGGCGGCGACGGGTTCGTACACAGCTTTCTGTGTGGTGTAGAGAATGTCGTCCGTCCGGACGTGTCCCCCGCTGCCCACGAACGTCCACGGACAGAGCCCTGACACTCCGGCTCGTCGGTAGGCGAGGGTCTGATGGAACCACGACTTTGCCTTCGCTTCTCGATTGTAGCGGGCGCGGTTCAGGTATGCTTCCTCACCGAAGAAGACCGTACCGGGTGAGTAATCGGTGTAAGGGATCCAGAGGTATTCTCCGATATACAGAGGCTTCTTGCGCTCCCAGCGGAAGGCCTTGTCTCGGCTGCCCAGCAGTTCGCCACCTGTTCCTGTGCGTACCTCTTCATCCAGCCAGTCGGCCGTGTTGGGGTAGTCGGTGTTCGCGGGCATTTCGTGGGGGTAGTGGAGCCCAATGACGTCGGCAACCCCACCGGGGTCATGGTCGGACTCGAAAGTGATGAGATGGGTTGGATCGAGCGCTTTGAGGAACTCACCCAGGTCTGCCAGCTTGCGCTCGGCTTCGGGGTCGTACTTGGGCGCTCCGCAGTGGAGGATTTCGTTCTCAATGCTCCACATGACCAGTGATGCGTGGTTTCGATCCCGTCGGGCCATTCCGGCCAGGTGATCCTGAACGTTCTGCCAGAAGCGATCGTCTTTGTAGGCGTACGTTCCGGTGCCATCGCACCAAAGCGCTCCCTCCTCAATGATCATGATGCCGACTTCGTCCGCAACCTTGAGCCACTTGCGTTGCCACGGTTGGGTATGAAGTCGGAATGCGACGCAGTTGCCTGCTTTCATGGCCTGCAGCGACCGGCGGACTTCCTCCTCGGTCTGGTTGTTCGGTGTCGGCCATCCGCTGGTCGCCAACAAGTGCCGTTTGACTCCATTGAAGACGAAGTCCGGGCCCTCCGCCCAAAGTTCACGGAAGCCGAAACGCAGGGCGGCTCGATCCACGGTCTTGCCGCTGCCATCGGCGAGCAGGAGTTCCAGCTCATAGAGGTGGGGCATTTCGGGGGACCAGAGATGGCACTTACCGAAGGCGGTTTCGAGCTTCCAGTAGCCGGTGTCCTGAACCGTGACGAGGGGGGGGGTGAGAACAGCGGTCCCTGTGTCTCGCACCGTGGCCCGAACGGTGGCATTGGCCAGGTTTCCCCGTAGCATTCCTGACACTGTGAGGGTGCCGTTGCGAATGGAGGTGTCTACGGCGATGTCATCCAGGTAGGTCTGTGGGCGTGCGAGCAGTTCTGCATCATCCCAGATCCCGAAGTTCGCATAGTGTCCCCCGATCGGGGCGATGAGTTTGCCGCGCAGGATGTCGTTGCGTCGGAGATCTCCCTCAGCATCTTGAGGGAGGGTGTAGCCATCGGCAAAGACGGCTCCCCAGTCCTGACAGCCTATGTCGAGCCGGTGTGTCTGTCCCGGGACCACATGCGTGGAGATTTCCAGCTCGAATGGGGTCCACCCCTCAAGGCGTTCCCCGATCAGTTGCCCGTCGATGTAGACGCGCGGATGGTATCGGGCTCCAACCAGATTGAGGAAGACGCGCTGGTTTGTCCACTCTGTCGGTATGTCGATGTTCCGCCGGTACCAGGCAAACCGGGACTTTCCCCTGGCATCCCCACGGTCCAGATGCGGGACGCTGACGGTCTCCCATTCGGCCTCGTTTGTCTCGGGGCAGAGCGGGGAGGCCGTGATGGCGCGATCCCAGTTCCCGTTGAGGGAGACCGTTGTCCGCGGCGCCGGAGGATCTTGGGCTGACACTTGGACGGATAGGAGCACCAGAGCGAGGGGTGCGAGAATGGATTTTCTGTAAGCCATTGGCAATGGTCTCCTTAAGGTCAGGCTACCGTTCGTATTGGTCACGCAGGGCCTCATAGGCCCCGAGGTCCTCGGAGGCAACCGAACATGGTGTCTGGGTGATTGCCTGTTCGAGCATCGCCATCGAGATAGGGTGCCTGTCGTCGTCCCGGAGTGCTTGTTTGACCGCCTGTATTGCGGCTGTGTTGCATGCGGCGGCGATGTCGGATCCACTGAAACCCTCTGTCACCTGGGCGAGCCGCGTCAGTTGCAGGTCATCTGTGATCGGGCGTTGGCGGAGTTCGTGCTCAAACAGGGCGAAGCGGGCGTGTAGGTCCGGCAGCGGGACGTAGATGACCCGGTCGAAGCGTCCCGGGCGGAGAAGGGCATTGTCCAGCGCCTCGACGCGATTAGTCGCTGCCATGACAACGACATTCTTGAGGTCCTCGATACCGTCCATTTCAGTCAGGAACTGGGCCACCATCTTGGGGCCGGCCTCAGCAAGCGAGCCACGGGCGGCGGTCAGGGCGTCGATTTCGTCAAAAAACAGGAGAGATGGGGCGTTTTCCCGGGCTTGGGTAAACACATCCCGCAGTTGGGATTCAGAGTCGCCGATCAGTGATGACAGCAGTTCCGGACCACGCACGTGCAGGAAGAAGGCGTGCGTTTCCGCCGCCGTCACCTTTGCCAGGAACGTCTTGCCGCAACCAGGAGGGCCGAACAGGAGCACGCCTTTGACGGGTTGGACTCCGTATTCTTTGACGAGTCCGGCGTGGCTGAAGGGCATTTCCACTGCTTCGCGCAGGGCTTCCTTGGCTTTGTCGAGTCCGGCCACATCGTCCCACGCCAGCGTCGCCTTGTCAATGGGGTCGGGCGGAAGGGTTCGCTCTGAGCGTCGCGAGAAGCGTTCTGCGAGTTGCCCGTAGTGACGAACCATTTCGAGGGTGACCGAGGCCCTGATGGCGGCTGCGGCTCCTTTGAGGTCGGCCATGGTGACCGGGTCGGTGCCTTTGGGGTTGCGCCGCAAGGCGGCATTGAACGCCCCCATGCAGACGGCCTGCAGATCAGCTCCGGTGTATCGCTCCAAAGGGCGAGCCAGAGCGACCGGGTCGACACCGTTCGTCACCGGCCGGCCACGTAGGTATCGTGTGATGATTTCGGTTCGGCCCTCGGCGTTGGGCGGTCCAACGTAGACCGCGCGGTCGAAACGTCCGGGCCGCAGGGCCGCGGGGTCGATAATCTCCGGGTGGTTCGTGGCAGCCACCAGCAGGATCCCAGTGGTGTTGGCAAGATCATCAACCAGGGCCAAGAAGGCCGAAACGATGCCACGTTGGGGAGAGTCTGAGTGAGCGAAATCTGTTCGTTTGGGGAGCACGCCCTCGAGTTCATCAAAGAAGAGCACGGCAGGGCGCTGCGCGATGGCCTCTTGGAACGAGTCCCGGAGATTGGCCTCGGATTCGCCAAACCACTTGCTGGCGAATTGCCCTCCCTTGACACTCACAAGAGCTGCCCTGAACTGGCCGGCTATGCAATGCGCCAGCTTCGTCTTGCCGGTTCCCGGGGGACCGAAGAGAAGGATGCCGCGGGTTGGTTTGAGGCCGAAGCTGGCCATGGTTTCTCGGGTGGCGGGATCAAACTGCGACGACGCAGCTTCAGCAAGTTCGGTCTTGATCCCATCGATCCCTGCAAGTTCGTCCCATCGTTCAGCCGGGATATTGCGAGGGACGGAGGGGGAAGGCTCCGGAGCGGAAGCAGGACGTTCCTCAATAGCCGTCTCAGTCTGCTCGATCGGCTTCAGGAAGGTCTCGCGCAGGAACAGGACGGCTCCCGCGGTTCCCGCGGCTACGACACCGTGGTAGAGCAGGCGCGCGACTGACAACGGGACATCCGCCATGAAGTACCACAGTGTCCCGTGGCCTGCGATGAGGACGATGGTGCCGATCGCCCACGCGGACCAGACGGTGCGCTTGCCGGTCATGCGCTGGGGAGCAGCGACTGCGGCAACGACTACCGCAACGCACATCCACAGCAGTACTTGAAACAGGAGGAGGAGATTTCCACTGAACGGACTGACAGCCAGCCGAATTGCAGCCACAGGATCCACAATGGTGAGCGTAGTGATCAGCCAGCCAAGTGCCAAAGGGTTCGTCACCGGCCCGTTGGGCAGCGTGAATCCCGGGTCTTTCGCCGCAAGCTGAATGAGTGGCACGGACGCGATCAGATCGGGTACGCGCCCTGCGGTTTCCAGGGCAACACAACCGGCTGCCGCAAGCATCGCCCCTTTGCGGGATCCGTGCTGGCCTCCGATGAGGGGGATGGCAAAGGCCAGAGGAGCCGCGCCAGGCAGAAGGACGCCAATCGTGAGCAAGGCACAAATCTCGAGGAATGGGGTGCCGGTCATGAGTCCCAGTCCCAGAAACGGAATGAACGCGATCCCGAAGATGGCTGAGAACCGCATGATGCTGATGAAGCAGAACAGGGACATCAGCCCTGCTCCTGCAATTGGTTTGGCCCACATTACCCCTACGACGACCAAGGCGGCAAGCCACACCCAGAAGGTCGGGAAATAGGGCAGTGCAGTGAGGACGCCCCACGTCACACATCCGGCCAGGATGGCGGTTGTCCATCGTTGAGCGGGAGCCGGTTGGGTTATGGTTTCGTCAGGCATAGTTGCCGGAGCCGAGGAACTGGGATTGTGGAGTCTGTCTCGAGTATCGTCAGATCTCTTCCAGCCTCACGATTCGGCGTTCGTGGGCGGATGTTATCGCTGCGAAGGCAACGCGCGTGGCGCGAACGGCGTCATCGACTCCGCACACCATCGGGCCTGTACCTTGGATTTCGTCCACAAATCGGTCAATCGCATGGGCGTGCCCCTTGTCTGGCTCGGCTGTAAAAATAAGCGATGAGTCTCCAGCCTTCTCGGCTTCCTGACAGGCCACCCGCTTCTTGGCGAGCCAACCTGGCAGTCCGCCTTCCGTGCCGACGTCAGGGTGCCGGTCTTTGAGCATCGCGTAGGTCTTGCGCGAGGGTGCGCCAGCGATTCCTGAAGTCCGGATTTCGAGCAGGTGATCGACGGCCACTGCTGCGCCATTCCCGAACATCTCGTAGAGTTCCTTGGGGTATCCGAATGTTCCGTTGGCTCCCATCATAATCGTGGCGAGCTCGCCCGTCTCATACTTGATCACGACGCCGTGGTTGAAGATGCCGTATTCCAAGGCTGTCACTTCTTCGGGTTCGGCGTCCAGGAACCAGTTGCACAGGTCGGTGAAATGGGTCATCTCAAAGAGCATGGGGCCAAAGGGGTCATGCCCCTTATCCAGGGCCCAGCCTTTCCAACTGTACCAGTCATCGTTGATGCGCACAGCCATTGCGGCGGTCCCATCGCCCTCAACCTGCGGGCGGTTCTCGCCTTCGCGGTCGAAACGCCACGGACACGGTGCGGGGTTGGTCATGTGTTCGCGGAAGATCGCTTGGGCTTCGAGCATGGCGGGGCCGCTTCGGCGATTGTGCCCGACACAAAACGGGATCCCTGCGTCCTTGACAACGCGCTGGATGTCGCGCATCTCCTCAAGGGACGTACACATGGGTTTCTCGCAGTAGACCGGCTTGCCCGCCTCTGCTGCAGCCGCAATGAGCGGCAGACGCAGCTTCTCGGTAGTGGCAATACAGATGGCCTGGACTTCCGGATCGCGGATGACGGCGCGGTAGTCTTTTGCCGTGTGGAGGGCACCATGTATGTCACGGCATTCGGCCAGGGCATCGTCAGACAGATCGCAGCATGTATGGAGGACGGTCTTCGGTGACCCTGCGATATTCGGCACATGCTGCTGTCGACCCAACATGCCACAGCCAATGACAGCGAAATTGATTGGTGTCGAAACGTTCCCGGCCATCAGAAGACTCTCCTGTGCAAATAGGTTGAGTGAGGCACGATAAGGTAGTCGCTAAGGGCGTTGGGGCAACAGCAGAGGCTGGAGCTCAGTGACTCAGCATGCTCCATGGCGACAGGTGTCGCAGGCATACTGCTGGCGAGCGGACCGGGGGGCGGCCTGGGGCACCGCTCCCGAAAATCGCGCATCTGCGTCAAGCTAAGCCGTAAGTTCCTGCGGCAGAGGAGCCGGGGCGCCGCCCCGCGACCCCGCCGGGGGAGCAGCGGCTCCCCCGAACCCCCGCATACCGGTGGGCGAGAACGGCAGGCACCAAGGCCCAACTGCCGTTCTCGCCCACGTCTGCCTCCGCTCGCGCGACGGGCGACCACGTAGACGGTGGCTTTGATCCGTTGTCTTTCGTGACTCAACATGCTGGCGGGGAGTCGGATATATCCTAACTTGACGCACATGCGAAAGTCGCGGCTCTGTTCAGGCACCGAACCTTGTCTCCAGACCAGAAAGCTGAGCAATCGGCGGATGGCACCGCCTCCCACCTTGAAGCACCCGTCTCGCGGCACCGAGGCCCGCAAGCTCCGCCTCACTGGGGTCACTCCCGCATCGGGTGCAGTTCGATGTCGTCCAGCCAGACTGTTCCTGTGCACCGACTGACCCAGAAACCCAGGTAGAGTTTGCCTTCCGGGGCGGGGATGTTGTTGAGGATGAGTTCTCGCCAGGCCCCGCCTGTGTCCTTGCACGATGCTCGGGTACCGATGTGTATGCCAACGGCGCCCTTGAAGCCCGGCGCAGTGCGGACACGTGTGATGAGGCGGTACAATTGGTTGGGGTCGAGGTCGGGGATCTTCTGGACGAGACGTCCATCTGCCTGGTGCTGGGCACGGATGCGCATGGCATGTGTCCCGCTGTGGGCGACTTCCGTGTCCCGGTCGACTGTGTATGTCTGACCATCTTCGTTCTTGTAACTGATGAAGTACCAGTTGTCAGCGCCACGCAAGGGGGCCTCGAACCCCGGATTGCGCAGCAGGTTTGAGGTGGTGTCCGGTCGGTCTGTGATGTTGATCCACACCGGTTTCCAGATCCCTCCTGCGCCGCTGCGGTCCTCGACCCGGACTGCGAGGGTGTTCGGTGTGTCGGGCTCAATCGCGCTGGATATATCGATTTCGAAGGGCTCCGCCCAGGCGTTGGGGTTCTTTCTGGCATCAAAGATGCGGCTGAGCAGCCGCTTCCCATTCACCCAGACTGTGCATGACTCATCGACTGCTCCAAAGAGCACGCTTACGCGCCTGGCCGCCTGTTCGGGCGTCACGGTGAAGGTGGTGCGATACCAGGCGACACCGTTGAAGTCGGCGCCGTGTTTCTCACGCCAGGCGATCCCGACCGGCTGCTTTTCCCAAGCGGAGGCCGTGCCGATCGGCAGCCAGGCGTGGTCATTGAACCGGGGGGCTTGCCAACCCAGGTCTTCGCCCTGTTCGTCGGGGTCCCAGGCAAACCGCCAGGGGTCCGGCAGGCGTTGCATGTCCTCCTTCAACATGATTAGTGATCGGTCCCACACTCTGTTCTCACGGAATGCCAGGTAGTACAGGTTCGCGAAGCCGGTGTGTTCATGGGCATGCCGGTAGGTCTCCAGATCACGCACGGCGGCTGCATAGCTTCGGAAGGCGCTCTCCGTTCCTCCGCCTTCGTAGCTCTTGAAGGCGGCCAGGGCGGTGAGCGTTCGCTGTGCCTCCTCCAGGCCGATCTGAAGGAACCGGACCCGTTTGCGGGCGAGTTCATCCCCTGCGGCTGCCTCTGCCGCCTTCTCAAGGAGAATCTTGCCCTTCTGCATTGCTTCGGGGGGGAAGAGGCGGCCGGCGACCCGGATCCAGTCTTTGAAGCTCCCGCCATTCTCTTCTTCGCAGTAGCGCTCGAAGCGGGCATCGGTGACGCTGTTGGAGAGTGTCTCCCAGTGGGAGAAGTATGCGGTCACCTGGGGCTGCGCCGGGCCGAAGGCGGCAAAGTACTCGTCGAGGATCTCGTCTGCGCGCAGATCGGGTCGGGCGTGCAGTCGGCCGAGGGCGTACAGGTTGGGACCGTGGTTGGCCCAGGCTCCGAGGAGTGAGTCGAAATCTGTCCCAATGAGCCCATTGCGCCAGGCAAAGGAAAAGTCTTCCGCCAGTTTTCGGGCGTAGAAGATCGGCATGTTGTGCCCGGAGAGCGTGTAGTTCGGGCGCAGGAACAGGCGTGCTCCGGCGTCGTTCCAGCCCTGCCACTGCTTCCGGAACCCATCGCGTTTCGCATCGGACCAGGGCCAGTAGAACGCAGGGACGAGGGTGATGATGACGTCTTCATCCAAGGCGGTCTGCGACGGCGGCCGAGCATAGTTGGCGTAGGCGAATCCGGCCACCCGTGCTTTCTTTGAGTGCTTCCGTGCGAGATTGAGTACAGCCATGTAGAAGTTGGCGTAGCGATCGGCGAGGGAAGGGGAGCGATCCCGTTCCGGCAGGTAGAGCGTCGGGAAGCGTTCAGAGGCGTCCGGAATGATCTTGCCGCTCCAATACGGATTGAGGGCGAAGCCTTCCTGTGGAGCATCCCAGGCACGGCAGGTGGGGCAGGTGCACATGCCAGGCGTGTCGTTTTCGCCCAGCCGTATCACCGTCCCTGACGCCGGGCCGCCCTTCGCGACCCACCTATCGACGATGGCTTTCTGCAGCCCCGCGTTCGAGACGCACATGGTCACGTTCTTGCCGGTCGTGTCCCCGTTCAGCGGGCCGCGGCGCCCATCCGGCAGCCGCTGGAACCAGTCCGGGTGTTCCTTGCCATGCTCTTTCCACCACGTGGTGAACGAGTGGGCACAGGAGATGAATTCCGGTTGGGTGATTCGCTGCCGCCTCATCCAGACATCCTGATCGTGCAGGAAGGCGTCACGGGCGCTCTTGGCTCCCCAGCCGAGCATGGAATCGCGTCCGCTGACGCGCAGGCAGCTGACCGGGACGCGCGGGGCTTGAGTGACGTCCAGTTCATCCACCCGCAGGGCGTCCGTCTCTGGTATGACTTCTCCGAGTTCACCGGGCCACACCCAGCGTACGCCGAGCTGGGTCTCGAGGAACTCGTAGACCGCAAAGAGCGTGCCCGAGAGTGTCTTGATGCGGTATCCGCCGACTGCCGGACCTTGTCCGTCCTCTCCTGCGAGAATCAGATCTGGCCCAACCAAGCGCATGACGAAGCCGTTCCGAGGAAGGTCGGGGAGGGCTAACTCGATGGTCGTTGCCTTCTGCGTTTCTCCCAGATAGATCAGACCCGTATAGGTGATGGGCTTCTCGCGTTCGAGGGCGATGCGGAGCTCGCAGCCCGTGGCTCGACGGATGTGGTACTGCAGTTCCTGCGCTGCGTAGGTAACTACTGGAAGGGCCTCATCAGGGACGATGATCGCGGTCTGTGCTCGTCCGTCCGACACGATGTCAAACGCGGGCGCTGCCATGGACAGAAGGAGAGCGGCACAAGCGGTCAGGCTGCGTGTTCTCACGTGGTATCCTCAGTCAGGTTGCCGTGGGGCTGTGGTGCGCTATTGATCGCGACAGTGTACGATCGTCCCCGTTCTGTCGAGGTGCAACTTGGGCTGAGAGGCCCCGGAGGTCGCCGGATGTCACCGCCTCCCACATTTAGGTCCCGCGCCGCTAACGTGGGGAGGAGGTCGGGTGAGGTTGTTTTCCCTATGCGTTTCCCTTATCTTCCTCACGAGCCCAGCCTCGGCCGAAGGTCCGGCCGTCATATCCGAGTGTGTAACTGTCTTCTGTTGGTGGCCAGACAGGTCGCCGTCCGGAGGCCGCCTGCCTTCCAGGCCGAAGACATCACTCGCGGCAACCCGTTGGGGGGCGGTCGCCCTCGACCGCTGGGTTTCCGTTCAGGCACCAAGTTACAGACGAAAGTGATTTGATGGATAGGTACCCCCTGGCGTTGATCTGGTGTGTGCTGGCGGCTCTGGTTGCAGGCGGTGCAGTGCCTGGCGAGGAGAAGAGAGCGGCCTTTGACGGACCTGACGAGCTCAAAGAGTGGCAGACGTCTGGAGACGTCGGGTTCGAGGCGTTGCGTTCCCATGGCGCCGACGGGGGCTCGCTCCGGATCGGCCCGGGCGGGAAAGCGGTATGGCTGTTGCGCGATGCGAATGGGAGTGGGACGGTTGATCTGTGGGTCTACGACGATGGCAGTGCTCCGGCTAAGCCAAAGGTCCGTGTAACCGGGCCTTACTACGGTGTTGTGCAGAGCGATGGGCGCGTGTTGGCTCCGGGGTCTCTCTACGCGCCCTACCTGTCCGGGGACAAGGCGTACGCGGTGACGGCCTTCAACCCGGCTCAGAAGGAGCAAGCCTACTTTGCCGTGCAGTACCTCGGGATCAAACGGACCCCCGGTTGGCACAGGTGGACCTTTGTGTTTGATTCTGAGGAGGGCGTCTCTCTCCTGCACAATGACAAGAACGTCAACGGTAGGCGTGAACGCTTCAAATGGTATACCACCAAGGTCGAGGGCTTCACTGGAGTCGTGCTCGTCGGAGACATGACGGCGGATGCCAATCAGACGATCTGGGTAGACGATGTGACGGTCACGCTCGGGGGGGGCATGACGGTCACGCCCACTCAGCTGGCGCCTCCTCCTCCTCCGCCGGCTACGCCAGACACGGACCCAGTTCCGCAGGAACGCGTCGAGATCGTTCCTGAACTCCGGAATGTCCACCCACGTTTGCTGTTCACGGCTGCGGACATACCGGCCATGAAGACGAAGCTCGAGGCCGGCTATGGCAAGGAGCTGTTTGCGAAACTCCTGGCCTACCTCCCCGCGTGCCGGAAGCCGGACCACACCAAGTTCCTGAAAGATGCCACCGATGGCCAGCGCCAGGGGTTCTGGCGTCTGCCCACGGTTGCCCTGCATTACGTGTTGACAGGGGAGAAGACATCGTTTGACCGAACGGTGGAGTTCATGGCGTTTCTTCTCGGGCTGGAGAACTGGGAAACCGGGGAATTAGACTCCGGGATGAGCTCGGCCAATATCATGGTTGGGGCGGCGTTGGCGTATGACTGGCTCTACAACGATCTGAAGCCAGCGTTTCGCGACAAATACCGTGACAAGCTTCTCCTGATGGCTCGGCGCCAGTACCATCAGGGCCATCTCATGAAGCTGAAGGGGACGCACTATTGGCAGGGAGACCCCGCCAACAATCACCGGTTCCACCGCGATGCAGGAATGACGCTGGCTATTCTGGCCGCAGCCGAGGAGGAGAAGACGGACGACGACTGGCTGCTGGCCGAGACCTTGAAGGAAGTTGAGTTTGTGGTGAAGTGGCTGCCTGAGGACGGTTCGTGCCATGAATCCCCAACGTATGCGGTTTTTGGCAACACGCACCTGATGCTGGTGGTCGATGCGGCTCAGCGGTGTTTCGGGAAACCGTTCCTGAACCATCCTTTCTTCAAAACGACCGCTACTTTCAAGCTCCAGACCATGCGGCCGGACCTCAAAGGCATCTTCGCTTACGGTGACAGTGGAGGTGGCACGAGTGGCTACCACAGCTATCTGCATCGTGCGTGCGCCTTTCACGAGCTCGCCGATGACCAGGCTGGTGTCTCGGAAGCGACGCGACGGAATGAGAAGTTCATTGATTTTTCCTGGTTCTCGATCATCTGGTGGCAGGCGCTCCCCAGAGGGGCCATCGCGAATCTTCCCAGGCACGCGTTCTTCCCGGACCTCGGGCTGGCCACATTTCGGACCGGGTGGGAGGGGGCGGATGTCGGGGCGATGTTCAAGTGCGGGCCCTTCGGCGGGTATGAGCTGAACGAGTACCGCCATCGCAACAAAATGAAGTACGTGAACGTGGCTCACGATGATCCCGACGCAAACAGCTTCATCCTCTTCGCGGACGGCCAGATGCTGGCAGAGACGGACCGTTACTCCAAGCGCAAGAAATCAGCCAATCACAACACGATTCTGATCAATGGCGCGGGGCAGGTTGCCGCCGGGCGTCCGGAGGGCAAGGGATGGTCACAGCCAGGTGGCAACATGGCGGAGATGGCGGTCGTCACCAGCTACGCGCGCAAGGGGAAGAATGTTGCCCTGGAGGGTGAGGCGGCCGGATCCTATCTGGCGGACCCACGTGGTGGCCCAAAGCGTCCTGCACTCGATCGCTTCCGGCGGGTGTTCATCTGGCTTGAGGGCGGCTACATCCTGGTCCTTGATGACATTCGGGCACCCACTCCGGTGGAGGTCTCCTGGCTGATGCAGGGACCGCAGCTTGAGGTGGCGGATGAAGGCGAGCAGCGGTTCACGCTCAGGAAGGACGATGCATCCTGCGCATTTCAGGTTGTGGCGAGTGAAACGCTCAAGAGTGCGATTGCGATATCGTCAGCGGACCACCGTGGGAACGCGTTGGGATGGCAGCAGTTGCGGCTGAGTGCAGACGCCGCGGCTATCCGTTTTGTCAGCGTCTATGACCCGTGGAAGCGAGGAAAGCTGACCGTTGCCCTGAGCCCTGATGGTCCGAACAAAGCCACAGTCACCGTGACAGGACCAGGAGTTGAGCACACATGGGAATGGCAGGCGGCCCAAGAGGGGTTCGAGCCCTCGACCGTGGTTGGACGGGATGCCACGGGAGCGGAGCTCCTCACGATGGATCGCTCCGAACCGAGGACGCAGGCCCTACTTGCTGAGATCCCCGGGCGACGGTGATTCCCCCACGTGACTGCGCAGGCCATTCGCCATGAAGGCCGGCTCCCCAGATCGCGGACGGCCGGTCAGCGATGACCGGATCTCCAGGGGGGCGGCTGCTCGGAGGCTGGCCGGAGCCCCGTTCCTCACGTCACTCGATCCGCAGTTCGAGGTCGCCGAACCACGCTTCGCCGTTGCCGCGGGAGACGACGGAAAGGCCGATCAGATCGACCACCTCGCACCGGCATATAGCCGGATGATCGGGCTGGGGTGCCGGAAAAGTACATTCTGGGTCCGGAAGTGCAATGGAAGGGGGGAGGTTGCGTTGAGTCGCGGGGCGGGTATCGTTGCCTGGCTGCTTTCCCTGCTGTCCGACGATGGGTGGAAGGTTGAAGGGACCGGACCAGGACGATCTGTGCCCCTTTGCGGCAGGGACAGGAAGGTGCGGAGGGGGGAGAGCATAGAGAGGTCCCCGAAAATGATGGTCAGGCATTTGGCGGCGGCACTGGTGTTGGCGATGGCTTCGTACAGCCATGGGCAGGTCACTTCAAGTACTCCCGGCTGGTTCGAATTCGACATGCCGGGGCTGGCTGTCCCGGACGGGGCAGCGGTCGATCTATCCCATCTGAACGACGCAGGGATATCGGCAGAGGGATTCGTGGCAGTCAGGGATGGGCACTTTGTGGACGCTGATGGGAAGCGTCTCCGGCTGTTCGGGACCAATGTCACCGGGGACAGCTGCTTCCCGAGCGAAGCTGTCTCACCGCGTCTGGCTCGACGGCTCCGTCAGTACGGGTTCAACTGCCTGCGGCTTCACTTCATGGACTATTCCTGGGGAGGAGAGACTCGAGAGAGCCTGTGGGAAGATCCTGCCAAAGGGACGCTCTCCGCGAAGAACCTGGCCAAACTCGACCGGCTGATTGCGGAGTGCGCGGCGAATGGCATTTACCTGAATCTGAACCTGCACGTTGGACGCGAGTATCCCGGGCAGCCGAAGATCCCTGGTATCAGAACGTTCCGTTTCAGCAAGAACCTGGATCGCTGGCACGAGCCATTCGTGCAGCAGATGGAGCAGTTCTGTCGTGACCTGCTGAACCACGTCAACCCGCATACGGGGCGGCGCTACGCTGACGAGCCGGCCATTGCCTGCGTGGAGATCAACAACGAGAACACGATGATCCGGGACGTCCTTGCGGATCTCAGGCATCTGCCCGAGCCGTTCTTTGGCGCTTTGGGGAAGCGATGGACGGCATGGTTGCGCACGCGCTATGGGACGACCACTGCCCTACGCCGGGCGTGGAATGCCGAAGTCGTACCTTTGGGGGAGGAGCGGCTGACGAATGCGGAGGCGTGGATTGTGCAGAATGCAGGGGGGGCAGAGTCAACTCTCGAGAAGGGAGGCAATCGCTTGACCTGGGCCGCGACCGCTCCAGGTACGGCCAGCTGGAATCTCCAGCTTCAGTACAAAGGCCTCGAGCTTGAGCCGGGCCGGTACACGCTGACCTTCCGCGCCAGGAGCCGCGACTCCAAGCGAGTCGGATACAACGTGATGCTTGACGCGGACCCGTGGGGCAATGTCGGACTCAACGACACGATCACACTCTCCCCGGACTGGCAGCTGTTCACCCGGTCCGGCCCCATCAAGGCAGCGACCGCCCCGGGGCCTCTGCGGCTCAACATCTCGTTGCGGAACGAGGTTGGACAGGTTGAGCTTGAGGATGTGAGTCTGCGTCCCGGAGGAGGAGAGGGGGTGCCCGCCGGGCAGAGCCTGGAGAGCGGCATTGGTCTGCCTGGGACAGCGGCTGTCAAGGCTGTGAAGCTGGACTGGATGCGCTTCCTGATCGACACCGAGATGTCCACCACGAAGCGCCTTGTGAAGCTGCTGAAGAAGGAGATCCGGTGCGGAATGCCGGTGGCTGACACGCAGGTTTCGTACGGGGGTGTTGCCGGTGTGCTGCGGGAGGACGCCCTGTGTGACTACGTGGATATTCATGGCTACTGGGAGCACCCGCACTACACGCGGGATGAGGCGGGGCGGGTGACATCGTTCCGTATCGCCAATACAAGTCAGGTGACTTCCGATGGCGGGGGGACGCTCGCTCGGATGGGGATCCACCGGATCGCCGGGAGACCGTTCAGCATTTCTGAATACAACACGCCCGCCCCGAATGACCACGGCGCGGAGCTGTTTCCGCTGTTTGCTGCGGTGGCCGCGCTACAGGATTGGGATGCGTTCTACAGCTATACCTACAGAGATTTTGGCAAAGACTATGTGAACACGTTCATACGGAAGTACTTCCATCTCATCGGACGGGCGAACGTTCTCGTTCACGCGCCGGCCTCATCCCTTGCATTCCGACAGGAACTGATCGCAGCCTCCACTCATGGCCCCCAATGCGTCCTGCCGGCAGGGCGTATTCCTGAGTTGGCCTCCGAGATCGGGGGTGTTGCGGATGTCTGGCGGAATCTTGACGCTGATCCCGGTGCAGTCTGGCTCAGGAAGACAACGGTTGCGTTGCTCGATGGGGAAGCCAACGCCGCCATCCGGGGCAATGCGACTGTGCCGGATGGCATCCGGACCAGCGACACAAGCGAGATCAGTTGGCATCCCGGCGACCCGGATGGTGCATGGTTTTCCCTCAACGCTCCGTCCGTCCGTTTCCTGATCGGTCACGTCGGTGGTCGTTCCTTTGATCTGGGAGACAGCACGGTGAGCGTGATGGCGCGTCCCTGGCCCAAAAACGTTCCGGCCTATGCCTGTATCTCGTTGGCGGGGTTGGATGGGAAGCCTCTGACGGCGAGCAGGCGCATCTTGTTGGCCGCTTCCGCCCGTACGGAGAACACCGGGATGCCGTGGAATGACGATCGGACCGGGTTCAAGCCTGGCGGCTGGGGGACGTCCCCGACGTTGAGTGAAGCCGTCCCGCTTGATGTGACTGTTCCCGGGAGTGCGGTCCGAGCGTGGAGGGTGACGGCCGAGGGGCGCCAGGGGGAAGAGCTGACCATGGAGAATGGCATGCTGCGACTGCGATCCGAGCACCAGACCCTTTGGGTGCTGTTTACGCGGCCTTGAGGAGTAGACGATGCTGCAGGTGATGCTGACCGACCACTGTAACCAGGCTTGCCCCTATTGCTTTGCCAAGGAAAAGCTCGCGGATAGAGTCTGCACGGAGCTCTCTCTGGAGAATCTGGAATACCTCATTGCCGTGCACCAACGGTGGGGGCTGCCGGTGATGTCACTGGTCGGAGGCGAGCCCACGCTTCACAGCCGGTTTGAGGAGGTACTTGGGCGTATCATGGACAGTGGTTGCCCGATGATCCACCTCTTCACGAATGGCGTTGTTCGGCGGGAACGGGCCGACTTTCTCTCGGGAGTGACGAATCTCACCTGCCTGGTGAACCACAACCCGCCTCACACGTACGAGCCAGGGCAGCTGGAGAAACTGGAGTACTTCCTGGGGACTTGCGCGCAGACAGGGCTGCGCATGTTGATCGGGACAACGGTCTACGGGCCCAACCCGGAGCTCGACTTCCTCCTGGAAGCCGCTGTGCGGTTTGGGGTCTCCGCCGTTCGACTGGGACTGGCCCACCCGATCTACTATAAGGGCGGCGAGAATGTGAACAGGTATCTATCTTTGTCAGAGTGTCGGGACTGCTCCGAGCCCGTCGTCGCGTTCGTGGAAGCCTGCTCACGGGCTGGGGTGAGCGTCATGTTTGACTGCCACTACCCGCTGTGCATGTTCACCTCTGATCAGTTGCTGCGACTCCAGGAGGTGCATCCAGAGGAACCGCCTCCTTTCGCTCTGGATTGCTGTTCCCAGGTGACTGTCAGGCCGGATCTCAGCCTGTTCTCCTGCTTCGCGACGGGAGGCATCTTCAACGACCTGACGCTCAGCCAGTTTGCCAGCATCGAGCAACTCCGAAGCACGTTCTCCCAGGCGTTCGCAGCCTTTGAGGAAACCGCTGGGTATCCGGAGTGTGAACGTTGCCCTGCTTTTGGTCGGGAATGCGGGGGGGGGTGTCTCGGGCAGAAGCTGCTCAACTGCCCTGTTCCTCCTGAGGACATCGAGGCCGAAGTGAAACCCGTTCTTGAACGGAAGTTCGCCGTCTGGGGGCAAGATCGCGGTTGACAGTGTTCCCGCAACCAGTATCTTACTAAGTTACGTCAGCCCTTGAACACTGGCCCAGCCGATCAGTGGGCGCTAGAGAGGAACTGGTACGTGAACTACGTAAAACGAGCTGTCTGCTTCACACTCATCGAGCTTTTGGTCGTGATTGCGATCATCGCGATTTTGGCTGCGATGCTCCTGCCGGCGCTGCAGCAGGCGCGTGGCAAGGCGTTGCAGTCCGGCTGTCAGGGGAATCTCAAGCAGCTTTCTCTCGGGATCACGATGTATGCGGATGATCACGATGAACACTACCCGAAGTGGATGGGATGGAACGGGGGTACCGTCAACCAGACCGCCAACCAGCAATACCGATGGTCCATAAACGTGGCGCCCTATGTTGGCGATGCCAAGGAGACGTTCAAGTGTCCGGGACGAGGGAGTTCGAGCTCGAAGTGGACGATGCCTACGGGCTGGGGCATCCAGATCAACTACGGTCTTGGCGGGATTGGCGGCTACAATCCGCCGGCTGGCGCCGGAGGGAACACGAATGACTGGCCGAACTCACTGACCCAGGCCAAGATCAAATCTCCTGACAAGTTCGTGGCGGTTGCGGACTCGTCACATGCTGAGGATGCGCAGAGCCAATACCGAATTGCCTATGCGCTGAAGTGTCGAACGGGCTGTACGGCTGCTGACCGACTTGTCACGAACGCCGTGCATTCGGGTGGGAGCGACATAGGGTTCGTCGATGGGCATGTTGAGTACCTGAAATCCAAGGTGATCATAGCCAGCTGGGGACGCACTGTCCTGGGACACCGGAATCACCACAGTAGGTGATCGCTACGTTCGGGGTGTGTGATTTTCCTTTCCATGGGGCCGTCACGGTGGATAGACACCGTTGACGGCCCTGCTGTTTTTTTGGGGGGGACTGATCTTTCAGAGCCGCGACTTACGGGAGCGGTCAACCCTTTCGCCACCGGAAAAGATGCCGCTCGGATGGCCGTGCGGCGTACTCAAGCAGGGGAGATGCCGCCGGAGGGGCGTGCGGCTGGGGATCCCGGAATGAAAGCCCTGGCCTTTGAGGGCTAGTACCGGCCGAATTCGTGAACCGTCTCCGACAGCGCAAGCAGATTCTGGGGCGGCGTTTCAGGCGCGATGGCGCAAGCTGTGCTGAGGATGAACCCCGGGGCCTGCATCCCGATGTCCAGTCTCTGGCGGACATCATCCACGACTTGCTCCACGGTACCGTTCAGCAGGATGTTGACCGGATCCACATTCCCCTTGATAAACGCTCGGTCTCCCACCCGTCCAATCGCGTTTTCGAGGCGAACATTCCCCAAGGGAGGGGGATCGAGGCACTCGAGGCCGCTGTAACCGGAATCAATCACGGCTTCCAGGCGGTCATCCAGGGCACCGCAGGTGTGGCAGTAGATTGGGACTCCTCGTTCGCGGCATGCGTCACTCAGCAGCTTCTGTGGAGGGACGACGAGCTGCCGGTAGAGATCCAGTGAGACAAACTTCTGACCCGTCCATGGGGAGGAGAGCTTCATGGCGTCGACGCCGGCATCGATCTGTTCGTGAGCAAACCGAGCGATGGCCTGGGCGAACCGGGTCATGATCTGGAGGCTCTTCTCCGGCTCGGTGAGGAGCGCGATCAGCGCATTCTCGGTTCCGAAGAGCTCGATGAAATGGTCGAAGGGCGAGTAGAGTTCTCCATGGACCGACATGTCCGGTCCTACCCGTCTCCTGATTTCTGAGATCACCCGGACACGCTCTTGTGGGTCGCCTGAGACGAAGGCGTTCAAGTCATTCGAGACCGGCTGGAACTGAACCGACTCGGGAATAGAGTCGACGTCAAAATCTCCGATGTCGGGGAGCGGATGGTCGGCGTAGACATGGCGCGGCAGGTCATTCTGACAGAAAACGGTCACATCACCGTTCTTGAACGTGACCCGTGGCCCTTCGCGCCATCCCAGGTCGATGTTCGCCGTGGCCTCTTCATCCAGAGGCACGTTGCCAATCATTGAGGTCAGGACGCCATCGAAGCCAAACCGTTGGGTGATGTGGCAGAGCGTCTCGGCATAGACGCTCTGATCGTACCACAGGTCGAGCGGGCTAACATCCGGGTTCTGACGGAGAAGAAAGCCAATTGACGGCTGGCACATGACCGGCACACGGTCCGGCTGTTTGAGCCTCATGGCGGTTGCCATTCGTTCGCGCGATGTCATCGGAGAGACCTTTCCGGCTGGCTCTACGGCTCTTCGGGCATGGTTGGGCTCCCGGCCAGATAGCCGAGAGAAACGAAGAATTCATCCATGGCCCGGACCGTCTTCCGGTAGGCTTTCCCGCCTCCTTTGCCATAGTTGAAGAACCCGTGGCCCTGGCCTTCGAAGAGGACGAGTTCGCTGCGGCAGCCGAGGGTCTTCATCCCATCACGGAACGCTTCGGCTGTGGCGACGGGGATGAGTTTGTCGTTTGTGCCGAGAAAGACAAGGGCTGGGGGGGCTTCTTTGGTGATGGCGTGGGCGGGGGAGTACGTCTTGTAGGCCTCGCCACATCGGGCATGTCCCCACCCCGCTTTACCTGGGCCATTGTTGTAGACTGGGTTGAACAGGACGAGCGCGGCGGCTTTGGCGCTGACGCTGAGGTCGTCATTGGGGTCGTCTACGCCCGGCAGCAAGCCAACGCAGGCGGCCAGGTGGCCTCCCGCTGATCCCCCTCCGGCGGCGATGCGGTCCGGATCGATCCCCAATTCCTCGGCGTGTGCTCTGACCCAACGCATGCCGGACTTGGCGTCATTGATGCAGGCGGTGGGTGGGGCCTTGCTCTTGCGGTCGAGTAGACGGTACTGCACGTGCACGGTCACCATTCCCCGTTTGGCCAGGTACTTGCCGTGCTCGGCGAATTGACCGGGGGCGCCGCCGACCCAGCCGCCTCCGTGGTAGAACACGATGGCCGGGCGCTTGTCGGCCGGGGCATGCCCCTCGGGGCTGAGGACGTACAGCTTCAACTCCCGATCGCCGACCGTCTTGTAGACAAATGCTCTGGCTCCGGAAGCTTCCATCTTGGACACCCTTTTTCGTGGGGCTCTCTTTGTGGGGCTGGGCTTGGCAGCAGGGCCACTTTGAGCGGTGACACAGACGGCGGCAGTCAGGGCCAGCGCTCGAACGAGCTTCATCATCGTTCATCTCCCAAAGAGGGTGAGTGGTCGAACGTGTTACTTGAGGCCAAGGTAGCCACTGCGGCAACGCCCTGCAAGCAGGGAATGCGGCGAGTGGGCTTGCAAACGGTCGGAGACCGGTGACTGTCTTCTCGTGCAACCACGCGTGTGGCGCAGCACGTAGACATGAGGTAAGGCGAGACATGCTTGATCGCATTCAACTTGAGCACCGACTGATCCCAGACAGTCTCGGGCAAGACGCGATTACCGAATACAGCGGCCTGTCCGGATTGGTGTGTCCATATTTCCACCAGCGTTTCATCACCGCAGACCAGCGCTTCCTGATTTGTGAGGGACGTTTCGCCGATCGTGGCGATGTGGTCCGTATTGATCTTGTGGAGCATACAGCTGTTCGCTTGACCGACGCCGGGGCGCGAGTGCACGTTGGTGACTTGGCTCCAGATGGTCGCCGCTTTTTCTTTATGCGTGGCGGCAACATCCACTGGGTAGACATCTTCTCGGGTGATGAAGAGTGTTTTGCCGAAGCTCCCTCGGCGGGGGCGTACCAGCCGATGAGCTGTCTCCACTTCAGTGCTGACGGCACATCCATCGTGACGGGGGGGAATCGGGAGCATGCGAGCGGGGTCAAGGAAGGGCGAGTCTGGGCGGTCGACGCTGTAAGTGGAGCGGCAGAGCCAATCGTCGATCGGCCATTCCAGATCGGTCATGTTCAGTGTTCGACGGTGGATCCGGACCTGGTGATGTACTGCCATGAGACCGGCGGGGCTTCTCCGCAGCGGATGTGGCTGGCCAGGCGTGACGGTGTTCACCCGGGCGCCCTTTTCGATACGCCGGGCCACCCGTGGGTGACACATGAGACGTTCACTGGCGATGGCCTCTGGATTGTCTTTGTGCGGAACCCGGAAGGGATCGGGATGACTCGGCCCGACGGGAGTGAGCTCCGAACGTTCGAGATACCACATGCGTGGCATACTGGACCAAGCCGTACGGGAGACCGCATCCTGTTCGACGTTCATGGTGGCGACGTCGGTATCCTCGACGTGGCCACCGGGGAAGCCCGGGTGTTTGCCCGGAAGCAGCACGGCGGATCGAAGGCCCACCCCCACCCCTGTTTTGCGCCTGACGACCGGACGGCAGTCTGGACATCGACTGCGGGGAAATGTCCCACAGTCTGCATTCTGAACACCCGGGGAGTGATTGGTGATAGGTGATCAGGTTCAGAGACCCCTGACGTGTATCTTCCTCCGTTGATTCGTGGTTCATTCCAGGGAGCGTGATGGCATGTGGATTGGTCAATTCTCTGGCAAGAGATGGTTGAGCACTTTCCTGTTCCCGGCTGTCTTGGTAGGCTCCATCGCCGGGGCTGGGCTTGCGCCTGAGAACGTGGCCGTGCTGGTGAACGCGGACAGCTGGATGTCCCACTCCGTGGCCAATGCTTACGTCTCGCTCCGGAGAATACCGCCTGGGAACGTCATTTCTCTGCCAGGGATACCGACCAGCGACTCCATGCGTATCGGGGAGTTCAGGAAGAAGATACTGAGACCGTTCCTTGCCGAGCTCGGGCGCCGGGGAATCGCTTCCCAAATCGACGCCGTCGTCTATTCGTCAGATTTCCCGTATGCGATCGATTTCAGGGAGGACTTTTCCGGGAGAAAGGCGCCCCGATTTGTCGGGACGAGAGCGGCCATCACCGGACTGACATTTCTCTATCAGAGTGTTCTGGCGGCGGATCTCGATTACGCTGATCGAGGGGCGAACTGGTACTGTCGGCGCGTTGCGCGTGAGAGCGCCGATGTGGCCTGGGAACCAAGCGATCGGGAGGACTACGGCGGGGTGGAACGGTTCTTCGCTGAGCGTATGAAGCGGAAGAAGGGGCTCAAAGAGGCGACAGACGAGGAGAAGGACGCGTTCAAGGTGTGGGAGCGGGAGGGATGGACGAAGGCCGAAGAGACCATGGGGCGGCTTGGGGGACTGCACCCGGATGCTCCGCACGTGCAGTACAACCTGGCCTGTGCTCAGAGCATGTGCGGCAAGCTTGACGACGCCGTCCGGAGTTTGCGGCAGGCGTTCTCCGCCGGCTACCGAGACTGGCATCACATGGGGAAAGACAGTGATCTGGTCGCATTGCGAGGCCGTGAGGATTTCAAGGAACTCACGGTGGAGATGCGAGACGCTCCCGTCACCATGAGGGCTCCCCGAGCCTTTTCTGCCCGGGTTGGCTGGACGCCCAGAGGGCATCCCGTCCCGAACTACAAAGGCGCGCGCTACCTCATCTCGACCATGCTTGGGTACACGAGTGGACGTGGGAATTCCTACCGGGAGGTGGTGTCCTGTCTCGAGCGGGCCGCGGCGGCCGATGGGACGGGGC
Source organism: Lentisphaerota bacterium (assembly GCA_018676675.1). Taxonomy (GTDB): domain Bacteria; phylum Verrucomicrobiota; class Lentisphaeria; order Oligosphaerales; family JABHEG01; genus JABHEG01. Next base: position 27,105 of record JABHEG010000032.1, read on the forward strand.
CTGAAGGGACCGTCTACTTCATGCTGAATGGAAACGTCCGATCAACGACGCGTGAATGGGCAGTGCGCACGGCGGCGGAACAAATCCGCGGCCTCGGAGTCCAGGCCGAGGTAACGCAGGGCGTGCTCCCGAAAGAGACGACGGTGGCTGGGGCTTTTGTCGGCACGGCGTCCTTCAATTGGGCATCGTCTAAATCGACTATTGTGCCGGGCGCAATCTGTGAGCATCTGACAAGCTGTGGCGGGATCCTGCGGGAGAGAGCGTCTCAAACGCCTTTGACTGCGTTCATAAGGGCCGGGGCAGCCGGCGCTTCAGGAACGGTGGTTGAGCCGTTCGCAATCCAGGCGAAGTTCCCCCATGCGTTCCTGCAGACGTACTACACGATGGGTTACACCCTTGGAGAGGCCTTCTACCTGTCGGTGGCCAGCCCATACCAATTGCTGATTGTGGGGGACCCCCTCTGTCGGCCGTGGAGCCGTCCTCAGGAGGTCGCGCTTGAAGGCTTGCCTGAGGGGGGCATCGTCCGAGCACCGGTGAAGGTGGCCGCCGGCACAGCAGAGGGACAGGCGAAGCGCGTTGAGTTCTTTATCGATGGTCGTCTGGTGGAGTCTCTTGCGCCAGGCAAATCGTTTGAGCTCGATCCCGCTGGGCTCAAGGCGGGAGAGCATTGCTTGAGCGCGGTTGTGGTCGGTGCAGATCAGTTGGAGAGTCGGGCCCGTGCCTCGAGGGTGTTCGAGGTCGTGAACGGAACCGGGAAATCTGCGTGTACGGTAACCGTTCCTGCATCATCGATCATTGGCGAGGATGTCATGGTCACCTGGACAATACCCGCCGCGGCCCGGGTCGCAGTGTGGCACCACGGCGTGCGGTTGGTGGACGTGGTGGCCGAACAGGGCGAGCTGAGTTTGCCTTCGGCGAGGCTGGGGCTTGGGACGACTCGTTTGGCGGTGGTCGCGACGGATTCCGACGGTGCGCATGTGGCCAGTTTGCGCAAGACCGTCACGGTGGCGGAAGCCCCGCCGCTTACGCAGTTGGGGTGTTCCTGGGACGCTTTGGCCAAAGGCATTCAGATGGAAGCGGACGGGCCCGAGGTAAAGGCTGTTGAGGCGTTGAGTGGCGGATGGCTTGCCAAGGCAGGTCTGCGGGAGGGAGACACGGTGACGGTTGATGTCTTCGTCCAGGCTGCCAAGGAGGATGTGTACCAAGTTCAGTTTTTCGGCAACACGCCCCTGGTGGATGGTATCTGCCGGGTTGACGGTCAGGTGTTCAGGATATGGGAGGCGGGGGCTTGGCGAGGAGTCCCCGTCTCTTTGCAGCCAGGCACACACTCGATTTCGTTCTCCGCGCGTGTGCCTGGTGGGAAGCCGTCTCTACGCGTCTGTTTCGGCAGCCGAGGGACAAGTGTGCTCAGCAGCAAGAACTGTCGTCAATCGAAGGCCCAGGGCGTGGGGCGAGCAGAATAAGGAAGGAAGAGCATGATTGTGGAAATAAGGCGTACTCAGATGCGACGGGCGGCGTTCCGGGTGGGAAGCATATGTTTGTTGGCGGCACTGTTCAGTGGCTGCAAGACCGTCGTCCCGGAGGATTTTTCCGTGGTGGTGCGGGATCTCGTTCTCGTGAACAGGTCAGACGTGCCGGCAAGCCGCATTGTTCTGAGCATACCGATTTCGCGCCAGAAGGTGAGGTGTTCTTACATCCCGGCTCACGGCAGACAGATCCTTGATTATCCGACGCGCGAATACAGCGGGAGTTACGTGGTAGTGTCCTGGCGCTGTCGGGGCAGGATGTGGCATTCGGAGCCGGAAGCCGCCCTGACGCCTCCCGGCCTGGAGCGCGGTCAACCCGTCGACTTGGTGGTCACCCTCGGTGAAGGCGGGAAGATGAAGATCGAGATCACTCAGGACGCCCGTGCGGAACGAACACCGAACCGGAAGAGGCGGTAAACTGAGCGGGATTGGCGAGTGGCTCGGGAGTTCTCCGGGAACCTTCACTTCCCGCGGGCATGAGTCTCGATTTCCCTGGGTGAGAGGGCGTGCGTGAGGATCAGGACTCGGGCAAGTTTGCCTCTGAAGTAGGCCGGGTCGGGTTCGTGTGCGCGTCGACCAAGCCGGAGAGGATGTGCGTTGGTCAGGTCGCCTACTTCTGAGAGGTCATGGGGGGACCCGCTGACCTCCCCATTGGCGTAGGTGATGCCCTGGTTTCCGCGCCTCACGAATGCGACGTGTGTCCACTTCCCTCGTGGAACGGAGCTCGCGCCCGTGCAGCGGAAGACGTTGTTGAGGCGGAAGGACGCGCTATCGCTGACGCCTTGGCCATTCCACCCGAAAGACCACTCAGCTTCGCTCCCAAAGCCGTTTCCCTTGGAGATGGCAACCGAACTGCTTTTCTCCCGCCACATCCAGGCCATGAGGGTGAAATCGCCAGCCCCCAAGTTGACGTTTGGCGACGCTTCCGCGTAATCGCCGTCACCATCGAGGACGAGGGCTGGGCCTCCGAACGGGCCTTGTCCAGGTTGTATCGTCGCATCGCCGTGCAAGGTGGCATCGCCTCCTCCTCCCAGGCTGTCGAGGAGCAGGCCATCGTGAGTCAGCTGTCCGGTGTAGGACGCACCCCGGGCCGTGGGTAAAACGGGCAATCGGGCGCTCTCCTGCAGCATGTTCCGAGCGGGGGTCGTGTCGGTCACGTTGGCAATGCTCAGGAAGCACTCGTCTTGGGCAGGAAGGCCCTGAACGGTGAGTTCGACGCAGTTGGGGGCGAGTCTGCGGACCCTCTGTATACTGGCCGTCGGCGTGAACCGGTAGTTCCGGCTCGTCAAAGCACTGCGGTGAGAAACGGGTTTGCTGAAGACAATCCGGACTCGGCCGCCGGCATGTGTTCGCGTCACTACATCCACCTCCGGAGGTACAAGGTCCGGCGGGGTGCGAACATGACATGCCGGGGATCTGGGCCCATTGTGGCAGAAGTCTCCATCCTGAGCAGCGACCTCATATCGGTACTTGGTCCTTTCGGGCAAGTGTGCGTCGGCATATGACGTTTCGTTCAGCACTGCGATCCGTTTGCCATCCCGGAATACGGTGTAACGGGGCGTGTTCGTGAATCTATGGTCGGGGGCGTCCCAGGACAGCGCAACGGTGTGATGGTTTGCTGTCTCGGCTCGAAGGCTCTGTGGGGCTGACGGTGGGCGAGGAAGAGACCGGCCGGCCCCAAATTCGGTTGGGAATGTTGCGGTCACGCCGATGTTCTGGTAATCCATCAAGTCGGTGCGGAACCCCGGCTTCCAGCTCACGTTCGTTGTCTGTGCGGACGCGGCATTCTCGGGCCGGTTGCTGCGGATCTGTTTGTCCTGCGAACGAATGATGTGGACGTTCCGGAAGATCTGATCCATGGACATTTTGGGCCAATCCAGGAAGATGCCATCGGGGCCAATGTCCTTCATCGAGGATACTGCCTGGCTGTCGGCGACGGTGATCTGTTCGAAGGTGTTGACGCAGCCTCCGTCCGGGTTGTTGAGGTTCGCGCAGTGGAGCGTTCCCATGTCGCCACCATCCTGGCCGCAGCGATAGGTGCGGAGGTGGTGGATCCGGTTGTCCTTACACTGAGGCTGGTCGGTCCACACGGGCGGCCCGTACTGCGTTCCTGTGTTGCCGCGCACGGTGACGGCGTAGCGGACGGAATCGTGCATTTCGCAGTGGCTGATTTCGTTGTGGGAGACGTTGAACAGGTTGACGCAGGCCGCATAGGTGTGGACCTCGCCGATGTTGTGCATTCGGCAGTTGGTAACCCAGTTCCGTTCACAGCGGCTGAGCTTCGCGTTGTTGTGATTTTTGTCTCGCCAGCGATTTGAGAGGGTCACGCCATTCAGTCCCATGTGCTCAATCCAGCATCCCTTGACGACGTTTGCGGTAGCGTGTCCAATCAGCATGATTCCGCTGCGGCCACTGTTCTTGAGATGACAGTCACGGACCTCGATCCCTGTCGCGTTGCTCAGCCAGACAAGGGCGCCATCCTGGATGCCGTAGCGCGTACTCCACCAGCCCTTCGGGAAGCCATCTGTCTCCTCCAGAGCCAGACCCTCCAGGCGGATATTCCGTGTGGGGCGATCCGGTGACTCTCCTTTGATCTGGATCAGGCGCGTCAGTACCGGAGCCGAGATTCCCAGTGTTTCGGGGTGTCCGTCTCCCATAGGGTGGTAGTAGAGCGTCCGAGAGCCGTCATCAAGGTAGAACTCCCCGGGGGCATCCAGGAAGCTCAGTTCATCTTCGAGGAAGTACCTTGCGCGCGCCAGTATCCCAAAATGGAGACGGGAGGCATGCAGGGCGATTCGGCGCTGGTCGGGGTCGATTGCCCGTACTCGGTAGGTTGAGCGCATCCAGTCGCACTTGCCTCTCAGGTAGATGAAGACGCGCATCTTCGTGATGTCAGTCACTGGCGGGGTGTCCTCGTCAGCATAGGTAAGCCAGGCTGTTCCTTTGCCTTTCTCGAACCCCTCAGCGCCGTCTTCCGTGACCAAGTAGGGCCCTCGCGCAGTTGGGAAGTGGGGGCTGTGCTCGTAGTTGGGGAAACGGGCTTTGTGGGCTCGCTTCCCGTTTTCATAGAGGGTGTGGAACGTCATGTCTGCCGGGATAACTGCTTTCCAGACCCCGTCGCTGTGTGGTTTCCAGCCTGTGATGGGGACGCTTCCCAGGAGCCTGGCCTTCCCGGGGCCTCCGGCGCTGCGGTAGACCACTTGATTTCCATCGCGCCCCGAATCGTCGTTCGTGAGTTCGAAGGTGTGGTCCAGTCGATAGATGCCTGGGGCCAGATCGACAACGACGTCGTTCTGTGCGGTCTGCGCAGCGTGCCTGGCGAGTTCCCGAGCGCGCCATAGCGTACGTAGCGGGGCTTCCGACGAGCCGCTCGCGGTGTCGTTCCCGTTTGGGGCTACATGGATGTGCGGGACCGGTGTCGGTGGGCGTGCCGAGGCAAGATCCGGGCAGAGGGTGAGTGCCAGGAGCGCGATCAGCCGAGGGATGAGTGTCTGTGCGGGTGACGGTCCGGATGCTCGTTTGGGGGGGGCTTCTTGCTTGGTCTTTTGTTTGAGATTGCGGCGCACTGTAGGGCTGGCCTCCTCATCTGATCCCTGGCTCCACTGACAACGAGGTCGGCGGGGCCCGGCTATGTCTGTTTGGTCCTTGGCACGATGGACACGAGGCCGGTGGGGTAGAGCGCTCGCCTTATCCGCCCCAGGTATAGTCCACCCCGCAACGGTGGGCAAAGGCTTCGACGACGTTCCGGCCCTTGTATACAACCGTATGGGCATCGATGACTTCGGTGTATGGCCTCGCCTCGATCGCGCGCAGGGAATCATCCGAGTAGGGCTTCCTCAAGCGTTGGGTCATGCGGATTGGGCCGGGGACGACAAAGGGAGCGAAGTCCTCAAGCCTCTCGAGTGCGGCGCGGGTCTTCTCACGGATGAGCTTCCTCGCCATGTTGGGGTGGAGGCAGTCGCAATGGTGTTCCGTGTATCCGGTCTTGACCGGGGCGATCTCGATGTCGCCAAGCAGTTCTTCCATCTCTTGACAGACCGCCGTATCGCCACTGATCAGGACGCAGGGGAAGCCGTAATCGCCAGCCTCGGCTGCTTCCGTCCCGCATTCACCTACGCGGATGCCGTTGATTTCGAGGAAGTCGACTGCCCTGCTGCCGGTGTGAGCGAGAACCGCGTGAGGTGTGTTGGACATAGCATGCTTGCCGATCTGCAGGAGCGCGTCGAATCCCTCGTCCCAGCCCTGGTAGGGGGGCATGGCAGGATAGAACGCCGGAACCAGGGTTGCCCGTTCGTCCAACTGCAAGATATCTATGGCGTTGTGTCCCTCGGAGACTTTGACGCGTGTTGCTCCGGCATCGAAGGCCCCGGCGATGGCGGCATTCACTTCGCCGGTCATCAGTGTGCGTTGCCATTGATCCTGCGGTGTACGAGGCTCGTGGGCATCCCAATCGATGATGCCGCTCACGCCTTCAAGGTCGGTCGCGATCAGAACATTCATGGCTTAGAAGCTCCCCTTGTTGCTGCCGCACAACCGGTGTCGGCCGATGGCTCGTGAGTGACGGACATGGTGCTGGGCACGGAGGATACACTATACGTCCTTTGGACTTGCGAGGCGACTTACCGCAGAGGGCACACGGCTGTTGGGTGAAGGCGAAGACCGCTTACGTTGTGCGCGGCTCGGTTGGGGGGCTCGTGTCCGGCAGAGCCGTGACCACGGGAGCGGGGGACACGCGCCTGTTGCCAGGCCGTGCTTATCTGCTTGCCTGCCCCTGTACCTCCGGTGCATCTGCGGTGATATTACCGATTTACGTCGCGGTGGGCGTGATGGTACAGCAGGAGTTCGTTCCTTGATTCGTGACCTGATGCAGCTGTTCTGTGTGTTTTTCCGGATCGGGCTGTTCTCGATTGGGGGAGGCTACGCGATGCTCCCGATGCTCAAGCGGGAAACCATCGACCGGCACGGGTGGCTCACGGAGGAGGAGATGCTCAACTACTACGCGATCGGGCAGGCGACCCCCGGAATCATCGCGATCAACACGGCGACATTCATCGGCTTCAAACAGCGAGGAATCACTGGGGGGATTGCGGCCACGCTGGGTATGGTTGGCCCGTCGCTGGTTATCATCACGGCGATCGCTCTGTGCTTTGCCAGATTCCAGGACATCGCTGCGGTTCAGCGAGCGTTTGCCGGCATACGAGTCGCCGTTGCGGTCATGCTTGTATTCACGTTGCACGGTCTGGTGCGGAAGGCCGTTATCAATCGATTGGGGAAGATCCTCGCCGTGGCCGCCTTCCTGTTGCTGGCCGTCGGCGGCGTGAACCCCGTCCCTATCATCATGGCCGCGGGGATCGCGGGGATGCTGTTTGGGCCGAAGCCGGAGGCGGCAGCATGATCTACCTCAAGATTTTCTGCATCTTCTTCAAGATCGGGCTTTTCACCATAGGAGGCGGGCTTGCGGCGCTGCCTCTCCTGCTTCAGGAACTCACCAGCCGTGGCTGGGTGACGGAACGGGAGTTCATTGACATGGTCGCTGTCTCACAGTCGACCCCCGGTCCCATCGGGATCAACATGGCAACCTACGTCGGGACCAAGCTGGATCCGCTCGGGGGTGGACTGGCGGCCACGGCGGGAATGGTTGCGCCGTCGCTGATCATCATCATGCTGATCGCCACGTTCATGCGCAACTTTGCCCAGAATACGCGCGTTCAGAACGCCCTGGGAGGGCTACGCCCGGCGGCTGCGGGATTGATCGGGGCTGCGGTCTGGTTCATCCTGGTCCGGGCTCTGGCTGATGTCGGCCGCTTCCCGGAGCAGGGCTGGCTCCACCTTCCGGCGGTTGGGCTGTTTGCCGCTTTGGCTCTGCTGCGCTTCAAGTGGAACGGCTATCCCGTCTACTTCATCCTTATCGGCGCTGTGGCCGGGGTACTTCTGTTGTGAGTGGCTTCAAGGTGGCACCGGGTATCTTGCCCGGTGATTCAAGGGGAGGCAAGGATGCCTCCCACCACTCTGGGAACCGCTGCGTTGCAGCTCACGAGCTCTCGGCCAAGCTCAGATCCTCTTGAGGTCCGGGCCATTCGGGGCCATTGCGCTCACGGGGAGGGAGGGCAAATGGCATCTTCAGGCTGGTGCAGGTGTCCACGTCGTTTCCGACCGCGTAGAGCGCACTCAATCCAGACTTGCGTGTAGGGTGCCTCAATCACCTCAAGCAGCGCGTGCTCCTCACCCATCCGGGTACAGACGACGTCACCTTTCCCGACGATATGTTCCTCGCCGTCGGTCGTGACCCGGGCCTTGCCTGCCACCACGAACCAGAACTCATCACAGTCATGGAAATGCAGCTCAACGAGTTTGCCGTGCTCCCGCGTGGAAGACCCCATGGCGTTGATGCCATCACGGACCACGCACCACTCCGGCGCCCGCTCCGTCCCGAAATCCACCTGTTTCACAATCGGCATCGTGTCACCTATTCTGCCAGGATCTGCTGCACCATCGCGGCGTTCTCTTTGACCATGTCGTCGTTGTCGCCGCGGTGCATCCCAACGTTCACCACATCTCCGGGCTTGATGTGATCGTAGGCATACTCGAACGCCATCTGTGCATCAATTCGGCCGGCCGCCATGATCTTGTAGCCGATGCACGGCTTCTGGATGGTCTGGATTGTCTCCACGGCCGGAGCCAGATCGGCAAGCATGAACTTGTCACCTTCTCATTTCGGCATTTCGTTCGGGGTTCTGGTGGCTGTACCCTCCGAACGGATTCGCCCCAATGATCAGACGGGCGACCTCAAGACCACAGAAATCGACGGTCGGCAACATTACGCTGTTCTCCAATGGCACTGTAGGATACGCTTGCGGTTCTCGAACGTTCACAATCTATCGACTTAGCACGTCGTTGCACGCCCTGTTGGAGGGGAGAACACCCCGATTGATATTGGGTAGGAGACCACTTATACTGATGGGCTTTGGCATCCCCGGACGGGGAGCGTCTATCTCCTTCGGGCGGAAAGGGCTCTGCTATACCATGACGTTGCGTGCTGTCTTGCTTGGGCTGCTCACGGCTGCCTTCATCAGTGGCTATGCCCATCTCAACGACTTCGTTGTCCACAATGGCCGGTTCATTTCCGACCTCATGCCGGTGGCGGTTTTCGGGACGCTGGTTTTCTTCCTGCTGATCATCAACCCCTTGCTCAAGAAGCTCAAAGAGAGTTGGGTGCTGACGGCTCAGGAGTTGGGGGTGATCATTGCTCTTGCTCTGATCGCGTGTTCCGTCCCCAGCTATGGCGTGGTGCAATGCATCCCGACCAGCATCATGCTCCCTTTCCACTTCCAGCGCATGCGGCCCGGTTGGGCCCAGGCGGATGTGACGAGCATGGCGCCGAAGCGCATGATGCCGACGATCACGGGAGACGAAGAGCAGGTTCTCAATGGCTATGTGATGGGGCTTGGGGAGGCCGATCAGCACATCTCGTTCACGCAGATTCCGTGGTCCGCGTGGTCTGAAACGCTTTGGTTTTGGCTGCCACTTCTGCTCTCGATAACGATTGCGGCCATGGGACTCGCAGTGGTTTTCCACAAGCAGTGGAGCAAGCACGAGCAGTTACCGTACCCGATTACACGTTTTGCTCACGCATTGCTTCCCGGGAAGGGGGAAGCCCGAAGCCGAGTATTCCAGAGCAAGCTCTTCTGGATTGGCTTCGGGGTCATCTTCGCGATCGGGCTCAACAACTACCTGTGCCGGTGGTTTCCGCGGGCGCTGATTCCCGTTCGCACGTATCTCGACTTCTCACCGTTGGCCCGGCTTTTTCCGATTCTTGTTGATGGACATGGGCTTCGGCTCCTGCGTCCCAGAATCCTCTTCACGGTTGTCGGGCTCGCCTACTTTCTTGCCTCGGATGTGTCCTTCTCCATGGCGGTTGGTCCCTTCATTTTCTGCACGGTTGCGGGCATCCTTTCCAAGTACGGTGTTGTGCTTCGGACCGGCCATCACCAGTCGGTCAAGATCGAGGCATTTCTGTTTACAGGGGGCTACACAGGAATCGTGTTGATGTCGTTGTATACGGGGCGGCACTATTACTGGAATGTGCTGAAACGAAGCCTCGGGCTGCGGGCGTCGGATGAAGTCGGCGACTACGCGGCGTGGGCAATGCGCGTCTTCTTGACAGGCACTCTCGCTTTTGTCGTCCAGCTCGTCGTCATTGGGCTCGATTGGCAACTGGCCGTGCTCTACACGGCACTGGCTCTGATCATCTTCTGTGCGGTCAGCCGGACGATCGCGGAGACCGGGGCGTTCTACATTGGCACTGAGGTATTCCCGGGGGCGATCATCTGGGGGTTCATGGGCGCGACGGCTCTGGGCCCGAGCACCATGCTGATCATGTTCCTGGTCACGGTCATTCTCCTGGTCGGGCCGGGATGGGCCCCCATGCCCTTCATGGTGCAGTCCCTCAAGCTGGCTGATGATGTAGACGTCAAAGTGTCGCGGGTGGCCAACCTGGCGGTGATCACGCTGTTGCTGTCGACCGCCATCGCGTTGCCGATGATTCTGTATTGGCAGTATGACCGTGGTGCGCTGCTGGCCAGCGGGGGGTGGCCGCGCTATGCCGCCACTTTCCCGTTTGAGAATATGGTTGAGATCCAGCATCGACTGACGGCCCAGGGCACACTTGAACTGTCTGAGTCGCTGAGCGGCTGGCGACGTTTCCTTCACATTGCACCAACGGGCCCGGCGGTCACGGCCTTCTTCGTGGCGCTGACGCTCTCAATCGGCATCGCGGTTGGTCGACTGCGTTTCGCCAAGTGGCCTTTTCACCCGGTCATGTTCGTTTTCCTGGGCGGCTCTCAGGCCCTCACGCTGAGCGCTTCATTCGGGCTGGGATGGATCATCAAGTCACTGGTCAGCAAGTATGGTGGAGAGAAATCCTACGCGGCGGTCAAACCGTTGATGATCGGGATTATCGCCGGGGATATGCTGGCTAAGTTTGTCCCCATGGTCGCGGGGACGGTCTACTATTTTGTCACAGGAGATCCGCCGTAGGACGTTGTCTCCTGCGGGCGTGCTTTCGGGGAGGGGACAACCGGCTGAAGGGAATGGGCGGATGACTGCTGAAGCGTGTTTCGTACCCGGCGAGCCTTGGCTCGATGATCGTGGTGTGCACATCAATGCGCATGGCGGCGGTGTCTTGTTCCACGGTGGGGCTTACTACTGGTTCGGGGAGCACAAGATCTCCGGGAAGGCGGGAAACGTTGCGCACGTCGGTGTGCATTGCTATTCCTCGACCGACCTGACGTCCTGGCGGGATGAGGGGATTGCGCTGGCTGTGTCGGACGACTCCGAGAGCGACATCGTCCGCGAGTGTGTCCTTGAGCGTCCCAAGGTGATCTACAATGCGTTGACCGAGACGTTTGTCATGTGGTTCCATCTTGAGCTGAAAGGGCAGGGCTACGCGGCCGCCCGGAGCGGCGTGGCGGTCAGTTCGAGCCCGACAGGGCCCTATGCGTTCTGCGATTCCTTTCGTCCCAACGCGGGACACTGGCCTCTGAACGCCACAGAGGAACAGAAGGCCCCACTCGAGGATCCCCCCTACCTGAGAAACCGTTCCGTCTCAGGCGGACCGAACGCCGCCACTCCCGCAAACGGCTTCTTTCGGCGCGACCATCTCGGGGGCCAGATGGCGCGCGACATGACGCTGTTTGTCGACGACGACGGGACCGGCTACCACATCTACTCTTCGGAGGAGAACAGCACGCTGCACATCTCCGAGCTCACGCCCGATTTTCAGCGTCCGTCGGGCCGCTATGTTCGGGTGTTCGAGAAGCGCTGGATGGAAGCCGCCGCCATCTGCAAGCGTCAGGGCAGGTACTATTTGCTCGCGTCGGGGTGCACGGGGTGGGCGCCCAACGAGGCGCGTTCCGCCGTGGCCGACTCCATCTGGGGGCCGTGGGAAGAGCTCGGCAATCCCTGTGTCGGTATCAATCCGATGAATGGTCTCGGCCAGGAGAAGACCTTTGGTGGACAGAGCACGTCCATCTTGCCAGTCGAGGGCCTCCGGGATGCCTACATTGCCATGTTCGACATCTGGTGCCCCGAGGACGCGATCGACGGGCGATATGTATGGCTGCCCATCGTCTTCTCCGAGGAAGGTATGAAGATCAGCTGGCGCGATCGATGGGATCTCGCCGGGTTCGGCACCTGAGCAAAGACCGAGTTCTTTTCTTGCCCTTTCTGTCTTGTTATATCAGAATAGACGATAATGGTATCAGCATTCCTGATGTTGGAATGTGTCTATTCGGGTGACAGGGCAGTCGTGATACAATCACTCCAACGTGCATTCACTATCCTGGAGCTCCTTGATCGGGAAGGCTTGGGCGAGGAAGGGATGGGGGCTCAGGAGTTGGCCAACCGGGTCGGTTTGAAGTTCCCCACCGCGCACAGTTTCCTCAAGTCCCTGGTGGAATTGGGCTACCTCGAACGTGTGCCGGAGAGCGGCAAGTACCGGACGTCGGCGCAGCTGGGGCGGCTTGGGAATACGGGGGCATGCGTCAAAGCCCTCGAAGCCGTTGGGGAACGGGAGATCCAGCGCTTGGCTGAAGAGTTTCGGGAGAGCGTCAGTCTCTCGCTGGAAGCGGATTTCTGGAGGGAGAGCTTACTCATTGCTGAGAGTGATCAGGAGTTGCGCGTCGTCCACCGTCGCCGGGATGACCAGTTCTACCGTTTTCCGGTGGGACGCGTTCACCTCAGCAGGATGTCTGCTGAGCGCCTTGACGTCTACGTTGCCCGGAACGGGCTTCCGGAAGGGGACTGGGATGGCGTGGAGACACGGGGCGAGGTCGAACACGCCCTGGCGAAGATCCGCAGCGAGGGACACGCCGTGAAACGCAATCCCGCGGTTGGGGCCGCGGCGATCAGCGTGCCGATTCTCGGGCTGCCGGGCGATCTGAATGCAGCCCTGTGCCTTGTTCTGCCTCTCATTCGATTCAACACGGCGAGGTGCCGTGAGATTGTGGCCGCTCTGCAGGTGTCTGCAGCGGCGATCAGTACGAAGGTTCGTGACTCGTGACAGCTGCACTGCGCAGTGTCAGTCAACCCCCGAAGACGGGAAAGGACAGCCGACAATGTACGCGCTCAGGCCAGACAGGATCTATGCTCATGAGGCCCTGCGAACAAACCCCGATGCGATGGAACGCATGGCGCGTTTCCTTGAGACCATGGGGAACACGACCGACGATGTGGATTGGTTCGCGCCGGAAGACGTCTACCGGGTGTCGGGCGAGGTCGCTGCCTGGACTCCGGAAATGGACGTTCAAGACTGGAAGATGCGACAGCCGATTGTGTTCACAAACTTCGCCTTGAGTGGCACGGCCGGGGAGGACCCCGCTCTTAAGAACAAGCCGGAAGGAACGCCGCTTTTCAATCCGGAGCACATTCTTGGGTACCTGCCGATCTTCACGCCACACCACACGCCGGAGAAAGACGCGGAGTCCGGCATGGTGTGTTGGCCGTCGATGTTCCTTGCCTCTGTGCACGGATGCTCTCACGGGTGCGTCTACTGTGGGGCCGGGCGTGGAGGAAAAGCGCTGATCATCGCCCTGAATGTGCGGGAGTACCTGCAGAAGGGGATCCGTAAGGTCATTGAGGACAACCCGTGGCAGAAGTGTTTCCTGATGATGGGAGCCGCGGATATCGCGACGCTGGAGCCTGAATACGGACTCTATGAGGATTACTTGAATCTGCTTGCGGAATACGAGGATCACTACGGTTATTTCCACACCAATGGAGACTGCGTGGATTGGGTCGAGAATCTGACCCACCGTGAACGTGTGATCGGTGTCTGGAGCTTGTGCAGCAATGAAGCGTCCGCTTTGCTCGAGCCCTGCGCTCCGCCTGCCTCCAGCCGGATTGACGCCATGGCCAAACTGGCCGATTGGGGCGTCCCCGTCCGGGTGAAGATGAAGCCGATTCTACCGATTCGTGACTGGCGGGAAAGCTATGCCGGTTGTATCAAGGAATTGCTTAGCAAAGCCAAGTTGGAGACGCTGGGCTTCACAAGCATGATCTGGAACACGTACGACCGGCTTGAGGCCCTGCTCGACACAGACCAGCTCGACCCGACGTTTGTCGAGGCAGCCCGGGAAGCCAAGGATGAGATGGGAGAGAGTCGGCATGGGCCATTCCCGCACGAGAAGCGACTCGAGATGTACCGTTTCCTGATCAGCGAAGTCCGCAAGTATGATGAGAAACTGCCCCTGTTTGTCTCCACCGAGACGGCCCGAATGTGGGATGATTTGGCCCCGGTCATCGGCCAGAATCCGCGTAAGTTCTTCTGCGGCTGTAACCCTGTCCAAGGCCCCGGACCGCGATACATAAGCTCTGATGTCAACGAGTCCAACTATCGGACTAACAAAGAGACGGGGCGAGAAGACAAGTAGGAGGCAAGGCCGCTCCCGTAAGTCGCGCATTCGCGTCAAGCCAAGCTGTAACTCCTTGCGGTGGAGAATCTGAGGCCCTGCCCCATAAGCGCTAACTTGTTGAGCAAGTTCCTGCCTGCAGCCGGGCGAACGCTGAACATCGAACGTCCAACGCCGAATGTCGAATGAAGAGAACCGGAACAGTCTCCGAAAGAAGCCGTTACAAACCTCGACGTTCGA
>JABHEG010000360.1 GCA_018676675.1 Lentisphaerota bacterium
GAACGGAATAAATAGCGAGGAACGAGCGGCTTTATGCCGGATCTGAACTTGCCCGGTAGCAAGCGTCATGGTAAACCACACCATTCTCCATACCGGCTCAGTCTCTCTTCATTGTTTTCATAGAACTTTTGACGCTACCTTGCGCGGCTTCACAAGGACCTCGGAAATGATCGGGGCCGACCTGGCGCCGCTGAACCCCAGGCGGATGTCGCCACCGTTGCTGCGTCCGGCAAAACGGGCGTCGTCCAGGTTGAAATGTGCGGTTTTCCACTTGCCCGAGTTACCCACGTGGAAAGCGCCCCCGTCTTTGAAGGCGCCTTTGACCCTCGCTTCGGTGTCGCTCGAGTCGTACTGCAGCATGGCTTTGCAGTTGCCCCGGTCCAGGTAGGTGATGGCGATCTGCACAGACGGTTGTTTGCCCTGGCGTAAGGCCTCGTCTGCGAGCAGGAAATAGAAGTACGTGGGCTTCTTGCCAGCGCGTCGCTTAGACTTCCAGGCGGCCCGGCCTGCGACGTTCAGCTGCTCCATCTGCGATTCGTCGTTGGACTTGCGCGCGACCATCGCCACGCCTTTGACCGAGTCCGGCAGGGGGTCCGGGGCCAAGTCTTCCCAGGTCACGTACTTGAAGCGCTCGCCCTCGATCACGAGCTTCGCCGGACCGCGGTCTGCCGGTTGGGCAAACGTCTTGGGTGCGGACTCCGCAAGGCGCTTCTTGACGTGCGCCAGTTCGGGGTTGGCGGCGAGATTCTCCCACTCATTCGGGTCGGTCTTGAGGTCGTAGAGTTCTTCGGCGCCGTCCGCATAGCGGATGTAGCGCCAGTCGCGATTCATGATGGCGTACTCGTTTGGCTTCATGCCCGGCAGCAGGACGTTGCGGTCCTGGGCTGACTCGGGTTGCTTGAGCGCTGGGGCCAGGGAGGTGCCGTCGCGGTTCTGGGCGTCGGCCAGGTCGCAGAGGTCGGTCAGGGTCGGGAAGATGTCGATGAGGCTGGCGGTAGTGTCGATCTTCCTGCCCTCGGCGATGCCTGGGCCGGCCCAGATGAAGGGGACGTTGGAGGTGCGTTCCCAAAGTGTGTGCTTGCCCCAGTCGAGCTTCTCGCCGTGATGATAGCCGTGGTCGCTCCACAGGAAGACAATGGTGTTGTCGGCGTTGGGGCCGGCCTTGATGGCATCGAGCACGCGCCCGAGCATGGCGTCGGCGTAGGAGATGCTGGCCAGGTATCCATGTATGGCGTCCTTGACTGCACCCAACTCCTCGAGTCGCTTGTGGATGCGGCCGCGGTTCTGTTTTTGCCGGCGTATGTTCGGGGGCAGGTCGTCGAGGTCGTTATCCTTGTAGGGCGGCAATTCAAGCGTTTTGGGGTCGTAGAGATCGAAGTACTTCTCCGGCGCGTAGTTCGGGAAGTGAGGCGCGTAAAGGCCGACGCCCACGAAGACCGGCTTGTCGTGCTTCTTCTTCAGCAGCTTGCAGGCCCAGTCGGTACGGATGGTGTCGGCCATCAGCGGTTCGTGTTTGTTGAGCACCGTGCCCCACTCCAGGAATAGGCCGCCTGTGATCTTGCGGCCCTGATTGTAGGGACTGCAGGGAAAAGGCTGCGGGATGATTGCACTATCACGCGGCCAGCTGTTCAAGGGCCAGCCGGTCTGCTTCTGCTCGGGTGTGCGAACGAAGAACTCGGTCCAACCGCGCATGTCGATGCATCCCGCTCCGTGGTGAAACAGCTTGCCGGCACCATAGGTGGCATAACCGCCGTCCTGCAGGACCTTCTGCAAGGGCTTGAGCTGAGGGTGGACGAAGAAGTGCTTCTCGTATCTGTAACACCCGGTCGTGCTGGCGTGGCGCCCGGTGAAGATGGCTGTGCGCGACGGGGCGCAATAGACGCCGGCGGTGTGCGCGTTGGTGAAGGTCACACCACGCGCGGCCAAGCGGTCCATGTTTGGGGTGACGGCCTGGGTGTAACCCATCGGCCCGATCCAGTCGCACATGTCGTCAACCGCAAACATGACCACGTTGGGCTTTCGGGCATGAGCTGCGGCGGCAGCTACGAGGGCGGCTAGGATGAGCAGGCGTGACAGTCGCTTCATGGTGCAGCATCTCCGTCTTGTGCAAGCGGATTCGCCAGCGCGTGGTCGATTCGGGGTCGCACGAGTGACCTGAGTCGCCCGAGGCCACGGCCGGCTACGGAGAACCCGCGTCTCCGGGGGCCATTTCGGCGATCGGCGTTGGTGACGCCGCATCTGTGCATGCGGCCTCCTGGACATCTATTCTGTCGCACGCCACGCCTCCAGTTTGCTGCGCAGGTCTGCCTTGATGTCGGCAAGAACGGGATCGTCAGACCGGTTATCGATTTCGTCCGGATCCTGCGTCCGGTCGAAGAGCATGTCGCCGAATGCGCGGCAGTCCGGGCCCTTTCCTTCGGGCGGTTCGCACCAGATGCCGAGCTTGTGATCCCGGGTCACGATTGTTGCCTGTGACCAGTTCTCTGAGACCGTGAACTCCCGGTCGATCGGCGTGCCGTCGCGCAGTGTGTCAGCCAGCGACTGCCCCTGCAACGGCTGGACAAGCTCCGGCTTGCAGAGTTCGCACAAGCCGAGAAGTGTCGGATAGATGTCGACCAGCTCGGCCAGTCCGTCGCACACAACCCTCGTCTGCAAGTGGGCCGGCCAACTCACGATCAGCGGCACACGCAGGGTTTCCTCGTAGACATTGTGTCCGGGAGCACACTTCTCGATCATGCCGTGACGCCCGACAAAGTCGCCGTGATCCGTGGCGTAGACCACGATCGTGTTCTCACGCAACCCCGTCTCTTCCAGCACGTTCATAATCACACCGGTGTGGTCATCGACCTCCTCGACCAGCGCGTAGTAGGCGGAGACGTAGTCACGATAGAGCTGTTCGTCCTCACGCGCCAGATCCGTTCGCCACACGCGGTTCCTGCCTTCGAAGAGCCCCTGCAACATGGGCGGAAGTTCGGCGGGATCCTGCCGCAGGCTCGGCGGCATGGCAATAGCATCGTCGTTGTTCCGGCCCGTGCCCCATCGGTTGCACTCGAACCGGGCCCAGTAGGAGGGCAGGGGGGTGTAGGGCTGGTGCGGACGGTAGAACGACGAAAAGCAGAAGAAGGGCTGTCCGTCCGCAGCCCGTTCCTTCAGATACTCAGCTGTCCGTTGTCCGGAAAACGCTTCCATGGTGGCGTCTTCCGGGAGCTGCGATTTTCTCGTGCCCATGACGGCAAACGGGATCTCGACTTGCGCGTAGCTGCCGCCCTTCGGGCCGCGTCCCAATTCGGCCGCCCAGTCATGTGCGAACTCCGCGGCGAGGCCGCGTTCCTCGATCCACTTCACGTAGTTGTCGTGCGGAGATTCACTGTGCATGTGGCTTGCCGCGGTATCCCATCCCGCATCGCAGCCTGCCATCAGGTGTCGTTTGCCGAACGCAGCCGTGGTGTACCCGTTCTGCCGGAACGTCTCCTGCATGGACACGACCTCGTCCATGACCGGCGTGCGGTCGCCGTTGGTCAGGCAGCCCAGCGTACGCGGATAGAGTCCGGAAAACATGGAACAGCGTGAGGGGAGACAGATTGCGTCCTGGCAGTACGCCCTCTCGAACCGTGTGCCGGATGCGGCCAGCGCATCCAGGTGCGGTGTCCGCACATCGGGATGCCCCTCGCAACCGAGGGTGCCGGCGTTGTGCTGGTCCGAGAACAGGAGCAATACGTTTGCTTTGGTGGTCGTCAGTTCTGTCCACTTTTGTCAGTGTGATTTCTGGTCGTGGCCGTCTCCTATATCATCGGAGGAAGGTACCGTTTGAGGCTGCATCAGTCAAGGCCCAGGCGTAAACGATTACGTGAGTTGTGGAGGGGGATCGAAAATCGCGTGGGTGCGGGTCTCCTGTGTGGGCGAATTCGGTGTTTGTGTGCGGAGAGAATGTCGTTTGATTCAGTTGCGGAGTGGCTGTTTTTGTTACCGACATTTCGGCGGGCCAAGGGCGTCCCGTGTCGTCCTTAAGGAGGGACGATGTAGCTTGCCATCGACGGTTGTTCCGGGGGGCGACCGTAAGGGATTACGGGATGTTGCGTGTAGGCGGGTTGGGCGGACCGGGCATCGCAAGCCTCGCCCTCAAACCGATTGCGGCCCCTGAACACGCAGACAGGGGGGCGGTGTTGGCCAGATACCAGATACCGCCCCGACTTGGACTGGCCCCATGGCGGCTTCATCCTCAGACCCAACGGCGTTCTCTAGGAGAAGGCGTGGGATTTCCGAGACCACGGGGCATGCCATCACGGTGCGGGACGCCCCGTGCCACTGTCAGAGCATGGACATCTTGACCGAGAATGGAACAGCCCCGGGACAGGCCCTAAGTTGCACTGTGTTTCGGACGATGCGGCGGAGAGAGACGCGCACTATGGTGTTGAGGTCGTCATCACTGGTGACGACCTCAGACCGGTCTCATTCATGCGCAATGAACAGATTGCCTGCGACTGACGTCAATGGCGGTAGAGACAGCGTTCCGTTCCTGTCAGCAGAAGATGAGAGAGGACATACAGTCGATGGCAATGATGAACAGGGTAGCGATTGCAGGTCTTGGCCCTCGCGGAATGGCCCACTTGAGGGGCTTCCTGGAAAATCCCGAGCGGTTTGAGGTGGTGGGGATCAGCGACCTGGTGAACGAGAAGGTCGCTGCCGCCATCGCGGAGTTCGGGGAGATCCCGGCATTCGCAGACGCACGGACGATGCTCGAGGCCACGAGGCCGGATGTTTTCTGTTTTTGCACGCCTCCATCCGTGCGCCTGTCCCTGGCGCGGCTAGCTGTGGAGTTTGGCGTCCGCGGGGTGGCGATGGAGAAACCTCTCGCCGTCTCTCTGTCTGAGGCGCGGCAGCTTCGTGATCTTCTCGACGGGGCGGGCATCCGGACCGTCGTCTGCCTTCAGCACAAGTACCTCAAGCAGATGCGAAGACTGCAGATGGTTGTTGAATCCGGGGCCTTGGGCGAGCTCAACACGATCGAGGCCTCTTGCCGTTCCTGGCTCTCAGTGGTGGGGGTCCACTACATTGATTATGCGCTCTGGATTGCGGGGAATCGGCGGGCGACGCGCGTGTGCGGACATGTGCATGGAACCGGCAAACTCGACAACCCACACCCATCGCCGGACTACGTCCTGGGACACTGGACATTGGACAACGGCTGTCGCGTTTGCTTCCAGTCCGGTATCGACGCTCCCGACTATGTCCCGGGGAAGCTCCATACCAACAGCCGACTGACCTGTCACGGAACGCATGGCTATGCCTGGGCGGACACCGAAGGAGGGTGGGGCACGCTCAACCGCGAGACCGGCGGCGTTCTGGTTGAGAGCAGGGATCCCGGCTGGCCCGAACAGTGGCCCGAACTCCAGAAACCCTACTCCGCGGACTTCGCAGACTGGCTCGACGACAAGAGCCGTGTCCACCCCTGCAACCTTGCCCAGGCGTACCATGGCTTCGAGATCGCCACGGCGATGTACCTCAGTGCGTTGGAGAACCGCGTCGTTGACCTGCCGCTTGCGGAGCTCCCGGAGGAGCCACTGGTGGAGAGAATGCGCCGAGAACTGCCGGAGGAGCCGAAGCAATAGGGAGATTCCTGGGGGTGGGATACTCGAGTGTGCCGAACGACTCCAGCCTTGGCTCAGTCACCTCCATCTGGCCGATTCGGACGGAACTCTCCTGCGTCCGGGGGGCACGAGCACGCATCTTCCTCTTGGCGATGGAGGCCTCCCGCTCCAGGATGTTCTCAGCGCCCTCGAACCATGTGCAAGCCGCCTCGAATGGTGGAGCGTCGACCTGTTTGGCCGCGCCGTCACAGACCGCGACCTTCGCGTGTGTGCTGACCATGCTATGGAACCTATCGCGCGCGGTTGTGCGCCAAGCAGCAACTGAGCAGGAAAAACGGCACACCGCTGCGCTAAGTGCCTTACTACAAACGCCTGCATGCTGGTGACGAAACTCGTTCGTAGTCAGCAACGTAGGCTTGGCCGGAGTTGCGTTCTTGCTGCGATTCCAGACTGCGCACCCAAGCGCTCATCTCAGTGCCATCCGGATCTACCGCCCCGGGGTGGTTGGGGGATCCCATGTAACAACGCCCATGTGGTAGCGATCGCAGCCTTCTACGCGTCGGGCATAGTAGGCGGTCAGCACTCGCCCGTCGGGAAGTTGCACACTGCTCGGGTAGCCTCCGTCGAGCTGGAAGTCGGCCACCCGCAGCGGGTCACCCCAACTCGCACCTTCATCGTCGCTGAAGCGCACGTCGATACCCTTGGGCTCCAAGCGGTTGCCGTACGTGAGTAGCACTCGTCCATCCTTCAGACGCATGAGATGTCCGGGATGTTGTTGCCGTCCGGTCAACTGTTGCCGACGAGTCCACGTCCCGGCGTCATCATCGGATGTGTAGAGGTCCAACCCGTCAAAACGGGCGGCGAGCAACCACTTGCCTTTGCCAAGGTGGAAGAAGGCTGGTTCGTGTATCTTTGCATTCGGGTTGATGGCGGTTGGCTTGTCCCATGTCTTCCCGTCGTCTTCGCTTCGGTAGACAACTGTCACGCCCATCTGGCCGCCGTACATCGCCACGCGGAGCGCGCCATCGCTACCTGGAAGGATGTCGCCGAAGGGAACCAGGTACCGCCTCTTCTGCCCGGGGCCGACTATTGGCCACTCTGCCAGAAACGCGCCGTCATCAATGGTCCAGGTGCGACCGCCATCGGTCGACCGACTCACCAGCGGCTCCACAATAGTCCCGCGGGTCTCGGAGACCGGGTCCGACCATCCGCTGGTGATCACAATCAGATCACCGTTTGCCGCCAGTCCTGCTGCAACGTTTCCTCTGGCGACGCGATCGTTGTCACGCGGGGCGGGCATGCCGCGCCTGGCCCACGTCCGCCCTTCGTCTTCGCTGGCCCAGCACTCGACATCGGCCGGTTCCTTCAAGTGTGAGGGTCGGTTGTGGATGGTGGCCACAATGGTCCCATCCTGCAGCACGGTCAGATTGGGCCATGCACACACGTTCTCCACCGCGACCACCGGTTTGAGGCGTTCCTCTTTTGCACTCATCACGTATTTCCTTGTTGATTCGGCCTGAGCGGCAAACGCTGCAAGCCATAGGCTGCACCCCAAGACAGCGCGTCGAGTCACTCTCGGGCGTCGCAGCAGCACTGACAGGTCCGCAGTCACGTATTTACCTCGCTCAGAAACGACACGGTGTGACGGCACGATACTGGTGCCCCGGTAGAGAACACACGACGGCAATGTACCTCGGAGAGACCGAGGATTGTAGGAAAGTAGGGGCAGAACGCTGAAGGTCGAGCCAGTTCGTCTTTGCGCTTCCATGGATCCGAGCTTGCTCAAAGGCTGTGCAACATTGCTGAAGGCAGTGTATTGAGCATAGCCTAGTCAGGGACATAGGGGAGGGGGCAGCGTGACGGGGCTGTGAGCCGGGGCGTCACTCCTGCAGCAAGACGGCGATGGCATCGTCGATCGTGTCGAGAGTGCCCTCGTGCCTGAGGATGCCCGCGGCATCAATGAGAAACACTCGCGGCACGGAGCGCACGCCATAGGCTGTGAACGCCTCGCTCAGCCAGCCGCCGCCTTCACTCCGCCTGGTTCGGGCAATGCGGAAAGGGAGTCCCTGTTGCCGCTGCACCGTGCGGAGTCCCGCAGCGCTCGCCGACGCATCGTGGATGGCCACGACCGTCAGCCCTGCCTCGGCGTGGGCCTCCTGCAGTCGTCGCAGGCATTGTGCGCGGGCGCTCGACTGGGGTCCGTAGATGGTCCAGAAGCAGAGGAGAACGGGATTCCCGGCCAGGGCCTTGAGGGTAGTCGGGACCGGGCTGATCCACTCGACATCGCCAAGTCCCGGAGCCGTCTCCCGGACGCGAGCGCGCCTATCGGGGAGCTCGCGTCTGTCCGGCCACAGCGTGACGGTGATGTCGGACTGCCCGGTCTGGCGTAGCTCATACTCACTTCTACCGTGTTCTGGCTTGGACGCCTCGATACGCACCTCGTTGTGCGGCAATCCCTGCACACGGAATCGTCCTTGGGCGTTCGACACAGTCTCCCGCCGCGATGTGTTCTCGCCAGAGCAGACCAGGCGAACCCCGGCCACCGGCTGACCTGTCTGGTCCGTCACCACGCCCGCCAGGAATGAGTCCGTCCGGACCAAGACGGTGGGTTCCAGCATCCTGTCACCACCGGCACGGACCGAGAATGTACCGATGGACCGTGACGCGTGGCCGACCGCGTCGGCATGCACGCGGAGCTTGTAGTCTGGGACAAGCCCGCCAAGTCGGAAACTGCCGTCCGGAGCAGTGCTGACGGACACAATTCGCGCGGCACGCCCGACATCACCCATCCCGGACACCCTCAGCGTGGCGCCAGGGACCGGTTGCCCGCGGTCGTCCACAACCCGCCCATGTAGGCTGGCAGCGGGGAGGAGGTCCAGGGTCACCTTGCCGGGACTGTCAGGCGAGATCTGCAGATACCCCGCCAAGCTGTTATCAGGGGTGGCCGCGAGAAGGTGGAGTGTATCATCGCGAGTCTCCACCATTTTGAAAGTGAAGTGCCCCAACTTGTTCGACACGGTGCTGCGCTCGCCTTCCTCGGCGAACAGCCGAATCCGGACTGCCGGGAATGGTCGGGCGTCCGGCCCAACGACCGTGCCATTTACCACGAGATCCCGGTGAACCGCCCAAACGATGTCGGGGACCACGCACTCTTCGCCTGACTTGACCTGTACGCGTGCCTGGCAGTCGTGCCAGCTGCTCTCCACAAGCGACATTAGGTAAGGCCCCGGCAGCGTCGTCAGGCGGTATCTCCCCTCGGCGTTGGTGGTCACACGAGTCGGGATGTCAGGCCGGGGGTAATCGTCTGAGCGGAAGTGCACGGAGTAGTCAGCCAGGGGTTGGCTCTCGGGCGTCACGATCTTGCCTCTCACCGTACCGAGGGGGACGAGCCGGATCTCGAGCTGGTCCGGCCGGTAGAGGTGTCTGGGACGCCGCTCCTTTGGGTTCGATCTCGCGGCCACAAGCTCAGTGTAGCTCGGGAGCCGTAGCATTGCGCCCAGGCCCCGGGCGTGGCTGACGGCAGTCAGAACGAGGTCCCCGACGGGCGATACGCCCGTGAGCGCAAAGCGGCCCTGAGCATCCGTTGACGTCTCGGTTCCGTGCCCCCTGGCCTTGACACAGACGTCGGCGTCGGTCACCGCCAGACCGTCCGGCCCCAGCACTTTCCCGCGCAGGACCGCCTCGTGTTCAAGGGCAAAACCGAGGCCGAGTAGGTCCTTCCCGGGCAACACAGTGAGTTGCGCGGTTACGTTCGCCGCGCGGACGTAGCCCGGCGGCACGGTCGTGACGCGCAGGTTGATATCCCCCGTCGGGCAGCGCACCGTAAAGGAGCCGCGGTTGTCCGTGATCGAGCGGGCCTGGAGCATGGCCGGTCCGCTTGCACTGACCGTGGCCTTCGGTACGGGCCGGCCTTCCGAATCGGTCACTGTGCCCGCGACCAAGGCTCCACGTGTAAGGACGAAGTCAACGTCTTCAGTCGTCTCCCCCGACTCGATTCGGACGTCGCGCCTCAAGGGCGCAGTCCAGCCAGCGTCAGGAGAGGGGAGCGCCACGATCTGCAGTTCATCGGCAATGGGGATGCGTGCCAGTTCGTACCTTCCCTCGGCGTCCGTGGTATCCGCCAGAATCACCCGGGCGCCGAGGGTGTTCGTGCGGCACGATGCCTCAACAATGACTCTCGGTGCCGGAATGGTGTCGTGTTCGAACACGACTCGGCCGGTGACACGGGCAGGGACCTGCAGGTCCACCTCGATCCCGTCGCGAGTGTCCCTGAGCTTGGTCCGGCCCCGCCAGAACGCATAGGGCGGCGCATCGACCGAGAGCTCGACGTTCCCAATGGGGCCGACCGACGACGCGGGCAGTGCAGGCAGTGTGAAGCCCCCGCTTGCGTTTGTCCTCGTGCTGAGAGTGGCGTGGTTGACCTCCTCCGGGACGCGCACGTGCGCGTAGCAGTTGTCTTTCGGAGGCAGGAAGAACACGGAACAGAGACGGACATTGGCGTCAGCAATCGGCATTCCGTCGGGTGTTCGCACAACGCCTGTGAGCGCGCGCATTGGCCAGACTGTGACCGTGAGCTCGCGCTCGGGGTGTTCGCGATCCGGCTCGGTTCCTCCCAGGCCTCGTCCTTCTCCGACCGCAAGGACTGCCGCTGTGGTTTCGGTCCCGATGGTTGGCTCAGCATAGTGGAAGGAGAAGCGCCCGTCCGGCCCGGTCGTCTGTGTGGCAAGCGTTCGCTCCGAACGGGTAGGACGATGGACGAACTCACACAGCATGACCGTGACCCCCGGCAGCGGTGTGCCGTCCGGGGCAACGACCCGCCCGGCGAGTGGGCCTGGGGCAGCGTCTGCGCCAGGCGTTCCCCCCAGGCAGAGGAGGACGGACGTGAGGAGAAGCAAGCCTGGTTTCACCGCATCGCTCCCAGCTTGATCTCGATTTGGAGACGTTCGCGGCTTCGCAGGATCTCAAGCGTGATGACGGTCCCGGGGGAGAGCTCGGGGATCATCCCATTGAACGTCTTGGCGTCTGTCATCGGGCGTCCCTGACAGCTGACGATGACATCGCCTTCAAGGAGGCCTGCTTCAGCGGCCGGGCTCTTCCTCCGAACGTCCAGGACATCGACAGCCTGCCGATCCTCGATCCCAAGCTCTTGGAAGAGTTCCTTGGCGAGGTCTACGACGTACAACCCCGCGTAGCCGGGCGGGGGCGTTGGGATGGCAAGGCTGAGTGGGCGGGCGTCCACCCCGAACGGTCCGAGCTCAAGGGAGGGGACGAGGGTGAGAGTGGTCTGCAGACCTGATGGCACTCGCCACGAGTACCGACAGAGGCCCCCTCACCCGTACTCCGGAGTGGCACTGGCCAAGGCTCTGCCCGCTGGGTCATTGATGGTAATGGTGGGCGGGAGTTCGTTCCCGTTTCGTTCGGTAGAGGTGTAGTTCTCCCCCGCCTGCCCCGTGATCGTGCCCTGAATATCGAGTGAGCCGTAGCGTTGGCGTGCCGTTAGTTCGAGGCGGAACGGCGGGCCCAGTTCCATGCGAGAGGCCTCTCCGACCCGGACCACGCACGGCGCCATCTTGGCCTTGGCTCCAGTTCCGCCGGCCTCCCAGCTGTTTCCCGCCGCGTCCGTGCGTTTCGCTAGCGTGAAGTTGCTGAGCCGGTACGACCCCGGCGGGACATCAACTCCATCCCGATCCTTGCCACTGAACCAGAACCACCCGCTTTCTGAACGGAGACCGATCCACCGAACCGGACTGGCAAAGCGGATTCGGCCCCATTGTACCTCCGGTTTGGTCACGGTGATTCTTGAGCCGTCGGGCTCAACGGTGAAGGAGTAATAGACGCCCTTGACGCGGTTGTACTGGCCGAGCTCCTGGCACTCCGTGACATTCGACCATTCGCCGTGGCCGTCAAGATCGATAAAGAGTGCGTCTCCTTTCTCCGACGCGGTAACCCTGTCGTTGAACAGGCCGTTGCCATTGGCGTCGGCGACCGCGACACGGTACTCCTTGCCACCGACTGCGAGGCTGCCGACGCGGTAACAGCAACTGCGAATTTCGCATCGGCCTGTACGCTTGTACCAAACCACGGCGAAGTGGTAGACCTCGTGGTGGGAGCCGTGGTCTGTCAGCACATGAACGGGGGCGAACTGCACTGTGCGGCCGTATCGGGTGGCCTCGTATGGAACCTCTTCCCGCAGATCGCCATCGCGGTCACGATCGACGTACAGGCGATCGGGCTGGCCGTCGGGGCCGGTGCTTGAGGCTAGAGCCATCACGACGGCAGGTCGCTCAGCGTTCCCCAGCTGTACCGTCAGGTAGAGAGGTCGCGGAGACGGGTACTCGGGTTCCGACGACAGTGTCGCGGGGCGTTCCGTCCGGGGTATGGTCACGCGCCCGCCGAGATAGCCGACCTCGCTGCGAACGCCCAACGTGGCGATGACGGCATAGTCGAGGTCCGCCGCTCCGGCCATGGTGGCCGTCAACAAGCCCAGATTGACATAGCGGCAGACGCGACCTGGAAGCACAGTACGTTCCTTCCGTCCATAGCCATAGGGCGATGGTGACTCCGTGTTCCACACAATATGGACTCCACCGCCCAAGACAAGTCCGATGGGAAGCTCCGCTCTTCAGCTCGCGTGAGCGACCGCGTTAGGGCGTTCCCGGAGGCAAGTTGCGGAGGCACGGGATTGTCCCTGGTCCTACTCCTCCTGTCAAGAGCTATACGAGTCCGGCTTCCGCCGAAGGTCCGACGGTCATACCGGGAGGCGTAGCTCCCCCCAGATGTCTGGAGTGCCGGTTCCCGTGGCGCGCCGCAGCGGCTCCCCGGGACCTGATATTCCCGGTCTGAACGGAACGAGGCACAGGCCGCATACGAAGATGCGGCCAGAGCGTGCATTGCTTTTGCGCTTTTCCCGGCAGGTCACGTGGCTTCTTGGGCTCTGAGGAGTGCGGTCACGTCCCTTTCCAGCGCTTCAAGCCGGGTTTTGGCCACGGACCAGACGATGTCTGGATCCCTGGGAGCGGGTCACGCGACATGGACGAGTTCTTCCTCAATCCTCTTCTTGAGCCTTGGCTTCAGTGCGTTTGGTGTCACTAGATCAACGCGGCGCCCCAAGAGGGCTTCAAGGTAGCGTTTGAGACCAAAGTAGCCGTCGAAAGTGGCTGCCCCCCGAAAACTCACAAGCAGGTCGACGTCGCTGTCGTCGCGACTGGCGGATCCGAAAAGGGCCAACGAAGCGGCCGCGAAATTCTCGGTCAGCTCAGTATGGTGGGACTTCAGGGCTTCCAAGATCTGTTGGCGCGTCATGCCTGGCTCCAGGCGGTGGTGCGAGTGTCTGGCGGGAAATCAAGAGGGAGTGGCAAGCTCGGGGGGCATTGGAGGAATGGCCCTCGGGACATGGACTCGCGAGATACTGGGGCCAGGCCACGGTACGGTGGCCCCCATACTGTGTGGAGAAACTCGCGGCTGTTCGGCACCCGAGCCGAAGCGCGCACAACGCAAGCGGTGCCCGGAATCGCCAGGCAAGGAAACCGCTCACGTTGTGCGCGGCCCCGAAGGACAGATCCGTACCCAGATCGAGTGCGGTTACGGGTGAGCGTTCCGCCCCTGAGCTTTGCCGACCTTGACGCTTCTCGCAAGCACCACCACTGTACCCTTGAGGCGGAAAGGACACTGACTTCAACCCCACAGCTTCGGTCTGAGCACGGGGACCGCCTGCTTGACACAACGAGGCGGATCCGGAGAGGAACTCACATGACTACGCGAATGCTGACTCGGGTGATCGTGCTCGTCGCTGTTGGAGCTCTGGTGCAGGCAGCTAATGCCCCGTTGCCCGATGCGCGTCAGCTTCGGGAGGCGCAGCGTCGCGAACTGCGCAACATGCCTAGTCTGATTCGGCACCACACGTTTGGAGACCTGCAGGCGGAGGGACTCACGTTCGTGCCCGGTTCGGGTACAGGAGCGTTGGAGATTGCCTCCAGCCGGTGGCCAGGGGCCAAAGCTGTACGGATCGACCGCGGCTGGCTGCAGGCAGAGACGCCCCTGGACATTCCCGAGAGCGGGTTCACCGTCGCCGTGTGGTTCCGCCACCATGGCATGGGAGGATTGACCCATCACAACGGACGTCTCGCATACAGGAACGGCTCGATTGCGGCTTCGGGCAGCGGCTACCGCGAGGGTTGGCGCCTTCTGGTCACGCCCGGAAGCGGTAGCACGGCATTCTCGATCGGGCGGCCGGAAGTGGGCTCCATATCCGTGTCGGATCGTGCCTGCATCCAGCCCGGAACGTGGCATCATGTGGCCGCGACCTGGGACCACGAACAGATGCGATTGTACGTGGACGGCCGCCTGCGGGGGCAAACCGCATACGATGGTCCCGCCACTCCCAGCGTGCCCCACTCTCCATTCCGGATCGGGGAGGCAGGATTCGGCACAGGGACAGTCAAGCTCGACGTGGCGGAAGTGGCTGTTTTCAGCGAGGCGCTGTCCCCGGGTACTATTTGCCGTTTTGCGGATCCCGCAGCGTCACTGGTCGATGCAGTGCGAGCCTGCCTCGTGGCGGGTGATCACGCCGTCTCGGCGAGGTCGGGGGCTTTCTGGCGCCGCCGCGCTAAGCGTGAGGCCACAGCCCGAGCCAGCTATCGCTGCATTCTTGAGGTCGACACCTCGGAGAAGCCGTACGTACTGGGGAATCACAAGGCGATCGCCAGGCTGCGGATGGCGGAGAGCTACCGGCGGGAACGTCGATTCGATGATGCACGGCGCGAGCACGATATGGTTGCGGGCGACGAGGCTGTCCCGCTTCATTACCGTGCGCAGGCCATGCTCGGGAACGGCGACACCTTCCGGGACGAACTCCGGTACACGGAAGCACGCGCCACCTACAGGACGATGGAGCAGTTCTTCACTGGCCGCCACGAGAACTGGCGTGTCGAAGCCCGGCACCGTCTGGCTGACGTCGAGGGACTCGTGGATGGGGAGCCGTTTCGGGATGCGCGCCGCCGCCGGATCGATCGCATCTCACGGCCGGCGGTCGAGTTCTTTGTCGCCACGAATGGCGACGACGCGAATCCTGGAACCCGGCGCCGTCCGTTCGCCACCTTGGAGAGAGCGCGTGAGGTCGTGCGCCAACTGAGGGGGGGCGGACCGTTACCCAAAGGCGGGGTCACCGTAAACCTGCGGAACGGGACGTACAGGAGGATGCAATGCTTCGAGCTCTGCGAGCAGGATTCCGGCACATTTGAGGCGCCGGTCGTCTACCAGGCATTCCGAGCTGAGAAGGTGACTCTGAGCGGCGGTGTGGAGGTGAGCGGATTCCGGCCGGTGACCGCCAAGGACGCGTCCGGGCGTTTGCTGGAAGCATCGCGGGAGCATGTCGTGGTGCTGGATCTCGAAGGGGCGGGGGTGACGGATTTCGGGACCATCCACCCGCGGGGCTATGCGATCAGACCCGTACCCGCGCACCTGGAGCTGTTCTTCAACGATGAACCAATGCAGCTGGCCCGCTGGCCGAATGCCGCGGTGACGATTGCGGAGGCGTACGCGCAGGTCAAGGGGTTTGCCGATGGCAACTTCGAGCCGTTCTACGACAAGCCCATGAACATGTCCAACGCTTTCGTCTACAAGGACGACCTGCAGGACGTATGGCAGCACGAGCCCGACGCCTGGATTTTCGGCTACTGGAACCGCTGGTTCTGCGCCCGTTACTCGCCGCTGAAGAAGCTGGAGCCAGACAAGAACATCATCCGCATGGGGCTCCCGGGGGCCGCATGCGGCCGGAACCCGAAGAAGGGCTACGAGACCGGCGGCATCTTCAAGGGTGCGCCGTACTTCGGAATCAACCTGCTGTGCGAGCTGGACTCGCCGGGGGAATGGTACCTGGATCGGGACAGTGGGAAGCTCTATTTCTGGCCGCCGTCACCGGTCAGCCGCGGCCGGGCTGTTGTGTCCCTGCTCGAAGACCGCATGCTGTCCTTCGACGGAGCTTCTCACATCGTCTTCCGCGGGATGACTCTGGAAGCAGGCCGGGGTGACGCTGTGTGGATCAAGGGAGGGGAGGGGGTGTTGCTGGCGGGTTGCGTGGTCCGCAATATGGGGAACTCCGCCGTGGTCATCGGTCCCGCGCCCAAGGAAAGCAAGAGGATGTCCGATCCAACGGTCGGCGGGTGGCGGCACGGCGTCATCGGATGTGACATCCTGAATATGGGCGATGCCGGCGTGCACATGACGGGTGGAGATGAGGAAACGTTGACGCCCTGTGGGCATTTCGTGGAAAACTGCCATATCCATCACATCAACCGGTGGAATCGTGCGGGTTACCAGCCGGCCGTATTCTTCGGAACCGTCGGGGGCCGGGCGTCCCACAACCTGATCCACGACATTTCCCACCAGGCCGTCCGGGCGGAGCGCAACGACAACGTTTTCGAGTACAACGAGGTGCACGACGCCCCGTACGAAGCGCGGGAGATGGGGACGTTCTACATGTATGGGGTGCGTCGTGTATTGGGCACATGTGGCAACATCGCGCGGTACAACATGTTCCACCACGTTCCCTACACGGCGGCTCTGCGGAAGAGCTTCCACTGCGGCGGGCGCCCGGTGTTTCATATCGACCACATGAACGGGGCGATGACGATCTATGGGAACATCTTCTGGGCCATCGAGAGCAATTCCGGCGGATTTTTTTCCGGCGGGCGCAACAACATGCTCGAGAACAACGTCTTCTCCGAGTGCGTGTCCGGCATCCGTCTGGGAGACCGCTCGTGGGTCTTCAGCGATCGGGACCAGCGGGGCAAGGATCGCTTCCTCTCCTACCTCCGGGAGATGAAAGTAGACGAGCCACCGTGGAGCGTTCGCTACCCGCAACTGGTCGGGGCGCTGGCCCGCGAGAATCCCGCCCTCCCGACCAACAACCTCGTGGCGCGCAACATCGGGATAAAGACCTCCAAGCTGCTCGACGTCGCCCCGCTGCCACGTGAGACCGCCACGGTGGAGCATAACTGGGATGTCGGCGACCCCGGCTTCACGGATCCCGAGTACGGGGACTTCACGCTTCGGCCGGACGCACCCGTTCTCGGCACCATCGGGTTCGACCCCATTCCGGTGGAACGGATCGGGCTGTACGACGACGAACTGCGGGCGACCTGGCCCGTGCACCACGAGGTGGATACACACGAACACATGAGCCTGAAACGCAAGCCCCTCGGTGAGTTGCCGGTGCATAGAATCACACGGCGCAAGTCGGCGATCACAATTGACGGCAAGCTGGATCCGGACGAGTGGAACGGACTGAAGCCCGGCGAGGCAGCGATCCTTGCCCAGTCCCCCGGCAGCGGAGAGACCTCTGCCCTCAAGAGCCACGCGTGGATTCTGCGAGACGATCAGTTCCTGTACATCGGGCTCCGGAACCCGGTGAATCCGGACAAGCCCCTCGCCAAGGACAAGAACGTCTGGTGGCTGGGCGACATGGTAGAGATCATCATCGAAGGCGAGATTGGCGTGAACACGGGTGGCTGGTGGCTGGACGAGGCTGAACACGGCCCGTTGTTCTACCTTCTGGGCGACTTCCAAGGGACGTTCGAGAGTTACCGCATAGCGGGCCTGCCACCCGGGCCGGCCGAGAAGTTGCAGCGTACCGTGCAATACGCCACGGACTCCGCGGACGCGTCATGCTGGACGGCGGAGTGGAAGATCCCATTCGACTCGATCTGCCTCGATCCTGTCAACTCCAAGGCCTGCTGTTTCAACATCGGCGTCAACAAGACCGGAACCCCGATCGACGAATCCTGGTCCGCCGGGAAGAAAGGGATTGCAGGGTGGGCCGTCCTGGTTGGAGTCGATGGGCCGAACTGGGAAGTCTGGAATGCCGCCCGACTGTCGCTGCGCTGATCAGGGAGCGGGTTCGATAGATCCGGACTGTAGCCTCAGGAGATGGGGTCTTGATTGGAGGACTGCCCCGGCTTTCTCTGCAGCCTTTGGATGAGACCATGTGTGCACCGGAAGCTGATGAATATCCTGTTCTTGTTGAACATAGAAGGACGCAATAATGAAGCACACACGCACGTTTCCGACCACGCCGGCCATTCTCTGTGCGTGGGCATTGGCCGGATGCATGAGCATGCTCCTTCCTGCCGCCCCCGCTCCGCCGCAGCGTCGATTGATCGACGGCTTCGAGGATCTCGCCGGCTGGAAGACCGGAGGGCAGAAGGAGGTCAGCTTTCAGGTCTCGGACAAGCACGTCAAGCAAGGCATGCACTCTCTCTGGATGCACGTGGAGATCGACCACCACCAAGCTGAGGAAGTCAAGAAAGCGAAGTACCCGATGGGGTGGCCGTCGATCAAGAAGACCTACGAGACGCCAGTCGACCTTTCGGGCTCCGACTTCATCGAGTTTGATGTCTTCTTTGAGTCCAAGAGCGGGATGGACCCGGATTTTGCCCTCAATGTGACTATCTCCAACAGCGAAGAGAAGGTTCTCTACCGCACCGTCATGACGGACATCCGGCATGGCAAATGGGCGCATGAGAAGCTCTGCATCCGGGACATAGCATGCGCCGACAACGTTGGCAGCATCAGCTTCTGGCTCTCCGAGTCGGTGTACAAACATGGCGCTGTTATCGACTTCTACATCGACCACCTCCGCGCGACCCAGGCCGTTGACTACGAGACGCCACCAGTCGCGCCGGTGCGTCGGCCATTGGCCAGGTCAGATGCCGCTGTCCTGTGGTTGGAGGGACCGACACGCAAGATCATGCGAACGGAGGATGTGATTCTGACGGGAGCCGTCCGTCCTGAGGTGGAACTGTCAATGGCCCGCAACGAAACTGAGGCTGTTCAACTCGTGCTTCGGCCGCAACAGGAGGGCGGAGTCGGTGATGTTTCGGTCACGGCAGGCCCACTCATCGGCCCCGGCGGCGCAGAGATCGCGGCAGAGAACGTCTCCTGGAGTCCGGTGTTCTACGTCCCCGCAAACGAAGGGCCGCCGGAAGGACTCCCGGACGGCTTGCCCGGCCCGAAGCCATTCCCGGCCAACAAGCAATGGCACTACCCGATCTGGCTGGAAGTGACCGCCCCTTCAGGCACCGCCCCCGGAGACTACACTGCTCCCGTTACGGTGAAGACCGAGGGGGGGGGCGACTTCGACGTCAAGCTCCGCGTGCACGTGTGGGATTTCGAGCTTCCAGTGAAGCAGCACCTGCGCACCAGCACAACCATCTATGGCCCCTGGGGCTGGCGCAAGGACATCAACAAATGGTACGGGGAGATGAGTTGGGATCAGTTCATCAACGAATGGCGCCCGGGAATCGTCAAACTGCTTGCCGGGTATCGACTTTGCCCTTCCAGTCTGGCACACTTGCCTCTGAAGTGGAACAAGGAAGAGCAGACGGTCGTTTTGGGGAATACCAGTCAGTTCGAGCACTTGACCCAAATGTACATGGAGATGGGACACCACCTCGACCTCATGCCCGTCCCCTACTTCTATGGTCGGGGGGCTTTCCTGGGGGCAAAGAAGGGGACGCCTGAGTATCTCCGCAGAATTGCCGAAGCCTATCGTGTGGGCGCCGAGTACCTCGATGGCAAGGGATGGTTGGACGAGTGCTACGTCTACTGCGTTGATGAAGTCGTGTGCCACAAATACACCAAAGAATGGGACTTCGACCTGCTGAACCGCGTCTTCGACACGATTCGGGCAGCACACCCGAAGATCCGCCTGTTCGGGGCAGAGACACCGTCCCCGGTCCTGCGTGGGCTGGACATCTGGTGCACGAATATCAACGGGTTTGATCCTGACGTCCTGGCAGAACAGCATGCTTTGGGCAATGAGGTCTGGTGGTACAACGGCTACAAGAGCCCGCGTCCGGGGATGCGTGTGGCCGCGCGCGCGGTGGACCATCGAGTGATCCCCTGGATGAACTGGAAACTGGGAATCGACGGATACCTGATCTGGACGGTCAACCGTTGGCTGAACAACCCCTGGGAAACACCCAATCCAGGCAAGTCAGTGGCCGGGGATCACTACCTTCTGTTCCCGAATCCCGACGGGACGGTCAGCCCTTCCATTCGCCTCGTGATCTTGCGCGATGGTCTGGAAGACTACGAGTACCATTGGCTTCTTGACCAACTCGCGAAAAAGCTCCGCACCGGGGGCAGAAAAGGAGCGGCGGAGGAGTGCGAGAAGGTGTTGCGTGATGCGGATGCCTTTATTCTGGCCTGCGACAACTGCCCGCATGTCAAACCCAATTTCATTTACGACAGCCGTCGCGCTCTTGCCGAACAGATCCAGAAAGCCCGACGGCAAACTGACTTGCAGTAGACCCCTCCCGAATTGGCTGGGGTGAACACCCGAGTACCAGCAGGTTGCTGTTCTTCTTGGGCACCGGCACGCCGGAAGGAGTGCTACAGTATTGTCGCGATCTACGTCGGTCCGCCGGAGAGCGGGCCCCCCAGTTCGAGATCACAGCAAGTTCCTACCAGGAGAGAGAAACGTTACCATGCGATCTCAGAAGCAAACGCGCCGTAAACAGAACGCAGCCAGAAGGACAATGGACCTTCTGGTATTCCTAGCGATGGCTACCATTGCCGGGTTCTCGTATCCGGCCAGAGCGGACGTTCCTGAGCTTCAGAGGCTTGTGCCGGGAACTGAAGACTATGAACTGATCTACAAACTCAACCCCCTCAACTACGGCTCAGACGGGTATCAGATCGATAACGGAGACAGCTATTCCGGTGCCCTGAAGAGAGTCGGATATCTGCTCAGGCTGACCGGTAAGCAGGAGGACATGACATGGGTTTTCGTCTCCATGGACACGTTCTCGCAGGACCTCAACAAGGTCGGCGTTCCCAATGTCGGTTCCGGTGTCGTCCAGGTCTATGTGAGCAATCTGGAGGTCGCAGGGAACTGCCCGGCAGTGAAAAAGGGAACGTTCGAGAAGGGGAATATCGAGTTTTGGCCAAACAACTACGGCGGAACGAATGCTCAGAGTATTCCCGGAGCCGCAGGCGATTTTGACTTTGGGGATGGGGCGTCCGATCCCGTGGATGGCTACGGCTCTATGCAGGTGCACAACTATCTGCAGAAGCAGACCATTCTGGCCTTCAACAAGTTCAAATCCGACAAAGGGTGCGATCTCGGGATCGGGAACAACACCACGAAGGAGGGGAAGCTGGACTGGACCTTCTCACGTTCTGGCAAGAACTACGAGACCGCAGAGCTATTCGTGGTAGGGACGTTTGACGACCTGAAGATCAGGAAGGTCATCAAACCGGACCCTCAGAAGATCTCCTTGACAGTGGGAACGGAGAAGGCCTTCTTTGCTTGCGGCGAGGAGATGGCGTTCTCCCTCAGGGTTGATTTCGGTGGTCAGCCCATCCCGGAGAGACCATACACGATCAGATGGACACGAACAGGAGACGACGGAAAGCGTGTAACTGGTGCCGAGACAGTCGCTTCGGGCGAACCCACCGTGCTTAGGACACGTCTTGAGGAGCCTGGCTTCGTTCGTATCCAGGCGCATCTGGTGGACTCCAAGGGCCGACAGATCAAGAAGAAGGACAAGCAGGGCCGGCTGAAGAGCATTTCTTTCGACGGCGGGGCCGGTGCAGAACCGGAGAAGCTCCAATCTGCTGCGGAAGAACCCCCGGACTTCGATGCTTTCTGGGCGAAGCAGAAGGCCAGGCTCGCGGC
Organism: Lentisphaerota bacterium; assembly: GCA_018676675.1. Lineage (GTDB taxonomy): Bacteria > Verrucomicrobiota > Lentisphaeria > Oligosphaerales > JABHEG01 > JABHEG01. The sequence continues at coordinate 21,268 of JABHEG010000360.1, forward strand.
CGTGCCCGTCAAGTACGAAATGAAGAGAGCCAGCCAGCCGGAAGCCAACGTCGAGATCTATGCGGTCTCGGTCGATTGTGCAGGGCCGCGTCCGGTGACAGGCTACCTCACGATCCCCGCGGGAGCGAAGGACAAGTCACTTCCTGCTTACGCAAGCTACCATGGCTATGGAACCGGAATCCAGCGTGCTCCCTCGTCTGGTTCCAGCGGCAGACTTCATTTCAACGTAAACGCGCATGGCTACGAACTGGGCCGGGAAGACACCTACTACGCCGACTTCTTCGCGAAAATCAAGTCAAACGGCAAGGGGTACGCATTCGATCCTGAACAGAATGCTGACCCGGAGGCGGCCTATTTCAACGGGATGGCGCTACGCGTGATGCGTTCGCTTCAGTTCCTCAAATCTCTACCCCAGTGGAACGGGAAAGAGCTCGTGGTCTCGGGAGGAAGTCAGGGCGGACTCCAAACCATCTGGGCTGCCGGACTTGAGCCCGACGCGTCTGCGGCCACCCCCAGCATTACCTGGTGCTGCGACTTCGCGGGGCCGAGCAAGGGGCGACTCGGTGGCTGGCGTCCTTCGTATGTTCCAGCACTCAATTACTACGACAGCGTATTCCACGCCAAGCGCATCACGTGCCCAAGTGTGATTTCCCGAGCTGGATTGGGGGACTACGTCTGTCCTCCGTCAGGATTGGCGGTCCTCTACAACAACATCACAGCGCCCAAGAAGATCACGTGGTATCAGGGCTCCACGCATGGGTTCGTCCCGCCGAATCCCCAGACATTCGTACAGGAACAGGAATAGCCCTGGCTGATTGCCCCTGGTCTACTGAAGGCGGGAGCCGTGCTGTTCTTCCGAGTGGTGTTCGAGTGTTGAGGAGGCGGAGAGGCCTTCCTGCTGCAGATCGCGTTGCGGGGATGGCCTCCCGGAAGAGATGGGCAGCTGTTGAAGGGATGACTCCCTGGCTACTGTTGCACGACGACGTCCCGTCGTTTCTTAAGTCTCCCGTACGTGTTTTCGCCGATCAGCCAGATCTGCCACTTACCCGTGTTCTCAAGCAAGCCGGACGGGAACACGACCTTGCCGTTTCGCCGATCCTGTTCAGTAATGAACACGGTGCGATGATTGTACTCGTTTTCCTCACTGAAGAGGTAGACGATGATGGCATCCATATTGTCAGAAGCGAGTCTTATCTCCCACGGCTTGTCGAGGGTTACCGCTTCAACGGGCGTCTCGAAATCGAGGTGGCAGACGGAGAACTCGCACGCCTGGCTCAGCGAGCCGTCACCCATCACGCAGTGCGCGGCGTAATCACCACAGGTTGAAAACGAGCGCTCGATTATCCCCTTGCCGGGTTGGTCAATCTCTTCGACCACAACATCGCCACGCTTGATGACCAAGGCCTTGACGCCTTGAGCGTCTCTGTCCATCACGTTGATCTTTACGGCCTGCTCTCTGTGGTATGGAACCCAGTCGCCACGATCGAGCAGCAAGACGCGGTTGATCACCGGCGTCGCGGAATCCTCGGCGTAATTGGGGAACAGGAACGATTCGGCCTTGTTGGAGCCACGCCAGGCGTCCAGATCGGTGATTCGGTACAGCGTTTTCCTCTCGTGGCCGATGTGTCCGTCGAACTGCGCGGCCGTGCGGTTGGTGTTCCTGGTCGTCGGTGGGGAGCTCTCCTCGATCCGAACATGCGTCACGTCGCCGTCGTCGCTCTTGGTGACTGCGGTCACGATCTCTATGTGGGACCCACCGCCCCCGGGAGGGGGGGCAGTGAAGATCACATCCCCTCTCTGGGCGGCTTGCGCTGACTGCGGCTCCACCAGCCCAATGCCCTCGCGGTACTCGGGCCCGTAGTGTCGGCTCACGTACCAGATTCCGCACTGCAGGGCATAGCTGGTATAGGAGGAGCATACCTTTCCATAGTACCCCGCTGCGTTGCTCACTTTCCCGCGGAGCGTCTCGGTGTACAGCACGCTGAGGGGATTCTCAACGGCGGCCAGGAATGTCTTGAGGAAGATCTCGAACCCGATGTACCGTCCGGCGTACTTGACACTGGAGTATGGAACCCCGGTGTATTCACTCCCTTCCTTGAAACACCCTCCTCCTCTGATCGGCATTCCGTCAGCAACAGGCGTCCATTTGAGTCGCGACATGATACGCGCGTACTCGACAGCCTTCTCCTGCCAGGTAACCGGGGTTTCTTGCCTTGTCTGCGCCATACTTCGCTCCTTTTCGGCTGAGAAACTGTGCAGGCAAAAGAGACTTGCCAATGACATGAACACACGGAAAGGGCGTCTGTAGGTCGTGGTCATCCAGGAGTCCTTTTCTGATGCACGGATGCCTCAGACTGTCCACGGCCCGACCCGTATCGTGAGTGCGCCCGACCAGGGACTCATCGCCTCCCCGTTACGGAGTGGGCTGCAGGGCTTTTGTCGGGACCAGTAGGATGGCGTCCAAGGCCATGCCGCCCCCTCGATTGGTCAGACGGAGTGTGTGCTGACCGACCGACAGTTCGTGGCGGAGGACGTTCCCGTCCTTTCCTTTGAGCATCTGCCAGCGCCAGTTGTCTGCTCGCGTACAGTATCCGTCAGTGCCGGCGAAGAGAAGTCCGCTCCAATCTGTTCCGGGGGTGGCGCCGTCGATTTGGCAATCCCGTACTGCGCGTTGGGCTCCGGAGGCATAGCGGAGTGCGATGGCGTAGGCACCGGCAGTGGCAACCGGGAGCTTCCACTCCAGCCAGTGGCCCAGGTCCTTGTCCCAATAGGTCACGATCCGGGCCGAAGCGTTGATTCGTCCGCTCATTGTGCGGCTGGTGCCGCTGCCTTCTCCACTGAAATCTTCGGCTTCCACCCAGACGCCGCCGTTGGCCCGGGTGCTCTCCACCCAGACAGGGCTGATCCGCACGGACTTCTGGAGTTTCGCCCCCGCTCCCCGGTCGGTGCTGATTCGCAGGATAACGTTGTAGCTGCCGGGCTCTGCGTAAGCGTGGGTTATCCGGGGACCTTCCCCAGTGCCCCCATCCCCAAATTCCCATTGCCAACGCGTGATCTCGCCTCTGTCGCAGCGGGAGCTGGTGGCATCGAAGTCGATAATGGTCTTGAGTGGATCAGCCGCTTTCCGCTCGTGCTGGAATGCCGGGCGCACAGCGGAGGCGGCGGCAGTGATGGCGATGGCAGGGGAAGCGGCGGAAACGTTGGCCCAGGCATCCATGGCACGAACGCGGTAGAACACGCGGACTCCCAGTTCCAGGTCGCAGTCGTGGAACACCGGTCCCGCTGGGCTTCCGAGCAGATGTTCGGGGTCGGCAGGGAAGTCTTTCTGCTCGCCCCGGTAGACCTGGTAGCGGGTCACGCCCTGGTCAGCGCCGGAGGGTTGCCAGGTGATCTTGACCTGCCCGCCGGTGAGATGGAAACGTTCGGCGTCCTGCACGGTGAACTGGGCGAGCCGCAGGCCGCTGGGAGCCGTCAACTCGCCGCTGGGTTCGCGCCCGCGGCCGGCCGGCTGAAAGTCGGGATCATTGGTGATACAGAGGCAGTCCACTGCGATCCCCGCATCAGAGGTGCTCAGCTCCAGATTCACCTTCCGCCCCGGGAGCTGGATCGCGCCGGTGTCCAGTGCCACCCAGCGCCACTCCGGACCATTGACGGTGAACGTGCCGAGATCTCTGCCGTCACAGTGCAGGGAGAAGTGACCGGCAGCGACCTCTTTCACCTGGCCGGTCCAACCCTGCGTATAGGAGGCCCGTTCGAGTTCGGACATGCCACGAGTCCTGGCCCACAGACGCAGCCCCTTCCGACTCGGCAGGCTGACTGACAGGGCAACTGTACCGCGGAGCCCCTGAGCCAGGCGTTGGCGGTCGAGGCGTTCGGGATCGCTCACGGCCACCGCGTAGGCTCCGCTGGCGTCGGTGGGTTCAAAGAACGGCACCATCGGCCTGCTGATCCGTCCCATCTCCGGTTCGTGGAAATGCCGGAACAGCTCTGCCTCACCCAGCTGTATTTCGTTGGAGAAGATGCGGCCCTCCAGGCCGGAGTATTCAACGCTGGTCAGCGCATAGAATCCCTTGGTGTCGGTCGGCAACCGGAAGCGAGTGCCGGTGAGCAGCTTGTCGTTCAGCCGCCGGTAGTTGCGTCCGCTGTCTTCTGAATGATAGAGGCGGAAACCGCGGACTTCCGTGTGCCGTCGCGGCAGCTCCCAGGTCAGTGTGCGTCGCCAGCCGAGGCGCAGATCCAGCGGCGGTTCGGGGTAGCGTACCACTGCCACATAGACATCGCCCCACCTGCGCTGAGGGACATCGCCGGTCAGCATGGGGGAGAAGTACGAGAGCTTGGTGAAGTCAGGGCTGAGCGTGGGAGCCAGGCGGAACATGGGCTTGTGATAGGCCTCCTTATTCCAGCGGCTGCTGTAGCGCTTCAGATAATCGTGGAAGTTGGTCAGCACGGCGGTCCACATCGTTTCGTGCTCAAGGTCGATCATCAGGATAGGGGACGCGGGTTCGGCATAGCCGCCTACCACGGCGAAATCGCGGTTGCGACGGTACTCGTGGGGCCAGCTGACTCGGTCGATCTTGCGGTATGTCCCGACAAAGCGATTGGTTTCGTTCTCCAGGCCCACCAGACTTACCGTGCTGGCGCTGCCGCCCGTGTGGAAGCTGCTGTGCACGCCCAGGGAACTCATGTGAACGAGGGTGCCGTCCTCAAGTCGCAGGCGGGCGTCATCACCGGACCAGGGGAAGCCGGCTGCGTAGTCCCACCACTTGGCGGAGGGTTGTTTCCTCGGGCCGGTCTGGGAGGTGACATATTCGGTGACGGTCGCCGCCGGATGGGAGACGACCCGTAGCGGTCCTCGGCGTTTCCCGGTCAGGGGCAGAGCGAAGATTTGGTAGGGATTGGTGGCGTGATTGGGCAAGTTATCGCGGTTGAGTTCGAAGAGGAAGTAGCGTCGGTCTCGGCCGTCCACTGCGTCGCGCCAGTTCTCGCCGCTCTTGCCTCCCACAAAGGTCATGCCGGGATGCACCTTGTCCCCTTCGGGTTCAGGCGAGATGCTTGGGATGGCAAAGGGGCGGAACTCCCGTCCTTGAGCTGTTGAGGTGGCCACGAGTCTTCCACCTTCCGCCAACCAAGCCAACGTGTCGTGGGTGATGCCCGTGACCCGGGGGCCGCGGAGCCCGTAGTTGGTCTTGCCTGGGTAGTGGATGATCGTCCAGCCGGAGCGGGTGGGCAGTTCGATGGTGTGTCGGGCGCCCGTGACAACGTTCTCCAGTTTGACGGCTTCCGTGCCGCGTTCCACCATCACCCATTGGGTCGGATCTGCGCCTTCGGGCAATTGCCGCTCCATCCAGGGAAAGAGCCAGACCAGCCCGCGCCAAGCGTCATTGAGATAGCGTGAGCTGCCGTCCGTGCGCAACACCCCCGCCGGCGCCCGTCGCGCGCCGATGTGCAGGCAGCCGCCGTCGCGGTTGAAGTCGGGGTGCCCAACGTAGGAGTGGTCGTCCTGGCCACCTTGGGTCATGAGCCAGAGCTCCGTGCCGATGAAGCTGTCCCGGAAGACCACCTTTCCCGGACGATTTCGGGATGGGCTTGCTTCCAGAAGGTCGAGCCGGTGCCGGGGATTCACAGGCAGCGTTTCCATCCAGGACTCCTGCAGAACCGTGTCCCCAAGGCGGTGCAGCTCCACCTGCTTGACCCAGAGGTTGGCGGGAAGGCGTGAGGCGTTACCGGTGGCTGGACGAGACAGGTAGCGGAAACCAACTTGGATGCTCCTGTTGCTCCGTCCCTCCGCATGCTTCACGAGAAAGGGGAGTTCCACCCAGCGATAGTCGTTGCCCACGGATACCGGCATCTGCATCTTGTTTGCCACCAAGTGGATCTGGAATACATCTGTTCGGGCGAGGGCCCGGAGAAGATAGTGGCCAGGTGTGGCGTTGATCGGCTGCAGCAGTCCCTCGGGGGCGTACAGGGGACCGACCCTCAACGTCTGTTCCGCATCGTCGTACTTCAATTTGCCTTCAGCGGTTCCTTTCCCCCCCTGAAGCCACCAGCCGTACGCTCGTCCCCGGATCAGCTTCACGTCGGGGTTGAGCAGGGGAGAGTAGAGTTCAGTCACCGGCGGCGCTGCCGGCTCGGGATCGCCCACGACCCGAACAAAGTCGACGGAGTGGGTGACGCTTGGCGTCCAGGTTCCGTCCACGTCAGCCCAGATGTACGAGCTGGTCTTCAGGTCGAACACCGACGTGCCGTCTGCCTGCCGGGTGTCCATGTCCAGGCAGAGATAGAGCACATCGTCCTGCAGCACGTTGAGGAAGTTGGGGGAGCCGCTGGAGCCGTCCTTGCCCCAAAAGGCAAACCACCGTTTCTCCGTGCCGGGTTCCTGGCAGGAGAACGTGTACATGTAATCCACCCCCTTCACGCCGCTCTTCCGACCGGTTTTCGCATCGCTGTCGCTGTTGACGTACAGGTGGAACACGTGGCCGGCCACCTTGTAGGGACGGCTGAATACGATTTTGAGGGCGTGGCGGCCCTTCCGCAACGGGACGTGCCAGATGTCCCGGATTGCATTGACATCCGCGTGTTCCGCCTCCTGTTCCCGCACCTTGTCGTTCTCCGTCAGGAGCCGCCATCTGAGCTTGGCGTCCTGGGGAAGGCGCGAGAGCAGGCAGAATTCCTCCGGCAAGTCATCGGCAGGAGCCGTGGTCGGAGTTTGAGCGAAGAGGAGAGTACCACACAGAAGGAGCAGAGCAGCGAGTGCGAGACTGGAGGCGGGGCGTCGCGGATGGTCCATGGATGGAGGCCCTTTTCTGCATGGGTAAGGAAAAATGAGAAACCGTCTCCCGGCCACGGGAGGGAAGGTACCCTGAAGTGATTGGGATACAAAGCACACCGCGTCACCCCGCTGGCCAGGGCCCGCGGTTCGTGCGGTTCAGCATGCGCTTGGCCTGGTCGTCGCCAACGATGGTCTCGGCCTCGGGGGCCCATTTGATCGTGCGTCCGGTTCGGATCGCGATGTCGCTCAAGTGGCTGATGGCGTCGGAATAGACGGCAGAATCCACGGGATTGACAGTGGGTTGACGCGTGCGGATGCAGTCGACGAAATTCTGGTAATGCTGCCGACTGTTGTAAAGGTGCAGTTCGTCCGGACCGATAACATCCTTCTTCAGGGAGGCCGGTTCGGTCTCCAACGACTCGCGGCTCACTGTCACTTTGCCTTTGTCGCCGGTGAAGATCGTCAGATTCCCGCCGGGGCCTTTGAACAGGAAATCAGCACCGTTGGCGTACGTGCCGCGAACCGTCCAGGACGTAGCGGTATCGAAGAGTCCCTCGGTCGGGAATACTCCGGTCCCTTTGTACTCGATTGGGACAGCTTCCCACGTATCGCCCAGTCCCCACACGGCCACGTCCAGCGGGTGAGCTCCCCATCCGGCGATGAATCCCAGCGCGTAATCCGAAATGAACCAGGAGCCGTTGCTCGTGCAGCGGTCTTTGGTGTACGGGGCGTCCGGAGCGGGGCCGAGCCAGAGATCATAGTCGAACCCCTTGGGCACGGGGATTGGTGTAGTCGACCCGCCCTGTCCGCTGGACGGACTGTGTACCTCGACCGACTGCAGCTTCCCAATGCGCCCGTTGCGCACCAACTCGCAGGCAAAGCGAATGTGGCTGGAGGAGCGCTGCTGCGTTCCGTACTGGAAGACAGTTCCGTAGCGGTGGCAGGCATCGCGCAGGGCAAGGTTCTGTCGCATGCTTATGCCCAGCGGCTTCTCCACGTAGACGTCCTTGCCGTTCTGCAGGGCCATGAAGGCTGCCGGCACGTGCCAGTGGTCAGGCGTGGCAATGACGACCGCGTCGATGTCGTCGCGCGCAAGCACTTCCCGCAGGTCGTTGTGAGCCGTACAGAACTGCCCCTCGTACTGCTGGTTTACCCAACTCGTGTGGGTCTCGCGACGGCTCTTGAACGGATCGCATACGCCCGTGACCCGGCAGTTGTTGAGGTGTGTGAAACTTCGGCACAATCCCCCGCCACGGCCGCCGACACCGATGTGTGCCATGGCTACGCGGTTGCTCGGTGCATCCGCTCCGAGAACTCTCGACGGAATGATCGTCGGCATGGCCAGAGCCATCCCGGCCGATGCCGTCCGCTTCAGAAATCCTCGCCTTGACTGCTGCTGATTGGCGCTCATGCGTTACACCATTGGCTTGCTGTCGAGGCTGACTGACGCGGCAAAGCCGAACTCCACGCCCAGTGCCGCGCCGTCGTGGCTGCCCGTCACGTCGGCGTACTCAATTCCCATCTCAGCGATCGCCTCGAACTGGCGTTCCATGGGGGTGAACGGTTCGACAAGTGCAAAACACCCGATCTTCATGGCGCTCTCCTAGTTCTCTACGAACTGTTCCCATTCGCTATTCAGTCGATCCGCATCCATTGGCTTGCCGTGCACCAGCACGCGGTACCGGAGCGTCATTTCCTGTCCGGGAGCCAAGGTCATGGAGTCACGGAACAGGAACGCGGGACTGAAGTACGGCATTTCTTCAGCCACATACCACGGTGCGGGATGCCGAGCGTTCTCCGGGTGGTCCAGGATCGCGATCCCGCCTTCCGCACCGCTGTAGTCTACCCAGCGCGCCGACGTGCCATGCGTTCCCTTCTGCCCTCTGCCACCCTCACTGTTGACGAATACGCCTCCAGTGATGGTTCGCCCCAGGCGAGCTGAGAATCCGGCGTAGCCTCCGTGCTTTGCGCCCCCGGGGTCTGGAGGAAGCGGGGTGCGGCTCAGCTTGACCTCTGTGTTCCCAGCGGCAAACGTGGCGGCCCAGTCAATCCGGTAAGATCCGTCGGCCTCCGGGGGAGAGATTGTGATACTGCGCGTTTCGCGCAACACCACCGGTCCGTCCGGCGGGTGGTATTCGAGCTGCGAGTCGCTTGTGGCAGACCCGTCTTCCGCGGCGGTTGCTGTTGAGGAGGCGAGCGTCGTCCGCCCGTCGCTCAGGCCGGTTTTCTTGTTCTCTTCCCAGTAGTTGACCCCGTTGATGAACTTCCAGGAGAACCACAGCGCGCGGTGCCACACATGGTCGGCTGGACGCAGGGCGGTGAGAACATCGCCGTTCGGCAGGCGGAGTGGGTGCATGTACGGCTTGCCTTCCTTCGGATCCGTGTTGAGGCGCCACAGCGTCGTGCCGCCTCGTGCGTACGCCAGTGATCTGTCCGTTTGATACAGACCGTCTGCGATACCTGTGGGCTTGGGCTGGGGCGTCGCTGGTTTCTCCGTTTCTCCGTAGATCTCCAGTTCCCGGATCGCGGGGCTGTGAGTGTAGTACCCGGTGATCGCCAGCTCGACCGTACGGCAGAGCGTCGGGGGAATTGGGACGAGAAGCAGTCTGTCCGTGTACTGCGCGTTCGTTACGTTCTTGACCATCTCACCGTCGCAGAGAACCTGGAAGTCCCTGGGCGAGTAGCCGTGTTGCACGTACCCGAGTATCCGGATTGACGTGACTTTGGCCTCATCGATCATCTCGACCCGGAGACGGTAGAGCTTCTTGCCGTTTTCTTCGTCCCAGTACGTCGCGGGATCCCCGTCGATCGCGGCCTGATCTCCGTGCGCGGCGCCGTCCTTCTCCAGACCGTCCGGGCTTGTGGCTTTGCCGCCGATCGCCAAATTGTCGGAGAGAGCTGAGAGCCCGAGGAGGCTCGTCGCTTTGGCGGCAACAACCGGATCGGGACAATGGGCGATGACGTGCTCCAACGCAGCATTGGCCTCGAGGGGCGCCCGGGCGCCAACGGTTTCTGCGACCCCGACGACCGCAGCCGCCGCTTCGTTGACCAGCTCCCGGTTGGCCAAGTGTACGAGCGCCACGTCAAGTGCCTTCCTGGACCGGACTGCGTGCAGCGCTCCCAACAGGGCGCGCTTTTCTTCCGTCCGTGGAGCCGCAGCGATGGCACGCCCGAGGGTGTCAGCCAGTTCCCCCGGGGACCGTTTGGTGGCCTTTTGGGCGAGGGCCGCAATGCCTCTTGACGCCAGCACGCAAACACGCAGGTCATCGGACTCGGTGGCGGCTGACAACAGAGCGTCGAGGGGGCGTGCGTCCTCCCAGTCGGACAATTCGCGGATCGCGGAGATTCGGACATCCGCTTCAGTGCTCCTGGTCGCATCTTGAAGCACGGTGAGTGCCTCGTCTCCCCCGAACGTGCCGATGGCGGCAAGCAGAGATGCTTTCTGCGGGCCCTGCGAATCAGTGATCCTGCTGAGCAGGGGGGCAAGTGTGGCTTCCCGTCGGCAGATGGAGACGAGGGCACCCTCTATCCTGGGGCGATCGGAGGCCTTCGCCTCGGCCAGCATGGCGATCAGTTCCCCACATGTCCCTGCATTACCCAGTACTCCCAGGGCTTTCAGCGCTTCCGCACGTGTTGCCTGGCTCTTGTCGCCGGCAAATTCAACGAGGGCGGGTGCCGTCTCCTGTGCATGGCGGGCCGACAGGGACTTGATCAGGTCGCATCTCACGTCTTCGGGCGCAGCCTTCGATGCAGCGACGATCGCCACGTTGACATCGTCTCCACGCAGGCGTGACAGAGCCGCCACGATCGAGCGCTTTGTATCCCCGTCGGCGTTGGTACTCAGTCTAGCGAGAACCGCGACCATTTGCGCGTTCCCGAGCTTGCCCAGGGCGACGGTTGCTGCGCGTTGGACCCCTGGTTGACTGCTTGTGCTTGCCTTCTCGATAGCGGATAACCCGGCAGGATCACCACGGTCTCCAAGCAATGCGATGACCTGTTCCTGCAACACCGGAGACAGCGTCGAGAGATGCCCGGCGATCGCCTGGGCAAGCTTCGGCGGGAAGGCCGTGCGCAAGGCCCGGACGGCTGCCCGTTGCAGGTCCGGATCGTCACCCGTCAATGCTGTCAGCACGGCGTCGCCTCCCCTTGAACCCAGCATCGTGACGTGCGCGGGAAACGCGGCCAGGCGAATGTGTCTGGTCTGGTCTGGCTTGATCAGTTCGGCCAGCACGCGTGCTCCTGCCTCGGTCTTCCCGTCGCGTATGAGTCCTTTGGCGCAGAGCAACAGGGCTGCCCCGTGCCGTCCGTGCAGCGCATTGGAGGTCTGGGGCACTGCGGAGAGCGCAGCGAGGGCGTCGTTCCCCCCGATGGCTCCGAGCGCGTCAAGCGCGGCGCCGGCTGTTTGCATATCGGTGTTTGTTGCCAGCTTGGTCAGCGCAGCCAGGGCCTTCGTGTCGCCTCGCTTGCCCAGGGAGTTGATGAGCCCGACGCGTGCGGCCCCGGATGCGTTGACCAGCGCAGCGCGCAACGCGTCCGTAGCCGCGTTGTCGGGGATCCGCTCCAGGGCGGCGCGGGAATGGACTGCGAGGTCCGCATCCGCCAGTTGCGCGGCCAATGCCGGGACCGTTGCGGCTGTTCCAAGGATTGAGAGCTGTTTGCATACGAAGGCCTTGCAGTCGACGGATGCGTCGCTCGAGAGCATTGCGGCAAGATTGGTGGCGAGCATGGCACCGAGATCGGCGTTGGTCGACGAGGCGAAGACCAGCCTCTCGATGCTCACAAGAGCAGCACGAGTGTCTCCAAAGGAGTACTGCGACACGTCTCTCAACATGCGCTCGATGTCGGTCGTCTCGGGCAGTGTCGATGCCGCGATGGTGACCTTGCCCGTGGCAGCCCACTCCGCGCCGCGTAACAACAGCGCCCTGAATCCTGGGGACTGCATGGCAGCCGCATTGTGCCCGAGCGTCAGGTTAAAGCACCTGCCCTTGCCGAACCGTGTGATTCGCGCAACCGGCTCATCCTGACCTGAACCACGCTTCTCTTCAGCCGAGAACGCGGTGGCGAGAGCGGTCGGTTCTCCCGTGACGGCCATCCGGTGCCAGAGCTCGTCGGTCGTGTGGAAGGACGTCAGTCCCTCTGTGATCGGATGGTCGGCAGCCAGCCTTACCTCGAACTCGTGCATCGGGCCGTGGCCCGTGCCTTTGCCCCATGTGGCGCCGATAATCTGTTGGAACTCGGTCCACTCTCCGAACATCGTTCCTCCCGCGTGGACCACCACGATTCCACCCCCGTTCCGGACGTAGTCAACGAACGCTGTCCGTACCGATTCGGGCCAATCTCCCACGCCTGCCTTCGAGCCGAAGTTGTTCCAGTTGCTGAGCAGTGCGTCGTGTCCCGCGAGGAGCGCAGCCGTACAGGTCTCGGGCTTCTCGATGACGGTCACAGCGAAGCGTCCGCTGTTCCCCAGAATGGACGTGAGAACCGGTGTCGTTTCTTTCCAGTTGTGGTTGTTCAGCCCGGTGAGAATTAACACGCGCACAGGAGACGCATCCGCCCCGGGCAGGGCAAGCACCTGGGGGAGGATCGCGACGAGCGTGGTGAGAACGGTCCGTCTTGCCAGCGCGGGCATGAGATGACTCCTTCGCGAGATTGTCATCCGGTTCCAGCAGCATCTGCAGAGCACCAAAATCTGGCGACGTGTCTTGCTGGAAGGCAGTATTGAGGGCACCGGTTATTCTGCCTCTGCCGGGAACGCGTCGTGATGGAAGGCGGGCGCATAGCCATGATCTGTGCACCAGCGTACCGCTGTTTCCATTCGCTCAAAGTGGTCCGGGATGTAGCCGCGGTAGAAGGGGAACGAATACTGCTCGTGCGACGCCAGGCTGACGAAGGGGCCGCAGTGTGGATTGGTGATTCTCGAGTCCAGGCGTTCGAGGATGGCGGCTTTCGTCTGGAGGTTGCAGCATACGTCGCCCTTCAGGAACATCACGTCGTGCTCGAAGTCGTACAGCCGACGGTTGCGCATCAGGTACTCAGAGCGCTCGGCATCCACCGAGTAGCCGATGTCCCGGATCCAGTCGTCGCCCTGGGGCCAGAGCTTGCCGGACGACGTCCTCAGAAACGCGCCTGCGAACACGCGCATGCCGCGCTCTCGCAGGACCTTGAAGCAACCGGGTGAGACCATGGCCCAGTGAATGACGCTCGGAGGACAGAATGTGCGCTCGGATGCGAATCGGGCGATCTCAGCCCTCACGGTGTCGTAATCGTGGGCAAGCGTGGCTGGAGCAGCATACTGATACGGACGGTTGGGGAACTCTGACTGCGCGTGGAAGGAGAGCTTCAGCCAGTCCGCGTTGTCGTCCCACTCGTTGCGGTAGGTCGTGGGCATCTGGTCGATGGTGAATTTGGGCTCTGCCTCGTCGTGATCGTTTCGGAAGAAGATGTTGAGCACGAAACGGGTTCCGTATGTCCGATGCATGGCGCGCAGTTTGTCGAGGTAGAAGCAGTCGAAGATGGAGGGGTGCCGGTTCTTCCAGATATCGTGCAGGAAGAACGCGTGGTCGTCGATGAAGAAGCCGTACCGTTTCGCCGGATTTGGGTCGCAGACGACGCGGACAGAGTGTGACTCTGCGCCGCGGATTCCCGACGTGGTGGCCGTGATGTCCGTCACTCGCTGGGTCAGACTTATGTCAGCGCGGAACGCCGTGCCTTCGCGCACGGCTGTGACGCCGTTGACGTGGACGGGATCACCCACACCTGCCGTGCCGAGGACTGTGACTGCGAGTTCGTCAGAGGCAGGGCGGTCGTTTTGCTGCGTGAGTACAGCTCCATGCATGGGAGCAGTGATCTGGAGCATGATGCGTCTCCTTTTTACGACGACTCTTCCCGCCGGAATCCGCAGTGAGGACACCGCGACGACCACTTGGTACGCCGCCTGTGGTATTCGACTCACAGCACTCGGAGGGCATCTATCGCTTACACGAAGCTGCAGTAGATTCTGACTACTCGAAAGTAACGTCCACTCAGGATGAAACAACCCTGGTCGACCCCATATGCTATGGACCACACAACCCAGCAGAGGAAATTCCCCGTGAAGACTTGGCGAGTCGGCAGTGTACGCATTTGTGACGGCGTTCGCAGCAATCCTGAGTGGGTGGCCAGAACGCATCGCCTGCTCAAGCGCTTCCACGCTCAGAATGTGGAATGGGATGTCCCCTTCTCTCAGGGGGAAGGCTGGAACTTGCTAAGTGGGACCCGCCGTGATTTTGAGGACGACTCGCCTCCCGACGTGGTCATCTCCGTGATGCAATTCGACGGGCTGGACGCCTGGATCGTGGCACCCAAAGAGGAACGTTCGGGGGCTCTGGTCCTGCAGCCCTACCGCTGGACCGTTCGGCGAGACGCGCAGCGCCTGCGCCGGAATGAGGACACCGTCTGCCAGACCGCGGTGCAGTTCGAGGCGATCCGCGGCTGCCTGCACCGGTGCTGCTATTGTTCCATGACCAAGGTCATCATCATACCGGTAAACCCCGAAGCCGTCGTTGAGCATGTTGACCTTTTGATGGCCGAGCATCCCGGCCAAACGCTTTTCAAGTACGGCGCCAGCACGGATGCGCCGTGCTTCGAGCCGGACTACGGCATCTCGCGGATGCTGGTAGAGCACTTCGCGGAGAAGTCACGAGAATTCCTGATGCTGTTCACCAAGAGCGACAATGTCGATTCCCTTCTCGACCTCGACCATCGCGGTCGGACGATCATGTGTTGGAGTCTCTCTGCTCAGACCGCTGCATCTGAGGTGGAGCCCTTTACTCCGAGCACATCGGAGCGCATCCAGGCTGCGGTCAAGTGCCAGGATGCAGGCTATCGGGTTCGCTTCCGCTTCTCGCCCATCACACCCACGGACGGCTGGGAGACGGAAACCGAAGCGATGGTGCGCGAGATCTTTGATTCCGGCCTCGCGCCTGATCTGATCACGCTTCGCACTATCGGCTGGTTTCCCTACGACCAGTTTGTCCGGTCCATGCCTCAGATGACCATTGACCCGCATTTCCGTGCCATCATGACGCAAGCTGCTGCGGATGAAGCCATCCCGGTCACCCGATTCCAGCCTCTGCCGGAGGCGGCTCGAGTCGAGATTTACACGCACGTGGCAGGTCTGCTCCGCCAAGTCAGCCCTAAGACGCGCATTTCCCTCTGTTGGGAGACCCCGGATGTATGGGCCGCGATGCAGGAATTTACCGGCATGACCCCCTCAGGCTTTGTCTGCAACTGCGGCCCGAACTGCGCGCCCCCGAACCCGTTACTGTCAGAATCAACCTGAGGCCCGATGACCCACATCTCTCATAAACTTGGGGTGCGTCGAGCCTTGCTTTCGCAAGCGGGTGCTGTGGTGACCACTGCCCCGTGCGGTGAGAGCGAGGATCGGCGTGCCCCAAGTTTACCCAACGGGTGGGCATTGCCTTTTGGTCTCGGAAACACCGTGTCTCGCCCGAGGATCGACCACTGATTCTCAATGGTCTCTGCCAGAGTGAGAAACAAACGCCAAAGTGTCCTGCCCATGAGAAATGCGGGCCAAACGCCCGCCTTTACAGCGAACTCCACTGGAGAACGGCAGATGCCAAGCTCGATCGATAGTGATGGACTGCGTGGGAGTGTTCGAGGAAAGCGTCTGGGGGTCGCGGTTACCCCGGCCATGTGGACGCCGGGGGTCGGTTGTCTTCTGGATCAACTCGTGGAGTGGGGCGATGTACGCGGCTTTCTGGGCCTGGAGCACGGCTTGCGTGGCGAGCTGCAGGCCGGCGTCACTTTCGACAACTACACGGATTCCCGTACCGGGCTGCCTGTGTTCAGCATTTACGACGACCGACACTCGTTCCCGATCCACTTTCTGGCCAGCGTCGACGCCGTCGTCTTTCATGCCCAGGATATCTCGCATCGCGCTTACAGTTACAAGCAGGCCCTGGCTCACGTTCTGGAGGACTGCGCAGCAACGGGCACCGAACTGATCGTGCTCGACCGGCCCGCGCCTCTTGGACACCTGCCCCCCGCCGGGATTGCCGCCCGTCAGTACTTCCCCCTGTCCCTGCCGATGGTGATCCCGTTGACGTTGGGGGAACTCGCGCTTTGGCTGCGCGACGTTCGGGGGTTGGACATCAATCTGAACGTGCTGCCGGTGCGGGAATGGCGGCGCCAGGATGGCTGGCCCGGCCATCGTCTGCCGTGGATCCCTCCCTCGCCGAATATCCCGACTTTGGACTCAGTCTATGCCTATGCCTGCACTTGGATGGTCCAGTCTACCAATGTCAGCGAAGGCCGCGGTACTTGCAGACCGTTCGAGTATATCGGCGCACCTTTCGTGAATGCTCAAGCGTTGACCGATGCCCTCAGCCGCCATGCGTTGTCGGGCGTGGCCTTCCGCGAGATCTGCTTTGCGCCAACCTTTGGCAAGTTCGCCGGCGACGTCTGCGCGGGCTGCCAGATGGTGCTCCTGGACCGGCGCGCGCTTGATCCGGTCCGCGTCACGTGTGCTGTGCTCAAGGAACTCGCCCGGCTGCATCCGGACGAGCTGACGCTGGACAAGGGCTTCGACAGGCGGATGGGCCTGGGGTGTTGGACCCGGGAACGACTGGCGACGATGGACGTCGACGCTTACCTGGAACGTTCCCGGGACGACGGGGGCCAATTTGCCGAAGAGACGCGACCGCACCGGCTCTACGACGAGTGATTGATGGTCGCACGCGGGGTTGCACGATTGGGCGGTTGGACGCCCGGCCTTGGGGTCGGTTGTAGGCGATGGGGCTGCCGGGGCTCTACTTCGGGACCTGCCAGACCGTTCCGGCGATGTGGGTGATGCGGTTGTCGCCGGTGAAGTAGTAGATCGTGAAGATGTTGCCGTTCTGAAGTTGCGTACTGCGCGGGTAGCCCAGGTCGTATCCCCCACCGTCATTGCGGAGCACGATGGTGTGCTCCGTGTCCCAGGTGAGTCCTTCGTCGTTCGAGAGCACAGCCCGGATGCCGAAGGGCGCGTGCCGGTAGCCGTAGGTGAGGAGTGCCCGTCCATCTTGGAGCTTGACGAAGCCACTGGGGGGATGCCCGACGATGCCGGAAGGGCGTGATGTCCATGTGACGCCGCCGTCGCGGCTCACGCCTTGCCACATCTGGTCGTCTCCCCCCTCCACTCGAGTCAGCACCCAGATAGCGCCGTCGTCCGTCTGCTCAACCAGCGTTTCCTCGGTGAACTGCAGTTTCTCGTCGGGGTCGCCCATGACGCGGTGCGTCTCCGCGGTCCGTCCGTCTGCTGTCAGAGTCACGAACACATCGCCGCTGTCCTTCCCGTCTGCGCGTACCATGAAGGCGCGGATGACTCGTCCGTCCCGCAACTGTGTGTAGGACCACGGTGAGGAGCAGGATGTCCAGGTGTCGAGTGCGGGGATGGGGTGCTTCTTCCAGGTCTTACCTTCGTCTTCACTGCGCCGCATGAAGCCACCGCTGTTGGTGGAGAACCAGCCCTCCCGTGTCGCGCCCTGGGTGGCTGTTCGCACCTTCCCTTTGAATTCGGCGAGGCGCTCGGGAGGATACCATTTGCGCCAGTTCTGATCAATGCGAACAAGCGATCCGTCACGCATCTTGAAGACGGGGCCGAGGCGAGCGTCCTGAGCAGTGCCGGGGATGCCGGCGACATCCCTCCAGGTGATGCCGCCGTCTTCGCTTGCCATCCGAGCGTATGTGCTGTCCAGCGTGCGGTAATGAGTGCGGGTTGTCTTCTTGGAGAATGTGGTGTATAGCGTGCCGTCGCTGGGGTCGTGGCGAAGAGAAGGGAAGGGAGCATAGACCTCTTCCTGTTTGAAAACGACGACGTTCTCTGCCGTGGACAGGGCAGGGGTCTGTGCCCGTGCCGCTGCCTTTCCGTCAGTCCAGGTCAGCCAGTCCCACAACGCCTCGCCCGTGCTGCGGCTTGCGCCTGCACCGATGCTGACACGGTTGCGCCTCCTATGGGCTGGGAAGGTGAAGGCGCCGCGTCCCTGGATGGCGGGAACGGTGTCCACTGTGACGGTGACGTCCGTGCCACGGATATCGACGCGGTATTCATGGAACGTGTCGGTTGTGTCGAGGGCGTGGGAGAGGCCCGCGTGGTGGAGTTCAATACGGTCGGTATAGAGGGTCAGGATGTCCTCATGCACGCCGTCACTGAAGCTGAGTGAGACACCGGCGAGGCCGCTGCAGGCGATGACCTTTACACGGGCACGGACCGTGCTGCCGACATCAGGATGCGCATACCAATGGCGCTGGGTGACCATCATGTCGCCTTTGGTCGTTCCCTTGTCCACAACATGCAAACAGCCATCCTCTATGGTCGCCGAGACGTGAGGGCGACCAGCGGGCAACGGAGCCGAGGCCGATGCATCCTCGAAGTCGTCCCGTCCCCAGTGCGGTTCGGCGGTCGTGATGACCGTACTCAGCAAGAGACCGAGGATGGGAATACGGAAGAATTGTTGCATGATGAACCCCCTCGGTGGGATGAGCAGTTGAAGAGCC
>JABHEG010000361.1 GCA_018676675.1 Lentisphaerota bacterium
GGCTCTTCAACTGCTCATCCCACCGAGGGGGTTCATCATGCAACAATTCTTCCGTATTCCCATCCTCGGTCTCTTGCTGAGTACGGTCATCACGACCGCCGAACCGCACTGGGGACGGGACGACTTCGAGGATGCATCGGCATCGGCTCCGGCGTGCCGGTTCCGCGCTCTCTTTGTCGCGATCTGTGCTTGGGAGAGAATCGACAGAGATCGCGACAGAGCTTACGACAAAGGAATTTGACTTTTCAGGGCGGACTCGGGCTTGGTCACTTCGCCTTCTGCAGTTGCACGATGAACGGTAGGCTTTGCGCCTGGCCGGGGGTGAACACAAGCTGCCGAGGGGCATGGCGTTTGGCCTGGACGGACACTGTGTAAGCGAACCCGGTCGAGGTTGGGCTCGCCGGATCGTCGCTGGCCTGCAGTTTCTGGTGAATCACCAGAACGGCCTCGTCTTCTGCATCGGTGGGCGTGAGGCCTCGTTCGTCGGTCAGGGTCATACCGTTGCGGCCGTCGCCGCGCCAAGGTTCAAAGACAAGCCCTTCGGGTTTCTGGAACTAACCATTGACGAGGCCGGTGAGGTGACCGTGGAAGAACACCGGCTCTGCTTACCCGCTGAGCTGGGGCTCTTCGACTACCACGTGCACACGCGTTTTGCCTACTGCAGCGACGGGTCCATGGACTTTGCGGACACAGTCAGGCTGGCGGAAATGTTCAATCTGAAGGGCTTCTCTTTCACAGAACACAGCCGGCACCTGTACTACCCACGCGAGGCTCTGCGTCTACCCGTCATTGATCGCCGCGAAGAGAACCGGGTGGATGAGTTCTTGCGCGAAGTCGCCGCCTACCGGGGAACGAACATCCTGGCCGGCGTTGAACTGGACCCCAGTTTCACAGGACAACCGACGATGCGCGCCGAGGAGATTGAGCGCTTCGACATCGTGCTCGGGGGCGTGCACAGGTTGCCGAAACTCAGTTTTGAGGACATGTACGTCGCGGAGTCGAACCTCAAAGGCATGCTCCTGAACTTCCTGGAGTTCCCCGTTGATGTCCTCGCGCATCCCTTGCGCGTGATGTGGAAAGGCCAATCGGGCGGGGGGCACGTGTCCCGGGACTTCTGCGGCTGGCTTGCCAAGTACCTGAAACAGAAGAATGTCGCGGCCGGACTCAACTTTCACGGCAACAACCCCGACCCGCAGTTCTTCCAAATCTGCCTGGAGGAAGGCGTGAAGATCGCCCTGGGCAGCGATGCGCATAGCCTCTGCGACGTGGGCAGCTTCCATCCCCACCTCGAGTTCCTCAGAACTCTGGGCTGCTCCGGCGATCTGACCGACGTGCTGTTGACACGATAGCCGCCGGGACGTGGGGGGGGTCGAACCCCACACACCCCGCTCAGGGGAATGCGAAGCACTCCCCCGAGGCCTCCTCGCTTAACTCCGGAAGCGGGGTGGTTCGGGGGCATGGTGGAGTATACGCAGGTGTGAGTGCGCGCTCACTGTTCCGACGGGTTCCCCGTGCTGGCGCCGCAGATGCAGCATGGAACCGTCCGTGGCCAGGGCCATGCATGCCTCCAGGCCAAGCGCTGATGTGCACGAGAAGCCGAACTCCACGCAACTGCCCCGATGCAGGCCCTTACTGGGCGTTGGCGGCACATGGTTGGCGCCGATGACAAAGACATCGAGGAATAGCTTCTGGGCCGAGTAGTTCAGGTACATCGCGACTTGTTCGGGTGCAGATCACACTGCTCTCGGGCGCGCTGTTTCGTCCCCGTATCATTCGAACCGCTGGCGGTAGACTTTCGGCGTGCAGCCGTAGTGCTTGACGAAGAGGCGGTGCAGGTGGGCTGCGTCGGTGAACCCCCACTCGGACGCAATCACTTTGAGAGGAGAGCTGCTCCTCACCAGGCCGCTTGCCGCAGAATGCAGGCGGTGGCGAAGTGCGAACTTCGCAAATGAGATCCCCATGAGATTGCGGAACTCGCTGCTGAACGCGTCAATCGACGCGTTGCAGGCTTGAGCGGCCTGTTTGTTGGTAATCAGTTCTTTGGACCGCCAGACCAGCGTCAAGGCGGGGTAGATGCGATTGTAGTGGCTACTCGTTTTGGTGCCCGACTGGCCGCCTTCCATCATCAGCATCAGCGCGTCGAGCAGAAGCAGGCGGAACCGCGCTTGTCGCAGTGGGTCACGTCTTGTGACCGCAACACTCAGCCTCTCACCGAGTCCGAGGCAGTACTTTCTCTGTTCCTCGGTGGCCAGCGCTGAGTCTTCCGGTCTTTGGGTGAAGGGGCTCATCCAGTTCACCTTGGGCGCTTCCGGGAAATACAGGTTGGCCAGGAGCGGCGGCCAGATGTCCATGACGACGACGGAGCAGGGACACTCCAAGACCTGGAAGCCATGCGGTTCCAGCATCCCGCACACCCAGACGTCGCCCACAAAACGACTGAAATGCATGTCCTGCCGGAAGCGCCGGACCTTGCCTGCCAGCACGATGCCGAGCTCGAGAGCGTAGTGCATGTCAAGGTTTGGCTTAGCAGTCGTTTCGGTGTAATCGTACCTGGACGCGAGGATCGGCTTTTCTTCCGACACCGTGAAGCTGAGAGGCGTGTGGAACCTCGGCTGTCTACTCTCGCGGTCGTTCATCTGTCGGCAGTCCCAGTCAGCGTCCCGAACAGATCGAGGCGGTCCACCTGATTCTTGCCGGCCGTCGGTGACCATTGCAGCAGTTCCCCCGTCTTGGAGCGAAACCTGGATATCTGAAAACGACACCCGCCGCTCATCAGGGCCTCGCGGCATGGCAGGACGTCCCACGGAAGATGTGCCTGGACAATCCAGGCGCCTTCCTCGCGCCCCACGCACGTTCGCGCCTTCGACCCGAGCCAGGTGGCGCCAATCTGGGTGCGTTGCCGGGCGAACTGATAGGAACTTGCTTTCCAGCTACGGGGAGGAAGATAGGTGGGGCTGGCGGATCAAGCAAAGGACTGGGTTAGAAATGTGTCACGACATTCGGGAGACAAATGCAGTCCGAATAAGGGCACGGGAACGTTTGCCTCAGAAGACCTTCAGGGCTCGCCCAATGGGGCGAGCAACCACTTCCACATAGGCAGCACCCGCACGGGCACGCCGTCAACTGCGATTGTCTCTTCCTCGTTGGCAGTGACCACCGTTGCGGTCTTCGCTCCGAGGTAGGAGGCAGACTTGGCCAATGCCCGCAGCTCGCGCGTGCGCACATGGTCGGATGCAATCGAGTACGCGACCTGAACCAAGTGGTCACTGGGGACAGTCCCTCGAGGCCCCATTCGTGCGACGTTGATTCCCGGCCACTTGCGAGGCATATTTGCCTAGAATCCGATCACGGATACGGAGAAACCCCAACATGCCTGCTACGATGACGAAGAAAGATGCGCGCAAGCTGGTGGACAGCCTGCCGGAACGCTCCTCCTGGGACGATCTCATGCACGAGATCTTCGTCCGCCAGACAATCGAGGCCGGGATGGCTGACAGCGAGGCTGGCAGAACACGGGACGTGCGCGAAGTGCGGCGCAAGTACAACCTTCCGTAATGAAGATCCACTGGACAGAGAATGCCATCGATCACCTCGACGGCATCTACGACTACATCGGGCACACGTCCGAGGTCTACGCGCGGCGCACCATCGATCGGCTCACTCGGCGGTCTCAGCAGATCGCGACGTTCCCGGCTTCAGGCCGTTCCGTCCCTGAGCTTGACATCCCCCAGATCCGGCAGGTGATAGAAGGACCGTACCGGATCATCTACTTCATCAAGCCCGACCAAATCGATGTCCTCGCCGTCATCCACTGTGCTCAGCAGTTCCCGTGGCATGAGATCACACAAGAGGATGGCTAGCCCGCCCGTCTGCAGCTCCTGTGCCAGCGCGAAAACGTCGCCGGGCACGTTGTACCTGATCATCTGCATGCCGGGGTCGGGGATATGCTGGGTGATCTTCCGCCTTCGCTTGGCTGTCAACCGAGAATCCCGAGTGCTTCCAGGACCGCATCTGGTCGACCACGTCCTCAGTGATCCTGCCTTCTGCGAGCAGGAGCCTGAAGACCTTCGACTCCCAGATCTTGAGGAACGGCGTGCTGGAAAGGTCGTCGGGCAGCGGGATGAACGTAGCGTCCCCGGTGAACGCACCATCGGTGACCAGCGCGTGGATGTGCGGGTGCCAGTTGCTGAGCTGACCGTGCGTCTGTATGCCCGCGACCATGCCGGGCGCAACGTCGTCCCGATCCAGCACGGCGCGGTAGACTTCCAGGACTGTTTCCCAGGCAAGTTTCGGCAGCTTCCGCAGCAGGTCACGATCGAAACGAAAGTAAAGCCGGAACCGTTTCGGCATGGTGAACACGAAGGGGCAGAAGGCCCCACCGTGCTGGCGGTAAGTCCGGTGTTGGGATGAGTCAGTCGTCTCGAACCGGAACTCGGGGCTGCGAACTGGACACACCTGCCTGCTTGTGGCACTGTTCCAACGTCTCCTGGCTCTTCAACTGCTCATCCCACCGAGGGGGTTCATCATGCAACAATTCTTCCGTATTCCCATCCTCGGTCTCTTGCTGAGTACGGTCATCACGAC
>JABHEG010000272.1 GCA_018676675.1 Lentisphaerota bacterium
GAACGGAATAAATAGCGAGGAACGAGCGGCTTTATGCCGGATCTGAACTTGCCCGGTAGCAAGCGTCATGGTAAACCACACCATTCTCCATACCGGCTCAGTCTCTCTTCATTGTTTTCATAGAACTTTTGACGCTACCGGCTGGTAGTGACAGTTAGGGATACCGGGGGAAGTACCGTCCTTCAAGAGGGGGACGCGATTCTCCCCCTCCCCCATCGGGGTTCAGTTTGTTTCGTCTGCGGGACGATGATATCGTGGGATCGGTTGATGGCGGCGGTGTGTCTCTGAAGGAGGAAGACGGATGGATGCAGTTCCCGCAGGAATGGAGCCTGAATCGATGGCGATGGGGGAGGAGACGTTGCCGGATGAGGAGGCGATGCCGGCCGATGATCCGGGGCTTGTGATTGAGACCTGAATCAAGGAAGCAGTTCATCATGCGATTGTACCTATCAAACATGTGCCGACTGTCCCTCATTGCTTTGCTGTTGGCTGCGACCGGTGTCTTCTTGCATGCGGACCCCGCACTCATCACGCCCACACCGCGCGAGATGGTCGTGATGGGCGACCCCGTTCCGGTTGGCGGCGGGTTGATTGTGCTTGTTGGTGAGGATCCGAAGCTGCGGACCGCTGCTGGTGAGATCAATGATCGACTCACGGGTGAGCTCTTGTCTGAGCCCCTTCCCGTAGTAACGGGAGGAGTTGATGACGTTGCGGCGTCTGCCGGCCCGGTGTTCGTTGTCGGGATTGTCGGAACACCTGGAATGGTGCCTCTCATCGAGGCGTTCCCGGTGTCGGTGCCGGACAAGAGACAGGGCTACGGCATTGCCGTTCACCGACCGGCGGGGAAGCTGGTCATGGTGTTGTCCGGACACGATGGGCAGGGCGCTCTCTACGCTGCGGTGACGCTTCGCTACCTACTGGATCCTGCTGGTGGGGCCGCTCTCCCCAACGGGGCGGCCGTGGTCCAGCCGACTCGAGTGCAGGATTGGCCGGACTTCCCCTGGCGCCAGATTGGCCGTCCCCCGGCCAATGTCGGCATTGGCTGGCAGCTCAAACAAGCATCTCGTGAGCAGCGCTCTGACATCGAGAAGATCGGTCAACGCTTTGTCCGCGAGGAGAAGCTGTATGTGGACTTTCTCCTGCGCCACAAGATCAATCTGAGCTGGACCCACGCGACGCATCTTGAGAGGAGCGGGGAGGGGCAGTACGCCTTCCTGCGCGATGTCAGCGAGTATGCCCGGGCGCGCGGTGTGCACTTCGTGGAGAAGGCTCATTCCTTCATCGGCACCTACCCAAGAGACAAGGACGACCCCGTTCGCAGTCGCTGCGTCGATCATCGCGTTCACAAGCAGTACTTCTGCTGGTCACTCCTGGACCTTCACGAGGAGCGTGCCCGGCACATGGCCAAGGCCATGAAGGCTTCGGGCATCAACTGGCTGTACCTGCACGCCACGGACGGGGGAGGGTGGGAGAATCCAGCGCGTTGGGGGGAGCGCTGTGAAGAGTGTCGGCGTGCCTACGGCGACGATCACGCCAAAGCTGACGCCGCCGTCTTCGGCACGTGGTACCGCGTCATGAAGGAGGAGATCCCGGAGTTCCGTCTGATCGCCGTTGTCTATCCCTACAACGGGAATTCCATCGACCCACAGGAGCTTGAGCGACGGCTGATCGCGAGCTCCGGTGCTGTCCCGAATGCGCCGGCTCTGGCGCAGAAGATTGCGGACAGTCACACGGCATTCCTGACTCGGCTTGGCGAGTTGCTTCCGCCGGACGTCGTGGTGTGCCAGCGTGAAGTCGTCCGGAAGGCCTACGACCTGATGACCGACTGCTACGGGAAGCGAGCGTTCCAGATCTACCTGGAGCTGAAACACGGCCGTGGCTGGAACCCGGAATTCACCTTCGCAAGCGCCTGGCTCAAGACCTTCTATCGCCCGGACCACGAGGATGTCTTCTATGCCGCCGACTGCTCCTGGGCGTTGAACTACCTCTCCGAGATGATGTCGGCTCAATTCGGCTGGAACGTGGAATCCCCCGGGGCTCGGGAGTTCACAAATCCGGGCCTGCGCGGTAGCGACATCGACCATCACATTGAGCCGCGCGACATCTCAAGGAGCTACCTTGACCGCTTTTGTCGGGAGTTCTACGGTCCGGAAATCGGTCCGTACATGATGCCCGTCTATGACTCGAACATCTCCTACCGCTTCATCCAGCGTCCGCAGACTCTCATAACCGAGATGGGGCTTCGCGATCCTGAGGAGCGCATGCAACAGATGGTCGACGCGACGGCTCGGGCGATGATGTCGCTGGAGAAGGCGCGCGAAGCGTACGTCGCCGCTGAGGCCGCAGGTCGTACTCCCGTCCCCGGTGAGTTGGCAGCTGACATGTTCGGCGAGATGGTCAGGGCTGTCTTGGTGTCCAGTCATGTGGCACCCTATCAGCTGCGCATGCTGCGTGCCCGACCTGCGGTGATCTCCGGAGATATGGCCGGGGCGAAGCAACTCGTCGGCGAGATGCGGGACGCGATTGCGGCGGGAAAGGCTGCCTGGGAGGCCTATTGGCCCTGGATGAAGAGCATCCCCATCGCCGAGCGGCGGAACCCCAACTGGGTCTACACCTTCGGCCGGTTTCAGCGCTACGACTTCGCGGAGCTCGAGGCCGAAGTGGTCGAGTTTGAACGTGACATGGACCGACTGTTCGAGGCCTACAACACACCCAGGTGGTTCAAGAAGGCAATGCAGGAACGGGTGCTGTACGCCATCCCCGCGGGAGGGCGTCCCACAATTGATGGGCGGCTTGATGAAGACGCTTGGCAGAGCGCTCTGCTGAACGAGTACTTTGTCAATCACAAGACGTCAACCCCGGCACAGCGGGAGACACAGGCCCGCATCCTGTACGACGAGACTGGACTGTACGTTGCCTACAGCGCTCACGAGCCCGGCGCGGACCAAGTCCCCATGAAGAAGGCGGGAGGGGACGATCACCAGTGGAATCAAGAGAACTCCGTGGAGATGTTCGTCGACGCTGACGGCGATCAGGAGACCTACACCCACTACATCTGGGGCATCGATGGAAGCGCCCTTGATGGCAGGAAGGTCCGCAATGCTGCCGGCATGCTGAAAATGGACAACGCCGGATTCACGTCCGCCGGGGAGTTTGCTGTGAGGCGCTACCCCGATCGCTGGACACTTGAGGCGTGGCTACCGGCCGCGGAGCTCGGCGGGAAGCCGATACCAGGTGAGACGTGGCGCGGAAACCTCTGCCGCAACCTGACTCGATCAGACGGCAAGCGTGAGTCTGCCTCAACCGTGCTGATGGAAGGCTCTGGCTTCCACACGTCTTCAAAGTTCACGGGAATCCAGTTCCTCAAAGCTGCGCCTGCCCCCAGAGCGCCAATTGTGCGTTTGCGGGTTGAGACGTTGAAGGCGAGTTCGTGCACCATCGGCGATGGCACCGGCTATGAGCTGGAGCTGGACATCGGCTTGGACACCACCAAGCCGCTGCACGAGGCGTCTCTCACGGCTCGGTTCTACGCGGGTGACGTTCTCAAGGGCGAAGCCGCGTTGTTCAAGGACTGCAACATCCCCCTCCTATGGCGGACCCGGGAGCCGTTTCGGTACCTCGTGCGCACGCCCGAAACCGGCCTGCATGTGGACTTCCTCGTCAAGGCGAAAGAAGGCGAGTGGACGTTCCGACGCAAGTACGGGAACCCCGCCGGCCGCCGTCTGCCGGTGACGTTCGTGGAGGGAGCCAGCGGAAAGGCGCTCGACGGAATCGCGTGGTTCCCTGCGGCAATCGAGTCGGGAACGCTGTTTGACTCCCGCCGAGGAACGCTTGAAATGTGGGTCCGCGCGACTCCTCCGTTAAAGGCGGGAGCACCCTTTGGACCGGAGCCACAGCACGTCCTCTTCTCTCAAAGCCCGCTACGCCATGATCATCCTCTGTTGGACAACATGCGTTCAGTCTGTCTGCGCCGGATCGGGTCGGGCCTGGTCGGCCGCGTATCGACCAAGGAGTACCAGTCGCTCTGGACCCGTGCCTGGATCGCCGCGTGGCCCCGGCCGAGCTGGCACCATGTCGCCATGCAGTGGGATGTGAAGGAAGAAGACAACCTGGCCATCGAGGTCTTTGTCGACGGCAGGAAAGCGTCGGCAAGAGGTCAAACAAGGCTGCATGGCAAGAAATGGCGCAAGAAGGCGGAGAGTTTCGTGGTGCAACTCGGAGCGATGGTGTCCGGAGTTGGCGCGCTGGGCTGGCCGATCGACGAAGTCCGTGTGTCATCTGCCCCGCGCTACGCCGGCGACTTCACCCCGAACAGACGTCCGGCTCTCGATCAGCTGGCGACTGCTGTCTTCCACTTCGATGGCGATTTGGTCGGAGAGACTAGACAGGGCGTTTCCGTCACAGCCACAGCCGGCCCAGGGCTCTGACCTGAGCACGCCGGGCAACGGAAAGAGAGGCCATCCGTGGCAGCTCGCATCGCTGGGAACGTGGTCCACGCTCAGGACTGCCTTCGACCCAGCAGATGATTTGTCGTGAAGGATCAGGGAGAATGGTTGAGCGATGAAGATCACGTCTGATTTCGAATGCGGCAACGGCAAGAACATCGTCGAACTCGCGCCGGGCCACTGGCGTCTGGACGAAGTCGGTGAAAAGGCCCCCTACTGTAAGTATTTTTGCGTCCGTATTGACGGTGAAGAGGACGGTGGTCCGGTTCGACTGGACATCTATCCTGACCCCGATCTGGGTGAGGCCGGTCGAGCCGGAATGATGGGGCACTATCCCTCGCCACTGTGGTACTCTGAGAATGCGATGGAACGCTGGCTCAACGTGACCAAGCGCTGGCCCGGCGTTGAGACCTATGGCGATGACCACATCAGCACGCAGGTCGTTGTGCCGCCGAACCGCAGCACCTACGTCGCGAGCAATGTGGTCCTGTCGTGGTCGATGTTGCGCAACTGGGCCGCGAGCCCCGCAACCCAGGGAGCAGTTGTTGATGCGCTCGGCACGACGTCTGAGGGACGCGAGATTCCGCGACTGCATATCCCGCCGCTCAGTGCCGATGGGGCGCATCGGGTCTTCGTCTTCTCAGGCCAGCATCCTTCCGAGCATTGCGGGCCACTGGCGGCCTGTGGTATCGCCGAATTCCTGTGTTCAAGTCATCCGGAAGCACGGGCGATACGCGAGCACACCGACGTCTGGATCGTGCCCATGATCAACGTGGACGGAAATGTGCATGGTCGTAACGGCTGGACCATGGAAGACGTGAATCCCTACCCCGACTTCGAAGGCGCCTGCGACGGCAGGGAACCGGAAGCAACAGAGGATCGGTTGCTCTGGCACTGGCTCGTGGACGAGTTGCGCCCCGAACTGTGCCTGAACTTCCATGGATTTCTGGGGCAACGCAGCTTTGTCGAGTTCCCACACGATGGCTTCTACGTTCTGCAGGACCCGGCATCGGTCTACACCGATCCGGCGCGTTGCGCTCTGTACGAGACCGTACGCGATACGCTCTTCTGGGATACGCCGGGCCTGACTGGTGCTGGTAATCCGGGCCCACTTGGCCCCCAGTCGCTTGCCTACAATCTCGCGCGCTACTGCGGCGCGGTCGTGCCGTTCTACGAGATCAACCACGGCTTTCACGGCGTCTACGGCGCCAAACGCAAAGGTGTCGATGTGTTCCGCGCTACAATGCGTGCGATGGGTTGTGGGTGACGCAACCGCCTCGCAGCCGCTCCTGGAGTGGGGGCGGAGGCATCCGAATGCCCCGGTACTTGAGCCCTCGGACGCGCGTGTGGCGTCGCCCTCGAAGGTCTGGGACCGGGATGTTTTCCTGGAGAGCCGCCGTCCTCGGCGGTCGCGCGCGCGTCGGGAACTGAGACCACGGCGGGGGACCGCCGCTCTCCAGGAAAGCCACCACGAGGACCCCTGTTCGTGCTCAGAATCTCCTGAGTTTCGGGGCATTTGGAGGCATCCCTGCCTCCCACACAATCACCGGGCAGGGATGCCCGGTGCCACCTTGAAGCAACCCTCGAGACTCGCGCTCGGCTCAGAGACCCCGTAGGAATTCCACCGCGTTCTTGACGTCTTCCATGGCGCTCTCACCGCACTCGCGCTCGATCGCGTAGTATCCCTCGTACCCGTTCTCCTGGAAGATCCTGTGCAGCTCAGGCCAGTTCGCCATGCCTGTGCCCAGGGGTACTTCCTGGCGCTCGCCCTCACGAGTGGCCATGGCGTCTTTGGCGTGCACGTGCGCGACGTAGGGTATCAGGGTCCGGAGACCTTCGACAGGATCGAAGTCCCGCATCGCCGCGTCGAGGTCATAGGGTACGTTCTTTCGTTTTGCCAGATTGGGTGGCCAGAGAATGAGGTTGCCCGGATCGAAGTTAACGCGTAGAGACGGGCTGTTGACCTGCTCCATCATCTTGCGCACAACGACCGGCGGCTCCGGCCCGGTCTCGAGGGCCAGCGTCGCGCCTATCCCGGCTCCGTGCTCAGCGATCTGCCCGAGGGAGTCGACGAAACGTGCCCATTTCGGGTCAGAGTCGTCGTCCGGCATGATCCCGACGTGCGCCATCCACACGCCACCGGCGATGTCCACAGCGATCTCGTTGATGCGTTTGCCCTCGGCAATGTTCTCGGCCAGGTTCTCTTCTTCGCCCAGATCGACTCTTCCACCCCAACCGATAAGGGCTGAGACTTCCAGGCCCAGGCCGTGGATACGCTTCAGCACATCGGCGCGCTCCGCGCTGCTCTTCTCCGCTAACCCCAGGGCTTGGCTGAGAGCAGGGAGGTGGACACCTTCCACCCCGAGCTCAACCGCGATTTCCATTCCTTTGTACGGATCCGTGCCGCCTGTCGTCGGGATAATTGCGATCTTCACGTTGTTGAGTTCCTTTTCACTGTGTTGAGGCACCCCTGACTACGCGCTTCCCCAGCCCGGCTGTGGGATCTCCTCCGGGATGTCGATGGGATAGGTTCCTCTTTCGCATATGGTGTCGAGCATGGCTTGGTAATTCGCCAGCGGAGTCCGCACTACCACACTGTGACTCGACGAGAGGATCAGTCCTCCGCCGGGAGCGCAGTGTTTGAGGCTGAACAGCGCCTGGTGTCGCACCTGATCGGGCGTGCCGCGGGCAAGTGTGTCGGTGGAAATCCCGCCCCAGAGCGTCAACCGGTCGCCGTAAAGCTGCTTGATTTCTTCGACGCGCTCGATCGGTTGAACGGCCTGGTAGGCGTCCATGCCGGCCTCGACCATCTGATCCAGGATCACGCGGTTGTTGCCACACGAATGGAAGAGGACCGGTAGCCCGAAACCGTGGATGATCTCGCAACGGCGCTTCATGGCCGGGAAGTAGATTTTGCGGAACGTGTCGGGGGATACGAACGGGCCGGAGTTGAAGCCGTAGTCGCTGCCGATGGCGACGCCGTCCACGCCGGCCTCGGCGAAGGGACGCACGACATCGGCCAGGTGTTCTGCTGACGCCATTTCCTGCCTGGCCACGCCGTCGGGATCTTCGGCTACACGGATGAACCTGTCGGCCGACCAACCCGTGATGTACCCCCCTGCGCCGGGGCTTCGGCCGGGACGTGCGAAGATGAAGTGGGTCTTGGCCAACTGCTCGATGACGTGAGTCGCCAACTCCATTTCTGAGGCGTCCGGTACGGGAGGCAGCCGGAAGTCGGGGCGGGGAATGCCCTTGCCGCTCTCCTCGTGAAGCCCGATGTCCTCGGTCTCCTCGCTGTATTTGAGGATGTTGCCGTTGGCATCTTCCCAGGTGTCCTCGTCAAGCTGTTTGGGCGCGGGGAAGGGGCAGTCTTTGTGCGGTACGGCGTTAACGGGGACCATGTCGATGCCGAGCTTGAGCGTGACATCAACGATATCGCGTTTCATGCCCTCGACGACGTCGTCTCGTTGTCCGGCCCACAGGGCTTCGGTGTAGCGACGCTTCCCACGCCAGTACGTAGGCCGCCCAAGGGCCTGCTCGACCACCGAATAGTCGGTGGCGAATTCCCCGTGCGGTACGCGGTCCGGTTCACGATGCGCCAGGGCGGCGAGCACTCGTTGCTTTGGGGTCATGGCGCTGCGATCTCCGCAATGTCCACGGCGCGGTGTTCGCGGATGCTGGTGAAAACGGCATCGACGACTTGGAGTGACCGGTATCCGGCGATGGCCGGGATCGGCACGGGCGTGTCATTGAGGATGCTGTCGACCAGGTCCTGGTGGAGGTTCTGCCACTGCCCGAAGAAGCTCGGGGGTGCCAGGTTCTCCTCGTGACACTCCTCGGCTGCATCATCGGTCGGGCTGGTGTAGAGGGTCAAACGGGTATTGTCCACGAGGATCGATCCAAGCGTACCGTAGATTTCGGTGGTGCCCTGACAGGGGAACGCGCCGCCGGTTGCTTGTGTTTCGCTGACTTCCCATTCGGCGACTGCGCCGTTTTCGAGGCGCAACACCGCCGTGCCGACATCGATCAGTGACGTCTCGTCCGGACGCGCACACAAGCCCTCGGCGTAGACGCGCACCGTTCGGCTGTCAGTGACGAAATGGATGTCGTCAGCGGCATGCACGCCCACATCGAGCAGGGACCCGTGGAGCGGCAGCGAGGCATCGAGCTTCCACGTTCTTGTTTCTGCGGCAAAGTCCTTGTGGTAGCAGAGCACGGAGCGGGCTTTGACGACCCGACCGATGGCGCCTTGCTTTACGAGTTCCTTGGCCCGTATCAATGCCGGGAAGTAGCGATGCGAGTGGCCCACCACCGCTTTGACGTTGGCTGTGGCGCAGAGGTCCATCATCTCGCGGGCCTCGGCCAGGCTTTGGGCGAATGGCTTCTCGATGTACAGGTGCTTGCCGGCCTGGGCAGCTGCGGCGCACACGTCGCGGTGGATGGGGGTTGGCACGCCAACGACAACGATGTCTACGTCGTCGCGCGTCACGGCCTGGCGGTAGTCGGTCACAATCGGGCAGCTCAGCCCGTATTTTTCTGCGCTGTTCTTTGCTGCGGTTTCGTCGACATCACACAGCACGGCGACATGGGTGTTCGGCTGGTTGATGGCAGCCTCAACGTGACGGCCAGAGACGTAGCCACAGCCAATGATTGCGTAACCCAGCATTGTGTTCCCTCCAGCTGAACTCAGTTTGGACGACCGTGACCTGAAAATAGCGGGACGAAGCTGGCCGCGCAATGCCCGGGAACGTGGTTGGTGGAACCGCTCCTTACGCGGCTGCGTATGCGCGTCACACTACGGGATACGTCGATGGGGCGGAATAGACGGGGCGCTGCCCCGAAACCCCGTCGGGGGACTTCGCTCCCCCGAAGCCCCCACGTGATGGGCTCGCGTACGTCAGGCGCCAAAGCCCGCCTGCCGTTCGCGAGCCCGTTGCCGATGCTCGCGCGACGAGCGACGACGTAGCTGGCAAGGGAACGCCTTTGGGGGGCGAGGCGTAGCAGACGCCGACCCTCCAAGGGGGCGTGTGGACGGCTCAGAGCCAACGTCGCATGATATTTCCCTGGTGCTCAAACCGGTGAGGCTTACACACGAGCCTGGCCTTCGCCAGTTGTTCTATTGCCCACATCCGAGGTCGTAACTTCTGCCAAAGCGCATGGAGGAGCCGGTTCTCCGTAACCGGCCTGGCCGCATGCGGAGATGCGGCGCCTCCAATGGTGTGTCAGCGACCAGCAGTTTTGTGCTCAAAACGGGGTAGTTACACACGAGGTGTCACGTTTCAGTCCTTCCGCTGGGAACGACCCGGTTTCTCAGCCCTTATCTTTGCGCCATTGTGCCCTATAGTTTGGGGGCGCTCGGAGTGGATTCTGGACGCGACTCCCGGTTGTTCGTCACTGGTTCCAGGGAAGGCCAATTCCGGTAGGAGCGAGTGTTCCGCCCGGTGTTCCTGTCAAACAGCACCACTTGTTACCGGCGTCGGACGTTTGAGGAGCATGTCCCTTGATGACACTCAGATGGACTC
Source organism: Lentisphaerota bacterium (assembly GCA_018676675.1). Taxonomy (GTDB): domain Bacteria; phylum Verrucomicrobiota; class Lentisphaeria; order Oligosphaerales; family JABHEG01; genus JABHEG01. The sequence goes on from JABHEG010000272.1 coordinate 9,968, forward strand.
ACCTAGCCATCCTGTCCGCCCTGTGGGCGATCTGTGCGCAGGCCGAGAATGGACTGCTATTCCGTGCCGGCTTCGACGGCACAGCGGATGCCTACAGCTTGTGCGGGGCCGGTGCCCCGGTTCAGATCGCCGGCGTAACGGAGCCCAGCTTCGCGCCGGGGCGTTTTGGGGAAGCGCTCGTCTGCGGTCCGGAACAAGCCCTCGTGCATTATCGGACGCAGGGCAATCTCATGCCCGAATCGGGCACGGTCAGTATGTGGGTCAAACCACTCAACTGGACCCCGGACGATGGCAATTTCCACGTTTTCCTCGAGTCAGGTAGCCACGGGGCCTCGAGGAGCGATCCGCCCACCGGCTGGCTCATTCTGTACAAGTACTACCAGCATGGACTGTTGTTCCTGCGTTACGCTGACGAGTCTGCTCAGGTTGGCATGGCCCGCCTTGGGGGCTGCGATTGGCCGGTTGATGAGTGGGTGCACCTGGCAGGGGTTTGGTCCGCCGCTGGGTTGCGCCTCTATGTTAACGGCGAACTGGTCAACAGCGCGTCGAAACCGGTCGTGGCCGACGCATTGGCGTCCACGTTCGCCGTTGGGGACAACGGCTGGCATCTTCCGCACGAAGGCGCCCGGACACTCATTGACGAGGTCCGTGTTTATGCCTACCCATTGAGCTCTGAGAAGATTCGCGGCCTGGCCGGCGGCATGAGCGTGACGGTTAGTCGCGATCCGGCTGCGGGGGAGTGGCGGGTTGATGCACTCGTGCCGGAACTCTTCGACATCGCGAAGATCACGGTAGAGCTTCTTCCGGCCGCGGGCGACGACCCGATGAACACGATAGAGGCCGTCCCGAACTCCCGTGGTGCGGCCATGGCCATGCTGCCCACTGAGGAACTGCCTCCCGGTGCTTATCGCGTCCGCGTTCGAGGCCAGGCCGAAGACGGCAGGCGGGTATGCGAGACGACGGCGGACGCCCGCAAGCTTGATCGTGAGTTACTGACGCTCGCGAACAGCCACCTTCGTGTGGTGTTCGACGGGGCCACCGGGGCGATCCTGGGGGTCGGGGCTCCGGGGATGGCGTTCTCCGCCAGAGCCGCGCTACCGGCAGCACCGGTCTTTAGCGTTGACACGGTCAGCTTTGCCGAGCACGCGCGTTTCCATCAGCCCAGTGATATCACGGCTGTCGTTGCAGATGACACGGTGCTGCAGAGGATCGACATCGAGCCAATGTTGGGCGGGCAGCGCTTGCTGGCGAGGTATCTGCTGCCGACAGGGGTAACCGTAGTGATGACGGCAACACTGCCGAATGACTCGGCCGTGCTCAGTCTGTGGCTGCAGGTGAGCAATCCTGCGGTTCTGCGTCCATCGGAGGCTGTTCGCGTGCCGCGGGTGGTCTTCCCAACGATCAACGGGCTGCGCATTGGCGAGAGCGCTGAAGACGACCAGCTGGCAACCGGCTGGATCCAGGGGGAGGTGGTCGGGAACCCGGTCAAGGCACTTGCTCACAGGCGCACCGTCGCCTATCCCGGGCGGGCCTGTGTGCCGTGGCTGGATTTGTACGACGACGCGGGTGGGGTGTTCCTCAATCCGTTGTCCTCCGGGGTTTGCCAGCTTGAGATCGTGACCGTCGCCGAGAATGGCACAATGACGTTCGCAAACGATTGGTGGCCTCTGCTTGACCCGGGGCAGTCCTGGATGTCACCTGTCATCGAGTTGGGCGTGCACAGTGGCATCTGGTACCAGGTCGCGGACCGATTCCGGGAGTGGTCGTTGGAGGTGACTCCTCCGCGTGCTCAGCCTGAGTGGCTCAGTTCCTGTGACGGTTGGACCGGCTCAGGTGGTCCGAGCTACACGTTCAGCGAACTCCCGAAGATGCTCGAGACCGCGCAATCTTACGGGTTGTTCTATCTGCAACTCTGGGCCCAGATGATCCTGGGACGGGCCTATTACTCGTACTTTTACCCGAACCCCGATCTGGGGACCGAAGCTGAGCTCACTGAGGCGATCGCCAAGGTGCACGCCATGGGGGGGAAGGTCGGCTTTTACAGCAATGCGATTTGCTTTGATGCGGCCATCGATCGCAGCACGGCGTTGCGGGCGAAACTTGACGAGTTCGGCCTGGTGGAAGGAGAGGGGAGCGTTCCGCGTCTGCCGCGTTTCTATGAAGAGGTAGCCGACCACATTTTTATGGGCCCTGGGGGGCGTTACGGTCGGGCAGCTGCCGCGGGACACAGCCAGGAAGGATATCAGGACGGGTACTGGGCTATGGACCCGGGATCTCCGTGGTGGGGGGACTATCTGGCCGGATGGATCAAACGCTGGCACGAGCAGTATGGCGCGGATATCTGGTATCTGGACAGTTTTCCCGTGCCTGGATACGGGCTGGGGCCGGCCTCCTATTCGCTGAACCGGAAGCGTCCGCAGAGCCGAAGTGCGGGGCAGATCGCGCTGCTAAAACGGATCCGGCAGGACTTTTCTGGGCCGGTGCTCTACGAGGGTGTCGCCTGTGCTGCGCTCATGCCGTACACAAACTGGGCTCTGGGGACCGAGTTGTCGTTCGGGCAAGGAATCAACGGCAGGCCGGAGATATTCTGCTACAGCTTTGGGGACGTGCATCCCGTCTTCTCCGGCACCTGCAACCGGTGGACGGGGATCAGCAATATCTGGAAGGATCTGGGAGATGATGCGAAGCACGAGGATGCGCTCAACCTCGTATTCCTCAATGGCGAACGCTTTGATGTACTCAACCTGCACATGATTGATCCTGAGTCCGACTATGCGAAACATGTCAAGCAGCTCCTGGCGCTTCGTCGCAGGGTGCGGGATGTGGTCTACAGCGGGCGATTCATGGACAAGCGGGGACTCTCGGGGATGCCGGAGACCGTGTCTGCCCGTGTGTTCGTGCATGAGACGCCTCCCGGTGCCGTGATTACCGTTGTGGATCGGCGCCCGGAACGCTCTCCCTGGACGCTCACTGTGGACCCGCAAGAGCTGGTTTGGCCTCAGGAGCTCAGCAAAGCGCGGCTCTTCGAGTTGGTTGGCGGAAGCAAAAACGCAGTCATGTCTGCCCGCGATGGCGTGCTCCGGCTCGTCATCGACAGTGGAAGCGTCGTCTGTGCCTTGCGCATCGAGTAACTGTCAGGATTGCCGCTCTCGTAAGTCACGGTTCGGACGGACAGAGCCGCGCTCGGGCCCCGCGTGTCCCGACTTGGGACTGGAAATGTCATCGACTTCCCCAAGGAGACCATTTGGGATGATGCACAAGAAAGACCGGACGATCGTTCGCGACCTGGCCAAACAGTACGCGGAGATCGCTGCGGATCCGATCCAGGACGAACGGCGTGAGCTCTGGCGTCGGCTGAACAGCCTGGAGGCGACGCGGCCACTTGTGCTTGTTCGGGCGGGCGGCGGCGTGTGGAAGGAAACCCCTGCGGTGCAGCCGACGTGCGAAACACCCCCTTACCGGGGCTACGAGGCTCTCCTCCGACAGAAACTGTATCAGGACTTCATCGGGGATGACCATGTGTCGGAACCGTGGATTCAGGTCAACGCCGTTCGCGTAACTCCGCCCGGCCCGTGGGGACCACCTTACACCTATATACACCCGGAGGAGGCCGGTGGAGCCTGGCAGTTCGATCCGGCCTTGCGGGAGCTTGAGGACGTGGACAAGCTTGTCGCCCCGAAGCATGTGATCGATGAGGACGAGACGGCTCAGCAGAGGGCGCGACTGGAGGATGCCATCGGGGATATCCTGCCCATATGCGTGAGTCGCGCTCCGCTGTGGGACAACAACTGGCACAGTGACATCATTACCGATCTGACCCGTCTGCGTGGGCTCACTCAGCTCATGTGGGACATGGTGGATAATCCTGAATGGCTTCACAGCGTCATTGCCTGGATGAGCGGCCACATCCAGCGCGTTCATGCCGAGGCGGAGGAAGCCGGAGACTGGCATCTGTGCGATCATCAGAACCAGGCTGTGAGTTACTCTCGTGAGCTTCCTGATCCCTCTCCCAACGGGGAGGCCGTGACGCGCAACCAACTCTGGACGTTCTGCGCTGCCCAGGAAATGGAGACTGTGAGTCCGGCTATGCACGAAGAGTTCCTACTCAACTACCAGCTGCCGATGCTGCGTGAGTTCGGCCTCGTTGCGTACGGGTGTTGTGACAATCTGACGAACAAGATCGATATGTTGCGCAAGATCCCCAATCTGCGCCGTATTGCTGTCACGCTTGCGGCCGACATCGCGCGGTGTTCCGAACAGATCCAGACTGACTATGTCATGTCCTGGCGTCCCAACCCGGCCCAGATGATCTGCTGCGGCTTCGATGCGGACCTCATTCGTCGGGTGGTGCGTGAGGCCATGGACGCGATGAGAGGGCGCGCAGTCGACATCACGCTCAAAGAGATCGAGACGGTGTGCGGGAGGCCTGGAGACCTGCGTGAGTGGGTGAACGTGGTTCGGAGTGTGACTTCCTAGGCGTTCTACCCGTGGAAGCCGTTGAACAGCTCATTGCCGGGGACTGAGGTGGGGCCGCAGGCGCATACGTAGTCGTCCGGTGTCATCCCGAGGTCATCCCGCAGTTCTTCCCATATCTCGGGCGTTTCGCCACAGAGGGCAACGCGCGTATCCGGGCTCAGGGCATTGATGCGCTCGATGAAGAAGCGGTACACCGCGGCCCTTGCCTCCTGTGGGAAGATGTGCTTGCCGTTGGGGATGACGTCAGATGGGCGATCCGCGTCCGGCGTCCGGGCATATTCGTCCACGTATGCGGCGAACGTGGGGTCCCACAGAGAGACGTCGAACGTGCCGGGCACGTCTCGTGGTTCGACGTGTTTGAACATATCCAGGGTCAGGACATCCGGGCGAACGGCGGTCAGGTACTCCTCAAGCATGGCGGCATTCTCGTGTTGCCAGCCTTGAATGGGGATGATCGGTGACAATCGGGCCCGGACGGGATAGCCTGCGTCCTGACACATTTTGGCTGCGGCAATCCGTTCGACCGTCGTCGGGGCTCCCTTTTCGATGAGACGGCTTACGGTGTCGCAGGAGAGGGTCCAACAGACAATCGTCTGGCCTTGGTGGTCGTAGTCTGCCAGGTAGTCCAGATTGGCACTCTTCGTGTAGATCAGCAGGAAACGCTCTCTCTGTTTCGCGAAGGAGTCCACGAGCAGCTTAAGCGCTCCGTATTCGGGTTCGAAGGTGGGGATGTCCGTGTGATTGTCATACTTGTACAGCTGCAGCCAGGGGTTTGCTTCGGCTAACACGTCAACGTGCTCGATCAATTGCTCGATGTCGAGCATGATGTTGAGAAGCGTCCCGATATTGCAGTAGTCACAGGAGTGCAGGCAGCCCCAGGCAGAGTGCAGCAGATAGGCGTTCTGGCAGACTCCCCGCTGTGTCTGCAGTGTTCCCCGGCCGTCATGGTAGGTGATCGCCCCGTCTCCGAGCAGGTAAAACCTCGCCAGGTCGGGGAACGTCCGTTTGAGCTGGGCCATCCGCTCGGGCTCAACCCAGCGGAACCGGTTGAACACGATTACCGGATCGGTGGTGCGCTGCAGCAGGCCGGTGCGCTTCCCGGCCAGTTCTCCCGACCAGTTGTAACGGCGACTCAACTGGTTCAGTTCGGCGTCACTGACCACGCGGGGGCCTTCAGCCGTTGTGATATGGCGCATCATCCGTTCCATTCGGGCGACGCAGCGCGGGTCTTCGAGCACGCGCTCGTGAATGTAGACGGCTGGTGTGTTGATGGGATACATGGTCGTCTCTAGAGATGGACCCGGAACAGGGGTGGAGGCACTTGCGTGATTAGGTAGTAGACCCCGCCCACCAGCATCCAGAACAACCCGGCAAGCATCTCACCGGCGATCATGCCGATGAAAAAGCGGCGGGCTTCCCGGTAGATGCGCTGGGAGCCGTAGTGCAACACAAGCCACTTGATGAACCACCCCAGGAGGAAGCTCCCGGCGAACCAACGGCTGACGAGTGTTCCCCAGATCAGGAACATAACGGGGTGAATGGGCCATTTGCTCCAGCGCAGCCGCGCCGCGCTGCAGGCGAAAACCAGCACCAGACCGGCTCCGGCGGCCCACAGGAATGTGGGGGTTGGCACTGCCTGGGTGAGTCGCTCCAGCCCAAACAGGCCGGTGGCCGTGCCGGCCGTTTCCAGCGTGCCCATCGCTGCCAGACGGTGCAATTCCCGTCCCAGCAGATCAAATGGCATGCGGGTCGCACTGTTGGCCCAGCCGTAGAGCACACCCCCGCCTACCGTATACTGCAGGTAAAGGGTCACAGGCAGAGCCACCACCAGACAGAGAGTGAAGCCTCCGACCAGCCACCCTCCCAGGCGTGGGAGCTTGAGGTCCTGCGTTTCCGCGAGCCGGAGCCCGTTGGAGACCAGGGGCATGAGGCAAACACGGGGATCAATGGTGAGCACCACACAGAGGATTCCGACGACGATGATGCAGGTGGGGCCCAGTGCATGCGCCCCGAAGAAGGCCAGCAGAATGCCGACCGGTTGCCACGTCGGCTGGACGAACAGCAGCCCCGTCTCCGCATTGATCCGTGTCACGATGACAAAAAGAAGTCCGAACAGGAACACGACGCAGGACGCGACCAGAAGATCCAGCCCGGCTGCCACACGCAACAACATGACCATCGCGAACGTTGCGGCCAGGAACAGGCGACACGCGTTTACCGTGAACGCCGCGTCTGGCGGCGGATCTCCTCTTCCGAACGCGGCTTTGACAACGCTCCAGTAGAAGTGCCGCCCGGTATAGGCCACGAACAGAGCCGCGCCGACGTACGCACCGAACAGTTGGAACCCGAGGATCCCACCGGCCATGTACTCGTTGTTGACTTGGACGCCCAGCCCCGCCATGATGCCGAATGTGACCACGTAGACGACCAGGCTGATTCCCACACTCAGGGCCACCTCGGCTTTGATGAGAAATGCCAGGCCAATGATGGCAAAGAAGAAACGGGGAAAGAGCAGGTCTCTGCCTCCGGGGACATTGCTCAGCCACGGCATGAGCGTTCCCAGTGGCCTCAAGTTCACATGTTGTGGTACGGCAAACGCGTACTGGGGCCACCACGCGTAGGATCCGTTCATCAGCAGGATGCCGAACGCCACACCAAAGCCGATCCAGAACGGGCGCCTTCGAGACAACTCGGTGAATGGGGCATCTGGAGAGCCCCCGAGCAGGGCTCCGGCGAACTCCGCCATCGGGAAGGGGAGGTGCTCATGTCGGGACCATTGCACATGGAGGATCAGTGTGAGACACACCGTTGCCAGAGTTCCCAGGATGATCAGGGGGACGTAAAACAGGTATGGCCGCAGCCAGGCGCTCCACGGCACATCCGCAACGCTCGGCATCTCTGCACCGTGGCCAAGCCCTTGAAGGAAGCCGTTGACCACCTCGCCCTCATGGGCCTCTTTCACATCTACAAGCATGGCCTTGGGGACGTGTTCGAGCAGTGGTTTGCGCTGTTCTGACGCTTGCCAACCCGGTGTAATGCGGGCGAAGTGATGGGGCATAACCAACGCATTGTGGAACTGCCAGAGCAACCCGGGGCCCGGAATGGTGCAACTCACGAGCACCAAGGCACAGATTACGGCCCACTCCGGTCCGCGCAGTCGTCTGACTTTGAGCGCCGTCAAGACTGGGTTTATGGCCACCAATCCAAGCACCAGGGCGCCGTACACGCTGACCGGCATCAAATCGCTCGCCACGTAGGGGAGACGGCAAATCCAGTCATTTGCATAGCCGAATGCAGCCACGAAGACAGCAAGAACCAGCCCGATCACGATTGAGCGACGAGTCACAGCGTCCTCCTTGGACGTCGATGAAGTTATTGATCCCGTAGTGAATCAGAGCGCATTGCCCGGCAGTAGTGCGGGATCTCCGGGACCGCGACCTGAGCTTGATTCGGGTGCGGGACGCCCCGGACCACTGCCCGGCGGCCTTTGGCCTGGGGGGCGTTCCCTCGGCTTTGGCCTGGCTGGGCACTCCAAAGACTGTCAGTGTAACCGTCTTTGCCCCAAATGTCGATTCCTTTGGCGGATCGTTGTGTCACGCTTCAGTCTCGTCGAGTCGTTCCTGGCGGTCTTCCCCACGTAACTGAAGCATCGGAGTGTGCAGAAGCCCGCCGGTCCGTCGAGGTATCGCAGGGCGTTCTGACATGTCACCTGCCGTTGCTTGGGGAAGAGTTGCCCCTCCACAGACGCCGTGTATTGTTCCCCGGTCGCACAGGACACTTAGTGCGTTTGGCGAGGATGGGCGCCTGCTCTGGACGCTCAACCGGGTGGGAGTGAGCGGTCCCTGCATCATGAGCGATGGCTGCCAGATGATTCGAGCGCCTGATGGCGCGACCCCATCGAGATCGGGATCGGGTCTCTGAATCAACCCGGTTACCGAATGGCCGTGGCATGGAGGCCTGCCCTGTCCGGCGCCGATCTCGATAGCGATCCCGATCCCGAAGAGAAAGAAGACGAAAGCCACCCAGATGCTTCAGGTGACGGCTGGCTGCCACGCCTGAGCTACCCGATGTACTGCCCGAGAACATCGTTGCCAGTTGGACACGGCTCACGAAGAGTCCTTTTCCCCGTGATGATGAGCTGATTGGAGATGAGAAACATGACGGAGACGCAGACGGCCCGCGTGATCTGGTGCGAAGCCGAGCAACTCAGCGACACTGGCGGCTGGGCGAATGACTCGCAGCATGTGGACATCATGGGATCGCCATATCTGCTGGCGACGGGGTTAGGGAAGCCGGTAGCCGACGCGGTCACCACGGTGGTGGTGCCTGCGGGTGGCGTCTACACGCTCTGGGTGCGCTGTCGGGACTGGCTCCCTTCCCATTCTCCGGGGCGGTTCAAGGTGTTCGTGGATGATCAGGTTTCGCCGGTCACCTTTGGCCAAGCCGGTAGCGACCAATGGCAGTGGGTCAACGGCGGCGAGTTTCACCTCGAAGGCGGCACTGTAGAACTGCGCTTGCGCGATGTCACTGGATGGTGGGCGCGTTGCGATGCAGTGGTTCTGGCCGGGCCGGGGTTCGCCCCTTCTGACGATGATGAAACATGTGCTGATCAACGCCTTGAGCATGGTGGCGTAAGCTCGGAGATCGACGAACTGGGCCCGTACGACCTGGTCGTTGTCGGCGCCGGACCGGCGGGATTGGGCGCGGCGATCGCGGCAGCACGGAACGGGATCAGGGTCGCCTTGGTTCAGGATCGGCCCGTTGTGGGAGGAAACGCTTCGTCGGAAATCGAGCTTCCTGCCATGGGATATATCGGCTCCCCGCCGGATGTCCGCAATGTGACCGGAATTACCGAGGAGCTCTTCCCCGAACAGAGCTGGACGAACTACGCGGATTCGAGCGACATGGAGCGTATCGTCCGTGCTGAGGGGAATATCTCGCTGTTTCTGAACACGCGCAGTACTGGCGTGGAGATGGCCTCAGCAACCCGCATCGGTGCCGTGCTCGCCCTCAATGTCCACAGTGGTCGACGCATGCGTTTCGCTGCCCCCCTCTTTGCCGACACCACGGGCCATGGCTGGATTGGGTTCTACGCCGGTGCGGAGTACCGGGTGGGCCAGGAAGCAAAGAACGAGTTCAACGAATCCATGGCGCCGGAGAAGGCCGTGCGGAAGACCATGGGGAACAGCCTCTACAAGTCCATCTTCGAGCAACGCGACGGACCCGTGCCCTTCGACTGTCCGGACTGGGCCTACCAATGGACACAGGACTCCGACTTTGAGCCACTTGACTCGCATCAACGAACCGACGAGATCGTCCGGCCCGATAACTTCGACCCGCCCTCCCGCGGGAAAGGGCGTAACCCCGGACCGGATGGCAACGGGTGTATCAGTCATGCCTGGTGGGTGGAGTACGGTGGCTGCAAGGATACCATCCAGGACGCCGAATACATCCGTGACGAGCTCTTCCGCATCTCTCTGGGGCTTTGGAACTACGCCAAGAATCACAACCCCGCAACGGTTGAGGGTAATCTCTGCCGGGAGCTTGTCTGGCTGAATTATGTTCCGGGAGTAAGAGAGAGCCGACGATTGATCGGCGACGTCATCATGACGCAACGGGACTTTGATGAGCAGACCGTTCATGACGACACGGTTGCTTTCACCGACTGGGGACCGGACTTGCACCATCCGGAAGGCTTCTGGGTCAGAGGCAACGACTGTATCCACGTCTACAAGGGGCACCGCACCAGTATTCCCTACCGGTCGCTCTACTCGCGGAATATCGACAATCTCTTCATGGCCGGGCGTTGCCATTCCGGCACTCAACTCGCCTTCAGCGGTACACGCGTGATGCGCCCCATGTGCGCCACTGGTCAAGCCGTGGGCACGGCTGCGGCCATCGCTGCCAACCGCGGGACGTCCCCGCGTGGCGTCTGCGAACACCATATCCGGGAACTGCAGGACACATTGGTCCGGGACGGCTGTCGACTCATGAGCAAGAATGGCGGAATGCGAGAACCGTAGAAACGAGTGGGGAGCACGTGTATCCGGCTCCCCAATCGGTGGTCATTCAGGACTGACGTGGGAGCATGTTGCTGCGGCTTGGGCCACGAGCAGGGAAGAGGGCTGGCGCCACCGCCCGGAGGAAGGAAGCGATGGCGCCAGGGGGGGAGACGTGGTCAGGGGGTTTGGGGATTCAGGACTGACTCGGCCACCGAGTTGAACCAGTAGCCTGCCCCCGGGATGAGCGTGTCGCCAACGCGCGCAGCCCGGTAGACATGCCCGTCCCAGCTCCAGCCCGGACCGAACAGGGCTGGGTGCCGCGGCAGGACCATCTCCTCTGGAACACCCACGAGATTCCAGCCCGCCGCCAGCGGCACTTCTGTGTCGCTCAACGGGAACCCGATCACAGTGGCCGTTCCGGGCTCGGTGACGTAGACCCAGTATCCCATCAGCGGTTCGAGCACAGACGTACCGACATACGTTCCCAGGCCACGTGCGCCGTCGGGATCCCAGGCCCAGGCCGTGCCTGTATGCGGCATACCTTCGAAGAGAGCATCCAGGGCAGGATCGATGGGAGCGATTGGCAGGGATATCAGGTTCCAGCCCGCGACCAGGTTGAGCTGCACATGAACGAGTGGAGCACTGACCCGGAAGGCGGCCGGATATCCGGCGGGAACGGTGAGTTCGCCGATCTCTTCCATTGCCAGCGCGACCGGCTCCGCACGGGTGTCATCCTGAGAGACTTGCTCGAGAACAAGGCCGTGGGCAGGGATACTCTCGGGGGCCCAGGTCAGCGTCAGGTCTGTGTCTCCAGGAGTCACGATCAGCACCCAATCCCCCTCGGCCAGCGATCCAAGAGCATCGCGTTGCAGATCATGGCCCAGGCCCTCCGGCCCAAGCAGGGAAAGGGGCGCGCCGTCAGGGGCGATCGTGTCGATGCCGTCATCGAATTCGCGAGTTGCCCCGGCGACGATTCCGAACTGAACGCTGCCCGCTGGTTGCCCGGCAGCGTCTGCTTCCACGGTGACCAGCCAGCCGTCATAGACCAGTATTGTCACGCGGGTGGAATCTGAGGTGTTCGAACCGTCGTTTGCCGCATAGCTGAATTCGTCTGTGCCGCGGAAGCCGGGCGTCGGGACATAGGTGAACGCACCGTCCTCGCCCAGGTTGAGCGTCCCATGCTCGACATCAGCCAGCAGGACGGCGGAAAGCGTGTCCTGCTCGGGATCCGTGTCGTTGGCAAGGACTCCCGGCGTATGGACAAGGAGATCGCTGTTGTTGACCGCGTATTCCTCCGGCAGTGCCCTCGGCGGCTCGTTAATGTCAGTGATGGCGACCGTCACGGTTGCGGAGTCGCTAAGTCCGCCGCGGTCGACGACGGTCACTGTCAGAGTCCAAGTTGCTACGGATTCATGGTCAAGCGCAGCTCCCTCGGCAACGGTGATCTGGCCCGTTGCCGTGTCGATCGTGAAGGTCCCATCGTGGTTGCCGGCAGTGATCTCGTAGGCGAGGCTGTCACCCCGGTCAGGATCTTCAGCGGGAACGGTCCCCACCACTGCGTTCGTCGCGCTGTCTTCCGGGATGCTGAGTCCGGCATTGTCAGCCGTGGGGGCTTCGTTGAGTTCGATGGCGAGATAGGCCACCGTTCCCGCGGGGACGACCAGGGCTGTCGTCTCGGCCATGTTCCGGCCTGTGCCGGCAAGCGGACTCCCGTTCCTCCCGGATAGGGTCCAGAGCCGCATGTCGGGGGAGGGCAGGTCATTTGCGGACCAGGAGAGCTCGACGACGTTGCTGCTGTTGGCAGCGTTGACCGCAAGTTGCCACTCGGTCTGGAGCAACTGTCCACGGATGTCTCTGACAAGAGCTGTCGCACTGCCCGGAGCCAGGAATGCGACGGGGGCGGAATCTGTCACCGGGCTGGGAGGGGCAGGTTCGTCAAAGGCGAGATCGAGACCGTCCGTGGCTTCCGAATCGACACCGAACTCGACAGCACGCGTCGCGGCGCCGACCAAAGCGATGGCCATCTGCCACTCTGCGACCTCCCGGACCACCAGCGCGGCTGTCCCCGATGTCGCTGACCCTGTCGCGTTCGACACCACGCAGCGGAAGGCGCCTTCGTCGCTCTCCTGAGCCGAGGCGATGTCGTAGTCGGCACTGGTGGCTCCTGCAATGTCGGCACCGTCCTTCTGCCACTGGTAACTCAATGGTGCCGTCCCGGAGGCCGTAACTGTGAAACGGACCTCCGTCCCAGGACCCACGGTCAGGGCTTGTGGGTGTGCGTCAATTGTCGGTGCTTGAGCTTGGGGGGCGTTGACACTCAAGGATGCGGAATCTGACGTTACATTGCCCGTGCTGTTGCTGACTACGCAGCGGTAGGCGCCTTCGTCGCTCTCCTGAGCCGAGGCAATGTCGTAGCTCGTACTGGTGGCTCCCGCAATGTCGGCACCGTCCTTTTGCCACTGGTAACTCAATGGTGCCGTTCCGGAGGCCGTAACCGCGAAGTGGATCGTGGTCCCGGGGTCCACGGTCAGGGCCTGGGGGTGTGCGTCGATTGTCGGTGCCTGGACCTGCGGTTCGTCATCAGCCGTCACGTCCCGTACGAGCCGGACATAATTGAAGACACGCTGGGCATCGCCTTGTGGGCCCATCCCCAGAACCGGGTAGTCTGCGGGATCACCGTCCTTCGGATCACTGCGTTGGCAGCCGGCTCCGTGCACATCCATGGCGGTGCCATTCATTTGCCCCGTCCCGCGTCCGAACGCTACGTAGGCCCCACGTCCTCCATTGCCGTCGAAGCCCACGTGCGTGGTGCTGCTCCAATAGAACCCGAAGTCAGCCTGCCCCATCTCGTTCGTCATCTGCGTGCATGCGAAGGCCGGGTCGATGGCGGGTGAGTCAGTGGTGTCCGGTGAGCGTGTGTAGTCCACGATGCTCTGCAGTTCCTTGGCATTGGGGAGGCGCCAGTCGCTGTGTCCCAAGTGATCCGCGGCGTTTTTCTCCTGGGCCCAGGCCAGCGCGTCTTCCCAGTTCACACCGGCGCCGTTGTCCGCCTGCGCCCACATCAGGTCAGTGGCCTGGTCGGTGATCGTCCCGTCGCCGTTGTCAACGAAGCTGTTGATCCCGTATTCCGTATTGCCGCGGACAAAAAGCGCGTATTGATCCATGGACCCGTTTCCCATCGGGTTGGACCGGCCGTAGCCCTTGATCCTGCCGTCGGCGAAGTTGACGCCGAACGTCGTTGCCATGCCGCCCATGGTCGTCCAGACATACTCGGTGGAGGACCAGAACTGTGCGTCGATGACGCGTTCGCCGCTGGCCGTGTCCCCATACCCAAAGTCAAATACCTCTGTCTCAATGAAGGGGATGAGTCCGGTCGTGTCGGTGCCTTCGACGTTCGGATCCGTGCCCCGGAAATCGATCAGCGAATAGAGCTCCTTGATGGTGGGCGCTCGCCAGTCGCTGTAGCCTCCATAGTTCGCAGTGTTGAGCGCGTCGGGATAGTCCAGAAAATCCTCGAAGACGAATTTGTCATTGGCATTGATGGTGCCATTGCCGTCCCAGTCAGGGCTCTGCGTCCAGATCAGGCCGGTGACGTTGTCATGCACGCTCAGGCCGTCGGCACTGACTACATAGCTTGGCTGGTTGCCGTCGACCTGTCCGTCCTGACCGTGGAAGGGGGCGTCTGCTGCTGGTGCGGAGATCGCGCTGCTTGCGTTGTAGCAGATGACCTGACCGGTGTCAACGATGGGGTAGTTCCCTTCGCTCACGAGTGCGGTGTTCGCGAAACCGGGATAGTCCTTGCCATATCGATCGACCCGGAACACCTCACCGTCGTTCGCGTACCCCCAGACCGTCTGACCACTGTTGGTCACCTCGAGGAACCGGCCGGTTGTGCCTTCGCAGATCAGCGTGTTTCCGTTGGGGAGGCGTTGTGCACCGGAGATGCGTTCCGCGTAGAAATCGGTTGTGGGATTCGCCGTGTAGGTCCAGGCAGGGCTGGCAGGTCCGTAGGCGATTCCCGTGCTCAGGAGATAGCTTCCGTCCGCCTGGAGTGGCGGCACGATCTCGACGATTGCCGAGTAGTCGCCGGCCGGTCGGGCAAGGCCGTTGTCGAAGATCAGGATGCTGCCGGCGCCGGGCAGTCCAGCGGAGATCCACTCGGCATCGTGCTGAGAGAAGATCTGCTGATCAGCACTCGTCCCCGCTCCGTAGGCCTTCGGATTTCCCCAACGGTAGAGCAGGTCTCCAGCGTTTCCCACGGCCTGGGCCGTGGTCGTGTTGTGGTCGATGACCCAGATTTCGCTGAAATTGTGGACTGAGAGCACGATCTGATCGAGTTCGGCATTGTAGTCGATGCTGTTGGTGTGGGTCCAATCGGCGTTTGCCTGCTGCATGTGGTTGATGTCGATCTTCCGAGGCTGATCGGCGACCACCCCGTAGTTGCTTTTGGCGGCATCGTGGTCCTGGACGAGGTGGTCCCACACGTGCCATTCCCAGACGATGTTGGCGTCGGATGTGCCGACCGGCTCGATCTCGACGATGCTGTCGGGCCAGAGCTCGCCGGCATTGAGTTGGTCCGGGTTGCGCCCGGCTGCAATCGCCTCAGCGGATGTCTTCTTTTCCCAGACGATCATGAGGATGTTGCCATTCGGCAATGGCTCGATGTCGTGGTGCTGACAGTGGTCCGCACTGCTGTAGTCGAAGTTCCAGAGCAGATCACCATCCCAGCTGTAGCGTTCCACACGTCCACCGGAACCGCCGGCACTGAAGGTACTGTTGTTGACGTTGGCGGTGCGCAGCAGGGAGCCGTCTTCGAGGAGGTATACAGAGAGTCCGGGGCGGTACGCGCTGGACCAGCTGTGGACAACCTGTCCGTCGTTGTCCATCAGATACGTCTGCGTGGAGGTCATGGGCGCGAACAGATTGTAGCCGGTGAACGGCGGCGTCAGCGCCAGCTCCAGTGCGGCGGCTTCGGATGTGTCCGTTCCGAACGCGTTCGAGACGATGCAGCGGTACTCGCCTTCGTCCTCGCCCGTCACTGCGGCAATGGTGAGGGTGCTGTCATCGGCCCCCGGGATGTCGACTGCGTCCCTCTGCCACTGGTAACTCAACGGAGCTGTCCCCCATGCACTCACGCTGAACGTGACCGACGATCCGGCTGATACGGCTCGTGATTGCGGGTGTTCTGCGATTGTCGCCGGGGTTTCCGCCCCTGCATTCAGGGTGAAGAGCCCGCTGCTGCTGAACACCAGGGATCCCTGTGGCGTCGTGAAGCCCACGGTTGCGGCCTTCGCACCGGCTGCTTCAGACGAAGGGAAGCTGAACACGGCGCTGAGAACGTACTGGCTTGTCCGAGTGACCGACGTGCCGGCGACCGTGCCGATGGAAACCGTGTCGACGGGGACGTTTGCCGGGGGCGGGAGGGGGGTGTCCGAATCCAGCGTGAAGGAGATCGTCACACTTGCCGCCCCCTGTGTCGCGGAATCCGGACTGATCGCCGTAATCTCGTTCCCGACCTGGGCGAGGGATACGGCGGGCAGGGCTGTGATCAGCACGCCAAGCAGTAAGCGAGTGGTCTGAACAGACCAGATTCTGAGGGGGTACCGACGCCTAGGAATGATCGCTGCTGAGAGAGCCCTTGGGCGTCTGGTTGCTGTCATCATCTGTCTCCTGTTCTCCATCGTGCTCCGGCCGTCAGGTTGCCCCGCGCCTTTGCGGTGGCTGTCCTATGTGGTAGAACGGCGAGAACGCACGATTGTCTACAGGGTGCAGCCCAGAAACGAGTGCTTGGGGGAGAATGGAGGGGGACAACTGTTGCGGCCAGTCAGGTGGGACCGTCCCGAAAGTCCCGGGGCCTCTAGGGGAGCACTGCCTGCGGAGAGACGTTTGGAGATCCGGTCATTTCGACCGGTTGTCTTGGGACGAAGACGAAGGCACCGGTTAGGGATAACCGGCCTCCACGCAAGGCAGAGGGAATGCCGAAGTGGCCCTCGGCGGACCCGGGGGAAGAGGATACCGAACTGAGGCTTGGCGTTCTCAGGGGTACCCAACGCTGTTTCGTTCTGACACGCAGAGACATCTTTCGGCCTGTGCCACGCACTTCCCCGGGGGCATCCGGTCTCGGTCGGGGGGGCGCCCGAGGTACTCAAGGCTCTTCCGGCAGTGAGAACGAAGGAGCCCCGCGACAGGCCAGACTTGCGTTGCAACCCAACCCCATATGCCGTAAGGTGATCCTCCCATGGCACCGCGTGGTGGAACGGCTGGGAGTTGAGTGGAATGAATGACAGGAAAACAACAATGGCACACAGTATCGGTCTGAGGCAGCTTTCTTTGTGCGCCGCACTGCTCGCCGGGCTTCCGGTCGTGCTGCACGCCGAGGGTGCCTCCTTCGGGGGACTTGAGGCCGAAACGTTGGTCAACGCGGCTTCATCGACGGCCCTCGTGCTCAAGGACGCCGGGCTATCAGGCGGAGCGGGGGTGCGCTTCGGCCGGAAGAGCGGGGCAAAGCAACCGGCCGAGGGTGAGGCACCCGCGCTGAGCCTTACGTTCAAGAAGAACGCGCGTGAACCGTTTCTGCTCTGGGCTCGTCTCCTTGCGCCTAACAGCGGCACGGATTCGCTGTGGATCCGTGAAGGGAAGGGCGAACTCAAGATGATCAGTCTCAAGGCTGAGTCTGGCTGGAGGTGGGTTGTTCTGTGGCAGACGCGATCCCGGGCGACTGACATCGACCTTCAACTGTTCCCGCGGGAGAGCGGGTTCGCGCTGGACCGGTTTGTGGCGACTTCTGATACGTTGGCTACGCCCCACGGGGTGCTGGGAGGTCTACAGACCACGCTGCCTGACTTGCGCAGTTCTTTCCCGAAGCCGCCGATTCTGCCACCCGCTGAACACCCAAGGGTCTACCTGCGCCAAGCGCATCTGCCGATGATCCGGGAACGCGCGAAGCACCCACGTCTCGCTGAGGAGTACACGCTTCTCAAGCGCATCGCTGACCGTGAATGGGACGGGACGTTCCCCGAGCCAGGCACGCCGGAGGGAGGGAACTACCATCGTCGGTATCTCTCCATCATTGAGGCCAATGCCTTCCTGTACCTGCTTGAGGAGGATGATGAGCGGGGACGACGTGCCGTCGTGATGCTTCAGAAGGCGTTGAACACCGTGGTCGTTGCCGACCGGCATGACGTTACGCGAGACTACGGCCGGATCATTTTCTGCTGCGCTGTCATCTACGACTGGTGCTACCCATTCACGGACGAGGCGTGGCGGAAAGCTGTGTTGAAACACATGATTGGCTTTGCCAAGATGACCGAGATCGGTTTCCCTCCCAAAGGGCAGGGCACCGTGACCGGACATGGTAGTGAAGCCCAGTTGATGCGCGAACAACTCGCCGCGGGAATCGCCGTCTATGATGAGTATCCCGATTGGTACCTATTCGGGGCGGGGCGTTTCTTTGCCGAATATGTGCCGGCCCGGAACATGTACTTCCAGGCCCACCGGCAGCACCAGGGCGACAGCTACGGCTGGTCGCGCTTCCGCTGGTCCATGTATGCGACATTCCTGATGGATCGCCTGGGGGCGGGGCAGGTGTTTGATTCGGCCCAAAGCCAGATTCCGTACAGTTGGGTTTACATGCGTCGAGGCGACGGGCAGTTCCTGCGGGATGGCGACACGTTCGCAAGCGGCGATTACTGGATGTATCCACAAGGCGCGATGATGGTCGCGTCTTACTACCGGGAGCCGACGATCAACTTTGCGTTCCGGCGGATGCAGAAGCATCGGCCCGGATGTGTCTCGCCCTTCTGGATGCTGTTGCTCTACGACCCGACCGTCCCTGTGAGTGACGTTGCCGAGCTTCCGTTGACGCGGTACTTCCCATCACCCGCCGGCGACATCATCGCCCGCACTGGCTGGCAGCTTGGTCCGTGGTCCAATGCAGTCGTCGCCGAAATGAAGGGCGCCTTCTACCACTTCAACAACCACGATCATCTGGACGCAGGTGCTTTTCAGATTTACTACAAGGGTGCTTTGGCGACGGATGCCGGCTGCTACGGGCCCTACGGGACCCCGTATGACTGGCATTGGAACAAACGCTCCGTCTCTCACAACACACTGCTGATCTACGATCCGGCGAATCCACCGAATCCCCTCAAACATGACGGCGGCCAGAATTTCGTCCTGGGTGGGCGCGAACCCCGTGTAATCGAGCACGTGCTCAAGGACTTCCGGGACGGTGAAACGACTGCCCACGGTTTTGGTCCGGATCCACAACGACCGTTCTACAGCTTCGTCCGGGCCGACTTGACCCCGGCCTACGCCGACCGGGCCACACGCGTTGAGCGTAGCAGCGTGTTCCTGAACTTGGCCGGCACCACCGTTCCTGCCGCAATGCTGGTCTTTGACCGGGTCGCGCCAAGGGCCTCCTCAGACCGCAGCGTCTGGCTGATCCACTCGGTGCATGAACCGGGCCTGGAAGGGGATACGTTCGACATCCGGCGTACCGACGGCAGCTGCAACGGACGACTGTCGGGAACCATGCTCTTGCCTGAGGCCGGGAATCGCCGCTGTGAAACGATCGGTGGTCCCGGTCGGGAAGCGGAGGTGTTTGGGCACCGGTTCGTCTCCGAGAAGCCGACCCTCGAGAGCCAGGGCTGGCGGCTCGAGGTCTCTTCGCGAGAGGGTGGGATTGAGCAGCGTTTCCTGAATGTCATGCAGGTCATGGACGCCGAGCCGGAGGCGCAGCCGATGGCGGTGGCGAAGATCGCCTGCGCGCCTTTCGTCGGGGCCCGCGTCGGAGACACGACCGTGTTGTTTCCCGAGAGCACTGAGCTCGTGTCCGGCAAGGTCTCTGTCACCGGTGGCGGAAAGATGCCTACGAACTGGGTTGTCACGGGATTGGCGGCCGGCCGGTGGTCCGTTCGGGGGGCGAACGAGGCTCTGATCGGCACAGCGGACGTCCAAGCTGAGGAGACGGTGCTCTGCTTCCGGGCTACCGGAGTTGAGTTCATTCTCACGCCGACTGTCCCCAACGCTGCTCTCGACCTGCCGCAACCCTCACCACCAACGAGTGCCGGTGTCCGCCTCGTGGCTGCCCTTGACGGGAAGCCTGTTCCACGTGTCCCGCCGATGCATGGAACTGACGGCCACATGCAGGTTGCCATCGAGCCACTGGCTCGGGCGCTCGGGTACACGGTTACTGTGGAAGGCGAGAAGATTCGGCTAACCGTCGGAGAGGATACAGTCATTCTTGCGCCCGGCCTGGGGACAGCCACGATCAACGGCACACCATTCACCCTTGCCGGAGCCGTGTCGGTTGTGGATAGACAGACGCTGGTCTCGCTGGTTGACTTGCCCATGCTGCTGCGCTGCCGCCACCAGTTGGATCCGTTGACCGGCGTCCTGAGACTCTCCTCCCCTGATCCCTCGCTGTGGTGGATCGTGGGTGTCAGTGACGCAAGCACGCAACGCGGTCGTGAACCGGGACGGGCGATTGATGGATCGATGCGCAGCTATTGGGCTGCTGAGGGGGAGGGCAAATGGCTCCAGTTGGATCTTGGCGGCCAACGTGCGATCTCCGCACTCGAGATCGCCTGGCTCCACGGCGACAAGCGCCAAGAGACCTTCGACATCGTCACCTCGGCAGATGGCGCCGTGTGGAGCAAGGCTTTCACCGGCACGAGTTCCGGAACAGAACGCGGCTTTGAGATCTTCACATTCCCCGATGCTCGTGCACGCTTTGTCCGCATCATTGGCCACGGCAATTCCGCCAATCAATGGAACTCCGTCTGCGAGGTCCGTGTTCCCAGACGGTGAGGAGTGGCGTCCGTTGAGGGGACGATATCTTCAGCGGCTGCCACCCCAACGCCGAGCGCCACCAAGATGAGCAGGAGGAACGGCACTCCGCTGCTCTACGTGCCTGACTACGAACGCCGCTGCTCGAGCGGCATAATGTGTGCGTAGTGCGCGACGTATGCCTTGCGGGAATCGCGTTCTTCCAACCGAACGCCATTCTGAGGCGTCGGGGCCCTTGGAGGGGGCGATGCTTGTCTCGCCATAGCCGGACGGCGACGGGGGATCCTCAGCGACCGTGTTTCACAACCATGGGCCGGGACACGGCCGTCAGGAACGCAAACTGGGCAAAGCCCACCCCATCTGGTCTCTGCAGAGCTGCGGAGTGCGCCTACTGCGCCCCGGCTACAGCGACGACGGCAGGACCCTGAACGGGATGAGCATGAAGGCATCCAGGGCCATTCCGCCCTCCACATTGGCCATGCGCACCTGATGCTTCCCCGCAGTCAGAGTGATTTGGAGAGGGCGCCCGTCGCTCCCCTGCAATGCCCGCCAGGACCAGTTATCTGCGTTGGATGACCAGCCGCCCGTCTCCGGGAAGGTGACTCGTTTCCAGTCGTCCCCGGGACATTCTCCATCGACCCGGCATTCGCGTATGACACGGGACGATCCGGACGCGTACTTGAGGGCGACACAGTAGGATCCGGCGGTCGGGACTGTGACATTCCACTCCAGCCAATGGCCGACATCCTTCTGCCAGTAAGTCAGCGCTTGCCCTGAGGCGTTCACCCGCCCGCTGAAGAGCTTGGACTCGCCGCCGCCTTCGCCGGACTTGGCTTCCGCCTCAACCCAGCTGGCCCCCTTGGCCAAGACGTCCTGGATCCAGCCCGGGGGCACATACAGTGATTGTTCGGTGGTGGCCCATTCGTCGTGGTCGTTGCCGATTTTCAGGCTGACGATGTATGTGCCGGGAGCGGCGTATGCATGGGTGGTCTTTGTGCCTTGGGCTGATGTTCCATCTCCGAAGGTCCACTGCCAGCTGTTGATCTGTCCAGCGTCGGTCCGGGATGCAGCGGCGTCGAACTGGTACGTGGTCCCCTTGCCGGGGCCCGACTCAGCGCGGATCTTGAATGTGGCTTGGACCGATGGCGAGGTCGCTTTCAGGGCAACAACTGCGGAAGGTGGTGATTGGTTTCCCCAGGCGTCCACTGCGCGGACGCGGTAGTACACGGTCTTTCCTGCCTCCAACCCGCAGTCAAGGAATGCGGCCTTGGCCGGGCTGCCCAGCAGGTTCTCGGGGGTTGCCGCAAAGGACTCTCCGTCTCCACGGTACACGTTGTAGTGAGACACGCCCTGCGGGGCTTTCACCGGATCCCAGACGAACTTGATGCGCGGTGTCTTTGCCTTCAGAATTTCGGCATCCTCTGGGCCGAACGTCTCAGCCCGCAACCGTGTCGGGATGGCAGATAGCTTCTCCGGCGTCTGTCCGCGCCCCACCGGCGTGAACCCAGGGTCGTCGGTGACGAGGATACTGTCTGCTGCGATTCCCGCATCTGAGGTGGTCAACTCCAGCTCGACGATCCCTTTGCCCACCTCAACGGTTCCGGCGTCCGCCCTGACCCATCGCCACGCGGGGCCGGAGACGGGAACGTTCCCTGCTGCTTTTCCGTTGATCCTGAGCGTGAAGCTGCCACTCGGCGCGTCGTCGGTCTGAGGCCACCCTCTTGTGTGGCTTGCGCGTTCCAGAGTCGACATACCGCGGACCCTTGCCAAGACACGGACGCTGCCTGGCTGCGGAATCTGCACTTGGATTGTGACTGAGCCAGTCAGCCCGTCCTCCAGGCGCTTCTTGTAGACCAATTCGGGATCGGTGACCGCGACCGCATAGGCCCCGTTGGCCTCGGCAGGTTCGAAGAAGGGCACCATCGGGTTCGTGATTTCCCCTGCCTCAAGTTGGTAGAAATGCCGGAAGGGAGCTTCGGGGCCCACGCGCACTTCATTGGAGAAGACGCGACTTTCCAGGCCGGAGTGCTCCACGGAAGTAAGCACATAGCATCCCTCGCTGTCGGCTGGGAGTTGATGGCTCGTTCCTCTCAGCAGGTCCTTCTCCACGCGGGCATAGTCCCGGCCGCTCTCCGCTGAGCGATAGAGCCGGAACCCCTTGATTTCAGCGTTACGTCGGGGCTCCTGCCACATCAGTGCGTTTCCCTGTCGCCGCAGGTTCTTGGGGGGCTGTGGGTAGCGGACGACTGCGACATACACATCAGCCCACTTGCGGGCGGGGTGGTCTCCGGTCAGCATGGCGGAGAAGTAACTCACTTTGGTGAAATCCGGGCTGAAGGTCGGGGCCGGTCTGAACATGGGTTTGTGGTAGGCATCCTTGTTCCACCGGGTCTTGTAGCGCATGGTGTAGTCGTGGAAATTGCTGACGGCAATCGTCCAGAGCGCGGCGTGTTTGAGGTCCATCATCACGATGGGGGATACGGGTTCAGAGTGACTCGTGCTCACTGCAAAGCCCTGGCTTCTGTCGAATTCGTGCGACCAGGTGACCCGGTCGAATTTGGGGAATGATCCCAGGAAGCGGACGTCTTTGGTGTAGGCGCAGTTTGCGCTCACGGTGCTGCCTCCGAAGAACGCGCTGTGCATGCCCAGCGAGCTCATGTGCACCAGCGTTTCATCCTCAATGCGCAGGATCCCATTGTCCCCGGACCAGGGGAAGCCGGCCACCAGATCCCACCACTTTGCGGAAGGCTGCTTGGTCATCCCGGTCTGACTTGAGACGAATTCGGTGACTGTTGCGTTCGGGTGGCTCAGGCCGCGAAGCGGTCCGCGTTCGTCACCGTCTGCCATGGACAGAGCCCAGACTTGGTACGGATTGGTCGGGTGGTTGGGAAGGTTGTCCCGGTTGAGTTCAAAGAGGAAATACCGCTTGCCGTCCCGATCGAGCGCGTCCCGCCAGTTGTACCCGCTCTTGCCACCCACACTCGCCATCGAGGGGTGGAAGGTGTCCGCTTCCGGCTGTTTGGAGATACTCCGGACATCGAATGCTCGGAAAGCGTCTCCTTCGATCGTGGAGAGGCCGATGGTCTTCCGGTCTGCCGATACCCACACAAGTGTTCCCTGGACGATTCCTGCGATGCGTGGCCCTCTCCCTCCGTAGGACGCGATCCCGGGATAGCAGACGATTTCCCAACCGGCCCGTGAAGGAAGCTTCAGGTGATGGTTCTCTCGCGTGACCACATTGTGCAGGTGCACCTCTTTGGTGTTGCGTGACACGACGATCCAGTCTGAGGGATCGGAGCCTTCAGGGAGGCGTTTCTGCATCCAGGGGAACAGCCAGATCAATCCTCCCCACTTGTCATCCAGGAAGCGCGTCGCTCCATCGGTTCGGAGCAGCCCTCGGGGCGTGCGTCTCACGCCGATATGCAGGTACTTGCCGTCGTGGCTGAAATCGGGGTGGCCGACGTAGGAATGGTCGTTTCTTCCGCCCTGGGTCATCAACCACAGTTCCGTCCCGATGAGGGTATCCTGGAACACGACTTTCCCTGGGCGGTCCCAGGTGGGCGATTGGTTGATCAGCTTGAGTCCATGCAACGGATCAGCCGGGAGCTTCTCCACCCAGCCATCCTGCAGGACCGTGTCACCCAGGTGGACCAGTTCCACTTCTTTGACTGAGAGCTTGGCGGGCAGCCGTGACGCGTTACCTGAGGCGGGACGAGCCATATACCGGAAGCCGACCAGAGCGCTTCGTTTGGCGTCTGTTTTGCCACGCAATACATGGAAGGGGAGCTCAACCCACTCGTGCTCGTCCGACACGGCCACCGGCATTCTCATTCGATTCGCGAACAGATGGATCTGGTACACGTTCGTCTTGGCCAATGCGCGCAGGAGGTAATGCCCCGGGGAGAGGCTGACAGTCTGAGCCAGGCCCTCGGGAGAGTAAAGGGGGTCGACGACCAGCGCCTTCGTTTCAGTGTCCGTACGGAACACGGCTTCCAGCTTCGCGCGCCCGCTGAGTGGGTGCCAGCCGAGGACGGTGTCTTCAACCATTTTCATGCCGGGGTTCACCACGAGCGATCCGTCACCGGAATCGATTGGGATGTCCGGTTCCGGTGTGGATACCGCGTGTTTGAAGCCGAAGTTGCTGCTGGCAACCGCCCGGAAGCCCTTATCCGTCTGCTTTCCCACGTAGGAGATAACCATGTAGTCGAACACGGATGCATCGTTCTCTTGCCGGATGCCCATATCGGCGCTGAGATACAGGACGTCCTTCTTCAGTACGGTCAGATGAGTGGCCTGACGTGATGTGCCATCCGCTGAGTAGTGCGACCACGCATTTCGCCGGCCGCTGGCCCCGTCCCTGAGAGTCAACATGAAGTCGACGCCTCCCATGGCGCCTTTCACCTTTCGTCCTGTGTCGGCGTCGGCGTCGGCTTTCACATACAAGTGGAAGACATGGTCTCCCTCCTTGAAGGGCCGGGTGAAGACGAACTTGAACGCATGCCGGCCCTTCAGGATCGGGCAGTGCCAGATCGTCTCGATGGCATTGAGTTCAGTGTGCAACGCTTCCTGAGCGTGGGCCTTTGGGTTTGTGCCGATTAGCGTCCAGCGGTAGTCGCTGCCAGGGGCTATTCCGGAGAGAATCCTGATCTGGGCAGGCAGGTCGTCGGCCGGGACGCTCTGCGGGGTGTCCTGAGCGACACCGTGACTCCCGAGAGTGAAGAGCATGGAGAGGGTGGCGAACAGGAGAGAGATTTGCTTGCCCGGTTGTCCTTGCACAGAGCTCATGGTCCCAGTCGCTCGGCTGGAAATGCAGTGTGGGAACGTCTTCCACGATATTGGGTTCATTGGTCTCTCCCTCAGTTGGGTGTTCGACATCGCCTCTGTGGCGGCATGCATGTTCAGTTCGGCATGGCGTTGTGTCACGGGGGCAGAACCGCACTCCCTCCGGTCCGCGTGCGAGGCCGGCTCCCACGATAGTGCGTGTCAGTGGATATGGACATACCCTATCCGAGAATAGCGGAGGAAATGTGACATTCCTTGTTATCCGTCCGCGGCGTACCAGCACAGGATGCCGCGTGCTCTTCTTGTACGGCGGATGGCCTCCTGCCGCCATTCAGAGGAGCCGCCCGGGGGGCCTTGCGGCGTACCAGCATAGGAGCCGCCCGGGGGGCCTTGCGGCGTACCAGGAAGAGAAGATGCCGTCCGGAGAGCCGTCTGCCGTCCTGCTCGTTTTGCTGCGTGGACTGCTATAGTGGGAAGTGGATCGCACATTGGGTTGACCAGAGATTCAGACGGCGGGCGAATGGGAGCCCGTTGAGGGAGTGTGTTATATGAGAAACGTCACCCGGACGCATCGAATGACCGCCGGTCGGAGCTGCCGGATGGGGGGTGTCGCCGTTTTGTCTGTGTGGTGTGCGACAGCCTTGTCTCAGACCGTCGATTTGGGCGCCCTGATGCAGCCCGATGTCTGGCGGTCGGCTTACAAGGGTGCGTCTTCGGTTCAAGGCCTTCCCGACGCGATGGGAGAGAATCCGGGGATTGAGTTGGTGGGCGAGAAGGCGCCGGAGAAAGTCACCTACGCCTCGATTACCTACCGCTTCGAGAAGCCCCTGAACCTGAGCGGACTCACGCATCTGAGCCTGTTCGCCCGGGCAGATCAGAAAGTCCAGGTCAACATGTCGCTGGACTGCGAAGGCGGCCGCATGGGCACCGGTGGGTTCCTACGGAAAGCCTTGGGCAAGAGTTTCACCAAGATCGAGTTTGACCGGCGCAGCCTCCAGGCGAAGGGCGAGCCGGACTTGAGCCGCGTGACGGCCCTCAACGTTGGCTTCGGGCTCTGGGCATTCGACACGACCAAGCACACCTTCCGCATCGGCCTGGCGAAGCTCTGTTACGAAGGCACTGAAGATACCTACATCGTCCCTCTGCCTACTCGTGGCATCGCGATCGACGGTCAATACAAGGACTGGGGCTACGAGGACACACTCTACAATTGGTACCCGCCGGACTACGCGCACCTGAATGACAGCATCCACATCGTGCCCGAAGCGGGAGCCTGGGCGGGACCGGCGCAGCTGTCCGGTCGCTTTGCCATGATGATGGACGATGAGGCGCTGTACTTACTGGCCCTTGTGGCCGACGCTTCGCCTTTCGAGGGAAACAACCCTGCGGCGCCATGGAAGAACGATTCAGTGGAAGTGTTCCTTGCCTTCAGAACGAACCCGCGTGAGCTCGAGCTGGGGGCGCCCATGTCAAAAGCGGGGGTTCAGCTTGTGTTCGACTGCGGCGGGAAGGACAGACAGCCGCTGGTCTTCGTGAGGGGAAGACCGGCTCCTGCCAAGGCAAGATGCACGACGGTGCCGGCGACATGGACGGTTCGGGGGAAGCAGACAGGCGGGTACGTCGTGGAGGCCGCCGTGCCACTTGAAGCGCTCCCGATCGAGACGCGTGAACGGGGTTCCCTGTTTGGCTATAGCATCAAGCTCAATGACGCATCGGGGCTGTCGTTGGTTGCCACGCCGAAGAACCTGAAGCCACACGCCACGGTCAAGGACTTTCGCCGCGCGTACATCGAGATCAAGGCCGAAACGGGCGAAGCCATCGAGTTTGGGCCGGTCGCGCGTGATGTGCTGTGGCCCGAACGCTTCACGCCTGATGAGGGAGATGTCCGCATTTGGGATATGACTCGAGCCCACCGCAAGCAGGTCAGCGAGACAACCCGGCGACTTTACCTGCACAGTCTCTGGGCCGTTCAAGCCGTGGGAGACAGTGCGCAGAGCCCCAGACCAGATGGATGGAGCTACGTGCCGCTGCCTATGGGGATCGGCTGGTATACGCCCCTCTTCAACCCCCGGGCAGGCGCGCCGGACGAACTCGGGCGAGAACTCATCGGGACCAGTGTCCTGAAGACCGACAAGACCTTCTTTTGGTACGAACGCGAGTTCGTTCCGGACCCCTATCTCGACTCAGGGACGCTGCAGCTGGTGTTCGAGTACGTCGACAAGGAGCTCTCCGTCTACCTGAACGGGGCCTACGTCGGCAAGGTCGATGCGATGAACCGCGGGCTGGACGTAACCAAACATATCAAACACGGCGTCAGGAACCGGTTGGACCTACTGCTCTACACAACGGTCAGGTCTGGCTACTCAGTCCGTAACGGGACCGGGATCAGCGGGGACATCTACTTGGAGCACCACGTTCAGCAACCGACCATCGAGGATGTCTGGATCCGGCAGGCGAGCGGGCTTGATGGGGTGTTCGAAGTGGTTGCTGAGACTGCCTCTGTCGCCGTGGGCGGTCGGCTTGAACTGGCCGTTCTCAGCCTGGATGGAGAGGTGCTGACCCAGGTTGATGCAGATGTCGCTGGATCAACGACGACGCTCACCGGGAACTGTCCGGACTTCCAGCCTTGGTCCCCTGAACATCCCAATCTGTTTGAACTCAGAATCCGGATTCGGAAGGCGGACACGGTCATTGATGAACGCGTCAAGCGCTTCGGTTTCCGGACGTTCGAGGTCAGGAATGCCCGCTTCATGCTGAACGGCAAGACCCTGCGTCTGCGGGTGGTGCACGCTGCCAACTGCTCCTCTGTGATGGAACCCGGCCGCCTGCGGGAACTCAAACGTCTCGGCCACAACAGCATCTTCATGCATGCCAGTCACAGTGGCTACAACGCTCCTCTGTTCGAGACGTTGGATGAGGCGGGATTCGTCACTTTGGCTGCCACCGACCGCTCCTGGCCGGACCCCCGCACCCTGGCCGAAGTGCGTCGCTACCGAAGCCATCCATGTGTCATCGGCTACGTCACTGATTCGTTCGGTCAGCTTGACTCGAACGGGTTCATTCACAACCCGTTCTGTACAAGTGACAGCTACTATCCGGAGAGCGTCCGGAGCACCAAGGAACTGGCTTTCTTCAAACGTCGTCAGCAGTTGTTTGCGGCTGTAGATCCAACCCGGCCCTACATCCCACAAGGCACGGGCAACTTTGAGGGCTCGTACCGTGCCATCCATCACTACCCGTGCTATGACCTGAACCTGCTGGATCACATGATGTATTTCGCCCCATGGGCCGCCCGTCCGGACCCGCAGTTGCCGCAGTTCGTCTACGAGTGCGGAGTGCACGCCCTCTATTCCAAAGACGCGACGCATCCCGAACACACGTTCGAGGTGGAAGGAGGGCGTCAGGTTAAGCGTATGCTGACCTACGAGTGCGCATCCAGATATCTGGGGACAGCGGCGTTTGACAACTGGCGCGAGTGGGACGCGGTGAAGGCTCGGGCAACCATCCGCGGCCTCCGTATTTGCGGTATAGACGGGTTCACACCGTGGATCACAGGAGACGCCTTCCTGCAGCCCAGCAACACCGAGAAGGCTCAGGATATAGAGGACAATCGGGCTCTTTCCTACACGTATTTCATGCTTCCGTTCAAGGAGGTCATGGAAGACAGTTGGATGCGTATGAATGCATGGTACTACAGCTTGCGCGCCCAGGCGCATTGGCCGTGGCCGGAACGCTATGGACGGGGGAGAGTGGAACGCACGCCTTCGCCTCTTACACCCATCTACGAGAACGAGATGCAGCCGTTCTTTGCGTGCATCGCGGGGCCTCCGGCAGACGTCTTCTCTCAGGCCCACAACTACACGGCAGGGGAAGACATTTCGAAGCAGATCGTTGCCGTGAACGACACGGAGGGGGACGCCGACATCACGTTCACGGTGGCGTTCGAACTGGAAGGCGCAGCCACGCCCCGGACGCTGGCTGTCCACGTGCCACAAGGGGCAATCGTCCATGAGTCGTTCACGTTCCCGGTACCGGCGGTCCGGGGAAAGAGCCAAGGGACCTTGCGTCTCGCCTACAGGGATCCTGCAGGGAGGGAACGGCACGACAGTTTTCCCATCACTGTCTTCCCCCGAACGTCTTCGGAGGATACGGCTTCACGTCCTTGGCGAGCCCCCGGCTGGGGGAAACACGTGGGAGTTGTTGGCCTGGCTGCGGAGGACAGTCTGATGCAGAAGATGCGCCTTCCATGCAGGCCTGTATCCCTGGGAGACGCCGTCCCTTCAGGTCTGGACCTCCTGGTGATTGAGCGTGGTGCGTTGTCTGGGAAGGGGGCTGGCGGCGTATTGTCCGCATTCATCGAGGGCGGAGGCCAGGTCCTTGTTCTTGAACAGACGGGTGAGAGTTTGCTTGGCTGGCGTCTGCAAGAACGCCGGCTCGAATCGGTGTTCATCGGCGATTCCCGGCACCCCGCTGTGGCAGGACTTGAGGATGGAGACCTGGCTTACTTCCGCGACGCGGCACGGATTGTTCCCGCAGAGAGAAGACCGTCCCAGTTCTACCGCCATGCGCAGTCCGCAGCGTTGGAGACGCCACATCTGACCAACGAGGGGCTGGTCGCTTCCTTCGTGTTCGCCAAACCGTGCTACGGCGATTTCCGCTCGATCCTCGTGTGTGGCTATGACCTCGAGGAAACGGCACTGGTCGAGATGCGTTCCGGCAAGGGGCGGGCAGTTTTCTGCCAGGTTGACGTCACCGATCGCTACAGTGTGGACCCCGCGGCTACACTTCTGGTCGACAACATCGTTCGTTGGTTGCTCACGACACGACCGGAGCCGCGACGCCCGATCAGCGCTTACGTTGGAGGCGAACGTGGCAAGGCATTCCTCGACCGACTGGGGATTGCCGCCGGAGCCGGCCAGGAAGCGGATCGTTCCGTCGTCGTGGTTGGAGACGGGGTCGCACCGGACACGGCTTTGCCCATGGTTGGCAGGACGGTCATTGTGCTTCCGTTCTCCGAATGGCTTCCACCCGGGGTGACTGCCTCGTCAGTACATGTTCAGCAGCGTGACCATCCCCATTACTGGAACATGTCCTGGTACCAGTTTATGCCCCTCAAATCGCTCCGGCCGGCTCCAGACCGGCTGGGTAAAGATGGCGGGGCCATGTTCCGCGGATTGGTAGACAACGACGCCTACTTCTTTGAGTTCCCAGAGCTCCGCGCCTACCGACTCGATGCCCGTGCGACCGATGCGGAATCCGCAATCATCTGGCAGAGCCGCCGGGGAACGATGACTGAGATTCGTCAGGGAGGGATTCGTTACGTGCTGTGCTCAGTCGACCCGTCGACGTTTGAGCATGGGGAGTGTGCACGCAAGGCGTGGCGTATCTGGTC
Organism: Lentisphaerota bacterium; assembly: GCA_018676675.1. Lineage (GTDB taxonomy): Bacteria > Verrucomicrobiota > Lentisphaeria > Oligosphaerales > JABHEG01 > JABHEG01. The sequence goes on from JABHEG010000272.1 coordinate 40,409, forward strand.
GCAGGTGTTTGCCAATGCGAACACCGCGAACACCACCCGGTTGCGTCTGACTCGTCCTGCCCTCGATATTACGTACGGAGAATGGCTGTTCGTGACCGATCCGGATGGTAAAGGGGAAGAAGCGGGATACCCGGAGGGGCGTTTCGGTGACCGCGAGCCACGCCGTATCCGCATTGGCACAATTTGGGAAGAACAGGGCGTGACCGAACACAATCCGAACATTGCGTCCGCACCGGACTCCGCGTACGACGGCTTTGCCTGGTACATCCGCAAGGCCGCACTGCCAGCCAGTCTGGCCGGGAAACAGGTCTACCTAGAGGTGGGCGGCGTGCGCGACATTTGGACGTTCAACCGCACGGCCAACCGCACCGATCTGTGGATCAACGGGAAGAAAGCCCCCGAGCCTGTGGGTATCTACAACGCACAGCAAGGGGGAAGGGCAGGGCGGCTGTGGGACTTGCCGGCAGGGCTGCTCGAACCCGGGAGCGAGAACACCATCGCCATTCGCGTCTACAACGATGCCGGGGCAGGGGGCATCCACAAGGCCCCCATCCGCTTTGAGGTCCCGGGGCAGAACGAGGACATGCTGTTCCCGCAGGAGTTCGTCAAGTCCAAGTACACCCCTTACTTTTTCTGGTGCTGGTGACCGGGAGCTTGGGACCGCAACGCATAGGCTCCCTGAGTGGCTGGAGGCATCCCTGCTTCCTGGAGAATCACCGGGCAAAAATGCCCGGTGCCACCTTGAAGAATGAGGTGATGTGATGGCTTTGCGTCTCCGGGAAGACAGACCTTTGACCGGTGCCTTGCTTCGGAGCGCCCGGACAGGTCTGCTTGTACTGGGTTTTGTCCTGCCTGCCGCCCCGTTGACCCCAATCGCCCGTTGGGATGTGGTGCCGCATCAGCGCATCGACCGGGGTAAGACCTTCAACTGTGGCGTGATCGCTTTTTCCAAGGACGGGATCTCACACATCACGTTTAGCGTCAATGGTGAAAGGCGCAAGGTCACCTCGATGCGCATGAATGACCGAACGGGCGTTCACGAGTACTGGACCCCCATTGCGGCAAGCGACTTTGCCGAGGACGGCCCAGTCCGGATTCAGGCAATCGTGCATGGCAACGATGGTGGCAGGAGATCACTGGAGCCCTTGCCATTGGTGGTGAATCCACGCGGGACGCTCCCCAGAACGGAAGCCTGGGTTGATTCTGAACGCGGAGACGATGCGAAGGGCGAGCCCGGCAATCCCCGGCGCCCTTTCCGTACCATTGGTCGCGCCATGGATGGCATCCGAATGTGGATGAAGGCGCAGGGGCATGGCGATCGGGCCGACGGGGGGATCGTCCGCCTGCGTCCCGGGAACCATGCGATGTCGAACGGCGGCATCTGGCGCGAGATCCGGACGGTGGATGAGTGGGTGACCATCACGCATGACACGGATGGAACACGGGCTGACACGGTCATCGACCGGAAAGCCGGGGTACTGCAGACGCACTTGTTCAAGCTGGAGGGCCTCACTCTGCGGAGCTCCGGGGAGAACGTACACGTGCTTCGCGGGACGCCGAAGTACCCGGACATGAACGTGTGGGTGCACGACTGCGGCCTCTACGGGGCCGGCCGAAATCTCCGGGGATCGCACCCCATCCATCACGGCGGCTTCACGACGTGGACGACCGATTCTTATCTCACGGAGCTGACATCCGCGGTAGGGGGAGACCGCCTGGCAAGAGGGCTGAGGATCGAGCGTATTAGTGACGATGTCTCCCGCCACTGCCCGCTGCTGGTGAACTGCGTGGCCAGGGATGTCGATCCCGGCATGACCTACGCGCATTCCGACACCTGGCAGACCTGGTTTGCCGATCAGCCCAACAACACCATCGCGTACAACGTCCGCGTGACCGATGCGCACTATCAGGGCATCATGTCCAGGACCGGGAAGGCGGACGCCCCGGTGGCCAGGGGTGTAGCCTTCGTCAATTGCCTGATCGAGTTGCGTCCCCCTATTCGTCCTCCACACCGAGGGGCATCGGGTGGCTCCGGGCGCTCCCTCTGGATGAGGTCGGTGGACCACTTTCTCATGTGGCATTGTTCCTTTCTTGGCCAGTCCTTTAACTTCTATGACGACAAAGCAGGGAACCAGAAAGTGCCTCTTCAGATGACCAACGTCAGTGTTGTTGGATGCTGCTTTGGCAACATGAAGAAACACACACAGGACGGGCGCGTCGATCTTCTGGGCTTTGAGCACAATCACATTGTCACTCCCGAAGGGATCCAGGCTGTGCGCCCAGGGAAGGACTTGTCCACCGGCGCCGCTGGCTTGACTCAGACCGGCCGTCCTGAACGCGGATCGCCACTGCTCAACCGCCTCAGCCGGAAGCTTGTCCCGGCCGATGCGCGGGGGCGCCCTCGCGATGGACGTCCTGACATCGGGGCTTACGAGTTCGGGGCGTCGAACTGAGATCTGTGTGAGGTGGCTCGGTTTTGTCAGAGCCCTGATCCGCCGTCGCCCCCGGTGGGCGCTATGGCGGGACAAGCCATCGGGAGGGGGTTCCGGTGCAGCAAGACCGCTTACGTTGTGCGCGGCTCGGACGGCCAGATTTGTGCTCAGGTGGCGCGCAGTTACAGACAGAGAATCCCGCACCCGTTCAGGAGGGGCTATGTTACACGCGACACGCGAGGCTGGTGTTCACAACAACCGATTCTGAAAGGACTGCCACATGGAACGTGGATTGCTCGGGCTCGTGGGGGGAATTGCCGGAGGCATCTTGCTAACAGGGTGCGCGACCATGCCGAACGTGCAACCGGTTGCTCACTGGACCATGTCGGATCCGGCGGGGGCAACAGTGTTGGCGGACACGTCCGGCCATGAACGGACCGCGACCCTGGAGGGTGGGGTGCAGACGGGAGCGGGGATGCACAAAAATGCGGCGGTCTTCCCCGGAGGCAAAGAGGGATTGGCCACCTTCGAGGTTCCGCCGATCACCATCGTAACGCTCGCCGCCTGGGTCAGTGTGACCGGCATGGGGAAGGGGGATAAGCCCTATCCGCGTGTGATCGAGTGGGGCGGCGCGTTTCTTCACGTGACCCACGAGCAGTCCGGGGGGCTGAACCTGACGTTCAATGCCGGCGGGGGCGCCTGGACCAGCTCGGGGCGCCCGTTTGCCCCGGACGAATGGTCGCACATCGCCGTCACCTACGACGGCAGCGACGTGACCAATGCACCGGTCTTTTACGTCAACGGGGGCAAGACTCCCTACGCCGCTGGTAAGCCGCCGAAGAAGCCGGTGGCCCTACGGGCCGGGAAAGGCTTCATCGGCAACAACGGGGCGCACAGCCGGCCGTTTGAAGGACTCATGAGCGACGTCAGGATGTATGACGTCGTTTTGAGCCCTGGTGAACTCACGGCGCTTGCACGGCGTACGCCGGAGGGCAGAGCCCCCAAAGCATATGTCTCGGTTGTTCAGGATGGGCTCCCAGTGATCGATATTTCGGGCAAGACCAAGCAGCATGTTGTGATCGCGCCGGGGAGTGAGGAGATCTACCAGGGCCACGCGACGACCCTCCTGCTGCCGGACGGTAAGACCATGTTTGCTGTCTGGTGCCTCGAGCACGGCGGGCCGTGCGGTCCCATGGCGCGCAGCGATGACGGAGGACGGACCTGGACGCGTCTCGATGACACGTTGCCGGAGGGATTCAGTAAGCATCGGAACTGCCCCAGCCTGTACCGTATCGTCGATGGGGAAGGGAAAGCCCGACTGTGGGTGATCAGCGGGGGAGGGCGGATGGGACGCCTGATGAGCGAGGATGACGGGCGGACTTGGGTCGAGATTCCGCCGCTGGTTTTTCACTGCGGCATGCCGTTCACCGGGATGATTCGGCTCAACGATGGACGCACGGCCGCCTTTGGGCAGAGACGTGTAGAAGGACGGGATCAGGGCGTGGTCATGTCCGTGACCGAAGACGGTGGAATCACCTGGTCCGAGCCGCGCGTCATCGCTCAGTATCCCGCCAAGAACCTCTGCGAGCCGTTTGTGCTGCGTTCGCCGGATGGACAGGAGTTGTGTTGCCTGATGCGGGAGAATCGCCATACGGCTAACAGTATGATGTGCTTCAGCCGGGACGAAGGTGAGACGTGGACGGAGCCCGAGGACACATCGTGGGGCCTGACGGGGGACCGGCACGAAGGCATCCAGGCCCCCGACGGACGTTGGGTCATTGCCTTTCGGGACCGGGCGTTGCACAGCTCTACTTACGGGCAGTTTGTCGCCTGGGTCGGCACCTACGAGGACATCCGGCTGGCTCGCCCCGGGCAGTTCAGGATCAAGCTTCTGCATCACTACGGCAGCCCGCGCGACGGGTACGGTTGGTCCTACACCGACACCGGTTACCCTGGCATGGAACTGCTGCCCGACGGTACCATCGTGGCCACCACTTACACCAAGTACTGGGACGACAAGCGCCGCCATTCCGTGGTCAGCACGCGGTTCAAACTGGGCGCTCTCCGCGTGAAGCGCTTCTGGCGCTGACTATGCCGTTCGGGAACAACCCCCCGCAGAGCAGTGCTGCACACCGGCAGCGTTAGGCACGGAAGAATGAACCAAAGCCAGAGAATTCGGGAACTGTTGGAGAGTGGCGACCTGTTGCTGATGCCCGATGCGTATGACCCGATCAGCGCTCGGATCATACAACGCTGCGGATTCGAGGCCGTTCAGTGCTCGGGGTGCAGCATTGCCGTGGCAAACTGCCTGGAGCGTGAGGCGCAACTGAGAGTTGAGCTCAATCTTCAGGTCACGCGGAGCATTGTTGCTGCCGTTGACGTGCCCGTGATGGCCGATGGTGAGGACGGATATGGAGGACCGGAGGAGATCGGTGGGACCGTCGCCGCGTTCATCGACGCGGGAGTGGCGGGGATCAACATTGAGGATCAGGCTATTGGCAACGCTGACGGCGTGGCAATCATTGAGCAAGCCGTGATGGTGGAGAAGCTCCACGCAGCACGGGAGGCGGCTCGCTCCGCCGGGAGTCCCGGACTGGTGATCAATGGGCGCACCGACGCTCTGCTGGCGGGCAGCGATCGCCCCACGGGGCTTGACGAGGCGATCACGCGCGGAAACGCCTATCTGCAGGCAGGAGCTGACATGGTGTTTGTCACCTATATTGCTACGCTGGAAGAGGTCCGAGAGGCCGTTCGGGGCATCGACGGACCGGTCAGCATTGCCGCGGGGCAGCCCTACAACATGCAGGAATTCTCCGTGGATGACCTTCGGCGCGAGGGGGTTGCCAGAGTCAGTCTGCCCACGCTCGCGATTCTCTCATCGGTGCAGGCCCTGAAAACCGCTCTCGAGGGCGTCCGCGAGACACAGAACTTCGGACATCTGATGGCGCCCGATCGGCTCTGTGGTTGGGGAGATATCGCCAACATAGTGGAACGATGAGGCGGCTGGATGTGTTTCCCGCCGTGACTTGGTGGACGTGTTCATGAAAGGAGAGATGATGAAAAGCAAGACACTCGTGGCGTTGGGCCTGTTGATGACTGATCTTTCTGCCTTTGTGCTGACCGTCGTGCTCCTGCCGCGCAGGGGGTCGTTTCGCTTCAGCGGCCCGTTGAGTCACTTCATCAATTCCCGTGGACGTTGGGACATTGCATGGGGCGTTCTCATTGCGGCGGTCATCTTGTCAGGGGGAGTGTTGGTCTTGCTGGAAGGCTTTGGGGTTTTCGGGAAAGAGACGAGGGGAGTTGGGGAATCAGCCGTGCGACCTGAAGAATGATGCCGTTCTCTCCCATCTGTCGCCGTACGGCTCCACCAAGCACGACCGACAGGCTGAAGGCACAATCCGGCAGTACGTTGCCCGGGTAGCTATTCAGCCGCCTGCTTCACTCCGGCCGAGATCTGCACGGGAGTCAGCGACCATGTCACCGCGTTCAGTATCTGGATCGTCTCGATGCATCCGCTGGATGTGCCTTGCCGCCGTGGCCCTGTCGGCGGGCGCTGCCCCGCTTCCCCGCCCGACAATCACCATTGGGCGGTGCGCAACGGCTCCGACTGTTGATGGGGTGGTGGCTCGGGGTGAGTGGGATCAGGCCGCAGCAGGTGGTGGGTTCAGAACGTTTGGGACCCAGGATCTCCTGTCGATCCAGCCGACATTCAGGCTGATGTTTGACGAAACGGCCCTCTATCTCGCGGTGGTGGTGCCGCGGACCGCGGGCATTCGCCTCTCAGCCAAACATCGGACGCGCGACAGTGCCGTCTACACCGACGATTCCGTGGAGTTTCTCATTGATCCGGGCCTTACTCGCAGCCGCTGTTTCCAGTTTGTCGTCAACAGCCTGGGCACAGTGTATGATGCCCAGGACAGGTCTTCCACCTGGAACGCCGCGGGGGCCAGGGTGTCGGCGGCTGTCGGCGATGATCAATGGGCATTTGAGCTGGCCGTTCCGTGGGTGGATCTCCCGATGGAACCGCCTGCAAATGGCACGGTCATGGGGCTCAATCTGGGGCTCAACTATGGCTCGCATGGCAAGCTGACCGGTACGTGGGCCGACGTCGAGAACGGGTTTCGGGATGCGCGGAACTTCGGGCGGATCACCCTCTCCAAGACCGACCCCGGCGTGTCGGTCAGCGGGTTCGACGCCTTGGTCGCCGGTCAGGGGGCGCTGGTCCTGAACCGACCCGGTACCGTGCCTGTTGAGCTTGAGCTGCGCATTTGGCCTCGCGGGAAGGAGGGTGCCCCGTGCATCGCCCTTCAACGCACTGCTCTGGGCGTGAGCACGATCCCCGTTCAGCTGCCCGAACCATCCCTGCAGGAGGGGACAGTTGCTTACGACGGGGAGATCATTGTTCGGGACGAACGCCGTGTTCTCTGGAGCCTGGCCTTTGGTACCCGGCTGCCTCCTATGGTGACATTGGGCATCAATGCCCTCCCGGACACGAAACAGGTTGAGGTCGAGCTGACCGCAGGTCCACGCATCGCTCACCCGGAACGCTGTTCCGCCAGCGTGACTATCGGGAGCCCGGGAGGGGACGAAGCGAAGACGCACGTCCTGCCTCGACTCACACCAGGCAAGCCCGTGACTGCGATCTTCGCAGGCGAGGACATCCCGCCAGGAGACGTTACCGCCACTGTCCGGATCATGGGAGCGGATGGCGCCAATATCTTCACGACGACGCGGTCGCTGGGCAACCTGTTGGCCCCCTGGTGGTTCGAGGACTCGACTGGTCGCCAGGAGACCATCCCGCCTCCCTACCAGCCGCTCCGCACGGAGCACACCACCGTTTTTTCCTGGAACCGGTCATACCGCTTCGGGAACTGCCTGTTACCCACTGCGGTGACGACAGCCGATGCTTCTGTACTGGCCGGCCCTATTGTGCTTCAGGCGCGAGCCGGGGCCCAACGCCTGGAGTGGCAGGGCTCCGAACCGACGATCACGTCTGCCGGGCCGGGCAAGGTAGAGTTGACTACCCGGGCCCAGTGCCCTGGTCTGAAGCTCTCCGGAACCGCTGTGGTCGAGTTCGACGGGATGATTAAGGTTGATCTGGAGTTGCTCCCAGCTGGGCCGCAACAGGTGGACAGCTTGACGATTGAGATCCCGCTCAAGCCCGAGCATGCCGAATATCTCTACCACTTCCCCGGCAAGTGGCGGTCTGTGGCCAATTCCGGGCGTCTGCCGACTGAGGGATTCTGCCACGCGTTCAAACCATTCGTATGGCTCGGGGACAACGACAGGGGCTTTGCCTGGTTCTGTGAATCGGCTGAGAACTGGTTGCCTGAAGATCGTGACGATGCGCTCACCATTGACCGCGAAGATGGGCGTGTCGTCATGCGTCTGCATCTGGTCGACGGCGAACCCATCACGGAACCACTAACGTACACGTTCGGTTTCCAGGCCACACCCGTCAAGAAGCCGCAGAAAACCGTGTGGGATTATCGCATCAGCCATGCGGGGGCTTTCGGCATCCAGAACCGGCCTGCGGTGCCGGCACCCGCGGATATCGCCTACCCCGCAGCGACGAGCATCAAAGGCGATCAGGGAACAGCCGAGATGTGGATTGCGCCTGCCGTGGACTCGGATCCCAAACTGGCCGGAACGATGACTCCGGACCAAGCCCCCAATGTCACGCTGTTCTGGCTGGATGTCGCCAAAGACACCAATGCGGGGCTGTTCTGGTGCGGACCGGCCCAGGAGCTTCGCATTTGGGTCCGTGTCGCCGGCAAGGTGCTGACGACGCTCAGCCTGCCCGTTGCGTGGCGAGCGGGCGATCCCCACCATGTAGCCTTCAGTTGGGGGGACGAGCTGCGCATTTATCTGGATGGTGAGCTCAAAGTGCGGAAGCCGTACGTGGGGCTCATGCCCGTGGATCTATCTGAAGCGTCCCTGTGGGTCGGCAAAGGTGCTCCTCCTCTGTGGGTCGATGAAATCCGGACATCGGCTGTGCCCCGTCCGCCGGATTTGAGCGCGCAGCCCTATCGCCCGGATGCGGACACGTTGCTGCTCGACCACCTGGACCGGACAGCCCCCGGATTCCAGAGCGTCACCGAGCCCGAAGCCGGGGCCAAGGGGCAGATCAGGGGACCGCTGGAGCCCATTCCCGGCAGACACGGGAAGGCGCTTCGTTTGCGGGGGGACACCAAAGGCTACACCGTTCTTGATCAGTTGGCGGAGGCCGGCGTCAAGACATTGTGCTTCCATTCACAGTGGTCATGGATGGGCTATCCAATGCCCAGGCCTGGGCAGGAACAGGACCTGCGGGACCTGGTCCGGGCTTGCCACGCCAAGGGCATCCAGCTCCTGCTTTACGCGTCACCTCTGACCGCCGATCAGGCGCCGGAGTGGGAGCTGTACCACAAGTACTTCCTGATTGAGCCTCTCAAATGGCCCTATCGCTACGACGGAGGGCACCTGGCACCCGCGTGTTGCTGGCAGAGCCGCTACCGTAATCTCTGGCTTGCCCGTCAGGCCAAGCTGATAGAGGAGTATGACATCGATGGCTTCTACCTGGACGGTTCCGAGTGGCCTCTCGATTGCAGGAACGAACACCACGGCTGTGGCTACCGGCGTCGCGATGGGACTATTGGGACGACCTGCAATATTTTCGGAACGCGCGACTACATGAAGCGCCTCTACGCGCTCTGCAAGTCCCGCAAGCCTGATGCTCAGATCAATATCCACAATTCGACAGTCATGGTCATCCCGACACTGGGATGGGGAACGTCGAGTTGGGGTGGCGAACAGCTCGGCTCACTGTCGTGGGACAAAGGGGGAGCGGTGGAGAAGCGAGACTACGCGCTGGATGCCTTGCCGTTGGATGCGTTTCGCACGGAGTTCATGGGGCGTCAGTGGGGCGTACCATCCGAGTTTCTGTGCTACGAGCGTCCCTACACGACGCCCCAGGTGCTGGCTGTGACGCTGCTTCACCATGTGCTTGTGCGGCCCAACGCGGCGCATCTGCCGCAAATTTCGGCGATCTGGGGTCTGTACGACAGCTTCGGCATGAAGGACGCCATTTGGCAGCCGTACTGGGCCAACAGCGCTTTGCTTACCCCGGAAAATGAGACGACCAAAGTCAGTGCTTACCAGCATTCCCGAAACGGTCTGCTCATGGTTGTTGCCAATCTGTCCGTCGAGGAACGAACAGCGCGGGTCCGTCTGGATCTGCCGGGCCTTGGTTTCGTGACGTCGCCGCGTGAAGCGCGAGATCCATTGGCCGGGCAGCCGGTCCACCTGTCCGGGAACCACGTTGCCCTGAAGCTGGCGCCTTTCTCGTTTCGGTATGTCCACGTTCGATGATGCTGTGTCGCCCGGCTCAATCGGGATTGACGGCGTTCCCGATCTTGAGGTCAGCGATGTGGACATCCTGGGCGACATGCGGCCAGTCCCGGAACGAGCCGAAGGCGTACCCTCGCAGGTTGGTGTCTCGATCGAGAACCGTGGCTTTCAGCTCGTTGTCCAGGTAGAAATGCCAGCTTGTGCCGTCGCGGTGGATGGCGATGCGATGCCACCGGTCAGGGGCAAGATCGGTTGCCAGCACGTGCCCCAGACCGGACAGCGTGACCGGCTTGCCGGCCTCCTCCGCGTTGTCGAGTTGCACCAGAGGCAGGTAGTCGGGACTCTTCCTGGTGCCGCGCTTGAGGCCGAAGAGGGCACCCGCATTGCCTGCCTTGTAAGGGCCGGTGTCGGATGCCTTGAAGACCAGTCCGCCGGTCATCCGGACGTCGAACTGAACCACCCACTTCCCACTCTCCGGCAGGACGTCATCTGACCTTGACCAGACCGCGACATGGGATCGCTGGTCGCGCAGAAGGAGGGTTGCCCTCCTCACGAAGTGGCGGCTGACCTCCGCGAGGCCAAAGACCTGACTTCCGCGTTGCTGTATGTGACGTTCCCACGCAGCGGGGATGCCACCAGTCTTCACATCTGCGAAGTCCTCATTGAGAATCGCGCCATCGCAGAAGTCCCTGAGGGGCTCATCCAGCAGATAGACCTGAACCGGCTGATGGATGCCAGCGTTCATCGCTGAGTTGTGGATTCGCACGGTAAGGGCGTTCTCTCCGGTCTTGAGTAATGGCCCCCCGACGGTGACCTGGAACGGACGATTCCACAGGTCGGCGACTGTGACGTCCTCTCCCACCATGAACTCAGACTCGAGTGTGTGCTCCCCGACCTGCTCCCCATTCACATACACCCACGCCTGCTCGTCGACGCCGCCAAATTCCAGTTCCACGGGCTTGCCAGCCTGTTCGGGCGGGAGACTGAAGGTCGTGCGGTACCAGCCAAAGCCGATGGCGTTCCCTGCCGGAGTCCGGGCCAGAAACGCGGGTACATCGACGGGGGTCCATTCATTCCCGGCTGTGGTGTCCGGGGCGAACCACCGTTTGGCGACGCCTTCGTTTTCGGGATCCCAGCGGAAGGCCCAGGTGCCCCAGTGCTCTGCTGACAGGTTTCGCTGGTCACAGCGTCGTTCGTGCACCTTGCGCATCTCGGCGATCCACTCGGTGGTGCTGCCGACCGTGCGGGTGCCGTCAAAGAAGCCCACTTTCTCAACGCCCAGTTGCGTGCAGAGCGCCCCGAGTTCATTGGTGACGGCGGCGTAGTGAGTCGTGTCTGGCGCTGCCTGCCCATCGCGCATTTGCATGTAGAGCTGAACGCTCTCGACGTAGAGGACTCCTGCCTTGAGCAGCCCAATCCGGGATCGGATCGCTCCGCTCTTGGCTGCAGATTCAGCGCGTTCGAGGATTGCTCGGGCCTTCTCTGTGAAGCCGTGGCGGTACATATCCTCGTCATGAATCGCGTAGATCCAGTTGCGTTCGCGGGAGAAATCCGCATACCTGACGCAGTACTCCCGGAGGAGTTCCTCGTAGTCCAGGACAGCCGGGGCGGCTGCTCCGTAGTATCCCCAGATGAAGTCACGGCACAGATTCTCCACGTTCCGATTGGGATCCCACATCAGTTTGGCGAACACCCAGTAGCGCATGGCATCTCGCCCACGGTCGTGTCCGAGAGACTGCTGGACGTAGGTTGACTCGGCGTTGTGTTCCCGGAAGAAGCGGAGGTTTGCGGCCACGGCACGGAGATTGGGCATCGGGGCGAGGTAGTTGCGATATTGGTGCGGGGAGATCCACAGATGCATGCGCGGACAGACCTCCTGCCAACGCGTGAACCACTGGCGTTGCTCGGCGAGGTCGCCGATGTGGTCGTCGTACAGAGAATGGTACGGCCAGGTGAAGCTGGCCCCAAAGTCTGTGCAGAAGCGAACGGCGACGTTGGGGTGGGCTCTGATCGCTGCGGTCGGTGGTTGCTTTGACTGCCGGTAGGCGAGGGTCGTGATCGTCACCCAGGGGTAGTCCGGGGCCAAGTGCTCTGCAACGCGATTGACGAAGGTGATCAGCAGTCCGCTGTAGCCGCCGGTTGCCTTCTCGATTGCCCGACATTCGTTGCACTCGCAATCGCCCAGCCAGTCCTCCGCAGAGACGCTGAGCAGGTGTTTGGTCGAACGCTGTGATTCCGGGACGCCACGGAGCAGCTTGGCAGCCGTCTTCCCCGCTGCTGTCGCGACAGCCGGGTTGGACAGGCAGAGCTGCGCGTTCTTCCATTTCCGCTGCCCGCCGATCAACGGGTAGTACTCGGGGTGGTCGGTGGCGTAGACCTTCGGTGGCACCAGTCGGTGGAAGGTGTGGACGAAGAAACTGCCGGAAGCGTATCCGTGCTGGCCGTATTGGCTGACGTAGCCGCCATTGACCCGATTCCGCAGAGCCCAGGGATTGTAGGAGCGCTGCCAGGACAGGTGACGGATTGGGAATGCCGGTGCTGCCGTGCGAGGTACGATTGCCGCCTGCAAAACGTCCCGGCGCGGTGCCCGGAATGCGCCCCGTGCCCAAGGCTTGGCGCCGAGGTCCCTGGTCAACTGGGCCCAACTTCCCTGTCGGGTCGCCGGCTCGTACCAGCGAACGCCCAGATCCTCTTCGAGGAATGCCAGAACTGCGGCCAACGGCCCCAGTTGTTCCCCGCCCAGCAGAAAGACCCTTTCGCCCTCAACCGTGATCGCGTAGCCTTCTCGAGGAACCCGGTTCAGTCCAGGCAGCCCGGCCGTTTCCATGGCGGCCTTGCCCAGTTCGCTGGCCCTGGTGGTTTTCCCGACACTCAGTTCTCGCGGAGTGGCCGGCTCGCTGTCGGGTACGACAGGGAAATTGACCCCAGTTATCTCGGTCAGCCAGACCTGAAGCTCGTCCGCGGCTCGACGATCCCCGGCACTGGCGTCGCGGGGTGTCACGATGACGTAGTCGGTTTTTCCGCGTGCGGCGAGAGGCAGGGACACCGCCTTACCGCGGGAAGCCAGTGAGTTGCGCCACTCCTGCCACCTGGACCGCTGTGGCTCAGCAGATTCGCTTGCCCATCCGGGGCGTGACTCCGCAGCGCCGGAGACCAGGCCGGCAAACAGCGCCATCACAATCGTCATTCTCTTCATCGACGTGGATTCTCCTATACCGTTCACACACGATAGGGTGTAACTGCCCGCAAACCCATGGAGGAGCCGGTTCTCCCGCGTGCGGTCGCGTTCCACGTCCTGACGCGGTCACGGGACGCAACCGGCCTGGCCGCATACGGAGATGCGGCGCCTCCAACGGTGTTTATACGTCGCAGGAAGACCGCTTACGTTGTGCGCGGCTCTGACAGAGAGCGCTGTGCCGGGCTGGGTTATCTGCTACTCTTTGAGCTTGAGCCAACCGGCGTTCCACACCTTCCAGTTAGCCCCCTCCGCGCCAGCCCAGACGGCCCACTTGTCGTTGGGAGATATGTTCTCGCCCGTGGTACGCGGTTTGTGTACGCCGATGTTGAAACAGCAGCCGACGGCTGCTTCCGGGTCAAGGCAGAGAGCAGCGAGTGGGATGCGCCACTCGGCAGTCCAGAACCCCGGCTCCGAGGCCGCTGCATACTGAACGGCGCCGGACAGGCCGGCTGCACGTGCCTTGGGCAAACCGGCGACCGTATAGCTCTCAAACTTGCCCGCACAGTCACCGATGAGGTAGAAGATGGGGCCGTGGCCCTTGTCTGCAGGCCACCATGCGCCACCTTTACCCTCGAATATGACTTCGGCGATGTCCGCGCCACCCCACCATGATTCGTTGTCGCCTTTGGGTTTCGCCAACTGGTCAGGCTCAAGTTCATGGCGCAGTGCGATGTAGAGGCATTCGTCGTCGCGCCGCAACCACATCATGCTTGGGCGCGCCTTGGTTGGCAGATTCTCCGGGCTCTTGATGAGGGCATACCCCTTGGCTGGATCGAGGCTGTCCCATTCACTGGCGTCGAGCATGCCGTCGATGGTGATGTCCACTGTGCGCGGTGATGCGCTGCAGACCGGCATCTTGGCGGCCGGTCTGCGGTCTCCTCTGCTGATCTTGGACGTGTCGACGTACAGTGTCTCGTGGTTGCCGCTGGGATGGTGAACGGGCCAGGAGGCGCGCAACGCGTCGTTGTACAGGCCCATCTTGTCGACCGGGAGCGGTTCGAACAAGCAGGCTGCAAGAACCGGCGCTTTGGGCTTCAGCTCGAAGTTGCCGTCGTCAGCGTCCCGGAACCCGGGATCGCCTTTTCGCCAGTTCCGTTCGATGCGGGCATAGCGCATGGTGGTCGGATGGCCATAGATGAACTTCCCGCAGTCCAGTCCGATGTTTCGGGCCACGACGTTTCCGCGGACGATGAGGGTCAGGTCTTTGGTCTCGGGCTTGATCGTGGCCAGGCGCGGATAGCGGACGCTCCAGGGCGGTTCCGTCACCTTCATTTTGGCATTGAACGCGTCGATGCTCTTGAAGGCCTTGGCGTAGACCCAGGAGCGGTCGTTCAGGTTGATGCCCGTGAAACAGCGATGGAAGATGTTGTTCTCGATGATGTCGTCACTGCCGCCGAAGAAGACGGCGCCACTGGGGCCGTCAAAGTGGGAGAACAAGTTGCCGTAGACCGTCACGCCGCCATTGACGTTATCGATGTAGACGCCCATGTGGCTCACACAGTGGTATTTCTTGAAGGTCTCGTTGTACGGGAGATGGTGCCAGTAGTTGTGAAGCACGACATTCCCGCGCTCGGACAGCGCCTTGCCTCCGCCGCCATACATGTACCAGGCCCCCGCATCGCCGGCTTCGTGAGCCACATCGTGGATCTCGCAGTATTCGGTCACGTGGTCGTTGCCCCCGAGGAGAAATGCTTGGTGCGGTGCGTCGTTGATCAGGTTGTGGGACATGCGTACGCCCACACCCTTCACATCGAGGCCGGGTTGGTAAGCACCCCGGTTCCAGTGCGCGAAATGGTGAATGTGGCAGTTCTCCACCACATGCTCGGAGGAGCGCAGCGTGGGCAAGTCGCCACCGCTCACCTTCGCTCCCGCATCCCCCAGGTGCGCCAGGTCGCAACCGACCAGGGCGTGCCCACGTCCGCCGGTGATATTGACCCCCGTGCAGCCCATGTCCCGGATCACGCAGCCGGCCAGTAGCACGTCTTCGCCATCCTTCACGGTGACGCCGTGCTGCCGTCCTCCCTCGAGGGTCAAACCGCCGAAGACCACATGCGAAACACCCGCAACTATCAGCACCGGCTTCTCCAGCATGGAGACGAGTACGTTGGCCTGGTCGATAGGCGAGGGCGGCCAGAAATAGAGCAGGCCTGTATCGCGATCCAGGTACCATTCGCCGGGGGCGTCGAGTTCGCACAGCAGATTGATCCCCTGATAACCGGAGCCTTTAACGACGTTGGGTTCCTGCTTGGAGTTGGGGACCAGATTCCAGTCGATCTGGATCTGCATCTTCTCCGGATAGACGCGGCGAATCCTGCGGTAGGAGGAGAAGAAGGCGTATTGCCAGTAGCCGAACAGCCATGGGTCAGGCTCGTCTGCCCAGGCGCTTTGACGTGGATCCGAATAGGAGAAGAGATCGGTGTTCTTGACGAGGGTTCGCCCTTTCACCCGGACCGCTTCCTGGTTGCGAAGCTCGACGTTGGCGAAACGTTCGCTCATCTTGGGCGTGTCGTTCGGCCAGCGGGCCAGAGACATGGGATGGCCATCGAAGAACAGCTCCAGGTGAGCAGGTTCATCCACACCGGCCAACTTGCCGAAATAGTCCCTGCCGCGCGGCCGCAACGTGCCGAAATCCGAGATGCCGGCGGCGCGGAGGTCTGTCTGTAGAACCTGGCTGCGGGAGGCCTCGGGGATGCGCTGAGCGGCCGGGCTGTCAGTCAGGGGCGAGAAGCCCGCGATGGCTTGTCCGGCACGTAACACGGGTTGTTCACCTGCGGCGGCCCGGTACACGATCGGCGCTTCTGGCGTACCGGAGTCCTCGGCTGTCAACGCGAAGCTCTGCTCCAAACGCGGATACACGCCTCCATGCAGGACGATGGCCACGCCGCCTGCGGGCAACGAGGTGGTCTTGCGCCGTTCCCGCAGGGCGTCCCGAGCACGTTCGAGGGTTCGGAAGGGGAGTTCAGCTGTCCCGTCGTTTTCGTCGTTGCCATCGGGCGAAACATGGAACCAGGGCACAGCTCCATTGACGCGATCGATGCGTCGCTGCCGTTCATTCCGGAACGGTTCCCCATCCGCCAATCCCTCAATGTCCCGCAATCGCCCCATTGCTTCGACACGGAACGCCTCGTGTTTGGCCACGAAGAAGTCCCGCATCGTTTCATACTCGTGGCGAGCGGCCGTGTAGTCCCTCTTTCCTCGGAGCATGTCGCCGAGAGCGAGCATGGCCCGAGCTCGGTGTACGAGCATCGCGGAGTCGTCCGCGGCAAGTTGTCGGAACGCGGCCCTGGCTGCGTCTTCCGCGCCGCTCCGAACGAAGCTCCGGGCAATCTGGAGGCGGGCATGGGAACGGGACTCTCGGAAGGCCTGGGAGTCCTCGCAGTCGGTCAGGGCAAGCAAGGGCTCAAAGCGTTTGCGGTAGCGTTCTTCTCTCGCTTCACGGAACGGACCTCCCCTGGGGGGAGCTGGCAGCGCCTTCAGGAATTGGGTCAGCCTTCGGGCCAGGAGCGCGTCGGGATTTGCCAGCCCTTCGAACTCCTCTCCGGAAAGCGCGGTGCTGAAGAAGCCAAGATCAGCGATCTCGAAGTCGAGTACGCCGGTCCCTTCACTGCACTCCCCGACGCGGAAGTACGGCAGCGTCTTCGCGGGGTTGTAGTCCATGGAGGTCGCTGTTTCCGCTCGGGATTCGCCATCGATCCACAGCGCCAGCGTCTTGTGGTCCCAAGTTACGGCCACATGATGCCATTCGCCGGCCGTGAAGAACCCGGAGCTGCTTAGGTTCCGGCTTCCTTCGGGGCGACCGAGAGCGAATGTCAGAATCGAGCTGCTGGGGGAAGCCATCAGACGCCAGCCGCTGTAGTAGCCGCTTCCGGAGGCCATGATTCCGCCGCCGCTACGCTTGTAGCCCAGGCGATCCACCTCTTCCAGCTTGTTGACCTTGAGCCAGCAACAGAGTGTGAAACCTGTGTCGGGGATATCCAGAACGGCCCCCTTCATCCGGCCATGGAAGATGTGGGTTGCGCGTTGGCCTCCGAGGCTGCCTGCGGTCTCCGCAAGCGTGTCCTTCTCCGGAGCCGGCTCGAACGTCAGACCCTCGGGGACTTGGCCGAAGCTGTGCCACGCCAGACAGTCTTTGCGGGCGCGAAGGCTCGCCTGGATCTGGGGTTGCGAGGTCCGCAGGCCGGTCAGTTCGATCGCCTGCGTGAAGCCGGTCACACAGATTGCACCCGCGATGACTCTCCAGGACACACGGCGAAAACAGGACATGACCATCTCCCGTAAAGGACGGAACACCAAAGCAACTTCCCGGAACCGGGAACGAAGATACTGCTCCGCAGGGAGAGGCACAACAGGGCTACCGGCTTTCTCACTCGTAGCGGCTCGTTGGTGTCGTGGGGAATCTCAAGACGTCTTGACAGAGGCTCGCCGTCCAGCGGACGCAGATGGTTCGGGGAATTTCAGGAGGGTGTCTCACGGGCACTGAATGAGCCCAGACACTGTGCTCCCTCGCGCAACTGACAGATGTCAGTTGCGCGAGAGTCCTCCTGTCGTCGTAGTTGTATCAGGAAACGTGGACTTCGAGGCGCTTGCCGCAAGCATGGGCATAGCGACCAATGGTCTCGACGGAGATGTTCGCGCCTCGTTCGATGCGCGAGACCACGCTCTGCGTCGTACCCATAATCGCCGCGATCTGAGCCTGGGTTAGCCCGGCTTCCTTACGGGCGGCGGCCAGCTCCGAAGCGACTTGGTACTCAAGACCGAACTCGCGTTTCACCTTCTCGTAGCCAGGCAGCGCCCGGATCTGGCGGGCCTGCTCCTCGGTAGCTTTCCGCATCCGTTCGACTCTCTTCCTATCCATCGTACTCACCTCGTTTGATCCGTCCAATGACGCGCCGTGCCTGTCGCAACTCACGGGCCGGCGTGCGCTGGGTCTTCTTGACGAACGCGTGGACGCCGAAGACGATGTTGTCGTCATGATAGCAGTAGAACACTCGGATCTTCCGCCCCGTTCGAACCCGGATCTCGAACAGCTCGGGTTCCAGCTTTTTGCCGTAGGGCTCCAGGAGGAAGCCGTCGCTCTCAAGCCTGTCAACGATGGCCTGGTATTCCATCTGACAGTCTGGCGGCTGTTCCTGAATGAACTCCCGCACCTTGGGAAGCGCCACGTATGTTCTCTTGGGGTTCATGTGGCCACTATATCGCACATATGCGCTATTTGCAGGAGCAGTGAGGAGGACCGGCAGCGTCTTCGCACATACCGCCGCCGCTGGCGCTGACGGGTGAACCTGAGTGAGCGAAGCACCTGGGATGGTGAGTGGACGCGTGACGGCAGCCGACAGTTCGCCTCAGGCGTGGGCTGCCTCCCTCTACTTCCCGTTCACAGAGCGGGGCTCCGCGGTGGCGGGGCGGTGCCAGAGCGAACGCCAGTAAGCCCGGTCCGTCTGGTAGGGATCAATGGGATCCTTGTCGGCATCGAACGTCTCGGGCAGCGCGCCGAAGCGTTTCATCCAGCGGACATAGTGGTGATTGGGGCGGGTTCCCGGCATGTCGAAGCGTCCGGCCTTTTCCTGCCTGGTTTTGGCTGCCCTGATGGCCGCGAGGATTTTCTGGTAGTCGGGGTCGCTGGTGTTGCGGAAGACGACGGATTGCCCGTATCCGTCCTTGCACCACCCGTAGCCGCCTGCTTCCTTGGCGAGCGGTGCGAGGAGGATCATCGACTTCTCCGGGTGCGTGAGGTTGTATAGGTTCCAGCAGTGTTTGGGGGCGTTCATTCTTCCCTTCCTGACCCGTCGCCCCATTGACGCGGCCGAGTCGTGGCACCATAGGCAACGGTTGTAGACGATCCCATCCAGAGGCTTTCCTATCGCAACCCTTGCGTTGTTTGCCAGCGCTCCGGCGACGGCGTTGTTCGCATGATTGTACACGGCATACGTCCCAGCAAAGTAGGCGCTGGCTTCCACCCAGAGACGCACCGTGTCGCGTTCCCGTCTGGTCAGTGTTGCCCCATGGTGACTCCCGTCGACTTTCTTCATCAACGGGCTGGCGCCCGTCCCGAATCCATAGGGGCGATGGCCTCTGAACTCCGTGTTGTAGCGTCCGAACATGTCGCTGATCTGCTTGTGGGCGAACAGCGCATAGTAGCTCTGCGAGAACCACTCATTGTAGTCGCCTGTCAGTATGACGCGGCCCGAGGGCTTCTTGGCGCTGTGACAACGGACACAGTGTTTGTCCCAGATAGGCTGGATGTCACGCGGATAGTCGAACACATCTGGCACCCCGGGGGTGGGCGTGATGCGGCTCGGGGGCCGCTTGAGGGCCAGCAATGCGGCGCTCGGCTCGGAAACGGGGGACTTCGTGCGGGGCTCGTGGCAGCCCACGCAGCTTTGGGTTTCGCCAGGCATCACCATTGTGTAGCTCTGCATTCGTTTGACTGCCAGGCCGTTCTCGTCAAGGGCCACGAAATAGAGGGCCCGGAGTGGTGGCGCTTCGAATGAGGCCGAACCGTCGGCTTCCACCGGGACCGTGCCCAGAACGCGTCGAAGCGTGTGCGTGCCGTCCATGCTGATGAGACCGGGGAGAGAGTAGTAGCTGATCGGTTTTGGCAGGTCTTCGAGCACTAGGAGCCGTTTGACCGTGCCCCGTTTGACCCCCGCCATCTCCATGTCGCGCCCCTGATAGATGTTGGCCACCACGAACTGTCCTGTGGCTTTCCGCAGGTCGATGCGAGGAGGAATGACGCATTCACGCGGTCGCGGACGGATTGGCCGGGGGTCGTGGACCATCTTCTTGCCGCGGAAGAGCTCCTGGGTCCGTCCCGTTCCGTCAAGAATCAGCAGGCTCCTGTCCTCGGCTGTGAGGAAGCAATTCTCCGCCAGTGGGTACGGATCTCGGAAGCCGGTGCGCCCGCCTCCGAACCACGGGATACCCGATGGCCAGAAGTAGTGGTAGTTCAGGTTTCTCTCGGGGCTGATCTGCCGGGCTGCCGCGGGATCGTCGGGACCCGCTTTGGTGTCGACGACCATCACGTTGCCCGCGTTCTCACGCGTCCCGACCGGGGGCGAGAAGACGGTCACTACTTTTCCATCTGTGCCTGGGATTGGGAGGGCGTCGCATTTGGAGAACACCAGCTCAGGGGGACGCACGGTTCCGCCGAAGAGGACCATCTGTCCCGTGCCGTCAGGGTTCATGACCCACAGGTCGCGGTACGACCCGATGGCGCTGTCAACGTATTCCCAGCGGGTGTAGACGACCTGGCCGGTCGGCAGCACCCCGGGCCGGTCGTCGCGGACACTGTTCGCGGACAGGCACAGCAGATTACTCCCGTCGGCGTCGATGCGGTAGAGGATCGCCGCCTGCACATGGTTACATGGGATGAAGCGGCGGCCCCGACTCGAGGCGAAGATGATTCCTCCGTCGGGCAGATAGGCGGGGTCCGTATCGTCCCATTCGCCGAAGGTCAGCTGTTTGAGATCGTTCCCGCCGGTGGTGATCTCGTACAGGTTGTAGTGCCGTGTGCCGCCTTTGCGATACGCGAACAGGATTCTGTTGCCGTTGTAGTGAACGCGCGGGTCGCGAATGTTGCCCCTGAGATCCTCCAGCAGGACGGTGACCTGCTTGGTTCGCAGGTTGAGTTTCAGGAGCCGCGAGCCGTCAGGAGGATGGAGGTACTTGTTGGGGTTGTCCGACCATCCGCCGAAGTTGGCGTAGTAGTGACCGTCGGAGTAGAGCGCCCGTTCGGCAAAGACAATCTCTTCGGTGCCGCCCATCAGTGCCAGCACCTTGTCTACCAGATCGGCCTCCGGAGGGGGAGCGGGTCGGGGGGTGAGGGTGACGTTATCGACCAGGTAGTCGGCGGCGGATGCGGCCGAGTAGAAGCCGATCTGCTTGACCGGTGCGTTGGTGCCCACGTAACAGAAGCTGCGGGTGCACGTCCCCGACGCCTCTCCGCCGGAGAGAGTGATGGCCACGCTCTGGCTCGCACCCCCGTACCCCGTGCCGACGATCTTCAGGTGGTTGACAACGGGGCGTTCGCCATCGTCAAAGCGAAGGTCGCCGTCGATGTCCGGCGTTGCTTTGACCAACAGGCCCGTGTTCTTGAAGCCGCCCTTGTCGTACACCTGGATTTCGTGCCTGTTGGCTGTCGAGAAGACACGGATGCTGTCGATGTTGGCGGAGCCGCTGGGCTTGAGCCCGGTCGTCGAGTAGGTCACCATGCTCAACGACCTGATTCCGGCCGAAGCGGTATCCAGAACGGCGATGTCCATCTCCAGCACAAAGTGCCGAACGCCTTCTGAGCTGACCGTCTGCAGGAGAAAGCCGCCGCCGGCGGCCAGCCTGGCACTGGACGCCCCGTCAAGAACGGTTGGCGCTCTGGTCGCGGAGGCAACGCCCGGGCCCGGAAGGGAGGTCCAGGAAGCAAATCCGTCGTCGGACACCGTTTCGAAGCCACCGTTCATCACTCGCTGGGCCAGGAGCGGTGAACCGCGTGTGGTCGCCAGGATCACGACAACCAAGCACATATAGAGTGTTTTCGACATTGCCATCGTGTTCGCCTCGAGATCGCTCCAAATCGTTGTGTTGGTCACCATACTGCGGCTGCAGGCGTTTGGGAATGGACATGCTTGGCCAGGGTTTGCACTTCTGTGCGTTTGGGGGGAGTCAGGGGAGAGAGTAAGGTGTGGGACTACCTTGTTGGCCCTGCTTTCTCGCTCATCGAAGGCCATGCCTGCTGGAGTCCTGAATCATGGGCCGGTGAGCGGTCTGCGAGGAGAAATGAAACGGATGACTGCCGTGTCTACCTGTCGTCGGATGCTCTTCTGGGTGATGGCGCTTGTTCCTGCGCTGAGCGCAGGTGTGTTTGCGGATGGTGCTGTCGTGTCGCTGGAACCGGGTGATGACGCGCTGAGCATCGAGTTCTCCCTGGCCGGCGCCAAGCAGGCGGCATTGGATATCCACTTCGAGGGAGACGACGTGAAACCCCTTCGTCTCCCGATCCGCGTTGGCGCGCAGACATTCAGTGTCGGTTTCGACAAGTGGACGAAACGGGATTTGCCGGACGGCTTCCTGTCGGTCAACGGCATTGCTTACTTCGCCCGGCCGCGGCTCAGGCGATACCGGGCAGCAATGCCGAGCGGGGAGCTGGCGAAGAGGCTCTACACGGGGAAACTGCAGAGCGATTTCATTGAGAAGTGGGACACGCTTCCGCCGGCTTCCGAAACGTTCGTCAGGTTCGAAGTCAGGCAGGAGGAGGGCGGGCTGAGCTTCTTCCTCAACGACCAGTTTATTGGTCGTCACGACGAGCCGAGACCGATGGCGAAACTCGCCTTCTCGTGTGAGAAAGGCGATGTGCGCCGGACCCAGTCGTCCCAGCACTACCGGAGTCCGGACTTCTTCCCGCTCAGTCTCAAGGCTACGGCGAAGCCTGCCGGTGGACTCAAGGACGCGGACCTGACGTTTGCTCCCGGGCTGCATACCATCGCGGGCGTCCCGTTGCTGGTCTCCGAGAGCTGTGACAACATCGACATGAGCTTGGTTAAACAGATGATGGGAAGCTGGTTTCTCGAGTGCAACGAGTTCCTCTCGAGGACGGCGCTGGATGGCATGGCGGAGACAGCCCATTTTTCCGTGCCCCGGGCCCACTACACGCATGCCTACGCTTTGTGCGCAGTCGAGCCGGATCCCGACCGTGATCCTGTCATCACGGCTCGGATGACCCGTTATGCCCGATCCGGGCGAGCCGAGGCCATCTCCGATACCACGATTGTTCTGCCGGAGGGCGATGAGCGCGTTCCCGGGGTCACCCGGGTGGGGACGACGACGTTCGAGAGGGATGGACACAGCGTCCAGATCCCGCTCCTGCTGGTTGAGTTCAGACTGGATCCGGGAGCGATCATTGACCTGCTCACCATGGAGAAAGACCCTCATGCAGCCATGCGATGCAGTGGCCCATACCTGGATTTTGAGTTCTTGGGTAAGCTGGGGAGCTTTGGTGCGTACCACGACGGCAGTTGCTACATCGACAATGCATCAACGAGCTCAGTTCACGTGTTTGGCGCAACGCTGAAAATGGCTCCCGTCGAACTGAAACTGATACAGGCACAGCCGGGGAACATCTTCCACAACAGCCAGAAGCCGGAACTCGTCGTGAACCTGAAGTCCACCGCCCAGTGTGATGTCGGGTTGGGGTGGCGTATTCACGATGCCGATGGCATGACACTGAAACGTGACAGCAGGGAGTTCAGCTTCAGCGCCGGAGAGACCGTCGATCAGCCGGTTTCGCTCAGGATGGACGACAGGGGTTGGTATGGCCTGGATTTCGTGCTGAGAGATCAGAACGGGGAGATCCTCTACAGCATTGACTCTTCGTTTGCCATACTCGGTGAAGACACCCGCAAGGCAGGCTACGACTCTCCGTACATGGGCTGGTGGTTTCAAGCCCATTACGGTGTGCGCGATTCCAACGTTGGCGGTCCCCTGCTGCACAAAGCAGGCATCCGCAAGATCACCACGCACGGAATGGGGAAGTACACGGAGAAGGACTTTGCTGACTGGCAGATTACCCTCAGCATGGTCCCCTGGTTGCGCGAGTTGAGAGCACTGGAGACACCTGAACAGACCGTAGCGGCTGAGGCCGCTGTTAGAGAGTTCTTCGCCAAATACCCCAATTGCCCCCCCTACGCGATGCTCCTTCACGAGAGCATCGGTGACCATTTGCCGGACGAGTTGCGTGGAATCAGGCAGATCGAGGACGAGGAGACGGTGGCCAAGTATGAGAAGATTGTGGCCCTAGTCACCAGAGCCGCGACATTCTACCGGGAGAAGTTCCCGCATATCAAGCTGATTGTCGGCAATTCGGGGCGCTCATGCGGCGCCATTTCACGGCTGTTGCGCAACGGCTTCGATCCGCAGTATATCGACTTCATCGGTAGCGAGATTCCAGCAAACACCTTTGCGCCTGAACGACTCCACGGCGGCCTTGGTGGCATCTGGCTGGCTGAGGAAACCGCTCGGAGATTTGGCGCCGATCTCCCCACCACGGCCTGCTATGAATTCACGGCACGGAAGAGCAAGAACCTGGGGGACAGAATGCAGGCTGAGTTCATGGTGCGCGATGCCCTGATCAGCTACGCCTTTGGGTTCAAGACGATCTATGTCGGCATGCTTAACGATGCCGGCAACGCCTATTTCAACACGGTTTGGGGCGGCGGCGGAATTCTGCGTCGGAACCCGCTTCTGAATCCCAAGCCCTCCTATGTCGCTATTGCCACGCTTACGAGAGTGTTGGATCAGGTCACGTTTGTCAGAAGGGTCTCCACCGGTTCGGGTACCGTCTATGCCCTCGAATTCAAGCGTGCTGACGGGCAGCACGTCTACACGCTGTGGACACCACGTGGACAGGCGGCTTTGCGTCTTCAGTTCCCGGAACGCGCAGCTGTTACCGTTGTTGATCTCTACGGCCGCGAGACCGGAGGCGTGGTCGGGAGATGGCGGAAACGGCTTGACGTCCAGTGCTCCACCGCACCCGTCTATGTCGTCAGCCCGGTGGCTCTGAGTGCGATCGGGATTCGGTCGCGAGCGTACCCGGAGCCCCCGGCGTCCTTCCGCGTTTCCAGCAGAATGGACGACCTCAACGAATGGAACCAGTTCCCCAGCGACCTTGGAGTGCAGTCGCAGAGCTTCCGGAAGCTCCCCATCACACAGCGGGGTGAGGTGGACTTCTCACAGGTCGAGGATGAGGAGATGGGCGACTGTCTCCAGGTAAGACTGGGCAGAACCGGTGACCTCCCCGCGATTGTGAGTGAATACACCACATTGCGACTCAAGAGGGCTATCCCCGTCCCCGGCAGACCGCATACCATCGGTCTTCGCGTGAAGGGCGATAGCGGATGGGGGAAGATCATCTTCGAGATCCGGGATGCGGCCGGCGCACTGTGGCGAACGGAAGGGGCTTACCACGATTGGCCCGGGGAATTGTCCGTATCGCACGATGGCTGGTGCTTCATGAGCTTCCCGATCGACGGCAGTTCCGAGGCGATTAACAGATCCGCCGGCAGGCGCTGGAACGGTAGCCATGTTGACCGTAACGCAACCATCGAGTTCCCGATCAGGCTCGTTGGTTTGTATGTCAGACTCAACCGCAAAGCGCTGGACCTGACTGAAATGAGAGAGGTAGATGGGGTCCTGCGCTTTCGTGATCTTGGGACCATCGAGTCCGATGGTCAGGAAGGGAGGTGACCGATGAGACACCTGCTGACAGTCGGGCTTCTCATGACGCTTGCGTTTCGAATGGGAGCATTCGCTGACGATCTGAAGGGGGTCCTCTGGATGGAGAACTTCTCGTCGTTTGGCGTAGGCCCCGCGAGTTGTTTCAGCAAGACAGCTGAGATTCGCGAGGAGGACGGTAAGACGTACCTCCATGCGCCGTCCTATACCGGGATCGGCACAGACTACGTCGGCGCCAGGCAGTGGCATGAGTACGATCTGTCGTTCCGCTTCCGTTTCGCGGAGCCCAGGCGACGGTTCCTGGGGATATACATAAAGTGGGGTGGGAAGCAACGCGGCGATGTCGCCTTCTTCCGCCATGGGGTCTCATTCAGAGAGAAGGCCTTGACGTTGAGGTGCGATACAAAGGAGACCGATACGAAAGAGAAGTATGCCCAGACCTTTACCTATGCCGAGAAGGGCTGGCCGCCATTCGAAGCGGACCGATGGTACTCGGCGGAGATGAAGGTACGCGACACGAGACTGATCGTTGCCGTGTCGGACGGCGACCGAACCGTGACGCTCGCCGATACAGACGTTCCGTCGGGCAATGGCGGTCTCCAATTCTACCTGGTCACCAAGATGGACATCACGGACTTGCGCGTCATCGAGCACGAGTAGCCTGAACGGGAGCCCCAGAGCAATGCGATCACTGCGGATAGCCCCCGTTGCGCTTTTGTGTTTCGGAGCACTTTCCGTCTCCGGTTGCCGGAGCGTCACCGGGCTGTCTCCTGTGGCTGCCGATCGCAGCACGCCGCCTGTTCCAGCTACCCCTTCCGGCATTCTCTTTGTGGACAACACCCACAATCATCCCGAAACCGGTGAAGGGATTCCGTTCGCGAAGCAGAAGGGACTGGATCTGTTTGCCTACGACGGCATGGCCGGGATCATCGAGTACGTCCAGTGGTGCAATCTGGAGCCGGAGGAAGGAGCTTACCACTTCAGCGGTGTGCTCGCGCTGTTGCGTCAGGCGCAGGAGAAAGGTAAGAAACTCGCTCTGGGCGTGATCTGTGGGCGTCATGTTCCCGCCTGGTACATTCAGAGGCATTCAGACCAGGTTTTCAGGTACAGGGTCGTGCAGCGTCGTGAAGACATCGGGTCCATCGAGAAGGACGCGCATGTCGTACTGCCGTGGGTCAAGGCCAATCCGGGCGTGGACGAGAGCCTGGTCCTGAACGGGACCTACTTTTCCGCCTTTTCCACGCTGATGCGTGCTTTGTCGGCTGAGGTTGAGGCGCAGGGCCTGACCGAGTCCTTGATGTACGTCGCAATAACCGGCCCAGGGGGCGGGAACGCGCTGGAGGTCCAGTGGTCCATGCCCCTGTATGACGACTGGCAGCGCTTCGACTTTGACGCCACCAAGCAGGAGTTGTGGATTGCGGGCTGGGTCAGGTGCGCCAACGAATTCCGGGAGTGTTTCCCGCGGACAGCTCTTGCCCTGGCGGTCACCGACCAGTACGGCTGCCGTCTCGGATCCACGAAAGACAAGGTGATGCATGCCCGGAATACGGCGCTCTCGGGACGCGTTCTCGACGCCGTGATGGACGGTGAGACTCCCGAAACTCAGCGCGTTTACCCGATGGGGCTCTGGCTCTCGCACTGGAACAGGTGGGGAGAGGACGCGCACCCTCTTTGTCGCTTGCTGCAGGACAAGCGCGAGGCCGGCTTCCGATTCGGTCTCCAGGGACACCTGATTAGGCATCGGGACCTCGCCGCCCTCGAGAAGGACACCATCGACAAAGGTGTCGAGGCCGGGGCCACCTGGATTGAGATATGGCACAAAGACATCTTCAAGGATGGCTTCGAGCGCATCCCGCCGAAGTGTGAGCGTCATTTCAGGGAGAGAGAGTGACTGGAGGGGAGTGGCGTCAAGATTGGCAGGACGAACGGCACTCCGTTGCACTACGTGCCTTACTACAAACGCCGTTTCTCCCGTGGCAGGGCTCGTTCGTAGTTAGCGACGTAGGCGGAGCCGGTGTCGCGTTCTTCTGGGGCCTTATCTCAACGCCATCCGTGACAGAAGGGGGCAAGCAACCACTTGGCTGCCGTGGCGAACGGGTGGCGTATCAGGCGAACTCGGTGACGTCAATGAGCAGGCGGTTGTGAACCAGGATCCAGCCGGGAGTTCTGCGGAAATTGATGTGACAGTAGAACAAGGGCACCGGGCAAGCCCCGTACTGCAGCATCAGATTCTCAAGCAGTTCCAGCGTTTCTGGGACCTTCTCGGCCTGGATGAGCAGGTCCTCGTTGCCCGGGAAGTTGACCGCGATCTGCTGCTCGACCATCGCCGGGGTGACACGCGGCTTGAGCAGCCGGTTCAACAGCGTCGCCAGGTTGCCTTCACACTCCTCGTAGAGCGCCAGGCTTCCGTCGTCGAATGCTGAGCCTTCCTCTACGGCCGCACGGAAGCTGTCCCGATCTTCATCCGATTCCAGGAACACCCTCAACAGACCCAGATTGTGCTCTGCCTTGGGCCGGACACCCCGCTCCTGGAATTCGGCAATCGCGTGGGCCAGGAACGCACTGGCCCGTTCGACAGGCGGCTTGCCGGAACTCGTTCGGTGCGGGTTAACGACGCCGACTCCAATCGCGTCACTGGCCGCGGACCTGATCTGCCTGAATTGCTCGAACTGGTCATCGTTCAGGGGGCGGACGTCTACTTGGCACCCGGCAGAGCGGAGTGCCTCGATACTCGTGGTCGTGTCATTCTCGTCGCCCTGGAGCAGCACGATCCAGCCGTGCGGTTCGAACACCGAGCCAAACTGCCTGATGAAGCCGGTAGGATCATCAAGTGCTCTTCGGGCGATGGCGGCGAAATCGGGTGGCGCGCCCGTCAGGACCATTCCCTCGGCGAGCAGCGGAAGTACCCCGCTCCGGCCCAGTGTCGCGGCGACCTCTGCAAAGGCCCCGAGCCCGTGGCCGCTAAGGAGGAAGGTGTCCGTCTCCTCGGGCAGTTCCGGGAGCGCGATCCGGGCTTCAGCAACGATACCGTACCGCCCTTCCGTGCCGACGTAGCGCTCGAATCCGTCAGTGATGATCTGCGTTTTCCCGTCGGGTAGCACGACAGTCAGCTCCCGGACCCAGTCCAGGGCGGCTCCGAGCTTACAGCCCACCAGCCCCGATGCGTTGGCGCCCAGTGCACCACCGATGGTGACCGGCCCAACCGTAGTGCCCAGGTAGTCGTAGACATCATCTGTCCGGCAGGCGCTCGCCGGCTGGAATGGGAAGAACACGCCACGCTCGGACGTGTCGCGGATGATGGCCGGGACACTGGCGCCGGCTTGAGCCCAGACGTGGTCGGGCCCGACTGAAAACGCGTCCATATCGCGAAGCTCAAGTCGGACCGCGTTGTAGCCGAGGGCACCGCCGGAAAGACCGGTGTAACCGCCAACCACAGTCAACGGGACGCTGTGTGTCCGGCAGGTGCGGACGGCGGCGGCGATCTCTGCGGTCGATTGCGGACGAGCTACGCAGATGGGCCGGCTCTTCAGTTGGGAGGCATCCGCCGTCGCCCTCGAAAGGGCGCTTTCGGATGTGTCTACGCTCAGACCTGCGGCGCGCAGGTCCTGTACTAAGGCACTGTCAGCCATTCAGCGATCTCCGTATGCATGTTCCGTGGGCATTCCCGTCGGTGTTGAGTGACGCCGGGGGTCAACCCTACACGCTGCCGTTCATTTGCGCAACGGGAAGCAGGGGCTCCACAGCATAAGCGCTAACTTGTTGAGCAAGTTCCTGCCTGCAGCCGGGCGAACGCTGAACATCGAACGTCCAACGCCGAATGTCGAATAAAGAGAACCGGAACAGTCTCCGAAAGAAGCCGTTACAAACCTCGACGTTCGACGTTCAGAGTTCGATGTTGGACGTTCAAGTTAGCGCTTATGGGGCTCCACAGGAGGGGGCCGCGGCAGTCCAGCCTGTGCATATCCCAGTCTGAGCCGAGCCGGATAGCCTGAAGTCACACATGGGCGGTTGTGCTCTGGCGCCGGTCCGCCAGGCGTCTCTGGTGAGAGTAACTTGGCTCAGTAGTGAATAGATCGGGGCGTGGCAAACCCTCCCACGTTGAAAGCGGGTAAACCAATGTGTGAGGGGGCTCTGTCCCGCGACTGTTTCTGCTGTGTCTTCCCCAATGTGGGAAGGGGCTTTGTCCCGCGACCTTCTCTCGGGGGTGTTTCAGTCGCCGCACGGAGGTGCCTCCCACGTTGCTTCGGGGCATGCGTGCCGGACTGGCCGAAGTGTGTGTGGGCTCAGCTCAGGAGCCATTCTCTTTGGAGTACTATTGCTCCGGCGCACGGCAACGCCTACATTCATTTGCATGACCGAACATGTCCCACGCACGCACGTGATTCGCGCAATGCCGTTGGCGGTGATGTGCCTGTTTTACGTCGTCGACCGGGTTGTTGCGGCCTCGGGACCAGCCACGATTGCACCGTCATCGGTGTACGACGACCGCTATGAGGCACGCAACGCGATCGACGGTGATCGCAACACCCGCTGGGCCAGCAAGCCGGTCGGCAAAGCCACCCTTACTCTCGACTTCGGGAAGACCGTCTCAATTGACCGCCTCACCATCCGTTGGGAGAGAGCCTACTCCCCCGTCTACCAGATCCAGGTTTCGGCGATCGGGAAGCGGTGGACCACGTTGGTCCATCAGCGAAACGGCAAGGGCGGCGATGAGGCCTGGGCGGAACTCGATGGTAAAGGGCGCTACTTCCGCATCAACTGTTTGGAGGCGTCTAGGACGTACAGACTCGCCTCAATCTGGGAAATTGACTTCAGCAACTCTGAGATACGTGAGATTCTCAAGACCATGCACGACTCCGGGGAGCCGCCTCCGCGTCCGGCCATGCCGCTGGCTGAGGCCAAAGCGAAGCTTGCCGAGCACGGAATCAGAGAGATCGTTTTTTCAGCCCGTGCTGATGGCAACGATGGCCATTGGTACGCCAACCTCGGTTACTGGGCTCACGATGAGAATGCCATGCTCTACGGCAAGGAGGGACGGCTGTGCAAACTTGACGTCGCGACCGCGACAATGGTCATCCTCATCGACGACCCGGATGGCACAATCCGCGACCCCGTCGTCCACTACGACGCAGACAAGGTGTTGTTCTCCTGGCGCAAAGCTGACAGCAAGGTGTTCCATCTCTATGAGTGCGACCTGAACGGCACCAACATCCGGCAGATCACCGATGGGGCCTTTGATGATATTGAGCCCTGCTATCTTCCCGATGGCGGCATTGTCTTCGTGTCCACGCGCGCCAGGCGATACGTCAACTGCTGGCTTACGCAGGTGGCCACCCTCTACCGCTGCGATGGCGACGGCGACCAGGTTCGGCAGCTTTCGGCGAATGTCGAGCATGACAACACCCCGTGGGTTCTGCCGGACGGGCGGATCCTCTACCAACGCTGGGAATATGTCGACCGGTCGCAAGTGTCGTTCCACCATCTTTGGACGATGAATCCGGATGGCACCGGCCAGATGGTTTACTACGGGAATCTGAACCCCGGGGGACTCTATATCGATGCGAAACCCATCCCCGGCTCTGATGATGTCCTGCTCATCAATTCTCCTGGACATGGACGTCGGGAACACAGCGGCCACGTTGCCATCGTCAACAACAGGCTGGGACCGGATCACCGTGGTGCGCTCAACAACATCTCTAGGGGGAGCAACTACCGCGACCCGTGGCCTGTCTCGACGGGGCTGTTCCTCGTCGCCAAAGGCAGAACGATTGCGGTCATGGACGGATATGGTGGCGAGACGCCCATTTTCAGCCTGCCCCCGGAACTGGGAAAGACTGTGAATCTGCAGGAGCCGCGGCCGGTGATTGCGAGGGAACGTGAACACGTGACGGTGTCTCGCGTGGATCTGACCCAGTCGACCGGAACGCTCGTCCTGCAGGATGTCCACGTGGGCCGGAATATGGGCGACGTGAAGCGTGGCGAGATCAGGAAGCTGCTGGTCTTGGAGTCGCTCCCCAAACCGATCAATTTCACCGGGGGAATGGATCCTCTCACCTACGGGGGGAGTTTCACGCTGGAGCGTGTCCTGGGTACTGTTCCCGTGGAGAAGGACGGATCCGCCTTTATGGAACTCCCTGCCAACCGTTCCCTCTTTCTGGTTGCCCTCGACAAGGACAGCAATTCGGTCAAGCGGATGCAGAGCTTTCTGACGGTGATGCCGGGCGAAGTCCAGAGCTGTGTTGGGTGTCACGAGCAGCGGGGGACAACGCCGATCGGGAACATGCCCAGGAAACAGCTCCTTGCGCTCCAGCGTCCACCCAGCCGGCCGAGCCCAATCGTCGGAGTGCCCGATGTCCTCGATTTCCCCCGTGACATCCAGCCGATTCTCGACAAGCACTGCATTCGCTGTCACAGTGCCAGGAAACGCTCGGCCGGCATCGTGCTCACCGGGGACCATGGCCCCATGTTCTCCCACAGCTACGTCACTCTGACCCTCAAGAAGCAGTTCGCAGACGGTCGCAACCTTGCCAGGAGCAACTACGCGCCGCGCGCCATCGGCACGTCTGCAAGCCCGATAATGAGGAAGCTCAACGGCGAGCACCATGGTGTCAAGGTCGCGGAGGCCGAGCAGGACCTGATCCGGTACTGGATTGAGACGGGAGCGACCTATCCCGGGACCTACGCGTCGCTTGGTCACGGCGCCATCGGTGGATACCAGAGGAACCGGCAGATCAATCACGACAAGGACTGGCCCACGGCCAAGGCGTTCACCCGGGTTGTGGAGAAGCGATGCATCGGCTGCCACACGCGGACACTCAAACTGCCTATCCCCAGGACCATGTCCGACGAGATGGGGATTTCCTTCTGGCGATTCAGCACCGATGACAAGCGCCTCCGGTTCTCACGCCATCTCATGTTCGACCTCTCTCGGCCGGACCAATCCCTCTTTCTGCTGGGGCCGTTGGCCAAGGAAGCGGGAGGGCTGGGCCTGTGCAAGGGAGCGGCGTTCACGGGCACGGATGATCCTGACTACCAGGCCCTCCTGGCTCACGTCGTGGCCGGTAAGGAGTTCCTGGAGACCCGGCTGACGCGCTTCGATATGCCCAGCTTTAAGCCGCGCCCCGAGTACTTCCGTGAGATGAAACGCTACGGCATTGTTCCACCTTCTTTTGACGCAGCCCGTGACGCATTTGATGTGTACGAATTGGACCAAGCCTACTGGGCGTCGCTGTGGTATCGGCCTCTGGCTAAGCAGCGTTGAGGCGGGAAGATCGCTGCGGTCATCCGGTGGGAAGATCGGACTTGCGGGCCCCGGTGAATACCCTCCGCGACGGCCTCGTCTGTAACGCCCCCGGTTTGAGTCGCCGCACGGGGGTGCCTCCCACGTTGTTGCGTACGCCGCACGGCCCCCCGGGCGGCATCTTCTCCTGGCGATCGGAGGGCCGCTCGCCGTACAAGACAGGTGGGCAGCATCTTCTCCTGGCGATCGGAGGGCCGCTCGCCGTACAAGACAGGCGGGCGGCATCTTCTCTTGGCGATCGGAGGGCCGCTCGCCGTACAAGCGGAATGGTCGCCGCACGGAGGCGCCTCCCACTTTGTCTTGGGTCATGCGTCTTTGGTGTCCTGAATGTGGGAGGGGGCTCCGTC
>JABHEG010000108.1 GCA_018676675.1 Lentisphaerota bacterium
AGAGGGACGAGGTGGAGCGGCAGGTGGAGAGCTACCGGCGCTTCCGCGAACTCACAAAGGAATGGGTGGACTTGGCAATTGAGGTGTGTAAGCTGAGGGCAGGAAACGGCTCAGACGGCTGAGAACTCGGTACTCTCAAGTCCGTATGTCACCGGTCGCTATAAAGCAGCCGTACATATCTCCGGAACCGCTGATCCTCAAGTCACCGTTGACCCACATGATCCCGCCGGTCGGGCTGATGTCGTGTGAGCCGGAGAGGTGTTGGTTCCCGTTGTACACTTCGCCGTTGGCAAGTGCTGCACTGTGGTAGGGGGTTAGATCCAGATCGGGAAGCTCAACTGTCGGCACATCGCCCTTGGTCGCTGTTCCGGTGACGTTCCCGGGGGTCTTTCCTTTGAACACGGGGGCCCTTGCGTCACCGTTGATTTTGCAGCTGCCGGTCGACCAGAGGCGAACCGACGAGCTCACTGTTCCGTACAGCTTGTTCGAACCGGTGATCTTGGCTGCTCCGTTTGCGTGGAGGGTTGTTGCTTCGAAATACGTTGATCCCGTTCCGAGCCATTCGACCTCGCCACCTGCCATGATTCCATAGCCGTAGGCTTCGCAGACCGCGACGGGGCCGGGCCCGATCCGCCCGCCTGCATCGCCACCAACAAGAGGCAACGCGCAGATACGGATGACATCGCCACCGCCGCTTCCGTCGGGCGACCATACGCGCAGGTGTAACAGGGCGGTTTCGCCAGGGCTGAAGACCCAGGAGGTCCAGCCATCCGCGCTGTGAACGTCGTCGCTGATCTCATCCCAACCTTCTAGGTAGTAGGACGTTTGGACCCCTGCCGGGCGGTTTCGTTCAATGAGGACGAATTTGGTGTCCACGGTGGCCTGACTGGTCATCCGGAGCTCAAAGAGGGCCTCTGCCGTGCCTTTCAGGGCGGCATCCGTGTAGGTGGCGCACCACGGGCTCTCATGAGGGCGGATCTCGAGGGAGACGGTCTCTGCCGCCCCTGTCCATGACAGAGCGCAACACAGCGCCCAGCCCAAGACCAGACGAGTCAGTACCCGGGATTTTTCTGCTATTGCTGCCATCAGTGACCTCTCATGGCCTACATTCGTTGTTGCTTCGGACTCATTGTTTGTGGCTTCCTGCGAGCGAAACCGGCTTCGCAGGTTGGACAATCCGGTGCCACAATCTTGTCAGAATTGCCAAATGCGGTTTCTCACGCTTGCGAAGCCGCCCAGCGTCCCTGAGCACGTCACCCGTGCCTGGAGACCCGCATGGCGACCGTGTTGCGCCTTCTGTGTGTGACGACAGCATGGGCATACGGAAGGAGGAATGAGCACGTATCGTGCCAGGGGAGGGGAGTCAGGCCCTCTGAAGAGCGTGCCTGGCATCGCAGTGGGCGGCTGGGGTGTTGGGAGTCGGGCCTTACGGGGGGGCTATCTCCCTGTGAGGCAGGTGACCGTCCCATCGAGAGCGGAGACGACGAGGACGCCCTGCGCGGCGGCCATGCCGTCCCAGACCGGCGGTGAGTCGAGCTTGAGGCGGCTCAGCTCCTGGCCGGTGTTGCGGTCCATGGCCAGCAGGAAGGCTCCCTGTGATCCTGCCATGATCGCGTCCTGTTCCGCCAGCATGCGTTTCACGTCCTGATCGTGCGGCCTGGCGTAGGTCTTCTCTTCATCGATCACGTCGCGTGGGCCGGCGACAAACAATGCGGTCGGGGTGTTGACCATGGCACGTGCATAGATGGACAGCGCGTGGGACCATCGGTGTGAGAAGGTGACTTGACGGCGCAATTTGACATTGCCTCGACGGTCGACCGGTGGCGCTCCGAAGGTCATTCCACGCCCCCATTTGCCCGTGGTCGCTGTTGTGCCGACACCGCCATGGTTACCATTCCCGCTCTCATCGAGTGCGTCGTCTGTGTCAAATGAGTAGTGGAGGACAAGACTGTCCTTCGGTCCGGCTTCATCTGACTGAGTGAGGAGAACGATCTCCCTGGCTGCCAGTGGGCGATGGTAGATACGGACATCGTCAATGGTGCCGGTGTATGGGGGCGACTTCTTGGAATGCCCCAGTTGGGAGCCCGTGTCGATGCCGATCTGCATGGCTTCGTTCGGGTTTGCCGCGATGAAGCCGGTTGAGGGCGCTTCCGCAACTCGTTCTCCGTCGATGTACAGGCGCATGTTCTTTTCAGTGTCCAGGACGCCTGCGACATGCTGCCAGACATTGGGGCGGATCGTTCCGCCCCGGATCTCCTGGATCTTGTTGTTCACCCTGAGCGTGAACTGCGCTTTGCCCTCTTTGAGAATGATCCCGTAGCCGTGTGATGCCCCGCCTCTGGCGAGCACTACGCCATCAGTCGAGTCCGGTTTGATCCAGGCGCTGACGGTCAAGGGCTTCCCCTTAGGGGCGAGGCTGTCGCTGGAGGCGATGTTGATTGCGCCGGGCACCGTTCCCGGGCGGCGCGAATCGACTTTGGGATTCCTGTCAGCAGCGAACAGGTGGTACTCGAGCGGGACTGACCAGGCGAAGTACTCCGGGCCTCGTCCGAAACCGTAGACGCGTTTCTCATCGAAGGTCAGCAGGCGTCCTGCCGGGGTGAACGTCCCTGCCCGAGACCACCAGTTGCAGCCGGAGGAATAGCGCCGGCCGAAGAGCCAATAGGCCCGGTGGAACCACGAGCCGTCCAGGTAGCCGGTGGGACAGAACAGATGGCGATCTTCTCCTTCCTGGTCCTTGGCCAGCGTGATCGGGTCAGTGGGCTGCGGCGTGGGCAGTTTGTATTGCCCGTCGAGCCCGAAACGTTGCGACCGCATGTAGAGATGTCGCCCATCGGTTGACAGCACATCTGGCAGGGCCACCGGCATGTTCAGCACTTTGGTCAGCGACTGGATATCATCACCGGTGGCGGGAATCTTGCCATCCAGGGGAGTTTCCGAGAGGATCCTCCCAGTCGCGGCGTCCAGGCGGAGGAGCTTCATCCCACCGTCCATGAAAGCTGTACGGCCGGCCACCAAACAGGCGATCCCGTCGTGGACTAACACACTGCCGTGCACGGGCCAGGGAGATTCCAGCTGTTCGAACGCGGAGAGCATTCGGTCGACTGGTGCGGCTCGCAGTTTCCAGCAGAGCTCGCCATCGCTGGCTCGGAGAGCGTAGACGTGTCCGTCCAGACTGCCGAAAAGGACCCGGCCGTCGACGACAGTGGGTGGGGAGTCGATGCGTCCGCCTGCCGTGTGCGTCCATCGTGTTGCGCCGTCGCGCTGGTCCAGGGCATAGAGGGTGTGGGTGTCAACGGCGGCGACATAAACGTTGTGGTTGGCGATGACGGGGCTGGTCAGACGGGACCCGACACTGATCTGCCACGCCCGGGAGAGCTCTGGGGCGATATTGGCACGTGTCGTTCCGCTCCGAGACGCATCGTGTCGGTATGTCGGCCAGTCTTCGGGCGACGCACTGCCCTTTCCCGTCTTGAGGAAAGCGGGGCCTTTCGTGAGTCGGGCCTGTTGGTGGAGCGCCTGGGGCACGGGTTGACGAGCTTTGGCAGCCGCCACGGCGTTGAATCCGTAGAGTTTGCTCTCGAGGTAGCAGGCGCAACTGTGTGGTGGGGCGTAGACAAGTCCATTGCACGGCATGATGCCGTATATGCAGCCGCCGCGAATCCAGTGATTGATCTGCCAGTGCTGTTTGCGAAAGTCAACGAATTCTGTTCCTGTTCGCGACGGCAGCAGGAAGTTCTTTGTCGCCTTGCTGCGGTAACACCGGTGGTGGAACCAGTAGGTGTCTACGTCAGGTTTGAACTCGCTTTTCACCTCACCTGTCCGTGGCTCCCGCCCTTTCCAGACCCCCGTCCTCTTGCCGTCGGCGATGTCTCCTGCCCACACCAGTCCGCCCACGACCATCAGATCTTCCTGTGAGCAGTGCCCTGAAGGGGGATGCTCTGATGTCCAGAGCGTCTTGCCGGTGGCTGCATCGAGCCCCCACATTTTCCGATCGCCACCGGTGAACAGGATGGTGTCGTCGTGAACGATCAGATTTGGCCCGAATCGTCGCGGGATGTAGCGTCGACGGGAAACGGGGGTGGACTCCCACACCAGCCGGCCTGTCTTTCGGTCGAGGGCACGGACGGCTCGTCCATCGTGGAGATAGAGCCTGACGCTGTCTGCGGCCGGGGTCATGGGCGCGACGGGAGTCTCATACTGCCACAGGAGTTTCCCGGAGTTTGCATCGACGGCTGTCATCCGGCGAGGCTGCTCGTCCCATCCCCGCGTTCGGCCGAGCGTTTTTGTATCGTTCCATGTGCCACTGCGGTCGGGCACGAACGGATCGTGATCCGGCTTTGCTGCCGGGTTGACTACGGCAAAGAGGACGCCGTCGGAGACGATGATGTCTTCGGCTCCCTCTGTCTGCTCACACTCGGTGACGGTTCGGCCTGTCGCCGCATCCAGGATGCTGACCGGGGCTCGGATTCCCAGGGTCACGAATACGCGGTCGCCGATCGCTACCAGCCGGCGGGTCAAGTCTGCCGGGCCGCTCTTGAGGCCCCAGAGGTGAAAGTGCCACTCCGCGATGTCTCGCTTCCATAGTACGGTTCCATTGAACGCGTCTCTGGCGATCACTTTCCATTTCGGAGGGAGCTGAATGATTGCCCGGGATCCCTCATCCATGATGTAGACGACTCTGCCGCCACTGGAAACAAGGGCAGACATACTTGCCATCCGGTCATGATGTCTTGACCAGCGCGGATTGCCGACCCACTGCAGGTGTTCGGGGGGGGCAACGAGGTCATCTTGAGCGACTGGGTTTCCGGTTGCATCATGCAGGTAGTGGGTCCACTCGTCGATCTGGTCAGGGACTTCTTTGTTGATCGCTCGCCAGGTCGTTCCCTCTCTGGTGCAGGCCACCCCGCCCGGGGCCAGGACGCGAAGGACTTCGGGAGTTGGGAGTTGGGCTCCCGGCTCGATGACGAGAAGATTGACCAGATTATCCACGTAGGGCAGATATGGGGGCTGCCAAGTTCGCAGAGACACCTGTCCGTAACGACGATCCCTGAGCAGCTTCTCCCGCGCTTGAGGAAGCGCCTGCGGTGCCCGGACCAGGCCTTGGGCGAGAACGTTCCCGCCGGCTGCAATGTGCGTCAAGAGGTCTCCATTGCCGCAGCCGACATGCACGACCAGACCTCCGCTGAAGCCGCTTTTCTCGATGACAGTTGCGGCGTCATCGGCGACGGCGCAGCGCGAGTACGGTGAGGCTAGTGAGAGGAGGGCCAGCAGGCCGACAAGTAAGGGGGCGCTGCGGGTGTATTCGATAACCTTGTTCGGATCAGACATGATGCTCCTTCGCGTGGTCAGGCGGGGCGTGAGCCTTTTTGCCCAGACTGTGCCCTGATTGTGCGGTAACGTAACCAAGCGTTGGGGGTGAAGCCAACTCCCGAGCGCGCGCCTTGATATTAAGGGCGAGACCCCCAAAGTATCCGAGGCAGAGAGAGGCCCCCGTTTTGCGGTGTGTCTCGTCGTGGTTGAGTCAGCGGTGTGTCCGGACTGGAGGATGTGGCAGTATGTCCGATCGACCCAACGTCCTTTTCATTCTGACTGATGATCAGGGCTACTGGTCGTTGGGCAGCTATGGCAACGCGGAGATTCGGACGCCGTGTCTGGATGCGATCGCGGCCTCCGGAATGCGTTTTGAGAATATGTTCTGCGCTTCACCCGTCTGTTCTCCTGCCCGGGCCTCGCTGGTAACCGGGCGGATCCCGAGCCAACATGGTGTCCATGACTGGATTCGAGCGGGGGATGTGTCGGATGAAACGGTTGAGCCCGGGGGCAAAGGGCGCACCATCGAGTATCTGGCAGGCCAGACTGGATACACCGATTTCCTGGCGGCCGGGGGATACCAGTGCGGCATGAGCGGCAAGTGGCACCTTGGTGATTCACATCATGCTCAGAAGGGATTCGAGTTCTGGGAAGTGCATGCGAAGGGCGGAGGGCCCTACTACAACGCCCCGATGGTCCACAACGGGGAGATCTACCGCGAGTCAGGCTATGTCACTGATGTGATTACCGACAACGCGCTGGCGTTCCTCGAAACAACCATGCATGATGCGAGACCATTCTATCTGAGTGTCCACTACACGGCTCCGCATTCGCCGTGGCAGCGTGATCAGCATCCGACCGAGATCTTCGAGTCCTACTATGATCATTGCCCGTTCGACTCTGTCCCTGACGGGCTCGAACCTCCTGAATGGGCTGAGCATTTGAGCATCCCGGTGAAGGATGCGGAAACACGCAGGAACTACCTGAGCGGCTACTACGCGGCGATCACGGCGATGGATACCAACGTGGGGCGCATCGTGGATTGGCTCGATGAGCATGGAGAACGAGAGAATACGCTGATCTGCTTCACCAGCGACAACGGGATGAACATGGGGCACCACGGTGTCTACGGCAAAGGCAACGCGACATTTCCCATGAACATGTACGAAGAGTCAGTGAAGGTCCCTTTCTTGATGTCCTGGCCGGACAGAATTGCGGCAGGGAGAGTGTGTTCTGAGCTCCTGAGCCACTACGATTTCATGCCTACTCTTCTCGACTGTGTGGGCGTTCCCAACCCTGATGCGGCGTCACTGCCGGGACAGAGCTTTGCCGGTGTGTTGGGGAGTGAAACTGAACCCCCGCGCGATCAGGTCGTGGTGTTTGACGAATATGGCCCCGTACGGATGATCCGTACACGGTCGTGGAAGTACATTCACCGATATCCCCATGGCCCGAATGAGATGTATGACCTGGTCAACGATCCCTCGGAGAGTGAGAACTTGGTGGATATCCCTGACCATGGAGCGACTCGAATTGCTCTCAAGGGCAGGCTCGACAACTGGTTCCTGACGTACGTTGATCCGGCCCTGGATGGCACCCATGAAGATGTAACTGGTTCAGGACAGCTTGACCTGGCCGGGCCTGCCTCTCGGGGACGGGTCAGTTTCGCGGCAGACAGACGGGCCCGTAAAGAGAAGACGAAGCGGGAGTAGCAGAGCTCCGGCGAGGAGACCGACGTGGCAGGGATCACAACCAGACTCAACGCGTACAAAGGCCTCAATGCCTATTGCCCCCTGGCCAGAAGGCACGCGGGGTGTGCCCGGAGGCCGATGACCGGGTCGGGGCGCGTTGCCTGGTTCTTGGCCGTCTGCCTTGGGGGGGCGGTGTGGGGAGCTCAGGAGGACCAGGTCGAGTCTCGGCTTCAGGCTCGGTTGGCGGAGCGAATCAAGCCCGGGCACGTGGCAGAGAAGCTGGGCCTTCCGTGGCCGGTCAGCCCCACGACCAAGTCGTTGGCTGAAGTGCACGGAGAGATTCGCACGGCTCTTTCGGCCGCCGTAGATGCGACGTGGCCGGACAAGCCATTTGCAGCGTTTTTGGCCGAAGCGAAGGCCGGTTTCCCAATCTACAAAGCCGGGGACGAGGTCACTGTCACGCTTCGCCGGGGCCCGGGGTTCAAATCTGAGGTCAAGGGGCTGGTTCGGGAGATTGGCCCGGGGCAAATCCGCATTGGCAGTAGATGGGTGGCTCGGGGCGATTTGGAGCCACGGGACCTTGCTCATTTTGAGCCGGAATTGGCCGCCAAGGAGATTGCCCGTCTGGCCCGCAAGGCCAATAACCAGTACACGCGCGAAAGGAAGGCGTTTGGGACTGAGACTCAACGACGCCTTTCTGCGGAGCAGTACCCTGCGGCGGGCTATGTGTGGCGTGATGACGACTGGGTCTCCGCGAAGGAGACGCTCAATCGCACTTTGGCGCAGATGCGTGAAGATGAAGCAGCTGTATTGCGTCCGATGATTGAGGATGAAATTGCGGCTGAGAAGCGAGACGCGCGCGTGGCAGTGGCCCCGAAAAAGACGGCGGTGGCGGGAAGGACCGCTGGCATGCAGGACCTGATCGAAGGAAAAGGTCGACTTTGGTCTGCCGGTCAGGCCACCGGCCCTCCTGACTTTGAGGAGGGCAAGGAAGCCAGCATTGCCTGGGCGCCGCTGCCGGAGAATGGGGGAGTCGAGTGGTTGGAGTTGCGGTTCGTCGAGTCGGTCGGAGTGGCGGGAGTCGGGATCTACGAGGCTCTTAACCCCGGAGCGGTTTGTCGCGTGACTGTATTCACCATGGGAGCGGGGGAGACTGTTCTCTGGGAAGGTCAAACACCTCGTCCCGAGCCGGGAACGGTCTTGCAGCTCAAAGCCAGTGGAGATCTGCTCAGTGACCGCGTCCGGGTCTATCTTGACACCAGCCGTGTACCAGGCTGGAACGCGATCGATGCTGTGGAACTCGTTTCCGCCGATGAGACGCGCCAGTGGGCCGTTGCAGCAGGTGCGAGCTCCACATTTGCCGATGACCCGCTCAACCTGATTCAAGATGCCGAAATGGGGGGGATGGATGCTAATTCCGAGCGAGTCGTGCCTCTCATTCCCTGCGCAATTGCACTGCTTATCGGGTTCCTCGGGGGGGCTGCCGTCCTGACAGTTCAGAAGAGGCGAGCAGCCAAACGCGCTGAGCCTGCTCCGCCCCCACCCGCGCCCGGAGCATAGCCGTGTGCCCCCACTACGGCAGAATAGGGTTGAGTTAGGCAGGAAGAACGGCACGCCGCTGCGTTAAGTGCCTTACTACAAACGACGCGATTCTGGTGACGGAATTCGTTCGTAGTTAGCCACGTAGGCCCTGCCGGAGTGGCGTTCTTCGGCCCTCACCCACCGCACTTCCGAGGCACTAACTCAACGCCATTCGCCACTACGGCAGGACGGTTTCGAGGTGGATGCCTCGTGACCCCTTGAGAAAGACCCAGTCCTCCGGCCTGAGGTTGCTCCGGATGTGGTCCCTGGCGGCCTCTGCATCTGGGAAACGAGTCATGCCCAGCTTGTCGGCGGCGCGGTGCATGCGTGGGCCGACTGCAACAACCCGCGCTTCCCGGAACGCCTCCGACACCCACTCAAGCACTGCATCGTGTTCTGCAGCTTCCGTGTCCGGATGCAGCTCGAGCATGTCTCCGAGCACAATGACTCGCTGTTGGGGGTGCACGTGCTCCGTCAGCTCTCTGAACCAGAGCGCTGCGGCTCGTATACTGTCCGGGTTGGCGTTGTAGGCATCGTTGACCCAGTGGACACCCCCGACCTCCTGAACCGACATCCGCATTCCGGGCAGGCGCGTTTGCCGCAATCCTTCGGTGATCGTGCTGAGCGGAAGATCGAGAGCCAACCCCACGGCTGCGGCCCCGGCTGCGTTCATGGCTTGGTGGCGACCGCCCAGCCCCCAACGAAACTGCCGTTCTTCCGCGGTCGCTTTGATAGTCAGTTGTACGGCGAACTGGCTGTCTTGTCGTCCCAGATAGAGCATGCTGACGTCGGCTTCAGGTGACTCTCCGAAGGTGACTATGCGGCGCTCACCGGCTTTCTGCCGGAGGGTTTCCACGTGGTCGGCCTCGTATGGCAGAACGGCTGTACCTTCGGGGACAGTCCCTGCGAGGATGTCGCCCTTCTCCCGAGCCACACCGGCTGTGTCACCAAAGAACTCCAGGTGTGCGCGTCCGATGTTGCATACCATGCCGGTGTCGGGGGAGACCAGTGATGTCAAGGCAGCGATTTCTCCGGGGTGGTTGCTCCCCAGCTCGAGCACTGCGAAGCGGTGGTTCACATTCAGGCGGAGCAGGTTGCGTGGGACTCCGAAGTGGTTGTTTGTGTTCCCTTCCGTCTTGAGGACGCAATCCGCAAAGGCTCCCTCAAGGACGGCTGCGATCATCTCCTTGGAGCTGGTCTTGCCACAGCTGCCGGTAATCCCGACCACCTGCAGATCGCTCAGTCGGGTTCGGTGCCTGTGGGACAGGGCCTGGAAAGCGTTGAGCGTGTCGGACACGAGGAGACACGGCACATCGAACGCTGCGCACTTCGCAACGATATCCGGCGTTGGCGGCTTGCTCACACATATGGCCGCCCCCCGGGACTCTACAGCCTGGGACAGATAGCGATGGCCGTCGGTCAGTTCCCCTTCAATGGCAATGAACAGGGCACCAGGGACAACCGATCTGCTGTCGTCCGTGACAGCGTGTATGTCACAGGCCGTGGGATCGGGGGTGCCGGGGAAAGGGACGCCCTTGATCACGTGTTTCGTCTCGGACCAAGTGAACAGTGGGGAAGCCATAGTTGGTTGCCTCAGACATGCATTTGCCGCGCGCTTCATTTCACATGGAGCAATATGTGGAGACCTGAGGTAGGTGCAACTGCCTTGGTACGCAACTTTTCTTGAGAAAATGTCGAGGAAGGCATAAGAAAGGCGTGTTGTGGCGCTATTCCCTTATAGAGCCAGCGGAGATTGAGTCCCTTGTCTGGAGTGAGAGACATGGTACGGCCTCTGGGAGAGCCAGGTGGCAGGTCTCCGGTGAAGCTCAGGCGCCCGAACGGGGAAAAGCGAGGGCGATCGCACAGAATGGACTGTATCAGGGCGGGGGTAGACAAAGTGTTTTGTCTGCCGTGCGATCGTCCTCCTCTTCTTACTCCCGGAACTTGAAGGGACGTTCCAAAACGGAACGTGTTGGGACGGGAGCGAAGGCTGAGGGGCGGAGACAGCGTCGAATGAGGCGAAAGCCGGGGATGTTGCCGCGAGGCAACAGACAGCTGCGATTGCGG
>JABHEG010000270.1 GCA_018676675.1 Lentisphaerota bacterium
ATGGAAGCCGTCCCTTTTCCTCCTCAGGACAATCTCAACGTCAACGTCTCACGAACGACACGGCCGGAAACATAGCCCATCACCGTGAACGCTGACACGCCGACCTGAGATTCTCCCGGAGGAGTGGAGGAAGGGACACACGGCCCCCACGGGAAGAAACTGGAATGACTATGTGTACATCTCTGACGACACAGCCTGGGACAATGACGACGATTACCTCACCCAACGAAGCCACTCCCACAGAGACTACTTCAGCTACACCCAGGATTGGTATCGGCGGTCGTACACGGTTCCAGCCGGCCCACACGTCTTCACGTGGGCCTTCATCAAAGACAATGATCCGGCGAACGACACCGAGCTGGACCGAGCCTGGATCGATGGCGTCGAATTCCCCGGCGACCCAACCAGCGATGTTGAGGACTTCGAGAACGTCGCGGCAGGACAGGGATTCGATCTCGGAGTGTACGATGCCGACACAGCGCCAGGGGGATGGTACCTCCCGAACACCTACCCGTGGATAATGGATAACACCGTGTCCGCATCCGGGACGAAATCGATGCGCACGCCGGAAACTCCCGCAGGAGAGATGGCCGTGATCAGCATCACCCGGGATGTGGCTGCCGGAGACGTGTCGTTCTACCTCAAGACCGACTGCAGCTACGGCGATCGCGTCTACTTCTTCATCGATGGGATGCTGTGTCCGGGACAGTCCTGGACCAAAACGATGACGGTCACCGTCCCCAGCTTTGACAGCGCCCCGCTTGACAAGCACGTCCTCGTGACAACCAACTGGCAGAACCAGAGCTTCCAGGAGTGGGGGGACACCGAGAACAACGTCGGGGCCAGCCCCGCGGTCACGGTCGAGAGTCAACCGGCGCCGGACCTGCAGGTGACCGATGTCCAGCTTCTCCAGCCGGACGCGCCCGGCGGAGACGTGTTCCT
Source organism: Lentisphaerota bacterium (assembly GCA_018676675.1). Classification (GTDB taxonomy): domain Bacteria; phylum Verrucomicrobiota; class Lentisphaeria; order Oligosphaerales; family JABHEG01; genus JABHEG01. The sequence continues at coordinate 943 of JABHEG010000270.1, forward strand.
CTGGGGCCACCCAATGACGGTACGCTACAAGCTGGAGAACCTGGGAAATCAGGATGTTCCACTGGACACCTACTGGCAGGACAAGATCGGTTTCCACTGGGGAGCCAACACGTATCCCCAGCAGACATGGCAGTTCGATGCCGTAAGCACCTACGTGGACAGCAACGATACGTGGAAAATGCGCGCGATCACACCCACTGGTGATGGTACGGCGTGGGAGCAGTTCACGGTCTCAATCCCGCCCGGCAAGCACCAGCTCCGCTGGCGCTTTCTCCGGGGCAACTATAGCTACGGCGATGTTCACCTTGCCTACCTTGACGACGTCCACTTGAGTGTCGGCGACGGCACGACCACAGATACGCAGGACTTCGAAGGCGTCACGGTGACAGAACTCCCGGGGGCAGGTCCACAGTTCGGCCCTTGGGCGACAGGCGTGGCTCAGGACAACGAGGTGTCTTGGGCAAGCACAGACACCGCCAACCACACCGACGCGGGAAGCCAGTGTGCCATGATCGGCAACGGGACGTCCACCAACCAATGGGGTGAACTGACGACCGTCGTCGATCTGGTGGAAAGCGGGACACTGACATTCTGGTATAGACTCAATATCGGAGACTACTACGACAACTTCGACTTCTTTGTCGATGACCTGCTGCCGGCGGGAGGGGTCACCTGGCGCGAGAAAGAGATCACCCTCCAGGATTACGCGGATACGACCTTCCATATCCGGGTCGAGGGCGACCGACCGAACTACGGCGACGATACAGTCGAGGAGTTCAACAAAGAGGACAACAACCACTTCGACACGGCGATTTTCACCGCGCAGGCGCCCGACCTGCCCGACTTGACCGTACAGCAGACCACCACGCTGCCCGCAGCGGCAACAACCGGCGTGGACCTCACATTCTCCTACGTTCTGGAAAATATCGGGCTGGCCGACGTCGGACCGCGGTATTTCTACGACAGCTACTTCCTCGTCGACGCAAGCAACCCGGACAACGTGATCTCCCTGCTCAACAATTGGCCCTACTCGTACCAGCAGGTGTCGGCGAACGATGCGGCCCAGAATCTGGTTGCCGGAGGAACGCATACCGTTGAGGTCACCAGAGCCATCGGCGATATCACCCCGGGCGACTACTACCTGCGCATCTGCGCGGACAGCAACGGGTACACCTACGACAGCGGAGCGAGAACTACGCGCGGAGACGTTGCGGAGGGAGTCGATGGAGGCTACCACGCAACCAACTACCCGGTGACGGAAAACAACAACGTCTTCACATCGACAGAGGTAATCACCGTCTCACTGGGCACGGCCGACATGCTCACACACGACATCAGAATCCCGGACGGGGCATCGTGGGGCGGCAGCGTCGACGTCAGCTTTGACCTCATCAACGCCTCCCCGACCAACGCATTCCAGGCCGGCTACGCGAACCTCCCAGCGGATGCGACCTTCTACGTCAGTCTATACCTGGGAACGGACGGCGTTAACTTCCCAACACACCTCCGTGACCAGTACATCTATGACGATTTTACCGTGGACGAAAAACGGATCTACACCTGGAACGTCAATATCCCGACCGACACACCCACGGCCTACATACGGGCGATCATCAACTTCTACGGCACCAACCAGGAGTTCGGCGACGACGCCCCGAACAACAACACGACCATCTCACAAGAGCTCGCCTTCAGCATGCCTGACACGCCTGATCTGACCGTCCTCGTGGACGAAACGCATCCGCTGACGCTCCCGGCTGAGCTGAACCCCTATGCTGTCTTTGACTACGGCTGGTTCACCCTCAACCTCGCCCCGCCCGCCGACGCTGAGCCGCCCGCCGCATGGTACGACGCGCTCTACCTGTCAGACGACGACCAGTTTGGCGGCGACACGAGGCTGCTGGAGCGTTGGCTCAACCCAACGTTAGCGCCGGGGGCCTCGGTCGAGGTCTCCGGACAGTACACGTTCCCGGCAACCACCCCTCCAGGCACGTACACATTCTTCATCCGCAATGACTATGCAGGTCACCTGCTGGAGAAAAACGACGAGAATTACGGAGTGGACAACAACACGACCATCGCGGGCACGGTCCAGGTCAACGCCATCGATCTGGAGCCTTTCAACCTGGTGACGCCTCCCCAAGTCTCCACCGCCGGCAGCACGGTGTCTTGGTCCGTCCGGAACATTGGGAATGCTGACCTCCCCGAGAATATGACGGTCTGGGACTCAATCTACCTGAGCCGTTCCGCATTCTTCTCCCCGAGCACGGCAATCCTGTGGGAGACCGTGCGTCACGACGGCGGTTGCCCCGCCGGCGGCACGTATTCGCAGTCTCTGGATCTCCCGATGCCCAGTGGCCAGGGAATCACACATGGCTATTGGTACGTCCACATTCACACCGACGCCTACACCAACATCCAGGAGTACGACCCCGAAACGGCAGCAGCAGCCGAAATCAACAACGCGTACCGGCGGCCAGGGCAGCTCGAGATCATCACCCCTGACCTGATCGTCAAGGAAATCCTGCCTCCGGAGTCCCTCGACCGTGGAACGGAAGCCACTGTGACGGTGACGATCAAGAACCAACACTCCGGAGAAACGGCGACCAACTGGCGGGACGACCTGTACCTCGTGGACAGCAGCGGCTCCCGTGCGGAAATCCTCATCGGCTCCCACCATCACAACCAAACACTGGTCCCCGGGGCGGACAGGACCTACACGCATACATTCACCGTGCCCGCGGACCTCGCCTTGACGACCTATCGGATGAAGGTGGTCACCGACGGAAGCAATGCCGTGGCCGAGTCGGACGAACTCAACAACGACGGCATGTTCCCCGAATCCCCCGCCGATCCCGATGTGATCGCCGCTCGGGCATGCGACTTGAGGATCGACAGCGTCACGTCGCCCGCGACCATCATGGAACGGAATTGGCTGACCGCGGAATGGACGGTGACGAACCTTGGCGAGGGCGTCACACCCCGCGGTTGGTATGACACGCTCTACCTGTCGAGCAAAGCGACCTGGGACGAAGCACAGAACGACCCGAATCTGCGGAAACAGGACCACTACCACACGCTCGAACAAGGTCTGACAGAAGGCGAAAGCCATACCTTCACCGGATCGACATACGTGTATGAGAGCATTGACGACGACACGGCCATGATCTATCTCTACGCCCACGTCGACCGGCGGACCTACGGCAGTGGGAGCATCAACGAGTTCCTGGAAGGAACGGACGCGGAAGGCAACAACTTCCTGCCCCGTACGGGCCCGATCTCAATCGGTTGGTTCGACCTGGCCGCCACCATGCCCGTTGACCCGTTGGCCGCGCGAACCGGCCACCCGGTCGATGTCGCCTGGACCGTCCAGAACAACGGAAACGTGGCAACAAGCGCGATGTGGACAGACCGGATCTACCTATCGACCGACGACAGCCCGACGGTCTCCGCCGGGGACATCCTGCTCGCCAACGTGAATCGACCACGCGATCTCGAAGGGCACATCGACCCTGATCCCGTCGACACCTACGATCAGGCACACCCGGTGACCATACCTGAATGGAAACAGGAGTGGGAAGGCGTGAGTACCTTCTATCTGAAGGTGTTGACGGACGCCCTCGATCAGGTCGAAGAAGACGATCAGCCCGGCGGCAGCAACTGGGCCATTCGCCCCCTCGACCTGACCAAGGAATTCGCGCCGGATCTTCGCGTGACCGACGTGAGCAATCCGGGAACACTGGTCGGCGGCCAGAGCCTGGACGTGACGTACACGCTGCAGAATGCCGGCGATCTCGACGTCACCGGCAGGTGGCATGACACGCTCCACCTCGTCAACAACAGCGGATCCGCTCTCCATCCCCCCCTGGCGGACGTCCGACACTACACGACGAACAGCGTGGAAGGAGCCACAAACGAAGAGTGGAAAGACATGTCCGTGCCGATCCCGGCAGGTCGTCACACCGTTGCCTGGGTGTTCTACCGCACCGAGTCCTACACGAACCTGAACGACAGCGCAGCCGTTGACGACATCGTGCTGCCGCTGGTCGGCGGAGACCAGACCATCAACTTCGATGACGGTCAGCTTGGCGCCCTCTCATCCAGCGTCGGTGCCCCGCCCGACGAAACCCCCGACTGGGATGCCGCTACCGGAGCCGCCGCAACACGCCCCTTGGCCGTGGGCGACAGAGTCGTACTCAGTTACACCGGAGACTTCGAAGCCGGAGACGTCACGTACAAAATCAACGTGGATGGGCACTACCTGGCATTCTACGTTGACTACGCACTTCCTGCCGGCGAAGAACGCCAATACACCACCCACGTCGCCATTCCCAGCGCCCTGGCCGGCACAGGCTTCAAGATCCGTGTGATCACAGACCACAGCTCGTCCTGGCAGAGCAATGACCTGATCCATGAACCCGGCTACGAAGACAACAACACCGGCGACTCCACCGCCTTCGACATCAACCAGGCCCCCTACCCGGATCTGAAGGTGACCGCCGTTACACGTCCTTCCCCCGTGCTCGACGATGACGTAAGAACCGGCAAACTCGTCACCATCCAATGGACCGTTCAGAACGAGAACCTGGCCTACACGGGAGCGAATGCGAGCGGCTTGTGGACCGACAGGGTCTTCTTCTCCGCCAACACCGTGTTCGGCGACGACGACGATGTCACCATAGACAGCGTGTCTCACCAAGGTGGTCTTGTCGACGGCGCGTCCTACACAGCAGAAGCCGTCATCCGGCTCCCCGACGGAACGGACGCAACCAAGCACGTCTTCGTTCAGACCGACGTCCAGAACAGCGTCCACGAGGTGTCACTGGAAGGCAACAATGTCAGCAGTTCGCTGGAACTGGTCGTCCACGGCTCCCCCTATCCGGACCTGAAGCCGTTCGCGATCACCGCCCCGGACAGCATCGACAATGGCTCCATCCTGACGGCCTACCTCAAGATCGAGAACGCAGGGGACGACGTCGCCAGCGGCCGGTGGCACGACTACATCTACCTCTCAACGGATGACATCCTCGATGGCGGCGACAACTTCCTCGCCAAGGGCAAGCGGGAGTCCGCCGGCCTCCCCTTCACCACCGACGAGCTCGATCCGAAGTTCTACACCAACCCCGTCGAGATCCGGATCCCACGCGAAATCAGCGGTCTGTACTACCTCATCATGAAGACAGATGCGGATGATGTCCTGTTCGAAAACAACCCCCAGGGGCCCGCGGACGCCGCGGCCAACAATGTGTTCGCCCGTCCCGTAGAGATCACCGTAGCCCCGTCACCGAACCTCATCATCGAGGCGGCCAGCATCGAGGATCTCGGCCGCCAGAGCGACGGCCAATACGAGCTCACTGTCCACTGGACCGTGAAGAACATCGGGAACACAAGCACCGGGACAGCACACTGGCATGACCGCCTTTTCCTCTCCACTACCCCGCACCAGTATGGGGACAAATACCCCATGAAGAAAGTCCCTAATCAGGCCTATCTGGAACCTGAACAGAGCTACACGCAGACCAACGCGTTCACCGTGCCCTGGGAGTTCGCGGCGGGATCCTACTACCTCCTCGTCCAGACCGATTCGGACGACGAAGTCTACGAGTACCAAGGCGAGAACGACAACTACGGAAGTGGCACGACCTCCTCCGGGTCTCCCGTCGACATCGAGTTCCGCATCCAGCCGCTCCCGTACCTGTCCATCGTGTCCAGCTACAGCGGCCCCGGAGCCGACGCCAACCCCGATGCCCGGGTGCCGTCGCCACAAGACTATGAAGGAGAAGGGCCGCATCCCGACGATATCTACTTGACGAAAGAAATTTACGCCCCGGGCGAGCGCATCTACGGGAACTGGACATCCCGCAACACCGGAAACGCGAACACCAACAGCTCCGGCTGGGGCGGCTGGGACGACGCCATGGCCCTGTCGGTCGATCCCTATTACGACCGGAATGGGGACATCTGGCTCGGCTCACACCTCTTCCATCGCGCCGGCGTCCTGCCCCCCTATCGTGGCCAGGACGGCACGGTTAACGAAAACGGCCAGCACCGCTGGGACGACGTCATTCACTCCGAAGGCCGCATCCCCACCAGCATCGCGCCGGGCGAGTACTACGTGCTGATCATCTCTGACACCCACGGGCTGGGAACGGCTTCCGGTGGCTCGAGTTGGCTGCAGAAGAGCACGAGGGCAAACATCGGTGTCTATCGCAACAAGATCACGGTCGAGGAGATCGTCCCGTCCGATCTCGTGGTTGTGCCGGAATCGATCGCTGCCGTGGCCGCCCCGAACCCCGCACTGCCCCCAATCACAACGGTGCAGGCCAACTCGAGGCTCTATGTCCGTTACCGCGTGGAAAACCAGGGCTACGCACCGACCAAGGCATCCTCGTGGCGAGATTACGTGTACCTGTCCAGCGATCCTCAGATCGGCAATGACAAGTCCATTGGCGGCAAGACCTACAGCACAAGAACGAACGGCGCACTGGGCCTGATCCCAAACCCATCTACTCTGAATGACAGTTGGTTCTACGAGGACGTCATCCAATACGACATCCCGATCAACTTCGTCACTGAACCGACACAATTCTGGCTCGTAGCCAACGTCGGCAACGGCGAGAAGGAAGATTACGGGGGACTGACCAATAAAGAGAACAACGTGGCTGTCAATACGGATGTCCTGCTGGGCCCGATCACCATCACACCATTCCCGGCAGCCGATCTCCTGCCGACCGACATCCAAGTCCTCACCCCGGCAGAAGATATCGAACAGGCACATCACGTCGCTGTACAATGGACAGTAGAGAATTCCGCGGACGCGGGGGCCTCGACCAACCGCAAGAGCTGGACGGACACGCTCTACTACTTTGCCGGCGATGATTTGGCAAACCTGGTACGGCTGCATTCACATACCTACCGAGGCGGCGCTCTTGCCCCGGGCGAAAGCTACAACGCACGCGCCACGATCAGACTTGCCGAGAACGCCCCCGCGAATGTCCGTTTCGTGGTCCACACGGTGGAGAACAATGCCGTCTACGAACATGACCGGACCAACAACCGGTTCATCGGGACACCTGTCGATATCGCCGAACTACAGCGCCCCGACCTCCAACTCACCGGCCAGGAGATCCTCGGGGGAACAGGCGAGCCGCCCGATCCACCGACGTTCAACTCCGGGACGTGGCTGAAGTACCGCTACACGGTGGCCAATCCGAGCGACAACGACGTCTGGCCCACACGACTCGAGTGGGTCGATGACGTCTTCCTCTCGCGCGACGCAATCCTCAATGGCAACGACCGACGCGTCACCCAGTACAAGCGAACGACCGGACTGGAAGCCGGCGAGTCCTACACCGTCAACACGAACATCGAACTTAACATCGACATGAGCGGGACCTACTTCCTGTTCGTGGTCGTCGATGCCTACGGCAACTGCCCGGAGATCAATGAGATCAGCAACAATGACAACAGATCGGGACCGGACGAGTTCCAGGTCAGCCTGACTGGAACGGCCGACCTCGAGGCGATCGCTGTCGACATCAGCGCAACTGATCCCAGCCTTGTGTCCGACGTGGGCGCACGCGCCCAAATCCTGACCGGGCAGACCGTCACTGGGCTCTCCTACACCGTCCGCAACAGCGGCACGGAACCGGCAGAGGGGCGCCCGTGGGTCGATACAGTGTATCTGTCGCGGGATACCTACCTGGACGGCAGCGACCGATCGGTCAGGCAGCTTTCACAGAACCGAACGCTGGCCCCGGGTGAAACCTATACCGTCGACGATGTCGACTTCACCGTCCCCAAAGGCCTCGGTGGAGACTTCTACATCATCATCTACAGCGATTCGAGCAACAGCATATACGAGCGCGGATCCCGCACAAACAACATCAAAGCCGTCGGCCCGGACGAGTACTTCAACGTGGTGGTTCCGCCGCCGGAAGGGAGTCCGGAGTACGCCGCCTACAGCTATGACCTTCAGGTGTCGGGCGTCGTCGTCTCCACGCCGAACCGGGATGACATTCCCGTGCAGCCTGGAGAGGAATTCGTGGTCCAGTGGGTCGTGAGTAACCACGGCACGGGGAACATCCCGAGAAGCCGGTGGACGGACGCGGTCTACGTCAGCAGCGACGCCGTGTGGGACGTCGATGACGTCTACGTGGGAAGTGCAGGGAGGGTCGCGGGACTGAACTCGGGAGGCCAGCTGCCCACCACCGTTCGCACATTCTCTCTGCCGGCGGTCAATGAAGGCAACTACCACATCATCGTCCGAACGGATGTCCGGCAGAGCCTTATCGAGGCCGACGAGGGCAACAACGCCGCCGCAACAGCAGCCGACAACTTGGTAGACACCGCGGTCGCACGCCTCTACGACGTCGATGAGAACACGCCACTTCAAGACGGGGCGTCCGTGACCCACCCGATCACGAACGGTGGCGAGTATTACTTCCGCGTGGATGTGCTGGCCGGTATGGATCTCCAAGTGGATCTCACCTGCACGGACCGAGCAGCGTCCACTGAGCTGTTTGTGCGATTCGGTGCGATCCCCGATCCGGTGACCGCCGAGTATTTCTTCAGCAACCATTTCGAGCCCGATCAGCGGGTCGTCATCCCCGGAACTCGGGAAGGCAGCTACTACATCCTCGTCAGAGGAGACGACGTTCCCAACCAGGCCGCCGACCCAACCTTTGACTTGGCGGCCTCCTACCTCACCTTCGAAGCCCACACGATCAGCCCCGAATTCGGCGGGAACAACGGCAGAGTGACCGTCAAGATCGACGGAGCGAAGTTCAGCGGCGCCACAACGGCAACACTCATCGCCGCGGACGGCGCGGAATACGACGCGGTTGAGCTGTTCTTCGGCAGCCCCACAGCACTCCACGCCACCTTCGACCTGCGGGGAGCCGCCCCCTCCGCAAAACAGGACGAAGAGTATGTCGCGGACTATGATCTGAAGCTGACCGACCCCTACACGCCCGGACGCAGAACCCGAGCCGCTGAGTTCGTACTCCCCGACTGCTTCCGCGTCCACGCAGGCCTCGGAGGACAGTTACGCACCCGAGTCATCATCCCCTCAATGGTCCGTCCTACCGGTTCCTACTTCGCGTGGATCGAGTACGGGAACAACGGAGATCAGGATATCCCCGCTCCGCTTCTCTATGTCCGAGCGGCCGTACGCAAGGGCTTCTTCGTGCGCCTCAGTCCTAACGACCCCTGGAAGGAAGACTTCATCCAGATTCTCGCCATCAATCGGGATGGCCCCGTCGACCGACTGCCCCCGGGGTCCCTCTACGCCGTTCCCATCTCCTTCAAGATCCCTCAGGTGGGCCGGCGGCGCTTGGAGTACACGATCCTCGACATCACCAACTACGAATTCGACTACGACCAGTTGCGCCAAAACATGGCTGACGACGCGGTCGAGGAAGCCGATTTCGAGGCCATGATGGCCTACATGCAGGACCACTACGGCGACACCTTCCAGTCCTTCGCCGAGGGCCTGCGACAGGATGCCCTGCGTCGCTGGCGCCAGGGAGCTGCCACGGCAGACGTCCGCAAACTCCTCGGGTTCGCCCGTGATCGCGGCTTCGAGGAAGACCAGAGCGTCGTCTCCGGATTCCTGCGAGCCCGGGACACCGGCGTGGCCCTCAGTCAAACGGCCATGGCTTTGGTTGCGGAGGAAGGCAGCCGCATCTACTCGGACACAACCGGGAACACCGGCGAGTTCCGCTTCGGACATGTCGCTCCAGGAACGTATGGCCTGTTCGTGGACGGCTATCGGTTCAGTCCACCCCTGACCGTGGCCGTGGATTTGGACACCGACGTGATCGGCCTCATCGCGGAAGCTCTCGCATCGCCCGAAAGCAGCGTCCCCACAACCACCCCGGATGAACCGGCCGACGCGCACCCAACCATGTGCACGTCACCCACAGGGGGCCTCCAACTCGCGTGGACACGAGGCGAGCAGCTTTGGCACGCCGTCTGGGATGGCGCGGGAGACTGGCTCAGCGCGGACCAGACCCCGGGCGTGCAGGGCCAGGCCGTGTCCTGGATCGACAATGAAGATGGCACGGAGTACCCCGTCTACGGCACCAACCCGAGGCTGATCGCCTTTGCCAACGCCGACCCCAGCGTCGCTATCGAGGACCAGGATGGGGTGGCCATCGTCTTTGAGTCCGGTTTCAACGCGGACACCCCGGATGTCACCAACAAGACGCTCAACAACAAACACCTCAAGTACGTTCTCGGGCGTCCCATCCGCGAACCTGATGGGACGCCAACAGGAGTGTACGAGTGGACCCGGCCCTACCGACTCACAACAGGGGTGTACGGCGACACCCACGCGGCGGTGATTCAGTTGCCCGGCGCAGACGCCATGCTCACCCTTTTCCTCCAGCGGGACTACGACGCGGAAGATGACACTGATGTCTATGCGAAAATCAAGGAAGTAGCCCCGACCGACACAGATACCTACCCGATCATCCAACGCAGCCGGGGAATTGACCTGCAGCTCGACCTGGGCTGGGCAACCCGTGATGTCGAGGACGCGTGGGTTGTAGATTTCGAGCAGGAAGCCGGAACGAACCTGCCACGGGGCATCCCGCTCATCGGCGGCCGTTACGGCTACTCGATCGACGGCCGTCTGCAGTCCGCCCTCAGCGGCTGTGAGGTCACGGGTGAAGCCGCGCTCGGCATCACCGTCAGCCTCAGTGACAACTTCAACCTGCGCGGAGAAGTCAAGCTCAGCGGCCAGTGGGAGTCGAACAAGAAGATCTACGGCGAAGACTGTGACTGGGTCTTCCGCAATGCGGACCTGACGCTGAGCCTCGGGGGTGAGGGATCCGTGCCGGGATGGTCCTTCTACGTGCCACTGCTCTGCGATATCGAACTCGGGGCCAAAGTGGGTGGAACGCTGAGCGCAAGTCTCGGCTGGCAGGCAGCCAACTTCCCAGGGTGGCCTACCCATGGGTCAGGCTCCTTCGAGATCGAAGCCGGTCCATATGGAACAGCCTCGTTCTTTGCCGGCGTGGTGTCGGCAGAGGTCAGTGCCACGGCATTCATCAATGTCAGTTATGACATCAACCCGCCCCCGTATGCGAACCTGCGCCCCGGCGTCAATCTGCGCGAATGGGGAATTCGGGCGAGTGCTACTGCCAAGCTCCTGTGGAAACGCAAGACGTGGACCAAGCAGTGGCCCTCCGGCGATGATCGCGGGGCAGGCCGTTGGCTGGATGTCAGCGACGATAGAATCGTCATACACAATGTCGAGACCCGTGGGGGCGTGACATCGACGGAAGTGATAACGATCGAGAAAGAAGCGGTGATCGGGACGGACAACGTCTACCCCGAGGACAGCTCCATCCTCCTGGAGGACCCCCTGGCCACGACCACCGATCGAGTGATGGACGTTGCCCCGTTCATCGCCGCCAACAGCGACGGCAGCGAAATCCTCGCCGCCTGGTGTAAGGCAACCAACACCTCAACCCACGATACCGGGATGGCGCTCAAGCTCGCATCCTATGACACCGGCACCGGGACGTGGACGATGCTCCCCGATGTCTCCCCGCCGCGGTACATGAACCTGTCTCCCGTGATCGTCTTCGATTCCGATGACGTGCCCTGGATGATCTGGGTTCGGTCGGACTTCCTCGGCATGCACCTGAACCGGCCTCTCCAAGAGCTGCTGGATGCGGAACAGGAGACCCACATCTGTGCCTCCTATCGGACCCCGGATGGAAGCTGGTCCAAGCCTGAGATCATTGGCGATCTCCCAGGATCCGATGAGCGCCCGAGCGCGGCAGCCGGGCCGGATGGAGCGATTGCGGTCGCCTGGGCAAGTCATGCAGACGACTCCGGCACCAACGATGTGGTCTGCGCGGTGACCTTTGACGGCGCCGCCTGGAGCTCCCCGCCGACCAATGTCTCGGTCTTCCAGACCCGCGAGCTCGATGCACAACCGCTGGTGGATGAACCCTCCGTCCGCTATGCCGGTGATACCCCCGTTGTCGCATGGATCCACAACTTCGCGGTCGATATCGTCCAGGGCGACGACACATATCCGGTCAACGTGCGGAAGCTTGCCTACGCTCACGACAGCGGGGCAGGCTGGTCTCAGCCCTATTTCTTCAACAAGACTCCTGCGGAACCGCGCAATCTCTACCAGACACGCGGCGGGGATCTCGTCACGATGACGCCCGAGATGATCGCACAGTTCGATCGGACCCGAGGCAGTTCAGACGAGCGCTCGGCCCAGCGCATCATCATCCCGCCGTTCGCCGTCCCGATCGACTGCTGCGAATGCCCGGAAGGCAAACACAAAGAAGATGGAGAGTGCGTGGAAGAAGAGGAAGAAGAGGAAGAAGAGGAAGATCCCCCCGACCCGGACGACGATGATGACGACGGGGATGACGATGACGACGATGACGACGATGACGACGATGACGACGATGACGACGGTGGCGGCGGGAACGGTCCGCACGGCGGCGGAGACACCAACAGTGACCAATCCGCTGACCCCAACGAAAAGCACGGAACGCCGGGCCTTGGCGCGCTCAACGTCGTCCCTGCCAACAAGGTGCTGAACTACACGATCATGTTTGAAAACATGCCTGATGCCGGGACGCACGCCTCGGTCGTCAACGTCACGGACGTTCTACCGGATGGCCTGGATATCCGACGTTTCCGACTCGGAGAGTTCGCATTCAGCGGTACGGTCCTGCCCGGGCCGACGAACAGCCCGTTCTTCTCCCAAGTCGTCGCCCTTGAGAACGGAATGAACCTGCGCGTGAGTGGCGGCATCAGCCCGGCAACACGGACCGCCTGGTGGAAGTTCTTCACCATCGATCCACTCACGGGTGAGATCCCCGCAAACCCAAGCCTGGGCTTCCTGCCCCAGAACGCCTACGTGCTGGACGAGAACGGAGATCAAATACTCGAAGTCGATGAGGACGGCAATCAGGTGTACGAGACCGATCCCGAAGGCAACACCGTCACCGACGAAGATGGCAATCCCGTGCCATTGTATGTCAAGACCGGCATCGGCGAGGGACACGTCACGTTCACAATCCTGCCGGCGGAGAGTGTCGCAAACGGCACACAGATCCGCAATACAGCAACCATCATCTTTGACACCAACGAAGCAATCGTCACCAACTCGACGCTGCACACCATCAGCAATGTGGCCTACGACAGCCATGTGACGGTGGGGGGGCAAACGCCGGGCCGCGAGGTCCAAGTGGTCGATGCCGATACAGTGACCGTGAGCTGGGGGATGGATGGTGGAGACATCGACCTCGACCCCGTCGGCGCGGGATTTGATGTCTACTACGCCGTCAACGATGGCCCCTACGAACTGTGGTTGGCAAACACCAAACAGACATCTGCGGCGCTGGAGGTGACGCGTGGCTTCACGTACCGCTTCTTCAGCATCTTCCGCGATGGGGCAGGCGTAGAGGAAACGCGGCCAAGCGAGCCGGACGCCGTCGTCCGTATCCTGCATACCGAGATTGAACTCTCCGGGGCGATCGCCTACGAGGGGCGGCAACCGGGAAGCACCATCGTCCAGGTCTACAGCACGGACAAAGTGGCGCGTGGTCCCTTCGACGAAGGCCAGCTTGTGGCGGAACTCGATGGCTCAGGAGGAAGCTACAGCGCACCAGGACTCGCCGGCGAAGGCAAGCTGTACCACATCAGGGCCTGGATTGACGAGAATGGGGACCAGCAATTCGCCCCGGACAGCGAAGCGCACCATGAGCTCACGGACATCGACCCGGTGGGAAACCCCTCCCCCTTCATGGCAGACCTGCTGTTGACAGACGTCGACGGCGAACCGGATGGATTGCCCGATTGGTGGGAGATCCTCCACTTCGCCGACACCACGGCCGGGCCGTATGCCGATCCGGACGGGGATGGGGTCACCAACGTGGTCGAATACGGCCAGGGCACAGACCCGATGGATCCCGCCGACCGGCCGCAGAAGCCGGTCAGCGTGGGGCCGGTCAGCGTAGATGCCGGGTTCCTTCTTCTCGACGGTCGCGAATTCGCCATCCGCGGCACGGTTTACCATCCTGTTCCCGTCGGTCGCCAGCCCGGCTACACCAGCACCTACGCGGAGACCGTCCTCGATCGCGACATCCCACGTCTTGTCGAACTGGGAACGAACACCGTGCTCATTCCGGAACAGATCCCGGAGGAGAGCATGCTCATGGCGCTCGATGCGTTCGATGACGCAGGCATCAAGGTGATTCTGGGCTATGCCATCAACCCGGCGCGTGATCTGACCAACTCGCTGGACAGGGCGGCTCTGATCGCTGGCTTTAGCGAGTATGTCACGTCCGCTGCCGACCACCCCGCCCTGCTCATGTGGTGCATCGGTACGGAGGGAACAGACGCGACCTTCGACCCGGCCCAATGGTACAACTTCGTGAGCTCGATGGCCTGGACAGCCTTCGACGTCGAAGGCGATGCCTACCACCCGACCACAACTGTGAATACAGGCTTGATGAATATCGCCCAGTACGCCGGACAGGCCGACGGTATCGATCTGTGGGGAGTCGCGTACCGAGGCCAGCCAACGTTCGACACGCCGGGCGATTCCACCCTCTTTGCAGACTATGCCGTCCTCGATACCGGCAAGCCGATGTGGGTGGCCAGTTACGGGATCGATGCGTGGGACTCGGACGCGGCGGATGGAACAGGAAGACCAAACGAGCCGCGCCAGGCAAAGGTGGCAGTCGACCTCAGTCAGGCCCTGAACGAGGGCTCAAGCGTACCTGGCGTCTTCAATGCAGGACTCGACCTGATCGTCGCGGGAGCGCCTGCCGATGGTGAAGCAGGTATCCGTGGCAACCTCATGTACGAGGACACCGATACCAATGGTGTCTGGGACGATGGCGAGCCGGCATGGGCCGATGTGGTGGACAGCCTGCGCGGACGGTATGAGCTGGGATTCGACACGGCAATCGCGGGCATTGACCAACCCGATGGAACGGCAGGAACGCTCGAGGGCGTCTCGTTCGAGGATCTGAACGGTGACAATGCCTGGAATGAAAATGAGCCCATCTGGGCCGATCAGCAGAGCGGCGAACCCATCGAAGGCACGAACCGCGTCGCACAACTCAACCTGTTCGATCAGGCCGTCGACCAGATCGTGCATCCGGGAGACGGCGCCCCCGCTGACCGGACCCTCGGCCGGCCGGCTGGACTCGCCTTCCATGATGTCAACGACAACGGCGTCCGAGATCCTGACGAACTGGTGTGGCTCGACACCCAGATCGGGACAGACGGCACGTACGATCATGGCGATGGGAACACTGACGCCATCGTCGCAGGCACGCCGACCGATGGCACACAGGGCGTCCCCCGAGGGCTCTATTTCAACGACGACAACGAGAATGGCGAGTGGGACAGCGGTGAACCCGTCTGGCGCAAGGGAACGGCCGGAGTCGTTGGCGGCGTCTATGCGAACACCATTGATCCATGGTGGCCCGAAGGCGCAGTGGCCCAGCAGGACCTGTCCGCGGACACCGATGTTGATCTGGAGCATTTCGGGCTGTTCCGGCGCACAGACACGGCCCCCTATCTCGATCCCCGCGTCGCATTCTTCGCTCTGCGGAGAGCATGGAACAAGCAGAGCGATGTGATCAATCTGCCGACCAGAATCCGGATCAGCGAGGACGGAGTGGGGAGGTTCTTCCTGCGTGCCCTCGGATTTGGCTCCACGTTCGAACTCGTTCGCCCACAGCGTGGACCGCACACGGGCGGGTTGAATGGGAACTTGGACGGGTGGGACGAAACGGGACTCGAGCTCCTCACCTACACCCCCGATGAAGACTTCGTCGGGGCGGACCGGGTCGACTACCGCCTTGTTGACCCGCAGACGCGAGAAACGCGAAACGGCGAGATCATCATTATCGTTGATCCGGTGGACGACGCACCCAAAGACCTGACGGTAACACGCGCCGCGGGAACAATTGCCCACGGCGAGACGGTTTCGGTCGCCGAGGCCAACGACTTGGTGTTAAGTCTGTCGGCTCGCGAAGTGGATGGGCAGGAGATCACCTTCACCTACAGCGCCTCTGAACGTGGCGAACTCGCAGGAGCCCAGCTGAGCGAGACGACTTACGACGCCCAGCTGGGTGCATGGGTGGCTACGTTGACCTACACACCCGGCTATGCCGAGGCCACGCAGATCGACCCGACCAAGTCCCACCTTGTCACCGTGACCGGGACGGACACTACCGATCAAGCCAGCTCGATTGAGTTCACGGTCGCGGTCACGAACGTGAATCGGCAGCCGCAGGCCCTCGCCGTGACCCTCGCGCCAGAGAAGGCATTCGCCAAGGAAGCGGTCACCGTCACCTACCAGTTCAATGACCTGGATGTTCTCGACCAGGATGACGGAAGTCCGACCGTGGAGTGGTTCAGAGTCGTGCAGGGGACACGTTCCGATGAACCGATCGACGGCTTCTCCGGGACATCCATCAGCCTCCCGGCGGCAGGTCTGCTGCCCGGGGAAGGCCTGACGTGCAGTGTCTCTCCGTCCGACGGCCTTGACCAAGGAGCCTTTGCACAGGCAACGAACACCGTGTCTGTACTCAACGATGTCGCCGACATCACCACCGCCCCAGTTCCGCCTCGGACCGGTGATGACTTGAGCTTCAGTGTGAGCTGGCTCGATCCTGCTGGACAGCAGCATCCGTACGACATCGAGTGGCTCAAAAACGATGTCGCCAGTGGAACACAGCTGACCGTCCCGTCAGCGGACACCCTCCGCGGACAGGCTTGGCAAGTACGCCTCACCCCCTATGACACGGTCAGGACCGAGACCGAACGCCGCAGTACAGCCCCGTCGCTTTCCGCTCTCGTCGAGATTGCAGACACACCACCGCCCACGCCAACCGCTGCTGAATACGCGGTGGATCTCCCGCAGCCTGATGACGCGTTGAGTATCGTCAATGTGGTGCACGACGAAGATGCGGATGGAGACACGATCACACTCGAGATCGAGTGGGACGCGTCCGCCGACTTTGCCGCCGGCCAACTGCGCCTCGAGCTTCCTGCTTCCGAAACGGCGATGAAGGACACGTGGTACGCTCGCGTCCGCACGACCGCGCCGGATGGCGCCCGTGGCAGCGCCTCCTCGGAGTGGTTCGACCTGACCCCGGTGCGAATCGGGCTCGTGACGCATGACCTCCAACTGTCCAATGGCTGGAATCTGATTTCCCTGCCTCTGATGCCGGTTGACCGGCTCGAGACGGCGGAGATCGATGAGTCCACGGCGGACGGCCTGTTCGGGGCACTCAAGATCGGTAATGCGTGGTACTGGGGTGGAGATACCGACAGGTACGTCCCGGTGGATGGCGAGGGTGACACCCCCGACACTCTGCAGGCGCTCTGGGGCATGTGGGTATACCACGACGGACAGCGAGCTCCGCGACAGACCGCTCTCACCGTGTTCGGCTGGCCTCTGCTGAACGACACAAGGACCAACGAGCAAGGGCTCGCTCTGGAGCCAGGCTGGAACCTGCTGGGGCCCTACGTTGACTTCCTCACGGCCCCGCCGGACGACCCGGCGATTGCCGGCGACAGCATCTGGCGTTGGGTCAACGATGGCGTCAACCCAGCGGCCAACCTGCGCCTGGACTACGATAATGCCGACGAAGGACAGCGTGTGCTCTTCCTCAAGGGCAAGGGATACTGGCTCTACAACCAGACCTACGCGCCGATCTTCCTGGACTTGGGAGAGGAATAGGGCCGACATATTCCGTCCGTGCTGAGCGACGAGGGCTTCCGGAGTCGCGTAGCTCTCACGGACGGATGTGACCACGGCTCATGTTCGTAGTGAGCGACGAAGGCTCCCGAAGTCGTGTCTCCTACCCCTCGCCTCCCGGTTTCACCCCACAAACGTCACCGCGGGAGGCTCTTCACAGTAGAACTGTGTCTCGAGCTCTGGGAAGACCTCCACCAGATACTCGGCCATGCGCTGCATGCCCGGCATCTCCGCCGTCCCGTGCTCAACCGTGATGAGATTCACCCCCATTTCCCGGAGCGGGATCCGCACAGTCGTCTGCAGAGCTCGATCCAGGGTCAGCACCAACACATCCGCCCCAAGTTCGACCATTTCGAGCCCCGGAATGTGACACCCAACCCCCGTCGCAACGCTGCAGACGGGCGCATCCAGGTCGCCTTGCACAGTCACCCCGTGCGACGCGGAGAACTCACTGCAACGTTCCGCAACAAACTGGGCGAACCGCCCGAGCGTTGTCGGCTCAGTCCGGCAGAGAGTGAGGGAGTTCCGGGCAGCAAAGCGGTTCCCGCCGGGGTAGTAGTAGGGACGCTCAGCGACGAGTTCGGTAAGGTCAAGGAACGTCCGCCACGCATCACGGATGCCATACTCGGGGAAGTTGTCCCAGGTATCGTGAAAGTTGATGCATGCCATATTGGCCTTCCTCAGGACGTCCATCCGGGCGCGCCCCCACGGTGTGTCCGTGGAATCCAGTTCCGGAGCCCAGTTGCCGTAGAAAGAGGTCTCGTGTGAGATGAATAGATCGCAGCCGTCATCTGCGGCAGCTCGGAGATTGGGCACACACGGCACCCAACCTGTACCCACTTTGCGGACCTCTCGGCTCTCGTCACCATAGGTGATGCGGTCGCACGTGCGTTCGCGGTCAACCCAATGGGCAATCCCAAACACATGCTCGCGTATATCCCGGATCGTGACTGACATCTGAGGCCTCCTGGGCTTGAATCCCGCCCGAGCCGCGACCAACGGCAGTGGACGTCCCTATCTGAACCGAGCCGCGACTTACGCATCGGCGTCAAGCTAAGGCATAATCTGCTCTTGGACAGCGCAGTACACCACGACAGACGATGGTGTCACAGCCCCCGACTACGTGGTCGCCCGTCGCGCGAGCGATGGTCACCGGGGGCGCGAAGGTTAGGTGGGCTTGGTCACCTGGCGTTCGCGCCCCCAGTATGTGGGGGTCTGGGGGAGCCGCCGGTCCCCCAGCGGGGCATCGGGTCCGAGCCCCGGTTCTTCTGCCGCAACGCGTTACGGCTCAGATTGACGCGCATGCGCGACTCACGGGAGCGGACCGAAAATCGCATCTGTGCTGGCAATCCGGTAACCAAACTTCATGACATGAATCCGTCCCGTCCGACGTGCCGCATTGGGCCCAAAGAGGATGTTCCGCCCGCCCCCTTGCCGGGCGTAGAGCTCCGACATGGGGATGCGGCAGAGCTCCTTGCCGTCGACAAACAGCACAACATCACCGGCGGCACCGCCCTCGTGCACCATGCGGTACCAATGGAAGGCATCGGTGGTGTCAAACGGGATCTTGCGCAACGTCTTGTGCTCAATGGGCCCAAGCGTACTGTTGAAACCGACTGCAGCGTCGCTCAGGTAGAGAGCCACCCCTCTATGGCCATGTTCGGGGCGCATCCATATGGCAAGCCCGTAGTTCGGCTCATCGCCCTTGTCGGCCACCCGCAACCACGTCTCCAGGCACCAGTCGATGTCATCTGTCCACGTTTCGTTGCGCGAACATGAAGCATGCCCCCCCCGTTCTGCCTTGCTGTATAGGTCCAGATAGGCTTCCCCCGTCTCCTTGTCAGTTGCCAGGCTGTAACCGGCCGGAGGTCCCCCGCAGGTGAAACGCTGTCCCGCGGGGATGCTCTTGTCATTGGGCAGCTGAGCACCCTCGGCACTGGCGTCATAAATGACGGTAACCGGCTTGATGGCAGCCGCGGGAATGGAGAGATCCGGCATGTACGAGTAGATGTCGGCCTCTTTCAGGACAAAGCGGATCTTCTTGTCTTCGGTCACGCCGTCAACCGGAAAATCCGCGTTCTTCCAAGTCAATACGTGACGCACGTCATCCCCGCGAAACGGCACACAGTCGCTCCGGGAGAAGCCGGGAATCACACCACCTGACAGGTCGAGGATCTCCGCTGCCACGTGCCCCCCCGGGCGGACCTGAGCATTAATGGTCACCCGGGGAACCATGAGCGTCTCGCGCCTCGAGACGAACATTCCCTCGTTCTTGCCTGCCTGGAGGCTGCAGAAGCCATCCAGTCGCAGCTTGGCGAGTCCGATGGCGCTCCGAGCCGTGGAGTCACTGTGAACGCCGGTGAAACCACCATAGTAGAACCAGAGCTCATCCCCCATCTGAACCGGAGCCCGGGCCGTGTAGATCATGTCGCAGTCGAACTCCCCGGCCTCGCCTCTCGGGATGAATGCCCGACGTTCCGGCGGGCGGGTCCAGTTGATCAGGTCCCAGCTCCATGCGAACTGCGCGTCCATTGTCCGCGGGCTGCTCTTCTCCGCTTCGTACATCCACTGATCGGTGTAGCTGCCGTTCTTGAACCAACGGGCGTTGTAGACCCAGGGCAACCCAATATAGAGGCCCTGATATGGGAACACGGGCATGCCGTAAATCTGGGTCGCATCCGGGTCAAGGTCGTCAGCGATCATGACCGGGCCTTTAAGGGGCGTTTCCCAATCCGTCCCGTTTCGAGACCAGGCGACTCCTGCAGCACGCCCGCGGCGATTCCCTGACTTACGCGTGGCAACGTAACGCTGGTGGTAGGGATCGAAGAAGAAATTCAGCACATCGCCGGATGGGAACAGCGCATTCCTGGCCGTGTCCTTCACAAAGTCCCAGCTCAACCCATCCGGGGAGTAGGCCATGCGGGAATGTCGGTAATCCTGGCCGTAGCAGTAGAGCACGTAGCGTCGGTCAGCCGGGACGTTGCCAGGCCGTTTGATGACGCTCGGGTTGTGGCAGCGTCCCCCACCTCGATGGAGCTCCGGTTCCTCAACATCCTCTTCAGCGCACTTGGTGATGATCAGGTTATTCTCCCTGGATCCCTCAAACTCAACCAGGCCCAACGCTGGCTTATCCCAATGGATGCCGTCCGTACTCTCCGCGTAGAGATTGAAGTAGGCGCCGTGGCGCCGGTGATAGCAGTGGTACCACATGCGGAGGCGTCCGCCATCGCGCATCACCGTGCCGTAGAGATACGGGCCCGACCCACGCTTCGGGGCATCCCCTTCCCACGGCTTGTCGAAAGGCAGTACCGGGTTCTGTTCATGCTTCCGAGCAGCATGGAACACACGCGTCAGTCCCTCGCTGCGCTCAACCACCATCGCGTCCAGGAACAGCCGGCGCCACGGCCCGGACGCGTTGCCCGCGACCTCATCGGCACCGAAAAGTCCATGGGAAAGCACGACCAACAGCAAGAGCACCTTGATGATGCGGCACGTCATGATCAGCTTCTCCTATGCTGTTCAGATCCCTTGAGTGAAGCGACGAAAAAACCGGGACGGGTACGTCTCAAGCGCCCCACGGGTCACCAGTCTTTTCCAGCCACTGATCCAGTAGGCCACGCATCTGTGACACGATCTCCGGCCGAGACTCGGCCACATTCTCGAGCTGGTACGGATCCTTCTCACAGTCAAAAAGGAACAGCTTCTCGGGGTCGTGTTCCTGGCGATCGACCACAAACACCCAGCGATGAGTCCGGACGCCACGGCGCCCGCCTTCCGGGTTGTCGAAGCGCGGCGTGAGGTAAAAGGCTGAATCAGGGCGTTCGCAGGCCTGTCCCAGGAGTGTCCCGGACAGGTCCCGCCCGTCGATGTCGCCCGGCGTCGCGGTCCCCAGCCCAGCCAAAGCCAGGAGAGTGGGCATGACGTCCGGCACGCTGAGGAGTAAGTCGTCCTGCCCCGGGCTGATTCGTTCGGGCCAGCGGATGAGGAACGGGATCAGCAGCGACTCATCGTACCAGACGTTCTTGTGCATGCGCCCGTGGCTGCCCATCATCTCGCCATGGTCAGCAGTGAAAACCACGATTGTGTTGTCTCCCAAGCCGGCCTCGTCCAACGCATTCAGTATTCGCCCGAAGTGGTAGTCGATCCCTGTGACGGCCCCGAAGTAGTTCTTGGCGTGCTCGCCAGCCTGCTTCCCCGGCCCATCCAGGCGAACATTGGCTCGGTTCAGCAAATCCGTCGGGGACACATCGCCGTACATGTCCACGAACTCTTGCGGCACTTGCTGGAAGGGGGTGTGGGGCGGGTTAAAGGCAACGAACAGGGCAAACGGCTTGCCTGCGTCCCGCTCACCAGAAGCATTGCGTATGTAGGAGACGGCCACATCCGTCTCATGCTCCACCGACCACCTGTTCACCTCGAGGGGCCGCTCTCTCGGGGCGTCATTGACCCAATAGTGCGGCGTCAGGTGCTTATCACAGCAGCCGTAAGAGTACCAGAAGTTGAAGCCGTGCCGCCTCTGTCCGGGAGGCGTGTAGGCATCCCAGACACGCCCGTCGCCGCGCTGTCCCTCGCCATGCCTGGCGTCCTCTTCCGCAGGAGGGTCGAGATGGTACTTGCCCACATACCCGCAGTCGTACCCACCGTCGCTCAGAACGTCTGGGAAACACTGGGCGTCCGGCTTCAAGTAGACGCCGTACGGCACGGTTTGGGAGTTACAGTTGCCGACGACACCGTTGCCGTACGGATACTTGCCGGTGAACAGCATGGCACGGTAGGGACTGCAGACCGGATAGTTGCTCACCGCATGCGTGAGGACACGTGCCTGTGACGCAAAGCGGTCGAAGTTTGGCGTGATCACCGGGTCTGCGTCCATGCAGCCAAGAGCCTGCTGGCGGAACTGATCGGGAACGACAAAGACGATATTCGGCTGTGCTGCCATACGCGATTCCCACCTACTGCGTGACCCGTCGACACTTGCTTTCCCACGCTGTCCGTGTCATCATGTGATTCCCGTCGACTGTCGAGTAGCGGGCGCCGAAGTTGCTCTCCTCAGATAGGATGGACAGCAAAGGTGGCGAAGGCCACTCGTGTGATTCCCGTCGCAACAATAGGCTATCCCGACGTCTCGCGCAACGTTGCCTTCCTCAGTCCCGCTGCCGGGCAACACCACGCCAGAGAAGGCACTCACTTAAGGAGACAGCTCTTGAAGACGATTCTGGTCCTGATGGATTCTCTGAACCGGCACTACCTGAAGCCCTACAACCCGGACTCCTGGGTGCAGACACCGAACCTTTGCCGCCTGGCCGAGCGCGGGCTCGTGTTCGACAACCACTACGCCGGTTCTCTTCCCTGCATGCCCGCCCGACGCGAGATGATGACGGGGCGCTACAACTTCCTCGAGACGCCGTGGGGCCCCATCGAGCCCTGGGACGACTGTCTGCCCACCGAGTTGCGCCGACAAAAGGACACCTACACCCACCTCATCACCGATCACTACCACTACTTCCACCGGGGCGGAAACGGCTATCACTACCTCTTCAACAGCTGGGAATTCGTGCGTGGACAGGAATCTGATGTGTGGCGCCCCCGCGTGGCCCGCCAATTCCCCCCCGAGGGGGCACGGGAATCGCGTGCTTCGAAGAACCACGCCTACTGGTCAAATCGCGGCACCATGGACCCCGAAAACGACACCGACTACACCACCCCGCAGTGCTTCAAGAAGGCCATCGATTTCCTCGACCACAACCACGCCCAGGACAACTGGCACCTGCACCTGGAAGTCTTTGACCCACACGAGCCTTTCGACTGCCCGTCTCGCTACCGAGACCTTTACGATGACACCTACGACGGCCCGCACTTCACCTGGCCTAACTACGAACACCTGGATGCTGAGTTGGATGGAACGGACACCGTGGACCACATTCGCAAGTGCTACGCAGGCTCGCTGACGATGGCCGATGCGTGGCTGGGCAAGCTGCTCGGGAAAATGGACGACCTGGATCTGTGGGAAGACACCGTGCTGATCCTGACCACGGACCATGGTCACCTCCTCGGAGAACACCAATACTGGGCCAAAAACTACATGTTCGTCTACAACGAACTGGCCCACACACCAATGATCGTCTGTGCCCCGGGCATCGCTCCCGGACGGCGCCAGGGCCTGACGGCAACAATCGATCTGATGCCCACACTCATGGATCTCCACGGAGCGGACCTGCCCACACACGTCCAAGGCAAGTCATTCGGACCGCTGATCGAGGACGATGTAGAACACCACGACTGGGTCCTCTACGGGTACTTCGGAAAAGACATCAACATGACCGATGGCAAAACGACCTACTGTCGCCAGCCCACGCCCGGAGCAACGCTCTACCATCACACCGCCTGCCCAGCGGATTTCAACAGCTTGAACCGCAAACGCCTCCGCCAAGCTGAGGTCGGCAACTTCCTCCCGGCCGCCGGTGGAATCCCGCATTACCGGGTTCCCTGCGGCTCCAGCCGTCACCACAATGCCCCCGACTTCAACCCGATCTACAACCTCATGGACGACCCCGGTCAGACGGCGCCGCTCTGTGACCCGGACCGCGAGCCCAAGTTTGCCAGAATCATGGCAGAAAAACTCATGGCAGCCGACGCCCCGGAATGCCAGTTTGATCGCGTCGGACTGACCCGCCCGTCTTGAACCGAGCCGCGGGATGAATGGACCCCGCGGCTTGCCTGAGATCCCTGAGCCTTTTTTGGGGGGGTATACATCCCGCTCTCCGCATGTGGGCCCCACATCGGGCAACTCCCCTCCCCCCCTCCCTGGAGGCGCCGGTTCTCCTAACCGGCCTGCTTCATCCGCGCCGCACATGGGCCGCTGCAGGATGAGCGGTCTTCCCGGCCCAGCCGCATTGACCTTGAGTACCCTCGGTACCATGTTGTCTCACATCGTGTTTCTGAACTGTAACGGAGGATGCCCCGGTTATGGCGAAGCTCAGAGCTGGTGTGATTGGTTGCGGAGGTCGAGGACAGGGCCATGCATTGGGCTACAGCCTGTCCGAACATGTCGAACTGGTAGCATGCGCGGACATCCATCGTCCGGCTGCCGAGCGCATGGCCGGCCGCTTCGAGTTCCCCGGGGTCTACACCGACTACAACGAGATGTTAGCTGCCGAGAATCTGGATATCGTCAGTATGTGCCTGTGGCCTGATCTCCACGAAACCGCGGTCCTCGACTGCGTGCGAGCCGCCACCCCTCCCCGGCTGATCAACGCCGAGAAGCCCATGGCCCCCACCTACGGCGAGTGCGTACGCATGCACACGGCCTGCCAGGAGGCGGGGATCATGCTCACCTTCAGCCACCAACGGCGTTTCAGCCGCACATTTGCCCTCGCGAAAGAACTGATCGATGAAGGCGCTGTCGGCACGCTCCAACGAATGGAGATGAGCTGCTCCAATCTCCTCGATTGGGGCACACACTGGTTTGACATGATGTTGTTCTACAATGGCAACCTGGAACCAGACTGGGTGATGGGGCAGATTGACTGTGCGGCGGATCAACTCGTATTCGGCGCCCGGATCGAGACCGGTGGTCTCAGCTACATCAAGTGGCCGAACAACGTGACCGGCTTGCTCACAACCGGCCAGAACACAGGCAGCACCTGTGCCATACGGGTGATCGGTTCCGCCGGCCTGATTGAGGTCGACCACGGCAAGCTGCGCCTCTGGCAGGAAGGCGGGGAATGGCACAACGTCCCACCCCGCATCGAGAACGTTCCAGGCGAGGATACCAGCCGCCACATCCTCAACTCCGTGGAATGCCTGCTGGAAGGCGAGGACTCAACCCTCTGTAGCGCCAACTCGCTGCGAGCAACGCAACTGATTTTCGCCACCTACGAATCTGCCCGCCGACGGCAGCGCGTGTTGCTCCCCCTCGAGATCGACGACTCGCCCCTGATCAGCATGCTCCGGAAGGGCACAATCGCGATCCCCGATTGGCCTGCTTTCCTCACCGACGAGGAACAGAATGAGGGCGCCGAGCTGCTCTTCAACGGAACCGATCTGGCTGGCTTGAAAGCACTTCCCGAAGAAGCCTGGGGAGTCACGTCAGGAATTGTGCGCGGAGGCTACGACCGACCCGGGGTGATCCGAACTGCCGAAACCTACGGGGACGTCTCAGTGAGTTTTGAGTTCCGCCTCCGTTCCCGCGGCCAGGCCCGTGTCTCGCTACGCTGCGACGAACAGGGCGAGAATGGGCTCGACATCGTCCTGGCTGATGACCGCATGGAACCCGTCAGCGAGCACACGAGTGGGGCGCTCGAAGGGCTAGTCGCCCCGGAGCAAAACCCACGCGTTGGCGGAAGTGCCTGGGTCTACTGCGAAGTCACCTGTCGAGGAACTCAATTGATCGTGTCCTTCGGCGATGTCATGATCCTCAACGCGGACGTGGTCGAGATCCCCGGCTTGGGGACGGTGCCGAAGCAAGGTCACATCGCCTTCAAGGCCGTGTCTGGCCCCGTTGACATCCGCGAGATCATCGCCATGCCGCCGGAAGAACCCGAGTAGCACTCCCCCGACAGAACCGCGCACAGCGTAAGCGGTCTTCCATCTTGGAGGCGCCGCTTCTCCGCAAGCGGCCTGCTCCATCCGAGCCGCGCACAACGTAAGCGGTCTTCCCGCCGGCAGAGCCGCGACTTACGGAAGCGGAAAGCCCTCTACTTGGCCTTCGGCTTGGCCGCCTTCCGCGCAGCATCCGGCCCTTCGTTTGCCGGAATTTTGGCCGGCTCCGCCGGGACGAGATCCTGAATACGCACATTGCGGAAACGGTAGAGCTTGCCCTTCTCTCCATGGTGCTGAATGGCGATGAAGCCCTGAGCGTCTTTCGGGTCCTGAATATCGGTGCAGAGCGTACCATTGACTGAGATCTTGATGCTCTCTCCTCGACACTCGATGCGGTAGGTGTTCCAATCATCCCGTTTGAAGCACTCGCCGGCTCGAGCACGGAATTCGGCGATCGATTTCTGCCCCTCCTCCTTGCTGGCCGCCTTGTCCCGGTTCGGGGAAATGAACCACTTGCGCCGTCCTTCGTCGTAAAGCCCGCCAGACCATTTCCGGCCACTGGGGTCAACTTCCGCCTGATACCCCCACACGCGGTTCTTTTTCACGTGACACCTGAACATGAAGCCTGAGTTTGACTTCCCCTCAGGCATCTTAACCTCAGCTTCAAAGACAAAATCCGCGTAGGGCTTCTCGGTCACCAGAAAGAACTTGCGCTTGGTCGTGGTGAGGTGGATCTCACCATCTTTCGCCTCGGCCTGCCCCCAGTCGTAGGGGTTGAACCAGCCGTTGAGCGTCGTTCCATCAAAGAGGGGTGTCCATGCCACCGAGCCATCTGCGGGGGGGGCCTGGCCGGCAGCACGTGGCCCAAGGGTGCATAGCAGGAGGCAGCCACCGGCAATGATCATGTGAAGAATGTGTCGGCTCATAGAAAGCTCCAGTTCAGGTGGATTGCTGTGATTTCGGGATCAAGTGCGCGGTATGGAATACGCGTTCGGCGCTCTTCTGTCAAGGAGGAAGCGACACGGACTGGGATGATGGGACGAGCACATGCCCCTGCAGCGACGATTGTTCGAGGACCACCTTCACGGTATCTTCCGGGAGACACTCCCTTTCCCGGGGCAATCGCTTCGTTCCCCGGACTGGCAATGGAATCGCATCAGGGATGTTCGACCATGCACCTCACAGTGACTTCGCTCTTGTGCCTCGCCGTCACGACAGTCACAGCCCTGTCTTCAGAGGTCCGTGTCCGCCGGACTCCCGGCGGCCCCCAGGTCTTCGTCGACGGCGAAGCGATCGCCCCGCGCTGCTTCTTCGGTACCCGCAGAGGCGGGCTGACAGCAGTCGCTAAGACGTGGCAAACGTGTTCGTTCGAGTTCGTGCCTGACCGCTCAGTCGACGGCAGAGGGACGCTCCATCTCCGCTTCCCGCGACAGCCGGGACAGTTCTGGCTGCGCAAAATCCGCATCGTCGATACAGTCACAGGAAAGGACGCTCTGCCAAGGCACAGCTTCGAGGATCCCGCCGGATTCGGCAATCTCTGGAGTGTGTGGCCACCGGGTGACGCCAACACCGTGGGAACCGTGAGACTCCAGGGAGGGGAACTCCGCGTTACCGTTCAAGCCCCAACCGCGGGGGGATGGCCTGACTTTCATCTTCACACCGATATCTCCCTGACCTTCGCGAAGGGGAACCGCTACCGGTGTGAGTTCGAGGCCAAGTCCAATGACGCCACAGAGATTGTGCCTGCTGTCTTCTGCGTCGAGGGCGGAACGTGGCTGACGATCGGGGCCCCACCAGGACCATTCCTGCCCCAGATTGCCCTCGCACGAAACGCCGGGATACGCCTCATCTCGACCAGTATGCCCGCATGCTGGCTCCCACCGGAGCAGCCGCCGAACTGGGAAGGCATCGATGCCTCCATGCGAGAAATCATCGCCGTGCACCCGCAGGCTCTGATCATTCCCCGAGTCTCTGCCAACACCCCGACCTGGTGGCTCGAGCGACACCCCGAAGCGCGAATGATGTTCGAGGGAAACAAGCCCGGTCGATTTGCCACCGTGTCCAGCCGCAAGTACCGCCGCGACGTGGTGGCACATTTCGGAAAGCTCTGTCGACACTTACTCGAGACCTTCCCGGAACACGTTGCCGGAATTCACCCGGCCGGCCAGAATAGCGCCGAGTGGTTCTACGACAAGTCGTGGGGAGCTCTGATGAGCGGCTACGAACCGCCGACCCTGGCCGCTTGGCGGATGTGGCTAAGACAGCACGGAGCTGAGGATGCGGAGACCGCGGAAATCCCCTCCCCGGAAGCTCGGCACGGAGGCCCCAGCGGCGTCCTCCTCGACCCCGCTGCCGAACAACGACTGATTCAGTTCAACCGGTTCTGGCAGAAAGAAATGGCTGACTGCGTACTGGAAGTGGCGGCCGCCTGCCGCCGTGCAACGCAGGGAAAGAAGCTGGTCGTGATCTTCTATGGCTACCTGTTCGAGTTCCACCCCCTGCGCAATGGAGCGCCCTACAGCGGACATTACGCGTTGTCAAAGGTCCTGAAATCCCCCGACATCGATATCCTGTGCTCACCAATCAGCTACACCGACCGGAGGTGGCAGGGCACCGCCCCCTGTATGACCGTGGCCGAGAGTGTTGCGCGGGCTGGCAAGCTCTGGCTCAACGAGGACGACACACGGACCTACCTGGCCCGAACCACGCAGTACGGCGGCGTTGCGGACCTCGCACAGACCCGGGCTGTCATGCTCCGGAATACGGCACAGGCAGCCCTGCGCGGCTTCGGAACCTGGTGGATGGACCTGCCCGGTCGCGGTTGGTTCAACGACCCCCGCATCTGGGAAGAGCACACCCGTTTGGATGCCCTCGATGCCTCCATGCTCAGGCGTAAACGCCCCTTCCAGCCGGAGATCGCGGCAATCGTCGATGAGGAGAGCATCTGCCATCTGTCCGGAAAATCCAACGCTGCAGCTCGGCCGTTGGTCTACGACGCTCGAGCTGCTCTGGGACGTTGCGGGGCCCCGTACGGGCAGTATCTGCTGGACGATGTCACAGCGGGTCACGTCCCGGCAAAACTGCAGGTGTTCCTTACAGCCTGGGCTCTGTCCCCGAAGCAACGACGCGAACTCCGCAAAGCACGGAGACCCGGAACGACACGGATCTGGTCCTATGCTCCCGGCTTCCTGCTTGCGGACCGTACAAGCATCGACGGCATGCGCGACGTCACTGGATTCGAGCATCGCCAAATCCAGTTGCGCACCCCCGTCTCTCAACCGACAGAACAGGGACGTCGTCACCGTTTGACTGAGGCCTGGGGGCAAAAGACGCCGGTTGCACCGCTCTTCACCGTAACACCACGGACGGGTGATCAGGTCTGGGCAACCTACTCAGACGGATCACCTTCCGTAATCGTGCGGCGCAGCGGCGGGGGCGCGGATGTGTTCGTTGGGACACCGGCCTGGACGAGTGAGCTCCTGCGAGCCCTTGCGGAACTCGCAGGCGTTCATCTCTACACCCGCACAGATGCCTCCGTCTGGGCCGCGGAAGGATACCTCTCGATCCACACGATGAGTGACGGTCCACTCAAGGTGAGCATAGTCGGGACAGGAGCCGTCGCCGACGCCTTCACTGGCAGACAAGTCGGCAATGCCCCGGAGGTCCAGCTCGATGCCAAGGCAGGCGACACCGTGGTTCTGCGTCTCAAGTGAAGCCCCGTCTTGACCATTCGGCAATGTCGGTCATGCTTAGGGCCGGCGCGGAAATAACGTCACATCTTACGGCTGGTCATTTTGATAAAAGTCATTCCCGCGCCAACCCTTAGCAGCCCTGACTCGACTCATTCAAGGAAATGCTCATGCCAAACGACCTTGCCGCACGGTGCGGGATCTACTGCGGAGACTGCGACTACCGTGAGAAAATGAACTGCCCCGGCTGTTCCGCCGCGACGGGGAAAATGTTCTGGGGCAAGTGTGAAGTGGCCCTCTGCTGTATGGACAAGGGCCTCGACCACTGCGGCCTCTGCCCAGACTTCCCATGCGACACCTTGCGTGGCTTCGCCGACGACGCAGAGCAGGGAGACGACGGACAGCGCATTCGCAACGCCAGAGCCTGGACCACCATCGGCTTCACCGCCTGGCTGGAGCAGAAGAACGAGGCGGAAGGCCAGTAAGAGCGGTTGCCTCTTGAGAAAAGCGTCCCATAGCAAGGCCATGAAAGCGATCCCGGAGGGAAGTGACCGCTCCCGGGACAGGCAGGGGAGAAAGCCCCCGCGGTGTCGTGCTGTCAGGCTCGCAGGTCGGCTGATCATCCTCCTCAGTCCTTTGCCCATCCTGCTGCTTTTCGAGGTCATTCTGCGCCTTGCCGGCTCGGGGTATGACCCGGGCTTCCTTGTCCGCTCCCCCGCAGGGAAGCGCGACACCCTCATGACCAATCCTCACTTCGGGCGACGCTTCTTCGCCCGGCACATGGCCCGGGAGCCGGAGGTCCGGGCAATACGTATGCCAAAGCCCGTGGGAACGTGCAGGATTGCGGTGGTAGGGGGCTCGGCAGCGATGGGCGACCCCGATGCATCCTATGGCTTGGCCCGAATGCTGGAACTGCTTCTCAGCGACGAACTCCCGGGCCGGGATGTCGAGGTGATCAACGCCGCGATGACCGCCATCAACTCCCATGTCGTTCTGCCGATAGTGCGCGACTGTCTCCGTGCGGACCTCGATGCCTTGGTCGTCTACATGGGTAACAACGAGGTGATCGGACCGTTTGGTACGGCCTCACGAGAGAGCACCTTCCCCCCGCTCTGGTTGCTCAAATCCGGGGCCTGGCTCCGGCAGTTCCGAGTCGGTCAGGGACTTGCCGCTTTGGCAAGTATGTCCCGGACGCGGGCGAGCGACCCAACAGCCCTGGGCTGGCGTGGGATGGAGCACTTCCTCGACCACGAAGTCCCGTATGGCGATCCTCGGCTCGAGAACACCTACACGGGGTTCCGGCAGAACCTGACCGAGATCCTTGAACTCGCCGCAGACGCTGGCGTACCAGTCGCCCTGTGCACCGTCCCGGTCAACCGGCGCTCCTGCGCACCGTTTTCAGGGAAACCGGAACCCACACGAAAGCTGTGGGGAAAGGCGGTCAGCGAAGGGGGGGCGGCCGAAGCGAACGGAGGCAACGCTGAAGCAGCCGAACGCTACCAGGAAGCAGTTGACCTGGATCAGGGTGCCGCGGATGGATGGTTCCTCCTGGCCCGCGCTCTGGACGCTACAGGCAAGAACGATGCGGCCATGGACTGTTATCTCTATGCCCAAGAGCAGGACCGCCTCCGCTTCCGGGCCGATGCCCGGATCAATGCCGTCATACAGGCATGCGCCGCAGATCACGTAGCGGACGGGGAACGCGTGACGTTCGTCGATGCAGAGAAGACCATCCAAGAACACGAACGAGCGGGAAAAGCGGTGTTTCTTGACCACGTACACCTGACGTTCGCGGGGACGCAAGCCATGGCGGAGGGCGTGTGCTCCGCCATTCATCGGGGCCTGCGGACCGCGCAGCTTCCCACCCCCGGAAAAACGTCCCAGCAACCTAAGCTGACCGATCGTCTGGCATTCACCGAATGGGATCGACTGCGGATTGAGCGAGGAATGCTCGACCGGCGCACACGCCCGCCCTTCACCCTTCAGTTGGACTGGCAGGATACGACCGCCAGGCGTGGTCGATTGGACACGCTTCTGGCGAACGCACAGGAGCTGGCCACCGCGGCGGCAGCATATGAGACAGCCATCCGGATGGCCCCACAGGACTCCGTGCTGCGCAGGAATGCAGCACGCGTCTTGCTGGCGGCAGGAAGATGGGAGGACACATGCGACCAGTGGCGGAAGGTAGCGGAGATGCAGCCTTTCTCGCCCGAGCCCTTCCAGAACCTGGGGAATCTCTTCTCCGATGCAAACCGCCTTGCCGAGGCAGAGCACATGTACCGACAGGCACTTGAGGTCCGCCCGGACTGCGCCGGCGCCTACAATGGCCTGGGCCAACTGGGGTTGCGCAACGGTCGTGTCGATGCGGCCAAGCTCCTGCTGAAGCAGGCCGTAGCGTGCAACCCGAGTCTTCCTGAGCCCCACAACAACCTGGCAAACGTCCACATTGCGAATGGCGATGTGAACGAGGCGTTCGCCGAATGGGGAATCGCCCTGGCCATCAGACCCGGTTACACGGCGGCTCGCTTGAACCTGGCCCGGGCCCTCTGGGGACAGGGACACACGAGTAGAGCGCTGGAACAAGTCGCCGAAGCGCTCCGCCATAGGCCCGGCTTCCCGGACGCGCAGCGCCTGCAGAACGAGATCAAGCAAAGCAACGCCCGGTAGTGAGGCAATCCCCGCGCCCTTGCGGGAATAGGACCTGATCTGGCTCCAAAGACGTTGACGTGGCAAATTACACGACCGGCAGCGGGCACCGGCTTCGCTCCCTGTCCGCAGAGACGGGTGTCCCCTGCCAACCTTGACACAGTATGAGGAAGTCCGTGACCAAACGAAGCGTTATCCTGGGGCTGCTGCTGGCGATGGTGGCCAGCGGCGTGGCGTACTTCAATGACGAGGTCATCCGTCAGGGGAAGCTCGTCTATGACCTCTTGCCGGTGATCGTCTACGGCAGCCTGGTCTTCTTCCTTCTCGTCATCAATCCACTTCTCAAGCGTTTACGCCCAACCTGGATCTTCTCCCCCAGAGAGCTGGCCCTGATGAGCGGGCTTGTGCTGGTCGGTGGAGCGATTGCCAGTTGGGGGCTGGCTCAGGCGCTACCCACCAGCCTGATGATGCCGCATCACTACAACCGGGTCAACCCGGGTTGGGCCAGCCAAAACGTAATCGCCGACGCCCCGCCAATGCTGCTCGCCGATCCTTCCGCCAACGAGAGCGAAGCCCTGGACGGATACGTTACCGGCCTGAGCGACGGCAACGACCACATCGCGTTCAGCGACGTGCCCTGGTACGCGTGGAAGCGCTCCCTGATCTTCTGGGTACCTGCGATCTTCGCAGCCCTGGTCATGTCTCTGGGGCTGGCCCTGATCGTGCATCGACAATGGGCCGACCACGAGCAGCTCCCCTACCCCATACCGCAGTTCATGTGCGCGTTGCTACCCAGGGAAGGCGGCGTGCGCGGGAGCGTGTTTGGCTCGATCTCGTTTTGGGTCGGGGGCGCTTTCGTCTTCCTGATCCACATGAATAACTACATGAACCTGTGGTGGCCGGAGGCAACGATACGAATCCCAACCCAGTTCGACTTTTCCCCCCTCAGCGGGCTCTGCCCCGTCATCTCGCGCGGTGGCGGGGCTCTGCTCTTCCGCCCCAAGGTCCTGTTCGCCGTTGTCGGTCTGGCGTACTTCATTGCGTCCGACGTTTCGTTCACGATGGCGACCGGCCCCTTCCTGTACCACCTCATCGGGGGAACGCTCCTGAGCTATGGCATTCTCCTGCGCAGAGGCAATCACCTGACCGTACAACCGTGGGGTGCGCTGTTCGCAGGCGGCTACGTCGGGTTACTCCTCATGGTCCTTTACACCGGTCGACACTACTACCTGAATGCCCTTCGGCGAGGCCTCGGGATGACGGCGAAGGAGAAGATTGAACCCCATGTGGCCTGGGCGGTCCGCGCCGTGCTGATCGCCGCCGTCCTTTTCACAGTCCAGCTGAGTCTGATCGGCGTCTCCTGGCCGTTTGCACTGGCCTATGCCGGCCTGCTCATGATGACCTACATCGTGGTCAGCCGTACGGTGGCCGAAACCGGAGCCTTCTTCATCGGCGCTCAGATTTTCCCGGGGGCAGTCGCAATGACGTTTTTCGGAGCGTCGGGAGTCGGGATTCAGACGCTGATCATCATGTGTGTCGTGTCCAGTGTCATCATGTGTGCGCCGGGCTGGTCGCCAATGCCGTTCATCGTGCACACGCTCAAAGTGGCGGACGTCACCGGGCTCCGGCTCACCAGACTCGCGAAGTGGACCGCTGTCGCGATGGTCGCGTGCACCGTGGTAACGATCGTGGCGACCATCTACTGGCAGTACGATCAAGGCGCCCCTGCCAACAACTGGCCGGGACGACTCGCGGCCTTCCCGTTCGAAACGCTGGTGGCCACGAAGCAACGCCTTGCAGCCCAGGAGATGCTGACGGTCTCCGAACATGTCAGTGGCTGGCAACACATCACCCAGGCCCGCCCCGATGGCCCGTCGACCCTCGCGTTCTTCGTTGCGGTTGGCCTCTGCCTGCTTCTCGGCTTCCTGCGCCTGCGCTTCAACTGGTGGCCGCTGCACCCCGTCTGCTTCGTCTTCCTCGGAGGCTACCAGGCCATGGTGCTGTCGGCATCCTTCTTCCTGGGCTGGCTCATCAAAACGGGCGTCACCAAATATGGTGGGGCCAACGTCTACCAACGCGTCAAACCACTCATGATCGGTATCATTGCCGGGGACCTGCTCGCCAAGCTCGTCCCCGTCTTCTGCGGCACCATCGCCTACTTCTGCGACAAGCCCCCGCCCACTGTGTATTTCTAGAAGCGTAACGAGCATGGAGCCATTCTGGTCTCGTATGACAGTCACTTCGAACGCATCTCAGGGCTTCGACGGTGGCGATTCTGACCCGTCTGGACACTGGCGATCTATACATGGACTCATTGGCGTCTGGCCCTCAGCAAGACACCCGACCGGCAGGACCAACCGAAGGAGACGACTGACATGCAATACCATGGTCTTCTGACTCTGATTGCGATCATCATTCTGGGGGCAGGACCTTCCCGGGCGGCGATGGAACTCATGCTGCAGGACGGCTTCGAGCTGAAAAGGGCAGCGCCTTGGAAGTCTACGTGGGGCAAGGCAGGCCCCAGCACGGAACGCGCACACTCCGGCAAGACCGCGGTGAAGGAAACGCTTGAGGACAAACATGGCCTGTCGGTGTGGTACCTGGACTTCGACGCCGTTCCGGGGGCTGTTTACACGGCCTCGGCCTGGGTCTATGTTCCGAGCCAACAGAAAGCGCCTGTGACCCCGACGCTGGCGTTTGCGAAGACGAACTGGAACCGGCTGACAGCCCTGACCAGCCCCGTGACGGACGAGTGGGTGCGCCTGGAGGTCACCCACAAGAACGTCTCTGAGCCACAACTGCGCTTGGTACTCTACCAGCAAGGCCAGCGAGGCGGTGCTGGCGGCTGCGTCTTGTATTGGGATGATGTGACCATGGAACGTGACCTTCCGGAGATTGACGTGAATGCAGGAATCCGCATCAACCCCCACGTTCGCGAGGGTCTCGATGTCGTGCCCATCGGGGACATGAAGCTCAAGATCATGCCCGGGGTGATTGATATCGACGGAACGCGGGTCTCCATAAAGGAAGAAGTAGTGTTGAAGATTCGCCCTCCCCGCACGGTCAACATTGTCGATGAGCCGCACAAGCTGACCGATGTACTCCCGCAACGGTACGGACAGGGCACTCCCCTCCTCCACTGTCGGTCCCACCGCATCACTGTTGCCGATACGCTTGACCCGGACTCCCTCGTGGTGAAAACCGGCAAGGGCCCGGAGGCGGAGCGCTACGAGGAAGGGACAGACTGGCGGGCAGATAAGCAGTGGGCCCAGCTTGGGCGACTGCCGGACGGCAGGATCGCCGCCGATACAACCGTCTACGTCGACTACACCTTCGGACTGATGCGGATCGACACCATCGCGGTCCGGTCTGATGGCCAGGTGATCGTGCGCGAAGGCAACGAACACCGCATGGTGCCGGAGCCACCAGCCATCGACATGCTTACACGGGGCCTCTGCAACATTTTCCTGCCCTATCACTGCGGCGAACTCACTGACGAACACATCTACCCCCTGGGACCGGCATTCCCGGAGCCCAGTCAGGCCGAGTGTGCAGCCAGAGCCGCCCTCATTCCTGGAACACGAAGGAAACTCACGGCAGGAGACCCCCTCACGGTGCTGTTCTGGGGAGACTCAGTGACCTGTGGAGGAGATTCCTCCTCCCCGGAGACCGCTTTCCCGCTCGGGTTCACGAACTGGCTCAGATGCAGGTATCCCCAGACACCGATCACCTACGTGAACGCCGGAACAGGGGGCTGGAACTCGAACTCCAAGCTCCCGCTTTTCCAAGAGGAAGTGATCGACAAGAAGCCCAATCTGGTGGTGATCGAGTTCGTCAATGACATGGGTCTCGACCGGAAAACGGTCTTCAAGAACTACACGGAAGCCATCGGTCGGATCCGCAAGATCGGCGGCGAAGTGATCGTGCTGACTCCGCATTTCACCCGTCCAGACTGGATGGGCGGCGGGACCAACATGCGCACGAAGGAGATTCGCAAAGCAGTCACATATCTGCGCGAGTTCTGTGCTGAGAACAAGGTCGGTCTGGCGGACGCCTGCCGCCGTTGGGAACACCTGTGGGTCGAGGGCATCCCCTACCTCACACTGCTCTTCAACGCCATCAATCATCCCGACGACCGCGGCCACAAGCTCTTCATCGACGAGCTCAAGACCTTCTTTCGCGGAGCAGACCCTATCCCCGCAGCCGAAGCACGCGAATTCAATATGCCGGACAAGAAACCGTAGAACCGGCGTAAGCGGACCTGTCCGTTGCCATGGAGGCGTTCTTGTCCGGCCGAGCCGCGCACAGCATGAGCGGGCATCTCCCCAGGCTCGGGAACACCCCTCCCGTTGGTCAGGGCTCTGCCGGAGCTGGGACAGGAAATCGTGGCGAGCCGGACGGGGTCAGGCCCAGGGCTTCTGACAGTTGGCGGGCAGGGATCCCCACAGCGGCCAGGAACGACAGACGCCAAGTGTCAAAGTACGGACCTGACCCCAAGACGGCGGAGGGGCAAGGACCGAGAACGTAGCCACAGGAGTTGACCAAAATGCCACAACCAAGGACTCATCGCGTGACACTCCCCGAGCTGGTCACCCTCACTGCCGCACTGCTGCTGCCCATGGCATCGCTTGCCGCCGAACGTTTCGTCTCGCCTACGGGCGATGACGCCGCAGTCGGCACACGTGACGCCCCGTGGCAGACGCTGGCAAAGGTCAACGCATCCGCCGCTGCGGGGGACACGATTGCGTTCCTCCCCGGTGCCTATCCCGGGACCTTCGAACCGGGTAACGACGGCACACCAGAAGCCCCGATCATCTTCCGATCCGCAGAGAAACAGGCCGCAAAGCTGCTGGGAGGAAATCCGGCCATCATCTTGGCCAAGCGGCGACACATCACGATCGACGGTCTGGCCGTCACCCCCACCAACGGACGCTTTCTGCAGGCCACTGAGTGTGAGACCATCCGTATCACAAACTGTCGGTTTGAGGGATCGCGAGGCAGTTACGTTTCGTCCATGTTCGACCGCTGCCGCGACATCCGCATCTCAGACTGCGAATTTGACCGCCACCTCTCCGTCCGCAGAGGCGCTGTGCTGGTCGGCAACATGATCCAGGCCAATCATTGCGACGGCTTCGTTCTCGAGCGCAACACCATCGGCCGAGCTGGACACAGCCCCGCACACCTCCGCGAGTGCAAACGTATGATCCTTCGAAAGAACGTCTTCTGCGCCAAATGGGGACGCGGGTTCGAGACGTTCAACGCAGAGCCAATGCTGTTCGAGGAGAATGTCATCACTGAAGAAGTGGACAGCGGCGGTTCGGCAGATTCCCGGGGAAAAATCATGGCGATTGGTGGCATCGTGCGCCGGAACCTGGTCCTTCACAACTACGACATGGCCCTGGCCTCGAACAGCTACATCTACCGCAAGGAGTTCCCCGCGTGGGTGCTGAAAAACACGCGCATCTACCACAACACCTTCTACCACAACCATACCTACGCCTGGATCATCACCGCAATGTCCAGCGACTTGACCACCGTCTCCGGGAACGTCTGGCAAAACAACATCTTCTTCGACAACGATCCCCTGGGAGACGGGCGCCAGCTCCAACTGGGATATCTCGGGGAGGGCAACCGCTTCGTCAACAACACGATCAGCGGCAGCGCACCGGGGCAGAAGGTCATCGCTCTTCTGGAACCCGGGAGCGGGTACAAAAGGTACTCACTAAACGACGCCGAGAAGCGTTTCCCAAATCTGTTCAGCAGCAATCAGGACACGAGCGTACGCTTCATTGATATCGGTGCGGATGACCTGCGACTGGCGCCGACGAGCCCGGGCATCGACACTGGCAAACCGTTGGGGAAGACACGCAGCGAAGGGAATGGAAACGAGCTCCCCGTTGACGACACGCGCCCCTTCTACGATGGCTTTGGCCTGCCCGGAGAGATCGGGGACACCATCTGGGTCGGGGAGAGCAGGCAACAGGCCCGCGTCGTCAAAGCGGATCACCAGCGCAACCTGTTGGTGGTGGACCGCACACTCCGGTGGAAAGCCGGTGCCGCCGTATCGCTGCCTTACGCGGGGGCTGCCCCCGATATGGGCGCCCTGGAGCGTGGAGGAGAGAATCAGAGCTGGTACAGACCGGTGACGGTCCCGCCCGGGTTGCGCTGGCAGCCCCCCACCGGCCCGGGAGCGCAGCTCGTTGCCTGCGATTTCCGCAACGAAACGCTTGAGACGTGGGGGTTCATCTGGAATCTCGACCGCAAACGCAACACCGACTACGAACTCGTCAGAGGAGCCGGCCCCGAAGGAGGCAACGCATTGCGCCTCTTCGCTGCCAAAGACAAGGCAATCCTCGCCGGTGACATCAAGCCACGTGTATGGAGAATCGACCGCTTCCCGCGCATCCGCTTCACCTACCGAATCGCCTCAGGGGTGCCGGTGGGGCTCTGGCTGGATGGTTTCGACACGGAAGCGACCGGGGGCACACGGGTCTGTGTCGGCGGCACAGAGCAGCGCAACACGGGTGGAGTAAAGGACCTTGAGACGTGCGAACTCCGCGACGACGACCAGTGGCACGAATCAGAGATTGATGCCCGAGTCATCCGGCAGGCTTTCCCCAAACTGACCCACCTGCAGGCATTCCAGTTCTACACGCGAAACAATGCGAAGAAGGGGCAAAGCCTGCTGATCGGCTCCTTCTCCATCAGTGCAGAGGAATGACGGTCAGAACGTGTGCATGTGCCGAGCGATAACGTGGTCCTGATACTCAGGGCCAAGCTCGCAGAAATACCCACTCCAGCCCCAGACACGCACGATAAGGTTCTGGTGGTTCTCTGGATGTTGCTTGGCATCGTGCAACGTCTCAACGCTCAGCGTGTTGAGCTGCAGCTGTTGACACCCGAGCTGAGCAAATGCACGCACGAGCATCGCGACCTTGTGGATCGCTTCCTCGTCGCGGAAAACGGCGTCCGAGAGTTCCAGGGTGATAGGGCCACCATTGCAGATCCGTTGGTAGTCAAGCTTGCTGTAAGTCTGCAGGATGCTGAGCGGCCCACGACTTCGGGTTCCCGGTGACGGGGCCAGGCTGGAACTGAAGAACTCCCCTTGCCGGCGACCGTCAGCCGTGGCACCAACCACAGGTTCACGCATGTCTTCATGGCCACGGGCCAGCCAGACATAGTACATCGCCGAACCGGTGCCTGGACGCACGATCCCTCCCCGCCCGTTGTCCTCAAACGTCTCACACGCATCCGCCAGTGCCGCGAAGAGCTCTGTGAGCATTGCGTCAGCCTGTTCGTCGTTGTTCCCGACTTTGGGGCCGTCCTTCTGCAGTAGGAGGCGAAGATCTTCTCGGCCTTCGTAGTTAGTGATCAACGCGTTGACCAACTCACTTGCCTCGACGCGTTCCTCGTCGAACACGAACTGCTTGACGGCGGCCAGCGCGTCAGCGGCGTTGGCCGAACACGCGCCATGTATTCCGTAGTTGTTGTAGACCAAGCCGGCGGAGAGATCGACACCGCCCTCCAGGCATTCGGTCATCAAGGCCGAGTAATAGGGGGCTGGGGGAAGAATGATGTTCCGACAGTGGTTCACTGCGTTCGCTGCCTGGGACGTGATGTTCTCCCGAGTACGCTCCAAGATGCCCTGAAAGCCCGAACCGGCTGCCAAGCCACCCAAAATGGCCTCACTCACGGCTGCGGGAAATGAGACCGCCCCAATATTCACAATGTCCATGCCCTTGCCGGGGATGATGTATTCCCAGCAGGCCGCAACCGTGTAATCACGCGCATCCTCGAGTGCATAACCATGCTGAAGCAGCCCGGGGATGACAACGTCGTCGTTCGAGTACTGAGGAAAGCCCAAACCACGTTTGGTGAGCTGAGCCGCAAGCTCAAGTAACTCAAGATCGGTCTCTGACGTCACCCGCAGGTTGATCTTCGGGTCAATCATGTTGACCTTGGCAGCCGCCCGCAGAACCATCCAGGTCAACTCGTTGACCGCGTCCTGCCCCTCGCGCGTCACGCCGCCAAGCATCAGTGATTGCCCATTGTCGCCCTGCTGCACACCGGGATAGAGGTCGCTGTCTTTGTTGAGCGAGATGAAGAACTCGGCCAGAAGCTCCTCGGCGTCGTCGACCGTGAGCTTGCCCGAAGCCAGGTCCGCATGAAGGTACGGGATCATGTACTGATCGAACCGGCCCAGTCCGACATGGTAATGTCCGCTCATCCAGACGCTGGCGTGCAGAAAGCGCAAGGCCTGCAGCGCCTCCCGGAAGCCGGAAGGCGGCTCGGCCGGGACGCGTTCGAGGACATCGGCCACATCGTCGTGCCCAAGACGCCGGGCTTCAGTGGCATATCGCTCGGCCAATGCCAGAACAGCGTCGATCGCTTCCATGGCAGAATCGAGGAATTCCACCGCCGCGGGATCATCCGCTGCCTGTGCGCGTGCCGTTTCGGCTGCGCGTTTGCGGCCGTTCAGCCCCTGAGAGAGCACGTAGCCCCAATCCGCACAGATATTGCTGATCGGCCCGAGTTCATGCGCTTTGCCGCCGTCAAAACAGGCTGCCCACTCTTCACCATCGTAGACCAACGGAACACTCGGAACGGTGCGCGTGAAAACGATTCGCTCCTCTGGCTGAATCACGACATTCTCGGCCTCGCACATGCGCCGTGTCAGACGCGCATTGCGCTGCATCCACGAAAGCCCAGCCGCGTCGAAATCCTCAACGACCGCAGGTGGCTTCTCTTGCCGGAAACGCGCATGTTCTTTGCTGCGGACACTATCCCGCATGCTCTGCAGACGCGGTGTCATCATGGGCTCCTGTATCCAGACCGTCTCAGACGGCGTGCTTGCCACAGACGTTAACCGTATCACACCATCCG
Source organism: Lentisphaerota bacterium (assembly GCA_018676675.1). GTDB lineage: Bacteria > Verrucomicrobiota > Lentisphaeria > Oligosphaerales > JABHEG01 > JABHEG01. Next base: position 42,466 of record JABHEG010000270.1, read on the forward strand.
CTACGACGCGACCCTCACCGGTACGCCAAGCGCATCGAACGGCCTCGTGTCACGCCGAACCGCGATTCTCTCGTCAAAACCGGGCTCGAAAGGTCGCTGACTTGCCTCATACTTTCCGCCCGCCGCTCTGTTATACGGCAGCAACTCGACGCGTATCAGACCCGGCGAACCATCCAATCGTTCCGCGATCGCACACATGTTCTCAATGGTGTCGGTCACCCCAGGCACAAGCGGCACGCGCACCACGTACGGGATGCCAAGAGTTTCGAGCACGGAGAGGTTGGTCAGAACGAGGTCATTTGGCTGCCCGGTGAACCGCTGATGCTGCCCGGCGTCCATCAGCTTCAGGTCGAAATGAACCAAGTCCACCTTCGACACGACAGCCCGAAAATCCCGCTCGGAAGCATGGCCAGACGTATCCAGCAAAACGTGGACATCAGTGAGTCGGTCGATCACGGCCGACACAAACGCCGCCTGCATCAGCGGCTCTCCCCCGGAAAACGTGACCCCGCCCTCATTCGCACGAAGAATGTCAGCCTGGGAATTCAGCCGGTCCGCAAGTTCCTCGGCAGTGAACGTCTCCCCCACGGTCCGTTCACCGGTCGCTGTCCGCATGGGCTCGGGCAGGGGTGAAATCCCTTCCGGGTTGTGACACCACGTGCAACGCAACGGGCATCCCTTCAGGAACACCGTAGTGCGGATCCCGGGCCCGTCATGAACCGCGAACTCTTTGATGTCAAAAACAACGCCACTTTCCATGCCGTAGGATCTCATTCGCCGATTGCAGGTTGCCCGAGCCCCCGCTATATTATGATTTCTCGCGCTCTAATGCGGGCGTAGCATAGTGGTAATGCTCCAGCCTTCCAAGCTGGCCACGAGGGTTCAATTCCCTCCGCCCGCTCCATTCTTTTCTTTCCTTCTACGCAACTCCTTGACAGGCAGATTCTTGCCTCGGTGTTAGCTTGCCGGTGCAGAGAACTGCCCCGGTCAACGGCTAGGAGCCAGACGTGTTCTGCCGTGTGGAAGCCCACGGAAGCTTCAGAGGGACCAAGTCAGTGCGGAATCCGCATGAGTTCTTGGGGTTCAGACCTGATTCCGGCTTGAAGTACGCCAGGTCAAACGTGCAGCCAAGATCTTTGACGTCCTTCCGTAACACATGCAGCGTGCCACGGTTCTCAATCTCCTTGACCAGTCGCTTCAAGAAACGCGGCTTGACGTCGTTACCGTGCTGCTGCTTCAGCTTCTCCCACGTCCGCGGCTGTGTGGTGATGATGAACTGGAACAGCAGCTCCGGGTCCAGACACCGGGCGCGGTCATAGTCGGTGTCGGCAGAGCGACTGCGATAGCCGTGGTCATTGACCAGAACGGCCTCAATGGTCGCTTCAAAATCTGATCCACTGTGGTCAACGGGCATGCCGATGAGACCTCCCAATCACATTGCGGTCACATAAGGAAACCCGTGGCAATCCACTACATGCAGTGGTCCCTGGCTCGCGGGGGTCCATATGTTGTGTGTCATCGTCACCAGACCCTCTGCTCAATCACATGACAGTCACATAACGGTCACATAAGCCCCCGGCCTACGCCCAGAAGGGCACGTACTTGGCGTGCTTCCGGGACTTGCTCGAAGGGTCGTGGGGTTTCACGAGCCCGGTGTCAATCGTGTCTTTGATGAGTCGCGATATCATCGAGTAGTTCTTCTGCTCCACCTGAAAACGCTCGCGGAGCGAAGCATTGGTCATGAGGTCACTTGAGACGTACTTCAGGCAAGCATGCAGGTAGCACGCACGGATTCTGTCTTCCAGCTGCATGTCGGAGAACTCGCGGTGTGCGAACAACGAGGCACGCGTATGCTGAGCGGTGACCTCGAACTTGGGGGCAGGCAGCTGATAGAATTCGGTCTGGAAGACGACTTTGTCGATGCCGCTCCCGCGCTCCTCGCACACGTTGATACGCCGCATGAAAGCCGCCAGGACCTCATTCCTCGAAATCGGCGGCTCATCAAGGAAGCGCAGGGTGTCAACTAACGGTAGGCCTGGGTTGGTGATTTCCATCCGGTCCTCGAAGATCTCAACCATCGGGCCAGTACCGGACGGCGAAAAATCCTGGTGGATGATGGCATTGGCCACCAGTTCTCGAACGGCAAGCTCCGGGTACATGGTCACCCGTTCTCGCAGGGCGTGCCCGATGACTTCGTTTTCGGGGAGAATCTGGCTGATGTACTCGATGAGTCCCTCGAAGCCTACAGCATAGCCTTTCCGGCCAGGTTGCTCGCGGCGAGTTTCCACACGGTTTGTCCCCCGGTACTCGACAACCCGCACTGCTTTACGCTGCAACCTGTCGAAGTTCTGTAAGTCCGTTGCGAAAAGGATGGCTCCCAGGTTTGTGATGTCGCAAGCGTCTCCTTCTCTGAGCCGTATCATGCGGTCTGATGCCAGCCGACTGAGGATTCCCGCCCTGTTCTCTGGCAATGGCAGGTCAAGTAGGCGGAAGTAGGAGGGGTAATCCAGCAGTTTCAGTACGTCTCCGGAGGCTACTCGCTCTGCTGCTACCTGGTCCTCGAACGGCGTGGTGTCGAACCCACGCCAAAGCTCACGCTCCTTCTCGGGGAACTCCTTGAGTTTCTTCTTGTACGTCCCGACGCGGATGAATTCCTCACCACGAAACTGAGCGGGCCGGTGTTCGGCTCTCGGAATCGCGATGATGGCGACGTTGACGCCCTGATGCTCGAATTCGTAGAAGCGGATGACCCTATTGACTGTCCTGTCGTAGCAGATATCCGTGGCTGTACTGGGGTTGACGCCGAGTACAACGAGCGGGCGACTACCAATCTCACCCAGAGCGTACCGGGCCGAACTGTCGGGACTCTTCAGGTATGTCGTCATGCCCGTGCCTCACGCACATCTATCTTGCCGGTCACGGCTGCGGAAATCAACGCCGTGCGGTATTCCTGGAGCCTGTCGATAACTTCACGGTTTCTCGCGACCAACCCGTCCAACGCAGTCATTCGGTGCTCCGCTTCCTCCACAACAGCCTGTTGTTCAATCAGCGGGGGCACGGGAACCGGTACCTCCCGAACGTAGGTGCAGTCCAAATGAAGGTGTGATGCCCCCGTCTGGATGCGCTTGAGGGCGTTGTAGCCGCAGTCGCTATTCAGAACGAGAGAAAGGAACTCCCCTGACATCGTGTCAGGTCTGGGCCGAGCGACAATGAGCGCATGGCACCCAGCCCCATCGTGATCTCTTGGGGCAACGACCACCGGCCCAATGTCCCCGGTCTGGACGATGAGTACGTCCCCGGTGGTCAGCCTGACCTTGGCATGGTCTGTCAACCATTCTCCAGAGACAAAGTAGTTGTGGTCGAGCAGTCTTGCTCAAGTTCATTGTTTGCCCGGATGTCTCACAGAACAGCGCACGAATTCTCGGAGGAGGCCCTGGTCTTTCAGGATGTCCTTGGCGTAGTGAACGCGTCTTCCTTCCTTAACTGCTGGGGTCACGAAGATATCTTCGGGGTAGAGGGACGCGACATGCAGAAGCATGCTCTCGGTGTCTGACTGCTTGCCTTTCCTGGAGATATTGAACCAGAACGAATTCTCGCACTTCTCCCAGTCTTGAAACGACGTCTGGTGCTCGTCCTCAAGCACGCCATCCAGCCAGAACCTGGCTGTGTCTACGTCCCAGTAGAACCTTCTCGACCGTGGCGCGTTCCTGAATAGATGCCTCTTGACGTCGCACTCACCGTTCTTCACGAATCCCGAAGCGAAACAGGTGGGGTACGCCTTGCCGGGGCCATCCCAATAGGTGTAGAGGTGTCCGGGATGCAGGCTCTTCAGTGATTGCGAAGAACGGTCCTCCCATTTGTGAAAATGACCTCGTGCGACGTATTGGGCTCCGAGAGCTGCGAAGCGGCTCGTTGAGATTCTGTCTGAATGTATCAGAACGAAATCAGTCTTCTCTCCACGCCAACGGTCAAAGTCCTCCGTCAACCCCTCTTGGCGGGGTCGAACCCCCAGCCCGCCGATGCGGATGTTGTCGATGCTGACAATCTCCCCAATGTCCAGCGTGAATGGGAAGTACTCCTTCAGCACGGCCATTTCCGGGTCATGGTCGCCGGGGATGGCAACGATGTGCGTCCCGGTGGACTCGCATGCATTGACGACTCGGCTGAAAAGCTCCCTGGAATAAGGCATCACGTCGCAGGCAAAAGGGTCGCCTCCATGGACTTCCGTCAGGTCACCGGTCACGAAGAGGAAATCCGGCCTGTGCATCCCGATGAAGACCGGAGGCACCAGGGTCAGGCCTTGGAATTTGCATTTTGGCGGCACCCGATTGGTGATGCTCTACGCGATGAGCTGGAAATGCAAATTCCAAGGCCTGACCCTACTACCCCTCCATGTGTCATTATCCCTCATCTCCCTGGCAGGTGGCCCTCCCTGAGAGTGGGAGTGGGTGCCATCCCGCGACTCCTCCTCAACACGGAGACAGGTCGCCGCACAGAGGCGCCTCCCACATTGACGCGGCCCTCGCTATTGCCCGTCAGCGCAGATCCCTCTGAACGATAGTCCCGGGGCGGGTGGACTGGTGGGGCCAGATCTTGCGGCCGGGATAGATGCTGGTGTGAATGCCGGTATGGACATCATCGCCAATGGTGGCGCCGAGTTTCCGCCGACCGGTGTCGAGCAGAGCCCCATCCACCGTGGATCGATGGTTGGCTCCATCGTGCCGGAAGTTGGCGGTAATGGTGCCGGCCCCGAAGTTGGTGTCCTCACCGACAATCGAGTCCCCGCAATAGCTCAAGTGGCCGATCCCGACCCCATTCATGAGGATGGCATTCTTGATTTCGACGGCCTGCCCGAGATGACAGCCATTGCCCACACTGGTACTCCCGCGGATGTAGCAGTTGGGGCCAATCTTGCAGTCGGAGCCGATGACAGCATTGCCTTCGATGAAGACACCAGGGAGAAGACGCGATCCAGCCCCGAGGGAAATGTGCCCTTCGACCGTTACTCCGGGACTGATCTCACCCTCGATCACGTCCTCGGACAGCCCCCCGACAAGCTCCTCGTTGATGGCGAGCAAGTCCCATGGGAAACGAATGTGGCGGGACGCCTCGTCCAAGGGGATGTTGTGCGCCTGGTCAGGTACAGCCGGTGTGATATTGACCCAAGCGAGGGGCACGCCACTATTGTCGTGGACGATGGTCGGGCGGGTGGCGCGTCTCAAGGTTGCCAACAGTGCCGGCGAAAGCCAGGCTGCTCCGGTACAGACGAGAGAGAGGTCATGGGGCTCCTCGCTGAACCCGGCTTGGGCGATCCGGTCGCGCTGCCAGTCGCACAACGGTCGGTTGGCCACGGGACAGTCGGCCAGCTCTCTGGTGCAGGTCAACGGGTGGAGGGACTCGGGACGTCCGGCGTCGAGGAGAACAGCTCTCATGCACCAATCTCCTCTCTGATCGCTTCCACAAGTCGGTCGCGCCAGTGTTCGACAGTGGCCTCTTCGGCGGCCTCAACCAAGACCCGGATCTTGGGCTCCGTCCCGGAGTAACGCACCACGGTTCGCCCCTTCCCTGCAAGAGCGACTTCACATTCAGCCAGAACAGCCTGGAGCCTCGAGAGTTTCTCCAACGGCGGCTTCTCACGGACCTTGAAGCTGACGAGAGACTGCGGGTACTCAGTCATGCAGGCGGCCAACTCAGCCACGGTCTTCCCCGTGCGACGCATCAGTTGCAGAACCTGAAGCGCAGCGATGATCCCGTCCCCGGTGGTGGCGTAGTCCTTGAAGATCAAGTGTCCGCACTTCTCTCCGCCGAGGCAGTAGTCGTGCTCGAGCATGGCTTCGATGACGCAACGGTCGCCGACGTCCGTCGTCACGACATCGATACCGTGTTCGGCCATGGCGTCATGCAGGCCCAGGTTGCTCATGGATGTGACAACGAGGGTGTCTTTGCGGAGAACGCCCCGCTGCTTGAAGTCGATGGCACACATGGCGAGGATACGATCGCCGTCGACCACACGCCCCTCTGCGTCGGTGAAGATGACGCGATCAGCATCGCCGTCGAAGGCAATGCCGACGTCTGCCCGATATTCGCGCACGAGTTGGCCGACCGCCTCCGGATGAAGTGCCCCGCACTCGTTGTTGATGTTGTAGCCGTCGGGGTCGGTGTTGGCCTTGATCACCTCGGCGCCCAGTTCCTTGAAGATCCAGGGGCCGATCAGGTAAGACGCCCCATTCGCGCAGTCGAGGACAATACGCATGCCTTCCAGGTTGGTATTGTCGATGGCGCTCTTTGCGTACTCGATATAGCGGCCCCGTGCATCCTCGATGCGGTACGCTTTGCCGATGTCTGCGCTGCGGATGTGTTCGCTGCTGAGTTCGCTGTTCAGTACGGCCTTCTCGATGCGTTCCTCGATCGCGTCTGAAAGCTTGAGACCGTTGCGGTCAAAGATCTTGATTCCGTTGTCATCAAATGGGTTGTGCGATGCGGTCAGCATGATCCCGACGGTGCAGACCATAGAGCGGGTGAGATGCGCCACGGCGGGTGTCGGGACTGGTCCCACCAGCAGGACATCCATTCCCATGGAAACGAGGCCACTGGTGAGGGCTGTCTCGAGCATATACCCCGAAAGGCGCGTGTCCTTGCCGATAACCACGCGCTTGCTGCCGTGCCCGCCAGCCCGGAATTCGTAGGCAATCGCCTTCCCGACCTGAAGAGCTATCTCAGGCGTAATTGGGTGCGAGTTCGCCAATCCCCGGATCCCATCTGTGCCGAACAACTCACCCATGGTCTCACTCCTTCCTACAGAGAACCAAACTGAGCACTACTTCGGAAGTGAGATCCGGCTCTCAGCGGCAACAAACTCGCCCACTGTTTTGCCGGCCTCATCAAGGAGAAGCATGCCGGGGTAGTAGCGTTTGCCCTGGCTTCCCGTGCACTTGGTGCGCCAGTCTTTGAAACAGGATTTGGCAATGGTCAGACGCCAATCATACTCCCGATCGATGAAGTTCGGGGTCATAACGAGGCAAAGGACCGCATCTCCCTTCTCGAACTTCGCATAGACCTTGCTGACAATCTTGGTGTCAAGGCGCCGCTGCTGCATCAGCATCCATTGGCCAAACGCCTGGAGCCTGTCCTTCAGTTCCGGCGGAGTAACAGTCTTGCCTGTGCCCTTGACCTCGCCCAGTCGTGCTTCCATGATGACGTCCGCCGCATGCGAACGGACCGCCGCAAGGGACTCATCAACCATGGCCAGCAGCAGCTTCTTCAACCGTGTTCGGCTGGGGGTTCCACCTTCGCCCCCGCAGGGCAGGCAGAGCTGCTCAATCCGGCCTTTACCTTTGCAGGCGGGGCAGACCTGCTGGGCCTGGCAGACGGGACAGTCCTTGGTGATGTCGCCTTTGCTGTCGCGGTAGGTGATCTTGCCGTCCAGACATTTCGCGTTGGTGCACTTCCCTGTCCCCTTGCAGGCACCACACTCACGCTCTCCCTTCCCCTCCCCGGCACAGTCGTCACACACCTTCCGAAAGGCACTGGGGGCAATTGCCTTGTGGTAACGGCTCCTCGGGAACAGACTCTTCAGCGACTTACGCTGGCGTTGATAGATGGCGTCCTTGCCACAATAGAGCATCCCGAGAGCCACGGTGAAACACAACGGTTCTCGAGCCTTGGAATCCCTCATCCGCTTGGCGTGTTCATACAAGGGTTTGTAGGAGGCCAAGTCCCCAGGTTTGGTCCGAACGGCCTCTACCTGCTTCGCCAACGTGTCGAGCCGGGTGGCCTGAGCCTTGTCCTCGTCCGAGAGCTGGGCTGCAGCGACGGGGACAATCAGGATCCCGGCAAGGACGGCCAGGTTGAGGACGAGGAATGGTCTGTGCTTTGACATGTGTGAGCGGGCAAACGTGTTGGCTTTGGTTGGCGAGAAGTAATATAAGCCTTCGGTGGCAGAAACGCAGTTCGCCGTGCTCCATGATGGATCCCCCTCAGTTACGTGAGGCGGCTCGACGGAGTCTCTCCCTCCATCCGACACAGATGGCCCAGAGAATCCCTGGAGGGAGAGACTCCGTCGAGCCATCTTGGAGTTCTCCCCCCACGTAACTGAGGCATTGCCCAGGATGGACCGTTGGCCCACGACGCGAGCCCGAACTACATCCAGCGTCAGGAAACGTCGAGTGGATCTCTCCCCGATACCCGCAGTTCCAGGAGCAAGCAAGCCGATGAACTCCCCTTTGAACATCCTCTTCCTGATGACCGATCAGCAACGAGCAGACCATGTTGGCTTCCTCCCGGGAAGCACCTTTGAGACGCCAAATATCGACCGCATCGCTGACAGCGTCGCCTTTGCGGACTGCGCAACGGTCAACCCGATCTGCACCCCTGCCAGAACCGCCCTTTTGACCGGGAAGTATACCCACCAAATTGGCACGCTCAGCATGTCCGGAGATCTGAGTCCACAGCACCCTACCTACATGCGGGCCATGCAGGAGATCGGGTACTTCACCGCCGGAATTGGCAAGTTCCATTGGCTCCAAGGCTGGCCATGGCAGGCGGATCGCGGGAAAGGGCATGACTTGGTCGCACTGAAAGAAAAGATGAAGGGCTTTGGGCTCGATTACGTGTGGGAGACGGCCGGTAAGCAGCTCGCCCAACGCAACTACTGCGAGCAGATGGCAGTACTCGACCAGAAGGGACTGCTCGAAGCCTATCGCGACCACACCTACGCTCGAGGCAGGAACTTCAACGAAGCGTCGAAGGTCGAGTTCACGGGCGAGCCCTGGCCCTTCGACGATGAGGACTACGTGGACATTCTGACCGGCGACAGAATCGTCGAATGCATCCGGGAACGCCCGCAGGACAAGCCGTTCTGCATCTTCGGTTCGTTCTGCGGGCCCCATGCGCCTTTTGATCCCCCGCAGTCCTACCTGGATCAGATACCCTACGAGGAAGTGGACGACTTTGTCGTTGGTGACGCTGAACTCCCGCCGGAGACAAAGGAGCTCATGTGGACGCTTCGGCGCTCCTACCGGGCCATGCTCAGGGTCATCGACGACCAGGTTGGACGCATCTTCGAAACGCTCGAGCAGGAAGGATTGCTCGACAACACCGTTGTCTTCTTTACCACGGATCACGGGGAGATGATGGGAGACCACGGCCGCTTCCAAAAGAGCACGTGGCACCACCAGGCCTCAACCGTGCCGACGGCCGTGCGGCATCCGCACCATCTGAACCGCCGGCTGAATGCCTCCCCTGTGGAAATCACGGACATCACGGCCACGATCCTCGACATCGCCGGCCTGAACCCGGTTGCCGCCCTGTCCAAACCGTGGCCGGCATTCAACAACATCGTGCCCTGTCGCTCCCTGATGCCGATCGTCCGGGGCGAGACGGATCGCATCAGGGAGTTCGCCTTCTCCGAGTGCAGTGGCCAGTGGCAGATGATCCAGACGGAGGAATGGAAGTACGTGCGCTTCCTCCAAACCGGCTCACCCGGAGCTCCGGATGAACGCCTGTTCAACAAGAAGACCGATCCGGACGAGCTCATGGACAGAGCCGGCGATCAGACCTGTGTCAACGCCCTCCAGTGGTGCAGAGACCAACGTGAACACCTGGTCGACACGACGCCCCCTGCCCAGCTCAAATGGGCACCCGTGATTCCCTGAGACAGCATTCGAGAAGGTGTGGGTGGTGACGGAGTCAGGCATCATGCCCCAATCTGCACGGCTGTTCCATTCTCACTTCGGTGAGAACGTGAGAGCGTGAGAGCGTGAGCACGGGAGTCCGGAGACGCTATCACACGATCACGAATAGGCCAGATTCGTCAGGACAAAACAGCCTTGCCCACCCCGCAATGCCTCAGTTGCAGGAAGGGATCCCAATCCTGATCTCGCCCTTGATCCGGCTCTTGATCCGTTTCTGCGCTCCCTTGATGATGGATCAGGAGTCCGATCAAGAGCCGGATCAAGAGTCACAGTGGATTCGCCGCGCGAGACTGAGGCCTTGCCCGACCCATCCCCCTGGGTTGCATCCACCGAAGGAGTCAGGCATAGTGTGCAAACGCGCAGTGTTATACCGTCCGAAGCACAGCTCAAAGGACGGCGACGAAGCATCAGTGATGGAGGTCTATCGTGAAAGTACTGGGAATCGCTGGAAGTCCCCGCCTGGGGGAGACAACCGAGAAGTTGGTCAGCGCCGTTCTATCCGGATGCGAGTGTGAGACAGAACTCATCTCCCTCTGTGGCGATGACATACGCCCCTGCAAAGCGTGCCTCGCATGCGTGAAGACAAATGTGTGTATCATCAAAGACGATATGGCCAAGCTGCGGGACAAGATCGTCGAGGCCGATGCGTATGTGGTGGGGGCAGCCAATTACTACTCCGTCCTGAACGGCCTCGCGCACTGTTTCCTGGAGCGCTTCTACCAGTTCCGGCATCGCGACTGCAAGGCTGTGGCCGGAAAGCTCGGCGTCGCCGTGGGTGTCGGTGGCGGCACGTTCGAGCCGGTCATCGAGAACATCAGGACATTCTTCCAGTACAACCAGATCGAGTGCATCGGCAGCGTTGGGGCGCAGGGTGCAGCCAGCTGTTTTACCTGTGGGTACGGCGAGACCTGTACCGTCGGCGCCATCCACAAGTTCTTCGGCCCCGGCACCAAGATCACCGAAGACATGATCCCGTGCCTCGACAAGCAGCAAGACACCATCGATGATGCCAGGGCTCTGGGGAAAGCGCTGAGTGATCGCCTGAAACGGTTCGCCGAAAGCGCATAGGGGGCCTCCCGGCGGGGCTTGGCACTCATGAGATGCATTCGGCCATTCAGCCTGGCACTGCTCTGGTTGCTCAGTGCAGGTGGGCAAGCTGCCATGCGTATGCCGGGAGTATTTTCCGACGATATGGTCTTGCAGCGGGGCCACCCCATCACCGTTTGGGGCGAGTCCGACAGGGCGGAACCAGTCACGGTCACACTTAACGGCCGCGATGCGTCCGCCCGCCCGACTGCCGGCCATTGGGAGGTGGTCCTGCCGGCGTCTTCCGCAGGCGGTCCATACCAACTGACCGTCCGATCCGGTAAAGACACGCTCACCCTCAGTCGGGTCCGTGTTGGTGACGTTTGGCTTTTCGCCGGAGGCCTCCCTGCCAAGTCTCCCGTGAGTGGATCGCTCCCACCCGAAGTCGTCCCAATCTCTTACCTGTCCATCCCTCGACGCGAGTCGGCGACGCCCGTGCATTTGATCCCGGGGGAATGGCGACCGGCCAATGCCGGTCCGGCAGCCGGCATGCCGCCCGATGCAGCCAGCTTTGCGCGCGGTCTGTCGGAAACAGAGGCGGTGCCCATCGGCATCATTGACGCCGCCCCGGGCAACTACAGGATCGATGCGTGGCTCTCACCGGGAACACCGGTCAGCGAGACGGTCGAGCGGATGCATGCCTATTACCGGGCCAGACACAGGAAGGCACGGGCTGACCATCAACGGGCGGCGGAGAAGGCAGCCGGCCAGGGGAAGTCTCTCCCGAAGTTCCGGGGACGGCCACCGACCGCCCCCCATGTGCTGTATAACGGGATGATCTCTCCCCTCACACGCGTGGCGGTCTGCGGGGTGGTCTGGCGACAGACCTCGGCCGACAGATTCCATGCCGCCTACCATCAACGCCTCCTGAGTCAGGTGGTTGCTGACTGGCGCGAAGCATGGGAAATGCCAGAGTTGCCTTTCCTACTCGTCCAGCTCGGCGCAATGGGGAAGACGAGGCCCGCTTCTGCTCGCCCCCCCACGCAATCCCAGTACGCGGAATTGCGTGAGGCGGCACGGGCTGCAGCCCAGGAGCTTCCCGCCACCGGGCTCGTGGTGATGGCAGATCTGGACCTTTCCTCTGATGCCGAACGCGTCGGGGAACGACTGGCCGCCGTTGCCTCGGAGCTGGTCTACGGACGCTCCACGATCCCCCGCCCGGTCTTCGACAGCTTCACGGTCACCAGAGATGGTGTGAACGTGACCTTCACACCGACGACGGCTCAGCTTGAGAGCCCGGAGCAACTCGTGGCCGGGTTCGTTGTGGCAAACCGATACCGATCTCTCGCCTGGGCGCAGGGCACAGTCCGCGGCTCTGCCGTGGCGTTGGTATGCCCAAAGGGAATGGCCACAACGGCGCTGCGCTATGGTTGGTCAGATGTACCTCAGCTCGGCCTCACCAATGAACACGGACTGCCCGTTCCACCGTTCCGGACGGACGAGTTTCCCACTCTGATGCCGTGGGACCGAAATGTCGTCTACGGCACGGTCGACGACCACGACCTGACCGCTATGCTGTTCCTGCCATGGAAGCGTCACCCCAGGCCTTGGCCGACCGTCGTACTCATCCACGGAGGAGGCTGGCGCAGCGGAAACCCGTACTGTTTCACTTGGCATGCCCACCGTCTCGCCAAGCAGGGCTTCGCCGCTCTCACCATCCGCTACCGGCTCAGTCAGGAGGCCCCCTTCCCCGCCTGTCTGGAGGATGCCAAATGCGCTGTCCGCTGGGTTCGAGCCAAGGCGAGAACCTACGGATTCGACCCGACACGCGTTGCTGTCCTCGGCCAGTCAGCCGGCGCCCACTTGGCCGCTCTCGTGGCAACCACAGCGGGAAAACCGGGTCTTGAAGGCAACGGAGGGCACCAGGCGTTCTCAAGTGCCGTTCAGGCCGCCATACTGATCAACGGCGTCTACGACTTCCGACACTTCTGGGAGGACGACAGTCTGCGCAAGTTCAGGACCATTCGCATGTGTGTCCCAGAACTGATCGGTAAACCGTTCGCCGAGGCGGGACACCTCTACGACCGCGCGTCCCCTCTGCGTCACGTCTCAGGGGGGGCGCCCCCGTGCCTGCTGCTGCATTCCCGTCCGGACGATGTCGTCCCCTTCACCGAATCGGTCACGTTCAGTGACACGCTGAAGCAAGCCGGGGCTCAGCCTCCACGGCTCGTCCTGTCAGACGACGGTCGCCACGGCTGGGCCATGGGCTCACACCTTGAGCCGTGCTACGACGAGATTGAGTCCTTCCTCCTCGACAGACTGACATCGCCCCCAGAGGAATAGCAGTGGACATCAGCTGCCGTTGAGCCATATCCCGGCAAACACAAGAAGCACACCGGCAAAGTGAATCAGGAAGGGCTTCTTGGCGTCGCGCCAGTGCAGGAAAAGGAAGATGAGCGAGACGGGCGACAGGAAGATGCAGCCAAGGCCCCAGAGCACGCTCTCCCGGAAAGCGGTGATAAGGAACATCACCCCTCCAACCAGACTGACCACGCCACCCACAGTCATCAACAGCGTTCCCATTCGGTCTCCCTCCTTCTTCTTGACCACACGTCCCAGCCGACTCGACCTGCCTAGTGAGCTCACTCTCCGTAAACGCCAGCCGCGTAATGCCGGGGAGCGGTCACCTTCAGATCGCCTTGAACAACCACGCCACCGGCAAATGTGGCAGGGACCTCGATCTGCAGGCTGGTGCACGTGCGCAGCGACGGCACCCCGCACGGAAAAGCCGCCTCGAGCTGAGTGATCGTCTTGTAGTCGTCGCTCAGCATGACAATGGGAGGCTGTTCGCGACTCCCGGCCAGCACGAGCTGCCGCGTCCTCGGTTCCAGTTCGTAGGCATCCGAACGCACGACCAGGAGATGGTTGGTCGTCTTCACCGGGGCGTACCGGCTGCGGGGAACGACCAAGGCTCTGGCCCCCTCGAACAGCTCGATCGCCGACCCCATCGCGGTCTCGATCTGGATGACATCGTGCCCCTCGACTGTCTTCCGGTTCTTAATCATCGGCAAATCAAGGAAACCGTCACCGTCCGCCTCGAGCGCAGCCTTCAGCGCCCGAAGGTTGATCCACAGGTTGTTTGTGTTGAAATAGCCAAAGGTCTCGATGTTTTGAAAGCCGTCGACCTCGTCTTCCGGACACTGGGCAATCTCACGCAGGATCAGTCGGCCGTCGGCTCGGCGTTTGGCCAGATGTCCACCTTTGCGATCCATGAGTGTCCGCTCCCGCACCTCCATGACGAACGGTACATCTTCCCGGTGAGCCAGCATGTAGGCGAGGATACGGCCGTCGGCGAAGGCCCCGAGGTTATCGGAGTTTGACACAAAAGCGACCTCCAGGCCGTCGGCGATGAGTTGGTCCAGCAGGCCGGAAGTCGCGATGGCCGGGTAGAGATCGCCATGACCGGGCGGGTTCCACGTGTCGCTTTCGTCAGGCAGATCGAGCGTGTCGTAGGAGTGTGTGGCGTCATCACTGACGCAGATCCGCGGAAATTGGTTCTGCACGAAGGTCGGCGCCAGATCGCCACGGAGCAAGGCTGGGTAGTGCTCCTGCAGGAAAGCCAGCGTGTCGTCCTGCGTGTTGAAGCTGTTCATCAGGACCAGGGGCAAACCTGCGATCAGGGCCTGCTGAGCGATGACATCCAGAAAGGTCAGATCATCCTTGAGCGGAAGCAGTGACTTGGCTTTGGAGAGCCCCATGCTGGTGCCCAGACCACCATTCAGCTTGATCATGACCAACCGCGTCATGTCATCGGGGCAGGCCTCGGGCAGATCCGCGTGACGGACCAAATCCTCGGTCGTTGGCGGGGCTATCCCGGCCTCCCGGATCATCCCTCCCTGGCCGGCCCGGAGTTTCGTGAAGTAATGGCAGAACATGCCGATCGCCACATCGTTGGCACCAGCCCTGCGCATTTTGTCAACGAAGCGTTGCGTTGTTGCGTCCATGTCGACATCCTCGCTCTATCGCGTGGTTCGTCTTCATCCAGCGTTAGGAGTAATCTACCCGTTCAGACAGCTTCAGAAAACACGGTAGCGAATCGGCGGACGTCCAGTCACGGCGTAGTACACGGCCCCAATGACCGCCGTGAGCACACCCGCCACCATCGCCCCGGCAATGCAGCCGATGACGACCGGCTTGACCCGGCGGTAGGCTGCCCAGCCGCCGTAGCGCAACGTTGCCGCTTTGATGAACCAGCCGACGAGAAACGACGCGGAGAACGTCACCGCATCGTTCGTCCCCATGACCAGAAAGAGCAGCGGGTGGAACGGCCAGCGCGGAAACCGACGGCGCAACAGCGTGAACACCAGGACCAGGAAGAACGTCAGCACAACTGCTCCGACGCAACCCCAGTTCGGGGTCGGGATGAACGCAGCGCTCCCGTCGGCAGCATTCGAACCGGAGAGCGTCCCTTGTGCCTGCAGGCGCAGACGGATGCTCACGTCGTTTTCGTACGGCGCGGCAGGCACGCGATCGTAGGTCCAAACGTCCCCTGTGGACAACCCCCCGTGGGCATACTGAAGGTATAGCGTGACCGGAATGGCGATGGTCAGCGCGAGCGCGAAGGCCGCCGCCCCAAGCGCCGCAAACCGACCGATCGAGGATGCGGCCCGATCCGACAGACGAAGGGCACTGATCGCGTGCCCCATCAACGCCTCCCGGTACGTCACGAGCAGGAGTGATGAGAGAATCCCCATGATGAGGATGTTGTCGGGGCCGAGAAACCGGGCTCCGAGGACTCCCCAGAGCAACGCCCCCGGATACCAGCACGACTGCAGACTGAAAACGCCCCCCTCCGCCAGCAAGCGACTGATAACGGTGTAGATAATCAGAGCTCCACCGGCGTAGGCGCAGCCAAGCCAGAGCGGGAGGCCAACCACGCGCAGAAGAACGACAAAGGCCGCGAATCCCAGGAGGCCGATACGGGCTCCCCACGTCTCGTAAGGAGCCACCATGTCCACGGTCGGACGCCCGATGGAACGGGAGAGGACAGCGATATAATGGCGGCGGCCGGAGTAGAGCAGTACGGCAAACGTCGCGAGGTACGCCCCGGCATGAAGCGATGGCTGAATCCCGGGGCTGAATGTGGCGTAGCCCGCACTGATGTTGACCCCGTACGAGGCAAGAGCACCGACCACCAGCCAATACAGCCACGGTGCGGCCCCGATCGAGAACGACACCTCGGTCGACAGGAGAAACGCGAACCCGATGGCAGCGAAGTACAGTCGCGGCTGAAAGAGGCGCGCGCCCCATCCGACATCCAGCAGAGGGCAGAGCACACGCAACGGACGGAAATTGAACGAATTGGGCACGCTGATCAGCACGTTGGACCACCAACGCGCACCGTAGTTGTTCAGGTTCACAAGCAGAACAGCCGCGAATGCAACCCAGAACCCTCGAGCCCGCAGAACTGGGGGCAACGTGCAGCCGGAATCGGGCAGAAGGTCCAGGAGAAACTGCGCCGTCGGGTAGGTCAGGTGTTCATGCTGCGTCCATTGGCGATGAACAACGAGTGACACGCCGATGACCAGGGCGCCGAGAGCCAGCAACAGAGGGCACCAGAACAGCAATGGGCGGCGCCACGCACGCCAGGGAATGTCCCCCAGCCGGGCCTCCTTGCCTCCCGTGCCCAGACCAACCACGAAGCCGCTCAACGTGGCGCCCTCGTTGGTACCTGTGACATCGGTGAGCAGCGCCCGAGGCGTGCTCTCCACCGGCCCCGGACGGCGAGGAGTCACGCAGTCGACCAAGACGTGGTCGAGTATGCCGCGGGTGAGCTGCGCGCTCTCTTCAGAGGTCAGCTCTTCGGCCGCCGTCTCGAGCAGCAACGCGACCCAGCGTGGCAGAGCGAGTTTGTCCTCTCGAACCACACCGCGCCAGTCGACCTCATGTCCACGGACCTGGTTGAGACCGTGCAAGATTGCCTGGCGTCTTTCTGGATCAGCGTGCGCGCCGACTGCCTCCCCGATCAGAGCGCGTTGACACGCGTCAGGCAGGTGCTCCCAAAGCAACCGACCGGTAGCACCCCCACGCGCCTCACCGCATTCCCGCAGGACCTCGAACAGGCGCTGCCAGTCTTCGACCTCGTTGTCTGCGAGCCCGACCTGGCTTCCCTGCCAGCCAGGGCAGACGCGCGCATACCGATGTGGCATAATCAACACGCTGTTGAAGTACTGCATCAGGCCGCGCCCGGGAACGAAGCAGGCGAACAGAGCAATCCCGGTGGCGACGCTGAGTTCAGCAGCTGAGAGAAGAGGTCTGTTACGGAACCGCACAGACAGCGGGTTGATCAACGCCGCAACGACCACCGTGACGCCAAACACGCCAAACGGTGCGAAGTGGCCGGTGAGCTCGTTCCCCCCCATCACCTTGTCATTGAAGAACGTGACGGCGGCGAGCCCTGCAGCCCAGAGAAGCCCTGTGATGGCCGCTCGAACAGTCAAGCACGGCTCCTATGCTTCAGTACCGGGTCCAGAGATCTTCGGCAGACGAAGACCACAGCTGCAAAGTCTTGTGGAGCTCCGCGTTGCCGCCAACAAAGCCGACAATCAGGCCACTCCCGTGAGTCAGTTCTCAGGGAACCTGGTAGCCCAGGCTGTAGGCGATTGTTCCCACCACTGAGGGGATAAACATCGCGAATAGCTCACCGACGATCAGACCGATCATCAGCGGCTTGAGCTTCTGGTACAGACGGGCACCACCATAGCGGCTCACCCCGGTCTTGACGCACCACCCAAGGAAGAAAGAAAACCAGAGCATCTGCCCATGGCCAGCGTCGACAAAGACAAAACACAGGGGGTGCAAGGGCCACCAGCTGAAGCGCAGACGAGCCAAGCCCATGCCAACGCAGACAACAAACGCAAGAGAAAACGTCAACACGGCCGTCCCTTCCGACCTGGGGTGGGCGAGACGCTCCAGCGTCCCCAAACTCTCACCGTGCTCGAGGACGCCTTGGGCCGCCAACCGCTGCTGGACCCCCACGATGGTCTCGAAGGGCATCCCGGCGAGGCGTCGTGGCCACCAGTTCGCGTTTGGGGCTCCCTGATCATACTGCCAGTAGATCGTGGCCGCCGCAGTCACGAAAAGAGCGACGACAATGGCCGGGTACAGCGTGCGGGCCAGCTTCGGCACAGGCAAGGAGCTCTTTTCTCCCAGCTTCAAAGCGTGAACAATGAACGGCATCGGGGCCCAACCGGGAGCACAGAGGATCACGGTCGAGACGAGGAACAGGATCAAGGCAGAGCGAAGGCCAAAGCTGGCTGGTCCCATGAAACCGAGGATGATGACCGCCGGGAAGACATGACTGCCGATCCAGAATGCCCCTGTCTCAACCACAGTACGGCTGATAACCAGATAGACCATGGCCACGCCACAGGTGTAGAACAGGGCAAAAGGCCAAGCCACCCCCGTACCGGTCAGCATCAGCACGAAGATACCGGCTGCGACCGCCGTTGCGCGGACCGCTACAGCTACGTGAGGGGCGATCTCGTCCGAGCTCTTGAAGAAAAATCCGCGACGCACCGCCTGCCAATAATAATGGCGCCCCGTGTAGAGCATCATGGCAAGCAACCCGGCATACCCCCCGGCGAACATCATGGCTTGCGGATGAGGGGTCAGGTGATTCCCGTAGCGCACCGCCACACCGTATGTCGTCAACACGCCGGTCAGCGCACAGAACAGGAACGGTGCGACACTCATTGTGAAAGACACATCCGTGGCAATGAAGTAAGACAGGCCTACTACGGCAAAGATCACATTCGGCCGCAACAGACGCATGCCGGAGGTCCCCAATACCGGCACAAGGGCGTGTAGAGCAGTGAAGTCATAGTGCAGGCGGATCGGGATGAGGGCTTGGGGGCACCAGCGACAGGCGTAGTTGTTGAAGTGAATACTGCACGCGACGAGAGCACCACACCAGAACAGTTGTGACCCCCAAAGCGAATTCTTCGCCCCGGATGCCTCCGGCAACAGGGCATCGGCAAGAGCCGGAATCGGGTAGGGCAAACACTCGTGCACTGACCACTGACGGTGTACGACAATGCTCAGCCCGACCGTCATGACCAACACCGCGCCGACCGCCGGCAACCACCAGGCCAATGCCCGTCCCCAAGCCCCCCAGGGAACATCGAACAGCCCAATGTGCGAATCACCATCGGCCAGACCGGTCATGTATCCCGTCAAGACGCGGTCCTCGTCCCCGGATGGGTCTGCCAGCAAGTAAGCGGGAAGGATCTGTCCAATAAGCCCCGCATCGGACCATCCCGGGCGGATCCGGACATCATGGTGAGGGACCATCAATGTGGTGGGAATCGTCTGGGCGAAACCGTAGCTGGAGATGGAGCCGCCGACGGCAGCCAACGTCAGCATCAAGGCCAGCTCTGCCCGGGTGAAAGCCCAGCCGGTGTTCAGGCGACGCAGAACGGGGTTGGCAATCAGGATGACGGCGATCAGGCCGCCATAGATAACCGGCGGCAACAGGTTGTACACAAGCCGCGGCTGGCGGATCACTCCGTCATTGAAGTAGGCAAGGCAGCAGATCGCGATCAACAGCCCAAACCCAAGAATGACTCCACGACGCGTCACCGCCAAGCTATCTCCTTGTAGACCATGGAGGTGTGGAAATAGGAGGAAGCCGGCCGGGGTTCCTGTGTTCGGCTGCGGCCCGGTCAGATGCCCCTGTTTCCTCCGAGTTCGTCAACGTCTGCGAGGTCCTTGGGGCGCGCAGACGCACTCTTGTTGGTGAGCAGGTCGGGCAAGGATATGTAATCCACCTCAACCCCCCCGTATCTCCCGGGAACTCGGCCCTTCCATACCTCCTCAAACGAGATCCCGCTGATCGTGTTGATCATCTCAATTTTGACGGGAGGAACCCCCATCCGGATGATGCTCCCGGGATCGCGAAAGTCCTGCAGTGCCGACTCGTCAACGGCAAGGCCAAAGTCCTGCAGAGCGGGAAGAATGCGGTAGACATTGTCCTCGGTATCGCGGAAGAAAAGGTCGATGTCCTGGGTGGCACGGACGTAGCCGTGAAAAGCGACCGCGTACCCCCCAACAATGACAAACTCAACCTGCTGCTCGACGAGCAACCTCAAGAACTCTTCGAAGTCTTCGTGGATATTCACACTGAGTTACCTTCGACATCTGGCGTCTCAGATCCTCCAACAGCGACACGCGTTCTTCTCCGCTCATGGAACGGGTCTGGTCAATGCCCTTCTCGTCGGGATCAAACCTGTCAACACTGAGTACTCTCACCAATCTCATCTGTCTTCCAGTCACTCCTGCGGCGTTGCTGTTCGGTCTCCGAGCCCCGAACTCGCGCTCCGAGCCATCGGGGCGCCTCTTGTCTCTGGCGAGTCTAGTGGCCGCAACTGGCTCCGTCAAGCAGCTGTCCCCCTCACTCCCCTTTCCGCAATGGCAGGAAGCTGGTGTAGCCGTCTTTGGGCAGGAAGCCCAGGTCGTTGGTGAGAATGACGCCTTCGAGTTCAAGCTCATCGCTCTCCGCCACGCGAAGGGTGAGGGTGTGCTTCCCCGGCGCGATGGAGAACCCGCGCAGACCATCGTCTGCGACCGGAGCGCTGTGATTCCAGAGCCAGTGCCCGACCACAGGGCCGCCATGCCCCAGGCAAACATAGCCAAACCGGATTCTCTGGCTGCCGACAGACACGCCATCGAGCAACAATTCGAACCGTCCTCCGGTCCCACGCCGCTTCGGGGTAAGGTTCTGCCACTTTGTCCACAGAACTGCTCTCGAGGCCCTTGGAACGTCAAACTCGAAGCTCGGGCAATCGCCGCCCTTGGTGCGCCAGCTCACGTTCGGGGTAATCAACCAACGCGGGGCAAGTGCAGTAGTCGTCGCCTGGACCGATGCGCTTGGAGCGCTCTCATTGCCGGCTCGATCCACAGCCGTAGTGCAACAGGTGTATGCCGTTCCCGCCTCCAGTCCCCAACACGTGTAACCAGCAGCGTCAGCCGGAGGGGATGCGATCAGGTTTTCCTGCATCGGAGCACACGATTCCCCCTTGGCCAAGTAGACATTGACATGATGTGCGCCTGCCAACCGAGGAAGCTCCCAGGCAAGTCGGATGGTGTAAGAGTCGATCTGCTCTGCCCTAAGGTCGGTGGGTGGAACCGGCGAATCGGGATCCAGCCGGCGAGGACCTGGTTCGGGGCAACCGGCCTCCGTCACCACGAATTGATCCACCAACGTGAACGCAGCTCCCGGGACGATCGTGAGTGTGTGTGCACCGGCCGCGAGCTCTGTCTGCTGGACTAACTGAATCCAGGCCCAATCGCCGGCCACACCCGCGAACGGGGAGGGGGTACCACCATCGATCGCAGCCTGTCCCGTGAACGCATTCTCCGTATTCTTGAGCAATCCCCAGACGGAGAACGCCCCCGCACGAGGAACAGTGAACGGAAAGGCCACCTTCTCGCCCGCTTTCCCGTGCCCCAGATTCAGCACGTACATACCGCTGGCCGACGAGTCAAAGGTCTCCATGGCGGGAGGCTCGGTAACGGGAGCAAACTCCGCCTCGTGGACGAGCGTCACAGGACCCGGCCAGGACGGATCTGAACAAACTTCGTCTGACGGCACGCTCTCCAAGCTCGACTGCTCCAGCGAAGTGACCACGTAGTACCGCGGCTTCCCATCAGCCGAATTGGCCACGCGCCCCGTCACGTCCCTGATGGGTTCAGGCGTCACCTGCCGGTGGGGGCCGCCGCTGGTTTCGGCAGCGTAGACAAGGTATCCAGCGACCTCCTTCGCATGCTTTGGCGCGGTCCAGGAAAGCACTGTCTCCCCGTCGCCGGAGAACGCCCGGAGGGCCTCAGGCCGCCCTGGTGGCATCATGACGATCCAGTGGAAATCGACATCGCCCAGCATGCTCGATGCGTAGCCAAGCTTGGTGCCATCCGGACTCATCGCCGGATGCGCTTCAGCCCAGTACGTCGAATGGCCGATCCGGGAGTTGTGGGACCCGATCCGATGGATGAACCCGCGCCTGTCCGCAGCGAACCGGAGCAGGTGAATACCCGAACTGGCGGCAAGCCATGAATCGTCTGTCTCCCACGACTGATGGTTCCCCCCGATGTTGCCCAGAATACGCTTTTCCCCCGTGAGTTTGCTCACGACTTGGAGGGTTCCGCCCGGACACATCCACTCGCCCGAAGGGCTATGCGCCCGGTGCCCTGCCCATACGCCCTCGCCGCCGTATATCAAACGAATCGAGCCATCGAGGCCCATCATGAAGTTCCCTTCCCTGTAATCCCCCTGCCCATAGTCACCATGGTGCTCGTACTCGAATTCCACGGAATAGTCTCGGAGCTTAGTGAACCACAACTGGTGGATGTGCCCCTTAGGGTCGAGGATGACATCGTCCTCGCCCTGCAGATCGAGAAGGATGATCTTTGTCCGCTCGCGTAGGGGCTTGTCCGCCAGGTGCTGCTTGCAGAGCAGATAGCGGTTATCCCAGCTGATCACCCACGCATTGACCGCCCCCCGGAACGTGCGCATGAGAGTTTCTTTGCCCGTCTTGAACGAGTAGGAGAAACACTTGGTGACAGGACGGTTCGTCCGGCAGAAGTAGAAGACATCGGGATCCTCTCGGTCCCAGGCAAACCACCCTCCCCAATCGTTAAGCGTCTCACCCTCGCGCCCATCGGCCGAGAAGGCAACCAGGCCACCGCGCTTGAGGAGGAAACGACTCCCATCGCAGTTCCAGGGGCAGGCTTCCATGTAGTAATGGCGGGTCGCCCCACCCGGCGTGTCCGTGATTCGCCAAATAGGCGCGCCAGTCGCTGAATCGCGCAGAATCACACGCTCACCTTGCCCCCGCAAGACGTCGCCAACGGGCTTGAACGGGCGCCGTTCAGCCAAACGCTCCAGGTTGTGGTAGCGGTGGGGAGCCGGAATCGGACGCTGGCGGTACTCGGAGAGGTTCAGACGCACGAGACGCACATCGTCGATGTGCATGACGCCAGCTGTCCGAGCGTACTGCAGCCCAATCCCAACTTGGGGCTCTTCATCCTCGATCCGGAACGTGATTGATCGTCGCTCGAACCCTTCCGTCGAGGGCTCCGTGCGGGAGAACTTCGAGGTCCGTCCACCTTTGGCGTTGAAAAAGCCATGCCGCATAACAAAGGCTTTGGGCGAATTGACGAGGGCAGAGAACTCATAGGTGGAATGCGGCTGGATGAGCGTGGGATCGGCCCACAGCTGAGGGAACCACTTGAAGGCCTTGTACTTTTCGTAGCGTATCACACGCTTCCCCTCAGGGGCGTCCGTCGAGGCGAGAGTAACCTCCCCTTTCCCTTCCTTCTCATGGTACAGGTACCGCCAACCCAGTGGCCGTCCTTTCTCGTCAAGAGTCTCGAAGCCACCGTTCTGAAGCAAGTTCGGGTCGCCGAAGATCAGGTAGGCCCAGCAGTTGGGGTTGTGGAAACTGGTTGACTCGTTACGCGGCCACATCTCGTGTGGCTGCCCGGGCGTGTTGTGCCCAACCTTGATACGCCAAACGAAGCCCTGCCGCGGGGCGGCGATGCCCAGGCTCGCAAAAGGGATCGCGATCTCCGCAGTCCAGCCTCCTTTGCGCGTGGCCGTGACCCGTTGCCAAACCGGATTCCAAGCTACGCCGGTAGCAGCGCCATCAGCTGGCCGAGCCTGGACCCTCGAGTCGAAGGCAACGCCATCGCAATTGACGACGAACTGAACGTAGTCAGAAGAAGCGGGTTGGGGTTGCAGAAAGACCTCAACTGACTCGTCGTAGAAGATCCGCCCATCGTGCTTCGCATTCCTGCTGCGCCCTCGAGGCACGGCCCCAGTTGCGGAGTCCGCCTCAATCGCGAGATACAGTGCACTCTGATCACAGAGAGAACGCACTCGCATGCGAGATGGCGTCGATTCGTCAATCTCCAGACCGAGAGGACGCAGGGCGACGGGGGCTGATGCGGTTTCCCACTCCGCGAGATGACCGTCGACAGCCGGACTGGATGTGATGTACGGGCACACCACCTCAGACACAACCCGTTCCTCTCCGCCACGAGACGACAGCGCAAGCAGGACGACCAACAGCAGGCAGGAGCGGAAGATGAGGGATCTGATGTCCATACTTGGCTATCTCCTTCTCTACGCCAACGCAGGAGGGGCGCCATTCGGCGACTCTTGCTCCTAAATGTGGGAGGCGGTGCCGCCCGGCGACTCTTCCTCCTAAACGCAGGAGGGGCGCCATTCGGCGACTCTTGCTCCTAAATGTGGGAGGCGGTGCCATCCGGCGACCTGTCACAGCGATCATCGCCGCCCCCGTTCTCAATGCTCATCTGCTCCAGCACCCAAAGGAACCCAGCTGTCTCATGCAGTGGCGAGTCATGGTTGCCACCGGGGATCTCGTCGTAGCGGAACGTAGCAAGATCGCTGAGCTCCGCCACCAACGCTCGCGACTGTGACACCGGAATCACCTGGTCATCGCCACCGTGCGACAACGCGACCGGCATGGACAGACGTCGCGCATTGGCCACGACAGAATGGCGCAGATAGACGTCCGGACGCTCGACCGGCGTTCCGCCGTACGCATCAGCGATCGCTGCCGCGATCTCGCGCAGAATGGGGCGTTCGTGTTGGGCACACCAAGGCTGGTATGTCGTCAGATCTGTGGCCGCGCCCCGAGCGACGATTCCGTCCACGTCTTCCGGATGCAGAACGCCGTAAATCAGGTTACTTGTGCCCCCCATCGATCCGGAACAGAAGAGGGTTCGCTTCAGTCCCCGCTCCACCCGCATGTAGTTGACCAGATCATGGAGGTCATGGGCAGCAGCCGGTCCCATCCAGGCATTCCCCCGAAGATTGACCGAGAGCAATCCCGCGCCACAGGCCCGGAACTGCGGCAACCAGAGCTCGCGGATGTCTTTGCGGGTGAAGATCTGGTCCCCACTCGAGCCGTGTCCGTGAATGACAACGATCCAGAGCCCGGTAATCTCTCCCGGCCAAACGAGGGCCCAGTCAGACGCCCCATCAAGCCCGCTTACATAGTCCAGCCGGAGCACGCCGGCCGGAATGCGTGGATCGTAGGGAGGACTGGTGGCGGTCACTTGCACGTGATGGGGACCTCCTTCTCTCTCTGGAGCGTGTTGCGGATTCTCTCTGAGCGCAGGGCCGCTCCGCCGTCTTCTCCAGTAGTGGGTCGGGGCGTCCCGAACCGACACTCTCTGCTTCCTTGTTGGCCTCAACGGCTAGAACGCCCGGCATCAGTGACGCAAAGTATTGAGCGTCCACCTGCATGCCGCTGTTCCGGTCCCGTATCGATCCTGTGCCGACCCTTGTCTCGCAGAACTACGGTAGCTGGATACGACCGGCGTTCTCAACGCGATAGGAGTGGCCGCCTGTGCCTTGCCACATAAGCCAGAGCTTACTCGCCGGTTTGCGGACCGTGATATTGAACAGAAGCTGCTTGCCCTCCCGATCGGGCAGCCCCAGCGCTTTCCACGGCAAGACCCACTCCGTTGTCCATTTGCCATCAGCTGCGATTTTCGCAGCATACTGAACCCCGATGGCGGCACGTTTCCGGTCAACAGCGGAGATCTCGGCTTCGTCGCTGCACTGCCATGTGCCCGTTGGGAAACCGCGATAGATCAATGTCTTCTCGTCCGCTGTCTGCGGCGTCCGCAGGGCAATTTCAACCGCATCACAGCTCCCCCACGTATCGCCCACCGAGATGGTCTTCCCCGCCTCGATCTCGTTTTCTATCGCGACAAGCAAGCCTGCCTTCGATGCCATCAGCCAAGCCCTGCTCACCGGGTGAGCGGGGGCTCCGCCGATGTCCTTGGCAATGGGCATGGTGCCGGCCGCGTCCGCATCACGCCACTCCTCGGCCCGAATATCCCCATCCACATCCAGCGATGCCGGCGTTGCCGCAACCTTGAACACCGGCAGATCTTTACTCGCCTTCACGACCTTGGCCTCGGGTGGGGCAAGGCCACCTTCACAAACCGGCTTCTCCACCGGCCAGGACGCCCGTCGTGAGTCTTCGAACAGCCCGATGGCTGCAAACGGAATGGCCTCGAATCCCGGAACATCCTTCCACACCCGGGAGGTCTCGGCAAAGCGGAAATCCATGGTCGCCGCGCTCACAAAGCCGGGGTCGGCATTCGTCACCAGATTGTCTTCCATGGTCAGATAGGACTTAATCTTGCCGCGCGCGTTCAACCATTTCCCTCCCACGGCCACATTCCGACGAATGACGTTGTGCAACGGCAGCTCAGGTCGATCCCCAAGGATGTTGACTAGGTGCGGATACCGTTCACTCCAGGGCGGTTGCTGGAACTTGTAGCGCTTCAGCTTGGCTTCGAGATCCCAACTCTCCTTGACCCCTGCGCCCCACTTGATCCGTGACTTGCCCCGATCATCCACATGAACAGCCGGCGAACAATCCACGAAAACGTTGTTCTCAACGCTGTTGTTCCGCCCCCCGCCAATGAAGGCTGCGCGCGTTACCCGGTAAAAAATGTTGCCGACGATGGTATCCCCGCTGTCGCAGTCATCGAGGTACACGCCCATGGACCAGCCCTTCACTCCGCCAGTATGATGGATGAAATTGTGCCGGATCACGTTGCCCTGTGTTCCCCAGTCACGTCCCGTGTAAAGCGCCCCTACATCCCCGGTTTCCTGAGACGTGCGGAAGATCTCATTGTACTCGATGAGTTGCTCGTTCCCACCGTAGAGGATCCCAGAATGCGGGCAGTCATGGATGAGGTTGTGAGAAGCGACATTCCCTACCCCCCCCAAGTGAATCCCGGCGGCATAGGTACGCTGCAAACGCGCGAAATGATGGATGTGGTTGTTGCGAGCTACATTGCGGGCTGGGCGCAAGGAGTATCGGTTGCCGCCATTGAGCTTTATGCCTGCCATTCCGGTCTGGTAAATGTCGCACCCCTCAACCGTGTTCCGCTCACCGGAGACCGACACCGCGCTCCCGCCGGTATTCCGGATCGTGCAACCGATAAACGCGTTGTCATGGCCCCCGCTCAGCACAGCACCGCTGCCACGAGTACATTCAAGCGTCATCCCCCGGAACAGGACATGAGCCGATTCCTTGAGGGTGACCAATGGCTCGTCAAGAACCGAGACCACGAAGCGGGCGCCGGCCACGTCCGTCGGAGGCCAGAGATACAGCCGTTGCTTATCCACATCGATGTACCACTCGCCTGGCTCGTCCAGTTCCTCCAGCAGGTTCATGGCGCGGTAACGGCGCGGGACCTTGTTCCACTTGTGCGACGGCCCAATCCCATAGCCATGTGGGGCCGCGAAGGTGATCTGCTTCTTCGCCGTGTCGATGGAAGCCACACGAATGGCTTGGTCGTACCAGTCATGGCACCAGTAACCGTGCAGCCAGACGCCCTGCGCCACCTGCCAGTTCGATGGTCGGTCCTCTTCATACTCAAAGGTGCCATTGCCGGGCTTGCCGTCAGGGTGTGTTACCGTGCTGTGTTTTCCCCCTCGGTCGATGACGCTCTTGATCGTCACCCAGCCTTCGTTGGGCCAACGAGCCAGCTCAAGCGGTCTGTCGTTGTAAAAGACCTCCGCGTACTTCGCCGCCCCACGGAACGTCGTCGGCAACGCGCTGACTTTGGCGACACCCGCTTGAGCAAGGTCCACCACACGAACCTGGGAACGTGCGGAAACGGGCAAACGTCCCAGCGCGTCCGCATCCGTGACCGGTTGGAGCATCGCGGCAGTGAGTTGCCGCCCCCCGATCAAGCGGACCTCTTCACCGGGAACGGCCATGTAGGTGACCGGCGCCGCTGCCGTCCCCGAGTCCTGTTGTTCCAGCACAAGTCCCTGCTTCAGAAAATAGCTCCCACCATGGACGGTCACTGTCACGGCTCCGGTAACGCCCGCCTGCCGCCGAGTACGAACAGCGTCCCGCACCTTCACCAAGGTAGCGAACGGCTGTGCCTCTGTACCGGGATTCTGGTCAGAACCCGCGGGTGCGACGTGCAGCATCAGGTCCTGGGCGGACGCAGTCCAGGACGAGACAAGCAGGGCGGTAAGCCAAGCGCAAGGACCAGGCATATGCATCTGGGGCATCTCCTTGTGGCAGTTGAGAACTGTAGGGCACCGTCAATATACCCCGGACTCGCAGCAACGGGCGGAGTCGGCACCCTCGCAACGTAGGGGCATCGGGGAAGAGCCGCTATTCCGCGTTTACCGGGGCCGTGAACGTGAGGCCGCAAGGCGTAGCCGGATCAGTGTAGAGGAGCTCTGCCGATGCCTGGCTCTGTTACCTTCTCGACCAGGTCTCTTGAGAAAGGCCATCCACGAGAAGGCCTGCTCGGACCGGCCGGTCAGCCCCCGATTGCCTTTGAGCTCAGACACGTCTATCTTCGACGGCGGCGCGCGTGAATCAGCCTTGATGACCCGATAGGCGATCGGGGAGATCACCGCCGACCCGGACGCTGGTTGGTACACGGCAGCGGGAAGTCGCTGTCCACCGGACACGCCAGACATAAGAGAGGACGCACCATGGGACAGGGCAACGTACTGAGAGTCGTGTGGCCGGTTGGTCTTGCGTTGGCGGGCACGTTGGTGCCTCCTCCTTCCTCCAGAGCTGAGGAGACGCCCGAAGTCATAGCACTCGGATCGCGACGCGAACTGTTCGTAGACAGGCTCATTATCGACGAGCTCAAAGGGGTGGCGCTCAAACTCCACACGCCGCAGCTCATGCCACCCGTGTCGCCACCGCGACCTCACGGGCACTATGCCACGGTGCTCAAGGCAGATGACAAGTTCCAGTTCTACTACCGAGGCGACACCAAAGTCGGCAATCACTGGAAGAAGGGATGGGAGCAATACCACGAGGGTGAGGTGACGCTCTATGCCGAAAGCGAGGATGCGATCAACTGGACACTGCCGAAGCTCGGGGTCTACGATGACCACCCTACATTCCCGGAAGGCAACGTCGTATTGATGAACGAATTCCTGGTGAATCACAACTTCACGCCGTTCATCGACACACGCCCGGGCGTGTCGCCCGAAGAGCGCTACAAGGGGCTTGGAGGGCTGGCGTACCAGCCGCACAAGGAACACTTGGCCGTGCGAGACCGACGCGGCCCCGGTGGCCTGACAGCCTTCGTGTCAGCGGATGGGATCCACTGGAAGAGGCTGAAAGAGACCCCGGTCATTCCCGAAGCGTGGGGCAAGTACTTCGATTCGCAGAACTACGCGTTCTGGTCAGCTTCCGAGCGGACATACGTGTGCTATTTCCGACGCTTCATCAAAGGTCACCGGGGCATCGCCCGGACGACCTCCAGGGACTTCATAGACTGGACCCCCTTCGTTGAGATGGAGGCCAATCTTCCGGGAGAACACCTCTACACGGCATGCACCCAGCCGTACTACCGTGCGCCCCACATCTACATCGCCCTCCCAACGCGCTTCATGGTGAACCGTGGCGCGGCCACCGACATCCTCCTGATGAGCACGCGAGGCGGCCCCCGGTTCGACCGGGAGTTCGCCGAATCGATCATCCGGCCCGGCATCGGCCGGAAGGGGTGGGCAAACCGTGCCAACTACGCCGCAATCGGCATCCATCAGACGAGCCCCGCCGAGATGTCGCTGTTCCTCACCGGAGGCCGGAGATACGCCCTGAGAATCGACGGATTCGTCTCCGTGAACGCCCCACTACCCGCAGGCGAACTCGTCACCAGGCTGCTGACCTTCTCAGGCAAAGAGCTTGAGATCAACTATTCCACCAGCGCCGCCGGCAAGATTCTCGTCAGCCTTGAAGACGCCAGTGGCAGCGCAATCCCCGGCTTCACCCGAGACGATTGCGAGCCGATCTACGGTGATCACATCACAAGAGTGGTCACGTGGAAGAAGGGATCGGATGTCAGCGTGCTGGCAGGGAAGCCAATCCGGCTCCGGGTTGAGATGTCGGATGCCGACCTCTATTCGCTGAGATTCAGCGGCGAGTGAACAGGCGAAACGTCGATGTCTCCGTCTCCTTGGACGTCACTCGTCCACGCGCCAATGCATGGTGGCCTGCCACGCTTCCCCGACGGGCAGGCTGACACGGGAGAAGATCGGCTCAAATGTGGGGCACGGCATCGCCCTTGAGTCCCAGAAAACGATGGCGTTGAGGGGGGCATCAGCCAGCATGGCCGTCACCTTGAGCGTACACCAGGGAGCCCGGAACGACACGTTCGGCTCGGAGATCGTGCTCCGAGTTGCCATGTCGAACGCTTTGGACAGTCGGGCGTCCGGCTCCACCCCGACCATGGTGTACATGTGGCGTTTGAAGGTGCGGGAGAACGTCGTCTCGGTCCCGTGATTGCCCATAGCCGCCGTTCCTGATACGTCATCTCGGAGTTCGAGGAAGCCGGGCATGTTGTGGAAACGGTACGAGAATTCCACCTCGCCGGCTGTGGTGTTGCGTACCTCACTGGTTACGGAAAACGTTGCGGCCCCACGTGGAACTGTGAAGGTCTTCCGGATCGTTGCCCCGGCCATGTAACTCCCCCCCGTGAGTCGCTTTTCCAGCACAATCTCCACCCCGCCGTCAGTGGCTGTACATGATGAGACAGCATAGGGCTCGGTGACCATGGCAGCGGGGCACCAGAACGCATCCAGGGCCAGCCCCGACGCCTTGTCAGCATGCACAAGCTCCTCGCCTCCGACTCGCCAGCTGCTGACCCGTCCGCCACCAACCGAGTCTATGACCATCGCCTGGTGGCGACTCTTGACCTGAAGAGCAAGGCGCCCAAGCCGGGCGTCGTTTACCCGCTTCACTGTTACCCCCGCGGCCTTCACACGCTTGAAGGCCTTCAGCTCCCCCTCATAGTCAACCGGCCTGCTGGTCACCGGCTCCGCATCGTAGGCAGCCTGGATGGCGGTCCTGCGGGCTTCCATAACAGCGGCAACAGCACCCGACGAAACAGGCACGCCGTAATCATGTCCGGAACCGACAGGTTCCAGTACGAAGAAGCCAAAACGCTGGGCTCCCACGTGCAAAAGTACGCCTTCCCTGAGAGGCCCGGACGTGAGCCCAAAGTTGCCCTCAGCATCAGCGAAACAACGGCCGGAGAGGGGCTCGCGCAACACGAACTTTCTACCCAGCGGCACGCCTTTGATGCGCAGGCGGAAGAAAGACTCTCCACGCTGCCAGTAGTTGGCCACCGCGAAGAGTCGGCTCTCACCTGACCGGTACTCCGTGCTCTGGATCAGGCCGGCATCCCGCCACTTCGGAACATCAATGCCGCCACAAGGAGCGTTCAGGAATGCGGGGGCCGGAGCAGGCATGGGCGTGACAGCTTCCAGTTTATGCTTGCTCTGAGCCGTCCCGGAGAACACCATCTCTTCGAATGCGGCGATGGCAACATTGGCCCTGGCCAAGGCGGCCCAGTAACGGGCATCGTACCCCTTTGGGAACGCGTAGACAATCGCGCCATCCCACTGGTGAACGAAGTACGACAGGATGTCCATGGCCATGGACTCGGGCTCGGTGGTCCACTTGTTGCCTTGAAGACCATGGGGGAAAGCGATCAGCCGTGGCCGGTGCTCCATGGGAATCTGGTCGCGGATATACTCGGCCGCGTCTTTTGCCAGGCAATGAGTCGACAAGTTGTACCCCCTCACGTACCGATAGGGCGTGCCAACCGTCTGCCAGGGATAGGGTCCCCAGACGTTGATCAGAGGGATCCTGTCGGCATAGGCCATGGTCGAGTACTGCCGCAGGGAGTCCGACGTATCCCAAAGCGATGTGATCGATTTGACGTGCATCTCAGGAACGAAGTGTGCGTCCAGCCCCGCTTCTGCCCCCATCGCATTGACCGAGGCCTCGAGGGTCCGAATGACGTGCGCATTCTGCCACGAACGGAAGTCCAACCAACTGTCCCGGTGAGTGTCTAGAATGCGTTTGGGCCAAAGACCGTGAACGTAATCGGACGGAAGTGCCGTGTAGGCAATGAAGTCCCTCCTGCAGCGGTGGCAGAAGCACCCCTTAAAGTCGAACATGAACGGTTCCCAGTTGGCCATGATGTGCTCGGCCATCCGGTCACGCACGATGATCTCCCGGAGCGGCGCCTCAACCCTATCGTGGTAGTAGGCTTCTCTCCCGTAGATGGCAGCAGGACACGTGCCGTTTGCATGGTATGTGCCGTCAGCGAGCTGGAACTTGACGCTGTCCGGGCGCGGCTTCTTCCCGATCATGCACCCGTTCACAAGCCATCCGCTCGGCTGCATGTAGCGCACGACATCCCGGCGCCCGAGCTCTGCCGCGAGGGTGCTGGGAGGGCAGTGCGCTACGTTGCAGCCCGTCGCCGTGTAAAGGGCTACATACTGCTCGACCGCCGTCCCTTCGGGCAGGGCTGCACAGTTCGGGGTGAAATGGACACCCGTCTCAAACCAACGCGGGCGGCTCCCATGGATTGTCGGGATCACCCGCAGAGAGATGTCGCACGGGGGTGTGGCAACCCCGTCGTTCTCAAGCCAATATCGAGCTGACATGACTCTGTCCGAGGGCGGCGCGTCGGTCCGCAGAAGAAGAGCCGGAGCTGAGAAGATGTTGTAGCCTGTGGCCTTGATCGTCCCCCTTGTCGCGGTGACATCGATGGCATAGCGGACGGCGGGAACGCCATTGAGGTCACAGGGCGTACGACTGAGGATGGGTTGCCCCCCCCCGATCCCGAGCACTTCAATCGCCTTGGGCAGCTCAGTGAACACCACAAGCTTGCCTATCTTCACCTCGCGCTGATTCTCGAACGCCAGGAGCATCAACCCCGGTTGGGACTGGCTCAAACAGAAGATGTCGTCCATGAACGCGTGGGGCACGCTGCGGACAGTCACCCCGGTCTCACCCGGTGTCGGCAATCCCAGAGGCTGACTCGAGATCCGCACGGAGAAGCCGCCGGGATCAAACTCGCCCGGAGCCATGGCGGCCACAGAGGCCGTGCAAACCACAGAGGCCGTGCAAACCACCACGGCCAAAGTAGCCGCGACCAGCCGCCTGATGTGCTGCAGGCTGTTCATCCGAGTGTTTCTCTTTTCCGAATCGTCGCCCCGGTGACAATGGCCTATCCCTCTTCACAGCGGAAAATAGCCGCCAGTACGTCGTCCTGCCACTGTGCCTGAAGCCAGCCATCAGCGACCGAAGCTGTCGGGGGATGCAGTCACGACGAGGTGACCGTGAGCGACAGTCCTCCCGAGAGGGGGTGATTTGAGCCTTGCCTGCAGAGCTGCCAAATCAGATGAAGAGTACTGTACCGCTCTCCTTGGCCAGGGCAGCAAACTTCGCAACACCAGCGATTTCGTCCACCTGATCCAGGAGTTCCTCACGCTGAAGGCCCATGACATTCATGGCCATATCACAGGCGATGAAGCGAACACCCAGCCCGCGGGCTTCCTCAATCAGCCCGGGAAGCGACGTGACGTTCTTTTGCCGCATCACATGTTTCATCATTCCCGTGCCCATCCCCATCATGTGCATCTTCGACAGGGCGAGTTTCCGAGCCCCGCGTGGCATCATGAACCCGAACATGCGACTCAGGAGGTCTTTGGCCACCGATGGGGGGCGCTCCTTGCGCAGAACATTGAGCCCCCAGAAGGTGAAGAACAGATCGACCTTCGTCCCAAGTGTCGCGAGCCCCGTCGCAATGATAAAGGCGGCCATCACCTTGTCCAGATCATTGCTGAACACGACCAGAGCTGCCCTGTCGGGTTGGCCCGAAGCTGCCGCGCCGCAGGTTGAGCCCGGCATGGAGGCATTCGTGTCGGACTTGCGTACGAGAGCGTCCAGCGTCCGGTCTCCTTCACTCAGCTCAAGCACCTCATGGCCGGCGCTTTGGCACCAGGCCTCCAGGTCAGAACGAAACGCATTCGCAGCGCGCACGGCCAACACCTCTCCCACAGCCAGGTCACCAATCTCCTGGCTCATCCGGACGACCGGCCCGGGGCACTGCAGTGAGGTCACATCAATGTGCTTTGTCGGGGCCACACTCGAGGGTGGATTCGGCTCCACTGTTGCCTTCACGGACGGGGAAGGAGTGGAGGGACGGACCGGGTCCGGATGGAACATCCTCCAGGTGAGCCAGCCGCCACTGAGATTGTAGACATCGAAACCGTTCTGCCGCAGAATCCTCTCGGCCAGGTAGCCGCGGAGTCCGACTTTGCAGTAGGCCACGATCGGCCTGTCGCGGGGCAGCTCGCCGCATCTGTCCCGAAGCTGACCGAGCGGGATGAATCCGGACGCTTCAATGTGGCCGAGCTCACGTTCCGCGGGTTCTCTCACGTCCAAGAGAAACGCGTTCTCCGGCAGGGAGTCCGGCGCAACCGGGCGCGTATCGCCACCAAGCGCGTTGGCTGCGACCATGCCCGCAAAATTCACAGGGTCCTTCGCAGACGCGTAAGGAGGAGCGTAGGCGAGCTCCAACTCCTCCAAGCCCTGGACCGTAAGGCCGGTCTTCATGGCTGTGGCGATGACATCAATCCGCTTGTCCACACCGGCGGCACCAACGATCTGAGTACCGAGGATGGCTCCGTCTTCGGCAAACAGGACCTTCATGGCCAACGGCGATGCTCCCGGGTAGTAAGACGCGTTGGATGCCGGATGCAGATAGACTTTGCGGAATTCGCGCCCCGCCTCAGCCAGCCGTCGTTCAGTGTGTCCCACGCTGGCAGCGGTGAGTCCGAAGATCTTGACAATCGCCGTCCCCATGGTGCCCGGATACACAGAGTCCCGACCGCAGGCGTTGTCTGCCGCGATGCGGCCCTGCTTGTTCGCGGGGCCGGCCAAAGGGATCATCGTCGGTTGTCCGAGTACGGGGTCCTGGACAACGATCATGTCACCAACGGCGAAGATGTCGGGATCGGATGTACGCATGCCCGAATCGACTATGACGCCTCCGCGCAATCCTGTCTCAAGTCCGGCATCCACCGCCAGCTCTGAGTTCGGACGAACCCCTATCGACATCACCACGAGGTCCGCTCCCAGTTCCTCCCCTCCCTCCAGCCCAACCTGCAGGCCGCTGTCGGAACGGACGATCCCAGTGACGCGCCGGGAAAGGTGAAGCGTGATCCCTTTGCGCGTCAACTCGTCGGCCAATGGCTGGGTCATTTCATGGTCCAGCGTGGGCAGGACTTGGGGGAGCATTTCGACAACATCCACAGCCAACCCACGCTCACGTAGATTCTCCGCCACCTCCAGCCCGATGAAGCCCGCGCCAATCACCACAGCCCGTCGGGCCCCGGCATCAACGCGCCCCAAAATGCGGTCCATATCCGGGATCGTCCACAGCTGGAACACACCGGGATCGTCGGCTCCGGGAATCGGCGGCCGTATGGGGCTCGAGCCGGTGGCAAGGATCAGTCTGTCGTAGGGTTCGGTGTATCTCTCATCAGTCCCGACACGGCGCACAGTCACCGTCTTGCTTGAGCGGTCAATCGCCGTGACCTCCTGAGATGTCCTCACCTCAATATTGGTCCGGCCTCTGAACTTCTCCGGCGTCATGACCATCAGGCTGCCACGTTCCGGGATGACCTGCCCGACATGATAGGGAAGACCACAGTTTGCGAACGAGATGTACTCTCCCCGTTCGAACATCACGATCTCAGCCGTCTCGTCTAGACGACGCGCCCGGGCTGCCGCACTGGCCCCCCCCGCAACTCCTCCGATCACCAGCAGTTTCATAGAGAATACTCCTTCACCCTTTAGGGAAATAATCCGTTGAGTCACTCATCCCGCGTCGGTACGCGCAGGATCGTTTCAAGATGGTTCGACATACAGACAAAGAGCTTCAGAAAATCCGGATTCCGGATACTGCAGTGCTTCGTGGCACCCTCCTTACGCCCCTTGATCAAGCCCTGATTCTCCAGAATCTGAAGCTGTTGCGACATCATCGACTGGCTGCAACCGACCGCTTCGTAAAGCTCGGTCACGGTCATCTCACGCTCCTCAAGACACTGCATCACCGCCAAGCGCACAGGATGCGCCAACGCATGCATGACCCGGGAAGCACTGGCCAATCGCTGCTGATTCCACATCACCTGACTCCTTATATCATCGCATCTGCATATTATAATATGCTGTTTTCCTGTTTCTGCAAACTGATCTCACCAACATTGGCGATTCACAGACCGGGGATCGGGGCAACCGAGGGGGAGGCCCGGTAACTGGGGTGACTACTCGTCCGTCTGGTCCGGCTCGGGTGCCGCTTCGTCGGACTCGCTATCTGTGGGGTCAAAGCTAAGTGACGCAGAGTTGATACAGAAACGCAGGCCGGTTGGGGCAGGTCCATCGGTGAAGACGTGCCCGAGATGGGCCCCGCAACGACTGCAGACGACCTCTGTTCGGCGCATGCCGTGAGAATGGTCCTCCCGAATCTCTACGGTTTCTTCGTCCACGGCCTGAGTAAAACTCGGCCATCCACATCCGGCATCGAATTTGTCGGCTGCTTCGAACAGCTTATGTCCACAGCACACGCATTCGTAAGCTCCGGGTTCGGCATGGTCCCAATAGGCACCGGAAAACGCACGCTCAGTTCCTTGCTGGCGGGTCACGTAGTACTGCTCCGGGGTAAGCTTCTTCTGCCACTCGGCATCGCTCTTCTCAATCGGGAAGGAGGGGGACGTCATGGGGGCTCTCCCGCTGGTATCTGGGACACTGACACACGAAACGCTCAGCAAGCGCAGACCGAGAACGGCCGCAATACCCAAACCCACGGCCAGGACGCGTCGCAGAGGTCCTGGCGAGCGGGGCCGTGATTCCTGTTCCGGCTCTGTCATGCTGCCTACCGATTCCTATGTTTGCGCTCTCCCCGCCCGAGTGGGGGCGTTCCCCAGCCCCGTCTCGAGCGGCCCAATGTCCCATGAGACACGCCGTTCGCCTCTGCAGTTCCGGGCAGATAGGGACTCATGCCCGGTCCGCGGGGAATGCGACCACATCATCGATCACTTCGGCCCCGGTCAGGACCATGGCCAGGCGATCGATCCCAATCGCCACTCCTGCCGCAGAAGAGATCTGTCCCAGGGCCGCAAGGAACGCCTCATCCACAGGATAAACGGGCCGCTGCTCTCGGCGGCGAAGATCAGCCGTAGCCTGGAATGAGCGGCGCTGGGCCGCGGGATCGGTGAGTTCACTGCAGGCATTGGCGATCTCCAGTCCTCCGATGTACAGCTCCCAACGCTCGGCTCGACCGGGGGTGCCCGCTTTCGGCTTTGACAGACCGCTCGTGCACACAGGATAGTCCATCAGTACCGTCGGCGTAGCGCCTCCCAGGTGCGGCTCAATCCGCTCCACCAGAATCTCCTCGAAGCGGCCACGAGAAAGTGCTGCATCCGGCGTGCACCCGGCGTACGTCCGGAAAGCCTCGTCAACCGTCAGTCGCTGCCATTCCCCACGGACATCGGTCAACTGCCCACGAAAACGAAGCTCCCCGCTCGCAGCAACCGCCCGGACGAGGGCAATGGTGTCGTCCAAAACATCCATGT
The DNA here is from genome assembly GCA_018676675.1 of Lentisphaerota bacterium. Classification (GTDB taxonomy): domain Bacteria; phylum Verrucomicrobiota; class Lentisphaeria; order Oligosphaerales; family JABHEG01; genus JABHEG01. The sequence goes on from JABHEG010000270.1 coordinate 79,711, forward strand.
AGTCGGCGTCCAGGCGATACCACTCGAGCATGGCGAACTCCGGCAAATGCACGCGGCCGCGTTCGCCGAGCCTGCAGCAGGTACCAATCTGGTAGATGCGCTCATAGCCCGCCGCGAGCAGACGTTTCATGTGCAACTCGGGCGACGTGCGCAGGAAATGGTCACCGGAGGCTTCTGCCTCGATGTAGTCTTCCAGAGCCGGCGTCGGGATCCGGACGGGTGTCTCAACGTCGAGGAAGCCCCGATCCCTGAAAAAGGAACGAGCTGCGGACAGCATGTCGTTCCGCAGCTCGAGATTCGGTCGGATGCGCTGAAGTCGAACGGATTCGTCAGGCCTTGCTGACACGTTCGCTGTACTCGCCGGTTCGGGTGTCAATACGCACAGTGTCCCCCTGATTCAGGAAGAGGGGAACCTGGAACTCGTAGCCATTTTCAAGCTTGGCCGGCTTGGTGACGTTTGTGGCCGTATCGCCCCGCGCACCAGGCTCCGTTTCGGCAATTTCCCGGTCGACGAAAATCGGCAACGTCAGCTCGACAGGGCGGTTCTGGTAGGTGAGCATCGAGCATTCCATGTCGTCGCCGAGGAAGTAGATCTGGTCCCCAAGAACGTCCCCCGGTACGCGGATTTCTTCGTAACTCTCGGCATCCATGAAAACGTAGTTGGGATCTTCTGCGTAGGAGTAAATGACTTCCTTCTGGAAAAGGTCGGGCTTGTCGATCTTGTCAACGGACCGGAAGGTCCGCTCCATGGTCGATCCGTTGAGCATGTGCTTGAGCCTGCAACGGTAGAGAGCCTGACCCTTCCCGGGCTTGCAGAAATCGAAGTAAGTTACAATGTAGGGCTCGCCGTCAATCTCAATCTTCAGGTTCTTTCGTAGGTCTGATGCCGAGAACATGAGTATGAATACCTCCGCTGTGGACGGTCCTTTTCGCAAATCAAAACGCCGGCCTGAGACAGCGCAAAAGCCGGGCAAAACGACAATCTGGCTTGCCTCGCCGGGGAGCCTGTACTTTAGCTGATACCCGCGGAAATGCAACAGTTTGGGAAGCCATGACCAGGGACCAAAACACGGCAGAACTCGAGCAGGAACTGGGGCACACGTTCGTCAACCCGGAACTGCTCCGAAGAGCGTTGACCCACCCGTCGTTCTCAGCTGAACAGAAGTCCGTTCAGCTGGACAATCAACGGCTTGAGTTCCTGGGAGACGCCGTGCTGCAACTGCTGACCTCCGACCTGCTCTTCGAACGCTTCCCGGAGATGGACGAAGGCCACATGACCAAGGTCCGCTCGGCGGTGACGAAAGAGAGCGCCCTCGTGGCCTATGCACTTCGCTTGGACCTGGGACGACACTTGCTGCTCGGGAAGGGGGAGGACCGAGCCGGAGGGCGGGAGCGTCCCTCCAACTTGGGCGATGCCTTTGAGTCTGTACTGGGAGCCCTCTACCTGGACGGAGGCCTGCCCCCTGCCCGAAGCCTGTGCGAACACCTGCTTGTCGACGCCCTGGAACACCCGCAGGCCCTTCTTGCCGATGAGAACCCGAAAGGAGCTCTCCAGGAATGGGCCCAGGACCAATACCAATCCACCCCTGAGTACAACGTTGTGAGCGTGACAGGTCCGGAGCATCAGCCGAAGTTCACGGTCGTGGTCGTGGTCGACGGCCGGGAAGTCGCACAGGCAACCGGCACGAGCAGACGCAATGCCGAACGACTGGCGGCCGAGGACGCACTCCGGGAACTGACGGGGCCGGAATGATGCCAGACGCCGACTACACGCTGCTCTATCCGCCCATCATCCAATTCGGCTGGGGCCGACGTGTCGCGCTGGCTTCCATCCTCGACCGACTGAGCGGGAGTGCCCCCTCGCACGTCTTGTTTGTAGCGACAAACACCGCGGCGACAAACGGACAACTTGCCGAGCTCGAAAGGCTGTGCCCGGGAGACCACGACCGCCTCGTGGGAATACCCCATGATCCAGCCCTCGATGTGGTCGCGTCAATCCGCGACCAGGCACGCCAATGTGGCGCGAATGTTGTCGTGGCGGTCGGTGGGGGCAGCGCTATCGACGCAGCCAAAGCCGCAGCCGTTCTCACGCACGCAGATGGAACAGTGGACGATTACTTCCACGGCCGGCACAGCATAGACGGCCCGGGACTCCCTGTGGTCGCTCTGCCCACGACGGCAGGAACAGGGGCTGAAATCACCAAGAACTCAGTCCTGACAGACACCGAAGCCAACGTAAAGAAGTCACTGCGATCACCGCACATGGTCCCATTCGCGGCGATCGTGGATCCTGAGCTCACCGTGACCATGCCTCCGGCTCTCACCGCCGAAAGCGGCATGGATGCCCTCACTCAGGCCATCGAAGCGTTCATTTCACTGAATGCCCATGCCGCCAGCTCAGCGCTGGCAGCGAAGGCAACGCGCCTCCTCCTGGATTCCTTGCCGGCCGCCTGGCGGGACGGCGGCGACCGCTTGGCACGGACGGCCGTGGCTGAGGGCAGTCTTCTGTCTGCCATGGCATTCTCGCAAAGCGGTCTGGGAGCCGTCCACGGTCTGGCTCACCCTTTGGGCTTGGCCCTGAACCTGGCCCATGGGCGCACCTGTGCGATCCTCCTCCCGCACATTCTGCGCTGGAACGCCCCGACCTGTGATGAGCAACTCCAGGAACTGGCGACCCTGACCGGAAGACCATCGGCCAGTGCCTTGACCCGGGAAGTCGAAGTCCTGTGTGAACAACTCGAGATCCCCACGGACTTCTCACAGCACGGCCTGCACGAAAGCCACGAAGAGGCTATTTTACGCAATTGCCGGAGTGGCAGCATGAAAGCGAACCCAAGGCCGCTGACCGACGATGACGTCCGAGCACTGCTCAAGACGCTTGCCGGTGCAACCGCCGCCAACGCGTGAGATAGAGGATCCGAGACGATGGGGTTTGAAGCAATCGAGAGAGGCAGTGTCACGACACCGAGGGGTTTTGCCGCCAGTGGCGTGACAGCGGGTCTCAAACGGAGTGGAGCGCCGGATATGGCGCTGATCCACTCGCCGAGCCCCGCCATCGTGGCCGGGGCCTTTACCGCAAATGTCGTCTGCGCTGCTCCGGTGCAGTATGACCGTGACATTCTCGCTGGCAGCAAGACAGTACACGCTGTCCTCGTGAACAGCGGAAACGCCAACGCCTGCACGGGGCAGACGGGGCTGGAAGATGCTGCGACTTGTGCAACGGCCGCCGCCAAACTCCTGAACATTGCCCCCGAAGAGGTGCTTGTGTCCTCTACCGGACGAATCGGCGTGCCTCTCCCCATGGACACGATGCTCGCGGGGATTGAGGCGGCCGCGGCCGCCCTGAGCGACGACGCGGGGCTTGACGTGGCCGACGCGATAATGACCACTGACACACGACCCAAGTCAATCGCGATCGCGGTTGAACTGGGGGGCAAGACCGTCCACATCGGCGGAACAGCAAAAGGGGCAGGGATGATCGCCCCGAAACTGCGAATGCAACCCCCTCAGGCTACCATGCTGGCCTACGTGACCACCGACGTCGCGATCACCAAACAGGCATTGGACGCCGCGCTCGGCTCCTCGCTGGACAGCTCCTTCAATCGCATCACCGTCGACGGCGATACAAGCACCAACGACACCCTCTTGGTGCTGGCAAACGGAGCGGCCGGAAACGATGAGATCGACGAGAGCCGCCAGGATTTCGCGGCATTCGCCGGTGCCCTTGAGCACGTTCTGGGCTGGCTGGCCAAGGAACTCGTGCTTGACGGCGAAGGAGTCACCCGTTTCGTTGAGGTCCACGTAACTGGGGCCAAGTCCGACGAAGACGCCCGCCAATGTGCCGAGGCAATTGCGAACTCCGCGCTGTGCAAAACCGCCTGGTTCGGAGCTGATCCCAACTGGGGACGCATCCTGTGTGCCGCTGGGTACTCGGGCATCGATTTCGACCCCATGAAGATCAATCTCGACTACGGCGACGTCCCGGTCATGCGGAACGGAGCGGACGCGGGAACACCCGAAGCAGATCAGGTCGCCGCCATCGACAGGCGGGAATTCCGGGTTGGGCTCGACCTCGGGAGTGGGCAGGGCACGTTCACGGTCTGGACCTGCGACTTGACCTATGAGTACGTAAAAATAAACGCCGACTACCACACGTGATCCTGCATGCCGACCACCGATCTCCTCTTCTTCGTTGAGCACTTCCGACTGGCCGGTTCCGGCGCGGAAAACGATGCGGTGAACCTGTGTCGCTCTCTGGCGGAACGCGGCTACCGTGTGCATGTACTGGCCGACACTGCTGATGACTTCGAGAACATCACTGTCCACCGCGGACTCGACCGGGCCGAAGATGTCATGGCGTCGATCGGGCGCCCCTTGACCATCGATTGGGGAATGCTCAGGCCTGCGGATCTGCATCGCATCGGCGGCGGGATACATCGCCATTTTCTCCGCTACAACCTGGCCGCGTATCCCCGTTGGATGCACTGGTTCAAACGCCTCGAATGGCGCAAGAGCAAGCACGCACGCTCCCTGGCCTGTGAAGACCGCATACTCGCCAATGCCAACGCCACATTCCTGCCGATTTCGCGATTTGTGGCGGCCCAACTTCAGGCATCGCACGTTCCGGAGGAGCGCATTGCCGTCCTCTACAACGGGGTGGACACCGACCTGTTCACCCCGGAGCGCGCGCGTCGCGGGAGGGATGAACAGCGGGCACGATGGGGCGTCCGCGACGGCGACGTCGTCTTTGCGTTCGTCGCTCACAATCTCCGCCTCAAGAACCTGAGCCTTCTGCGCCGTGTGTTCTCCCGGCTGCATCGGGAAGGGCATCCCGCAAAACTCCTGGTTATCGGCAAGCATCGCCCGGCCTGGAGGGCGGAATTCCTCATCTACCAGCCAACCACACCCGACATCCATTCCTGCTACGGGGCAGCTGACGCGCTTGTCCATCCCTCATTCTACGATGCATTCGCCAATGTTGTGTTCGAGGCCATGAGCTGTGAGCTGCCGGCGATCGTGAGCGACCGATCAGGGGTGAGCGAGCTGGTAACCAGCGGAACAGATGGCATCGTGCTCACGGTTACCGAGCCGGATAGCGATGCCCGTTGGCTGGACCAGATCCGGACCCTCGCCACGGATGAGGATCTGCGCAGCCGGCTGGGCGCCAAAGGACGACAGACCACGACGAAACACCCCACAGGGCAGTTTGTCGATCGCTTCGTCGAACAGGTTGAGAACAAGATCCGGGAACGAAACAGCGCATAGAGCTCCGAGACCAGAAAGACCATGGCTGAAGCAACGCGCCCAATAACAGGATGTGATGACGTGCTCTGGCATGTCACAGGAGCCTGTCCTGATATTGCAGAGCGCCTACGGACGCTGCGAGTTGATTCCTCAGGCGTGTTGGTCAAGCAGAATTCCCGCAGGCGAGTCTACTATCTGCCGGCGTCCAGCCCCGACGCCACAGGGCACTACCTCAAGTGCGATCACCCGACCTCGCTTCGTTACCGGCTGAGAGCCAGGTTCTGGGTCAAAGCACAACGTGAGTTCTGCTCGGCCGCGGCCCTCGCGGAAGCTGGCGTGCCTGTGGTCGATTGCGTCGCCTGGGGACGTCGGGGTTCCGGGACATTCCTCCTGAGCCGGGAATGCAAGGGCGGGAAACCGTTGCGTGAGGCATGGCAAACCTGCAGGAGTGACCGGGGACGCAGAGCGCAGTTTCTGTCGGGTCTGGGGAACTTCCTCGGCGCTATGTGCCGTGCCAGAATCTCTCACCCGGACCTCCACACCGAGAACGTCCTGGTCGTCGAAGCAAATGGCACGTTTGAGTTCGTGTTGGTTGACATCTATGGCGTGCGCGTCGGAGTCAGATGGGGACGCCGTTCACGCGATGCGATCCTCGGCCTCGCTGCCGCTTTGGGCAGGGAAGTCACATTGCCTGAGTCTGAACGGCTGATGCTCTCAGTCGGCGTCAGCCCTTCGGAAGCTCTCCCCGAGTGGCGGCGCCAGCTCTGGTGCTTCTTCAACGATCAGCGCAAGCGCTGGCCCGGTCGCCGTCGGCGGATGCTCACGAGCAGCAGCCTCTGCGAGCGCGAAGAAAATGCCCAGGGCACGTGGCTGCTGCGCCCCGACCTCTCCGTTGACGAAGCAGGACAGGCTGTCGACCTGCATCGCGCTAACACGGCGGAAGACAGAGGCATCCTCAAGCGCGGCAGTAAGCGACAGCTCTCACGGGTCCGGGTCGGTGGGAGAGCACTAGTGGTCAAGGAATTCTTCAATGTCGGCTGGCGCGGCCTTTGGCGGCCGGACCGAGCGGCTTGGCTGAACGCCTATCGGCTTGGGCTGGCCCTCGTTCCCGCAGCGCGGTGCTTCGGGTGGCTCCGGGCGCGAGACGGCAACGGGTTCCTCGTCTTTGAGGATCTCGGCCCCCTTACTCTTGAGCACGCTCTTGGGCGGGAGGGGGCCTCGGTTCATCGCCTTGAGCTCCTCTCTGCCGCGGGGAAACTGACCGCCTGGCTGCATGCAGCTCGGATCGTCCATCGCGACCTGACCGCCGCCAACTTCCTCGTCGTTCCGGGCCCGCCCGACAGCCCTCTTCCGCTCAAACTCATCGACTACGACCGCATCCGCCTCTACCGACGAAACTGCCCCCAGAGCAGACGAGTACACAACCTGGTCCAGCTTTTTGAGCTTCTCCTGCCCAGCACGGGCCGCCGCGAACGCCTCCGTTTACTCGCCGCTTACCGTCGCCAGATGGGAGACGACCGCGCGGCATTCAGACGCCTGTTGGAAGACCTGGAGACCGCCCTCCCCGGTGTCCTCATGCCCTGACCGCCCATCCCACGCTGGTTCAATCGGGTTGAAGTGTCTTGGACAAGCCTGATATTTGGCGTGCAGCAGTGCGCGTAACGTTGCGCGCCAGAACGGACACAGCCTGACTCAAGAGTGCCTACCCATACAATGAAAATCCTCCACCTGTATAGCGACTGGAAGTGGACCGGCCCCGCCGAGCCGGTGCTGCAGATGTGCCGAGGCCTCGAGGACTTGGGACACGATGTGCTGCTGGCACACTGCCGCGATGCGTTCGAGGTCGATGAATCGATCAGTAAACAGGTCGTCAAGTACGGGATCACCGCCACCGAACGCTTTGCCCTGGACCGACACATCCCCCCCTTCCGCACACTCGGCGATCTGTGGGGACTGCCCCGGTTTATGGCATCCGAGCAATTCGACATCGTCCACATGCACCTCTGCCATGATCACTCGTTCGGCGGGGTCTGCGCCAAGCTGTTGGGCCGGCGCCGGCCAACGCTCATCCGCACGCTGCATCGCCGGGACGTGCTCAAAGACTCCCTCGGCTACAACCTGCAACTCCGGCGTCTCACAGACGGCTTTCTTACCTTCACACCGGGCTTCAGACAGACATTTATCGAACGCTTTGCGCTCCCACCCGAATGCGTTGGAATCCAGCCAATGACGGTCGATCTCGAGCGATTCAGACCCGAGCGCGAATTCCGAGACATGAGAAGTGAGTTCGGCATCGCTCCGGACGCCCCGGTCATCGGCATCGTGGGGCGTTTCCAGAAGTACCGCAAAATGGACGTGTTCCTGGAAGCTGCGAAACAGGTCATCAGCGAAGCCCCCGAGACCCGCTTCCTGGTTATCGGCCGTTCCAGTCAGATCCAGGACACCGTGGTCCGCCCCTGTCAGGAACTGGGAATAGAGAAGGAAGTCATTCTCACCGGCTACCGGACCGAAGACTACGATGATGTGATCGCCTGCCTCGATGTCTTCTCCCTGCTCATGCCGGGCTTTGATGGCACGGCCCGAGCGGTCAGAGAGGCCATGGCGCTGGCAAAGCCCTGCGTCGTCTCAGATTTCGGTATGCTGCCGGAGATCGTGAAGCATGAGACGTGCGGGCTGAATGCCGCGATGCGCCCCGACGCATTGGCCCAGGCATGGCTCCGCATGGTCCGGAGCCCTGGGGAACGGAAGGCCATGGGAGAGGCCGCCAGGAAGGACGCGGAAGCACGTTTCGGCATGGACCAGGTCGGCACCTGTCTCGTGGACTTCTACAGGCACATGCTCGACCAACGTGGCAAGCCCGGCGGCTGACCGTCTTCGTCCACCCGATGGCCGACTGCCTACGAGCCAACCCCACAACTCAGGTCCGCCGCCTTGCGTAACCCAATGGCGACAGCCATATTAACAGTAGTTTCGCCAGCCTTCCGAATGGCCGGCTCCCTGTGGGGGCGAAACGGTCTCGACTGGTTAGGTTGAGCGTAGGTCGCATGCGGAGGATGATCGTTGGCCTCCTAAATCATCGGTCAAAATAGTAACTGCGAACACTGAATTCGCCCTCGCCGCTTAAATAGCGACGACGTCTTTACCCTGACGCCTGATAGGGGATAAAGACGCTGCTTTCGGGCTGGTCGTGATGCCGGGCTCCCGGGTTGAGCGATGAGAATTTACAGGAAGCTGGTTCTTCTATCGTGCCCGTGCACCGCCTTCAGTAGAAGAATGAGATTTGAGAAGTGTGTACTAAGCATGTAGAAGCCTGCGGGATGTCTCTCCAGGACCCGGGTTCGACTCCCGGCGCCTCCACCATCCTTCGCTCTGGGGTTGGGCTCCCCAATCCAGAGCGGAGGATGGTGCCCTCCATAGCCTCGGCGACGGAGGGCCCTTCCACCCCAGAGCTACGGATGGCAGGCCATCCCGCGGTGCACTATACCTACATACTCCAGAGCCCCTCCCGGCCCGGCCAGCGATACATCGGCCATACATCGGATCTACGTCAACGTCTCACTGCGCACAACGCGGGGAGAGTCACACACACACGCAAGTTCCAATCATGGGAAGTGAAGGTCTACACCGCCTTCCAGACCGAGGAGCTGGCCCGAGACTTCGTACGCTACCTCAAGTCCGGTTCCGGACACGCCTTTGCCAAGCGACACTGCCAGTAGTCCGTTGGGCTCCCCAATCCAGAGCGGAGGATGGCGCCCTCCATAGCCTCGGCGACGGAGGGGCCTTCTCGCGCCAGAGCTACGGATGGCAGGCCGTTTCCGAGTACTTCCGTGGTTTATGTCTTCCCCGGTTTTTGGTCTGGCCACCCGACCGTAGCCAGGCAGGCGAGGGTCGCGGCGAAGGGGAACATGATCGCAGCGCTCCAGAGGCCGGCTCTCCGGACCGATCCCGGGGCTTCCTCAAGCCCAACCAGCTCGAAGCATCCAAGCACGACTGACGGCACAGACAGCCGGGCCGCGGAAGATGCAGTCGCCGCAGCCAGCAGGCCCCATCACAGGCCCCGTCGCCAGTTCCGGCAAGCACACAGCGTTGGTGTTGGCTGGTCCATCGTCTCCGCGACGAACCGCGAGTCACCAGACAGTGGCAGACGCGCCCGGCACGGCCTCCGCTGGTACGGTGGACTTGGCTTGTCGCGCCATCTCCTCGATCGCTCGTTTGGTGTCTCGATTTGGGATCGTGAAGTTGTCCTCAAGTCGCAGGACCAGTTCCCGTGACCAGCCAAGAGCTGTGCTCCCTACTTCCATATTCATGGTGTGGCCCGAGGTAGAGCCCTTTAGGTAGATGGGCTCTGAATTGGTGGACGCCGGTTCGAGATCAAGAGTGACCTGGAAGTCCTTCAGGCGCCACCGGGTGACGCGGTACGCGTTGACCCCGTATTGGTATGGAACTGTGTCAGGGAGGTGGACACTTGCGCACCGTCCTGTTCCGTTGGTCATCAACTCAAGCCGGAAGAATGCGAGCTCGTCCCCAGTGTAGCCAACCCACGTCTTCGCTACGTCCTGGATTGTGGGTGGCCTAGCCCAACATCCGTCACACCACGTGGAACTGGGGAGCGGCAACACGCAACCAGATAGCCCGGTGATTGCGAAGCACATGAGTAGTGTCTTTATTCTCGTCTCCATGGGCACAACGTGGTCCAGACAGCCGGTGGTTTTTCCCTGGATTCCGGGAAATCATCCCAACTCCGCCACCACCAGCAGCCCTTCGTCTTCCGCGCCAACGGCGCCCCGCGTTGCCGTTCCCTACCGTCACTGCCGCCGAAGCAGCAGCCCGTCCCGCAAAGTTCGACTCAGCGCTCAAGAACCCGATCATTATCTCCGGAGAACACCAGCATCATAGGCGGTTAAGCCGTCCCGATGCATGCGCTCGTTGGGCCGGTCTCCCGCTCAGTCAGCTTTGTGCCGCCCAGAACTGCATGAGACGCTTCAGCCCTGGGCCGTACCGAAAATAGAGTCTCACCGACCAGAGAGTCAGAAGGCCGCGCTGTCTTCGTCATATAGCAGGACGGCCTCGGCCTCGGCAAAGGTCCTGTTCATCTGTTCGGTTTCGTAGTAGGTCATGAACAACCGCTCAATCGGCACACATTGGCGATACAGGATCCCGGTTGACACTTCGTCCCCCGAGTCGAAATGGTGTTTCGCAACCGCAAGGCTGAAGGTCGCGGAGACGAAGGTCAGGTTCTCCGGCAATCGCGACCGATCGGGGCAAGACATCCCCCGGTAGAGGAGCACGTGATCCTGGTCCAGGTGCCGAAACACCGATTGCACGAACGCTCTCCGAACCAAGATGTGATCGGCTCGTCGCTCGCGACTCCAGTTCCCGTCGAACAGCCCGGTGTCCCGTGTTACCTTGCCCTCGTAGGACACCATGCCCAGCTCGGCGAGGACGATTCGGTGGCCCTTCACAAGCTCCCCGGAATACGGATTGCTCACGAACTGGCGCGCGAACGCCTCCTCCATCTCCCACAGACTCCACTCGGTCATGAGGGCCTGCAGGTCGTCGTGGAGCGCGGGGTCGCCCTCCCTGGATTGCGGGTCCGGCAGCACCCGCCGCTCGGAGACGAATCGCGAGTGACTGCCGATCCATGAAGAGACCTCTGCGCACAGCGTTCGGAAACGCACGGCCGTAGTGGCGCGCTTCTTTGGGTCGCTTGCGATCCGGAGCGGGCGACTGAACCGCTCGACCGAGCACCTGATGTCGGCCAAGACGCCCTCAGGGTTCCGCTTCTCTGCCTTTGCGAACTGGTAGCGATCCACCTGCTCGAAGGGGATCTTCCAGATGGCGCCCTTATCTTCAAAGTCCTCGATCTGAACCAGAAACATCCCCAGTGATGTGCGCATGTCCACGATCCCGACTGGCGTCCGGCGTGGATCCAGCAGTCGCCCGTGGTTGCCCACCACCAGATGGCTGTACTGACCAGGCTCGAACTCGGAGTCGGGCAGTCTGTCTTCATTGGACTGGTAGATCGACATGTCACGCACCGATGGGATCTGACGTTTCATTCAGCCTCAAGCTCATGCACGTGCCGGGACCGGAGTCGCTGGGGCTGCCCAACGGGGCCATCTGCGGCAGCGCTCAGCCGTACGTAGCATGGCTTGGTTAGCGTTCTCCACTGTAAGTCTCGAGCTTGGTGGCAAGGACAAATTGCACCTTGTGAAGCTCGGCCTCCAGGCTGCTCGACTCAAGCACGATGGCCCTGCCAAGGGGCAGATGTGAGTTTCCTTTGTCGAGGGCAACGACGATTGACCAGAAGGCCGAGCCCCCATACCAGAACTGGGGAAGCCCTCGAGAACGGTCCCGCTCCGCTACGAGATTCCTGAGGTCGGCGACAAGGCGCTCTTCCTCTTCGGTTCTCGGTTTGTACTTGGCATATTCGCGTGGCCTGGGCTTTGGTTCCGGAGCCACCGGGACTTCAGAAAGCTGTTTGAGCAGGTCTGGTATCAGCCTCGTGGCCTTACTCCCCTTGGCGCGAGCATCTGACCAGCCCTGTTGTGAGAGGAATGGGACTTCGTACAGGCGGACTGTCAGTGTAATCGGCGGCTGGCCGTGGAATGGAGATACGCACGGAACTGCCAGCAAGCGGTACTCTCCTTTGGCAAGCTTGGCCTCGCGCTTCAAGACAAGGATCGACTGACGGCCATCTTGGATCTGTTTGAGCGACCATCCTTCCGGCATGGATTGTCGGAGCAATTCTGCGGCCCCCTCAATGGCTGTATCCCCCTGAGCAGGCCAACAACCAAGGAGTACGAGCGCGATAATTGAGGCGAGACATGATTTCATACTTGCGTCGCTAACGTGATATGTCGCTGCGGCATTTTGTGCCGAGCACTCGGGATTCCACCTCACCTACAGTAAGTCTACTACGTGTGACAATAGGGGTCAAGATCTGCAGTCTCGTGCTTGGCCATGCGACTTTTGCCGGAAGATAGTGGGTCGAGTGGCTCAGCGACAGAAACGGCTATTGAGCGACAGTCATTGAGCACGGGAGTAGGTCTGGCTGATAGCGTCCGTTTGGCGGGTGGGGAGGGACCTCCCGTCTGCATGCGGAACCTTGGACCACTCGCACGCCATCGACAAGGGGGTGAGCCCCCCATGTACGAGGGTGCCTGAGATGTCACGACCGCTGCGGGGATGCCTCACCGCCAAAGAAGAGTAGCCGCTCTCGGCGCGAGGCCGGCCCCCGGCCGCACCGATGCGCGACAATGCTTGGATTTCGAGCTTGGGGTACTCTCTTGAGAGAGAGAGTCCCAGCGGGGACATTCGCTGAAAACGTTTTTTCTTCCGGGTGGTGCCAAGACAGCGGCTGGCTACGTCTAAACAGTAAACGAACGAGGTCATCCACGCAGCACCGATGAACGGATCGGTAGCGTCAAAAGTTCTATGAAAACAATGAAGAGAGACTGAGCCGGTATGGAGAATGGTGTGGTTTACCATGACGCTTGCTACCGGGCAAGTTCAGATCCGGCATAAAGCCGCTCGTTCCTCGCTATTTATTCCGTTC
>JABHEG010000215.1 GCA_018676675.1 Lentisphaerota bacterium
CCTGCGCCACTGCTTCGCGGAACGCATCTTGCCCATCGCTACGGTGCTCCCATCCTTCGCAACACGACACCCGAATTCACGAGAGCTGTTACTGTAGGAACGGCGCGACCGCACAAACAGGCGGAATCACAGAACGCTTACAGAGCAGCGTCCGTCCCGGGAGGGACGAGATGGGAGCCCACAAGAGGACGAGACCGCGCTGGTCGCTTTCAGCGCCGCCCAGGTGGCGTAAGCTGAAGCCCGCACTACTGCAACGGAAAGTAACAGAAACGGAGGGCAGAGAATAATGAGTCGATCAAATCGTGTCATAGAGAGTGTCTCCCTTGGTGCCGTGGTGCTGCTGTTGATCTGCACCACGTCCCCAGCTCATGACCCTCCTCAGAACGATCAGGAAGCCGGAAACACCTCCCTGAATCAGAGCGGGGCGTCTGAGTGTCGGCCCCCAAAGGCGGGAGCGTTCGAGGGAAGAGGGTTCTCTTCTCCGAATGGTAGTGCACGTCCAGGCCGGGGTGTGGAGAATCGTCCCCCCCCACCCCCGCCTCCACCGGTCATCAAAGCCCTTGATCGTGATGGGAACGGGGAGCTGTCAGCTGAGGAAATAGACGGAGCTGTGGCCGCCTTGCGTTCCCTCGACAAAGACCGTGACGGCAAACTCAGCGGCATGGAGTTGCACCCTCCTCCGCCGCATCGGCCTCCTCACGGCGCGCATCGGGGCTGGAAACCGTACATGGGTGCGCCAACCAGTCGCCCTCCCCAGGCGGGGGCTATGGCTTTGCCTCCACAGGAGAGGTAGGGGAGGGAGCGGTTCGGTCAGGCAGCGTCACTCCATCGGAGAGGTCGTCAGCGGGGCCGTTCGGCCTACCGATTCCATGATTGCCGTCTTGCGTGGGACGCTTGCTCTCATGTAGAGGAACGGGAAGTTCTGGCGGAGGTAGTTCTCCAGAGTGACCACGGTCGGCCCGTATCCCTCCCGGTAGATGAAGTACTCAAGTTCGTAAGCGACCTGGCTGGTGTCGGCATAGCGCAGGTCCGGATCTGCGGTGAGCATGTGCCTCAGAATGGTGAGGAGGTCGGGATCCACATTGTCCGGCAGGGCATCCCAATCTACCTGCCCCGTGCGGGCTGCGTCGAGAATGTCCTTGCTCCACTTGCTGCGTGCACGGGTGAGGGCGAGCAGTTCGAAGAGTACCAGCCCAAGTGAGTAGACATCAGAACGGTGGTCGACAGGGATACGCTGTGCCTGTTCGGGGGACATGTAGAAGAGCTTGCCCATCAGGATCCTGTCATTGGCCGAGACGGTGCTACTGGCGGCTTTCGCGATCCCGAAGTCGCCCAACTTGGGCAGACCTTCGGTAGTGATCATGATATTGGTCGGGCAGATGTCTCGATGAACGATATTCAGGGGCGTCCCTTCACCATCCAGGCGGGAGTGGGCGTAGGCCAGTCCTCTGGCAATACGGCTCGTGATGAACACGGCAAGTTCGTGAGGTATCCGTTCGTGGGTGGCTGAGTGAAAGTGGATGAAATCGTGCAGCGACAGCCCGTGGACATACTCCATCACGATGTAGTATCCTGCTTTGCTGCAGTGTCCGAGCTGGTAGATCTGCACGATGTTCTCGTGGACCAGATCTGCCACCAGGCGTCCTTCAGCGATGAACATCTCGATGAAGCGCTCGTTACGAGCCAAGGCGGGAAGGACAGTCTTGATGGCCACCTTCTTCTCGAATTCCTTGGCGCCCAGCTGCGTCGCTTCGTAGATCGTCCCCATTCCGCCCTTGGCAATTTGCCGTTCAATACGGAACATGTAGCGGTCTTTGATGTGGGTCAGCATGTCCATCTCGCAGAATGTTCGTCCCTGTGAAGGGGAATGAGGGTGGTCACGTCAGCGACGCAGTACTCCTTCGGCATTTCTTCCGATTCAGTTAATGTATGCCTTCTGCCGAGGAGGATTCAAGGGCTGGGCTGCGTACGGTTGATGTAATAGAGCAAAGCTATCCACTACTTTCCTGGAGAAGGGGCGCGGCATCGGTCGCCCTTCGACTAGGCTCAGGGCCTTGAACAAGCCCCACAGCCGTGGGACGCGTCGGAACGGTTCCTCCCGCGTCGGTAGAGGGCACAATGTGGGAGGCGGTGCCATCCGGCGACCTCTTCGCCAGTGCAGTGCAGGAGAGAGTTGATCGCATCGTGGCCGAGGGGCGCTCGCACAGGGCTGACCTCGGGCCACCTATCAGCCATCAGCGCGCTTCGAGCGCCTCGAAAAAGGCCTCGAAGCGCTTCTCGATTCGAGCGTTGCGATGTTCGGCATTCAGTTGCTCGCGTTCGAGTTCATCCAGACGGCCATCCCGTTTGCGGAGCTCCTGCTCAAGCGCTTCCCTATCTTTACGCCACTGTTTCAGCACCTTCCGGGCGGGCGAGCGTTCGACGACCTCAATGGCCCCTAATGGTCGTTGCACTTCGTAGAGTGTCAGCGGGCCGAAGCGTATCGCAGTCAGGTCGGCCAGCGGCATGTACTGGCCCTCGATACGTGAGTCGTAGTCCAGCTGCCGTTCCACTAGGTCGAAGACCCTGATCCGTCCGCTTAGGCTGGTTGTTTCGACCTCGAGTCTGCCCATGGTGAACTCACGCAAGGCATCGCCTTCAAGCTGCTGTTTCCGCCACGCGGAGTAGCTCATGTAGAACTCTGTGGCACTGGCGTACCGTTTGCCGGCGTGTTGAACGACGAGCCAATCCGTGTCGGCCGCCTGGCGTTGGCCGAGAACGACTGTGCCGGTAGCGAGGAATCCCTTGCGGACGGTGCCACTGAAGAGAGGGGCAACGTCCGCTGTAACGACATAGGGATCGACGCGGTACAGCTTGGGGGTCTGCTGGTAGCGTTCGAAGCGTTCGTTCATTCCTTCCAGCTGGTGTTCGTCGTTGGCCAGGCGACGAATCGCTTCCGCCAGGGGTTTGGTGATACCGCTTTTCTCCGACTTGAGTCGCTTGATCTCCTTCGTCAGTTGCTTGCGGAGTCTGCGGGCCTGATTTCTGGGAAGTTTGTCGACGTAATGGTATTGGGTGACCGCAGCTGCCGGACCTGTCGACTGGATGACTGAGGGCCTTGTGACGGGGAGTTTAAAGGCGATGACGCTATCCCGGTCGAGCTGCAGCAGCGCGAGCTGTCGCTGGTCTATTTGGTTGACGGTATCCGCAAGTCTCTCGTCAAGCCTCCGGATCGTGGTTTCGGCCTTACGGATGCGTTTTGCGTAATACTGCTTGATGTCCAAGTGAGTTCGCAGGTGCTCTCGGCGGACCGTGAAGGTCTGGTCGCCGCGCTTGAGAGTAACCCATGCCGTGGCTCCGGGTTGGATCTGGCCTGTCACGATCTCGCCTCGTCTGAGCGTGCCCGCTCGGCGCTGTTGCTCGAAAACCTCGGCTTCCTTGGCCCACACAAAGAACAGCTCGGCCTGGCTCGGCAACGAAATCAGGAACGGACAGACCCAGAGCGCTGCCAAGATTGTGTGTCGCTGCAGCATGGAGAACATGTATCTTCCTACTCCGCATGGTGTCGAGTCTCGCTCAGTCACGGTCCGGCAATGGAACTCATCGGACAATACGTCGGAGCCACGTATTCCGCAATGGGACCGCCTGATGCGGGTTGAATGCAGGCCAGGACACGGGGCCTCCTTTTTCCCTAGCCGGAAGGCAATTGGTTTGGTTTGCACGCCTGACGTGATACGGTGAAGGGCCAGGGGGCTTCGCCGTCGATGGCTGGCTGTGGCTCCACGTTCGCAGGGAAATCCAGGTCAGGCTCAATCGGAGGGTCATGATGGGCAAACGAACCAGGATGTTCGCGTTGGTGTTTACCGTAGCTGCTCTGGCATTGTTCTGGGGGTGCGGGAAACCCCGGAATACGGTGTTGCGCCTGAGCCACATCACCAGTCCGGGTTCTGCCTGGGACAAGGGCGCTCAGCGTTTCTCCGAACTGGTTGCTGAACGAAGCGGCGGGAGGATTGAGGTCAAGGTGTACCCGGGAGCTCAGCTGGCCCAACACAACCAGAAGACGGAACTGCAGCAATTGTGCAACGGCACGATCGATATGACGTTGCACAGCCCCATCATCCTCGCCCTTTTCCTCGACAAGCGATTTGACTCGTTCAGTCTGCCTTGGCTGTTCCCGGACCATACCGTCGCGAATCGTGTGTGCGATGGTCCGTTCGGCGAAAAGGCACTGGGGTGGCTTCGGGAGCATGGGGTCCATGGGCTTGCGTATGGGGTCAACGGTTTCCGTCAGCTTACCAATTCGGTTCGACCGGTAGAGACCCCGGCCGATCTCAAGGGCATGGAGGTGCGAGTAGCCGGAACTGACCTTTTCAGGGCCGTTTTCAGCGCGTTTGGTGCCAACCCTATGACGATGGACTTCGGTGAAGTATTCACCGCGCTCCAGCAAGGGACGATCAGCGCCCAGGAGAACCCGCTATCCATCATCAATTCGAGCAAGCTCTATGAAGTACAGAAGCACCTGACCGTGTGGGGCTATGCCTACGACCCCCTGATTCTCACCATGAATCAGACGCGTTGGGGTTCATTCAGTCCCGAAGATCAAACGCTCCTTTCGTCGTGTGCCCGTGATGCGATGGCATACCAGCGCGGCGTGGTTGCGGAGGAAGATGACCGTTTGACTGGGGAACTGGCGGACCGGGGGATGGCCGTTCACGTTTTGAATGTGCAGGAAGTCGCGGCTTTCCGAGAGGCGTGTTCCCCGGTCTATGAAGAGTTTGGGCCGAAGATTGGCGCAGAGATTGTTTCCCTGTTGCAGGCCGAAGTAGCCAAAGCTGTCGGCGCACCGGTTGAGTAGCTCAACCTGAACGTGGATTTGGAGATGACGAATGGCTGTTATGTTGCCAAAATCGCGTGATTGCATGCTGGTCGTGGTAGACGTGCAGGAGCGTCTCTGCCCCGCGATGACGGGCCTTGACGACGCAGTCGCAGTCATGAGTAAGGTGGTGCAGGCAGCGGATATCCTGGGGGTGGATATCGTGGTCACCGAGCAGTATCCGCGGGGGTTGGGCAGTACCATTCCTGCGATCCGTGATGTCGTCCCGAATTCCTCTCCAACCCTCACCAAGACTACCTTCTCATGCTGGGGGGCGGATGGGTTTCTGGCTGCAGTTGAGGGAAGGGGAGTGAGGACACTCGTCCTGATTGGGATGGAGACGCACGTGTGCGTCCAGCAGACAGCGTTGGAGGCGCTGGAGCGCGGTTACGACGTGGTGCTTCCCGCCGACGCAATTTGCTCGCGGAAAGGGGAGGACAGGAACCGTGCACTGACTTTCATGCAAGCCAACGGGGTGAGCGTCACGACATTTGAGTCTCTGGTCTTCAGTTGGCTTGAGGATGCCAAACACCCCTGCTTTAAGGCTGTTGCGGGATTGGTAAAATAGAGGAGGGGGGGGCTTCCGGGAGCTGGCCAGCCGCTGCTTGACAGAGGGATGGGAGGGGGACATAGTACCAGTCCACGGCGATGGGACATGGTGGTTGTTTTGTTGCGCGCATCCTCTTTGGTTGCGTGTAGTAGGGTGTGGGGCTGGGAGTTGAGCAATGAGGCGTTTGGGCAGACTTACTGGTGACCGTCAGGTGACCTGGATTTGGGGAACCCTGTTCTTTTGGGTCGCCATCACCTCTTTTGTTCTCCACTTCACCAGGCCTGTTGCCGCCGTGGGGCACATGCCTCAACTTGTCCTCCAACTCCGTAATGCCCGCAATCCAGCGGCCGTACCACTCGATTCTGTACTCGTCTTTCAGCCATGTGCCCCTTCATCTGACGTTGTCAGTGCTGCGGTGAACTGAAGAGGCCCCCTTCTCCTTCGCGATCGGTCCCGAGCTTCGCCTTGCCTGCCGAACGCGTGCTGTTCTTCGCCTTGGTCCCGGGTGCTCTTCACGCCGTAGGTGCTCTCCGGGACCAGCCCTTTTTTCCAGCCTGCATGGAAAACCCGACGGCCACCCGTTAGCTTTGCCCGTCAGTGACAAGGCCTGCGATCCCGGTGAATTCGAGGCTCCCGCGAGGCGGAGCCGTTGATCGGTCGTCTCAAACGAAAGCGGCATTGAATGAAGATGCGTCGTGAACGCCCCGTTTCTCGACTGGCGCAGGTTCAGCGCCACATCCGGCGGGACTATTCTCTCAAGTACCATGAACAGAAAGTGATCTTCGAGGATCTTCTGATGAACCTCGAGGAGCTTCGCACGGACATCCGGGTTAGTCTGCATGGGGAAGATTGGCAGGCGCTCGATACGGCTTGCCGAGCTCTGGCCGCGGTAGGCCGGAATGTTGGCGACGCCGAACTCGGAGAGATTTGCGGCGGCCTGGCCGCGGCGTGTGAACGTGAGAATGAGGAGGAATGCTGGCTCTGGACCGGTCGACTCGAGCAATCATTTGTTGACTTGGGGTGTCGGGGTGTTCCTTCCGAAGAGAGCGGTGACTGATCCCGTGGGCCCAAGAACTCCCGGGAGAAAGGGCAGATTGGTGCGAACCCCGCAAAGCAAGATCATGAGTCTGGCTGAAGCTGTTTCCTGGCGCGACCGTCTACACGCAGCAGGAGAGGAAATGGCAATCACTAATGGTTGTTTCGATCTCCTCCATCGCGGACACGTGGAGTATCTGTCGCGGGCTCGTGCTCTTGGGGCACGCCTGCTGGTGGCGGTGAACAGTGATGCTTCGGTGTCACGGATCAAAGGACCTACTCGTCCCGTGGTGAAGGAAGGGGACCGGGCTTACATGCTGGCGAGCCTTGAAGCGGTTGACAGCGTTGTCGTCTTTGACACACCCACAGCCTTGGATCTTCTCAAGGTGCTGGTACCTGATCTCTACGTCAAAGGAGGGGACTACACGGTCGATACGCTGGTTAGGGAAGAGTACGAATTCCTGACCAGCGCGGGGTGCCGGGTTGAGCTCTTGCCATTGGTCGCCGGCTTCTCAACGACAGACGTGATCAAGCAGGTGAAGGGAGACTGAGACAGGGGGAAGGGACGGTCAGATCAGTAACATGCAGTCGCCATAGCTGTAGAAGCGGAACCTCTGCTTGACAGCCAGCTGATAGGCCGCAAGGATGTCAGCGACCGTGGCGAACGTGCTGACCAGCATGAGAAGCGTTGACTTGGGTAGATGGAAATTGGTGAGAAGGCCGTCGGTCACCTGAGGACGCTTCGGGGGATGGAGGAAGATCCGTGTTTTGCCGGTTTGCGCCTGGACGGTTCGATCGGCCGGCACGGCACAGGTCTCGAGGACTCGAACTGAAGTCGTCCCCACGGCTATCACCCGTCCGCCGGCCACTCGTGTTGCATTGATCGAGTCGGCCGCCTCCTCAGTCAGCTCGAACACCTCCTCATGCATGACGTGGTCCTTGATCTCCGGAACGGCCACTGGTTTGAAGGTGCCTGCGCCCACATGGAGCGTCACACTGACTACCTTCACACCCTTGGCGCGCATCGCGTCGAGGACGTGCTGCGAGAAGTGCAGCCCTGCTGTGGGAGCTGCGACGGCGCCTCGCTTCTCGGCATACACCGTCTGGTAACGTTCATCGTCTTCAGGCACCGGTGGCCGTTTGATATAGGGGGGCAGAGGGATACTCCCCGCCTGTTCGAGGAGCTCGAAGACATCCGCGGTCTCAAAGCGAATCTCTGCGACTCCGTCGGGGCGCTTGCCCTCAACCACGAAGGCTTGTCCCGGTGCCGCCTCAATCTCGACAACAGCCCCCGAACGAAGTCTCCGTCCGGGCCTCAAGAGGGCCGACCAGCGATGGCTGTCCAGGCGTTCCAGAAGGAAGGCTTCCACCCGTCCCCCGGTTGGCTGGCGTCGCCCAAACAGTCGGGCGGGGATCACCTTGGTGTTGTTGACCACCAGGCAGTCACCGGCCTCCAGGTAGTCGACAATGTCGGGGAAGGCTCTTGGTTCACAGGTTCCCGACTCACGAGACACGACCAGCATGCGTGATCCTGTTCGCTCGGGGGCAGGATGCATGGCAATGAGCTCAGGAGGAAGAACGTAATCGAATTCGGAAACAAGCATAAGGCGGTCCGGAAAAGCGTGGCGTGTGTGGACGGGGGGCGGTGTTGCTTCGGTGATCTTACTCTCGAGGGGGGGGAGGATGCGAGGGACGTCGCTCCGTTTAGCCCCGGTGTTGCTCCAACGCGCGCCTGGCCTCCCTGTCGTACATCCGTTTCTTGATATCTTCCCGTTTGTCCCGCACGTTCTTTCCTTTGCAGAGCCCCAATTCCACTTTGATGTTGTGCCGAAGGAGGTATACGCGCAGCGGAATGAGGGTAAGACCGCGCGCCTCTATGGCCTGAGTCAATCGGCGGATTTCACGCTTGTGCATCAGGAGCTTCCGGCTCCGCCGGGGAGCGTGGTTGTTGCGGTTCCCCTGGGTATACTCAGCAATATGTGCCCCGATGAGGAAGAGCTCACCGTCGACCAGGCGGGCATAGGAGTCGGTCAAAGCAATGCTGCGTGCTCGGCAGGACTTGACCTCCGTTCCGACCAAGGCGATGCCGGCCTCGAACGTCTCGAGGATGTGGAAGTTGTGCCGGGCTTTCTTGTTTTGAGCAAGCGTAGTCATAGGAGTTACACGTTGATCATGGCTTTGACGACACCGTCTGCGTAACCATCGACCAAGTCAAATGCCTTCTTGGAGTCATCCAGCGAGAACCGATGTGTCACCATGAAATTCGGGGAGATATCTCCGGCTGCAATCAGATCCAAGGCGGTCTGGACGCAACCATTCTGACGGCGGACGTTCTGAAGGCAGACTTCTCGACGGCGGCCCGCTTCTGCGGAGAAACTGTAGCGGTCGAACTCAGGAATCCCGATTAACATGAGTTTCCCCCCTGGTTTCAGCAACTGGAACGCCTGATCCAGGGCTTCCTGCTGTCCGCAACACTCGAAGACGGCGTCCAGAAGAAGTGGCTCTCGGTCCTCGATTTCCGCTACCACATCGCAGGCGTCGGGGTTCCCGGTCCACGTGGCGCCGTGTTCGCGTGCCATCTGGCACCGGTAGTCTAACCGATCCGTGGCGTAGACACGTGCCGCACCCCAGGCCAAAGCCGGCAGCATGACACTGAGCCCGATCGGTCCCATCCCGAGGATCCCGATCCTGGCGCCGCCCATCGGGATCGACTGCTTCACAGCATAGGCACCTATGGACAGCGGTTCGACGAGGGCCGCATCCTCGAATGACACATGGTCCGGCACGCGAAAGCAGCATTCTTCCGGCATCACGCAGAGTTCACTCAGACAACCCTCGATCTGTCCCGGGCAGGCCAGGTACTTCAGGTTGCGGCACGTATGGGCCCTGCCGCTCAGACATTGGTCGCAACGGTGGCAAGCGACTCCGGGCTCGATTGCCACACGATCTCCCGGCTGAACTCTGGTGACTTCCGAACCGATCTCCTGGACGGTGGCGGCCGCTTCGTGCCCGACAGCGTAGGGGAACTCAACAACCTGACTGCCGATCCGGCCCGTGGCGTAGTAGTGGACATCCGATCCGCACACGCCCACGGCTTCAACTCTGAGGAGAACGTCGGTCGGGCTCATGATGCGCGGTGCCGGTACGTCGTTGATGGCCATTTCGCGGATATTGGTGAGCTGTGCTGACTTCATGCTGATCCTCGCGCACAATGTTTCATCCACCCATGACCCATTTCGGGTGACGGACATCGGTGGCTGTGGGCTTGCGGTCGTTCCCGCTCCGTGAAAGGGACGGGCGCCACAGCGGCCGAAGGCTGCAAAGGCAAGGTCTGTAGCGTAGCGCCACCGGGGTCAAAATCAAGGGCAGGGCGAGGCGGAGAAATCTTGTCAAGCCAAGTGACTGAGGAGTGAGTCTATGATGGCTTGAACCAACCCAATAACCGCACCCAGCACGCCGCCGAAGAACGTAATGTGACGGAACTGTTTCCGGGAGAACCCCAGTACGAGTTCCTCAAGCTGGGCGATCTCCATCTCGTTGATCCGTTCCTCGATCCGTTGGGCGATGTTCAGCGATCCCCCGTCGGCCAAGGCCCGATTTCCCATGTCCTCCAGCCCCAGAAGCAAGCGCCCCACGATCTTACCTTTGAAGGGCCTGAGCATGGCTCCCATCGGCCCGAATTGTTGGAGGAGAAGATCGACTTGGTGCTGAACGGCGGCTCTGGTTTCAGCTCCTGTGATAATGTCGTGCACGTCATCGCCGGAGAAGAGATTGCTTTCGAACGTATGCGCGATGTTCTGAGCAATCGCGGCCCGTTGCGATGGAATCACTCCCGGGGTAAAGGGCAGGCGCCACCGATGGATTCTGATCTCGCTGTAGGGGCGGAAGAGCATCTTGATGGCGATCTGATTGGTGATCGCGCCGATGGTCGCGCCAACCAGGGGGAAGATGACAAAACTGAGCCATTCCATGTGAGAGGCACCGTATAGTGTTGGTAGCTGACTGCTGAGGCAGCAGAGGACGGGGTCACGTGGCGCTTCGCGGACGTTCGTTGACGACCGTGACTCCCCGCTCAGAGAGCGCATTGATCCATTGCTCGACAGCGGTCGGATCCGGAGCATCCGTTTTGACGCGATCTGTGTCGTCGAGGCCCAACCGCTCAAGCTTCCCTTCGCCCAGGCGGTGGTAAGGCATGATCTCGACTCCCTGCAACCGGGGAAGCTCCCCGGCCAACGCGGCCACTCCATCAAAGTGTTCTTCCGTGTCATTGACTCCCGGGACGATGGGCAGCCTGACCAGAATTGCCTCGCCGGCCTCGTGCAGATGACGCAGGTTCGCAAGGATGAGGTCGTTGGGTACGCCTGTGGCCGCAATGTGTCGGTCACGGTCGATGGCCTTGATGTCATAGAGGAAGAGGTCCACGAATGGGCGGACGCGGTCGATTGACTGAGTTGGGGCGAAACCCGAAGTCTCTATGCAGCAATGCAGTTCCTCGGCTTTGGCAGCGCCGAGGAGCGCCTCTGTAAAGTCGATCTGCATGAGCGGCTCGCCGCCGGAAATGGTCATGCCTCCCCCGGACGTCTCATAGAAGGGCTTGTCCCGAAGCACATCCTCAAGGACTTCCTCAACGCTCGCCTCGCGCCCGATCATCTCAATGGCATCCGCATAGCAGTGCTCCGCGCATGTGCCGCAGAGTTGGCAGTGCTCCCGGGCGATGGTGTGGTCCTCGCCCTCCAGGAGGTGGGCGTGCTGCGGGCAGTGCTTCAGACAGTACCCGCAACCGATGCACCGGGCGGGCGTGAAGGAGAGCTCTTGGGAAGGACTGTTTGACTCGGGATTGTGGCACCACCGGCAGCGCAACGGGCATCCCTTCAGAAAGACCGTTGTCCGGATTCCCGGGCCGTCGTGTATGGAGAACTTCTGGATGTCGAAGATGGTGCCGGTCATGCGGAGATCACTCGCTGTGACTAGGGGGCATTCCCCAGGTTCTGGAACGCGCTCCGGACTTGTTCGGCGGGAGCCAGCCTGGATTGTTCGCGAGACGTTCCGTCTCTTTCATTATCCACTTCGGCTGAAACATGTTGCGGCGCGAAGTGTCGACGCATTTCGTTGCACCTCATTTGCCCCTCAACGGGCTCAGGGCCTTGAGCAAGCCCTGCTGCGGCAGGGCGCGTCGAAGCGGCTCAAGGCTAGGTGAGCACGAGCGCCATAGGGCACTCACGTCGAAGCCCTGCGAGTAGAGCAGGCTCGTGTGCCGGGCTCGATTCCGAGCTCGTGCGCTCGGGAGGCCCTGGGGCCCATATAATACACGGCAGCGGTTCCCTTTCCACCGCTGGATGCCTGTACGGCAGACGACAGGGGGTATATTCTGCACGTGACTTCTGCTGTTGCCTTCCTACTGGCAGCTTGTGGCTTCTTACAGGCCATTTGAGAAACGGTAATCGGCGACCTTCTTACGGAGATATTCGGTATGAATGAACGGTTGACCCGGATTCGTGAGCAGGTCATGTCTCGGGGCGGTTCGTTTGCCACGCCCGGCACAGAGAACGCCTACTGTCTGGATGTTGCCCTCTGGCGCGCTTCACGGCCTGGTAGATCGGTTGCCCAGGTCCGGGCCGGATTCCTCTATGAACAGGCTCGCCTGGCTGCGCTTGAGGTACCGACACTTTGGACGTTGGGGGGAGAGCACCTCCCCAAAGCACAGCGGAACTTCGCAAGTCTGGCGGAGACGCCGCCGGATCCGGCGGGCGCTAAGGAACGTTACGGCTTGAGCGACGCCGACATGGCCGCGATTCATGAGTGTGTCCATCAATGGGTCGGTCGGAATGCCTGCATGCCTGACGGCCACCAATTCGCTTTGGTCGGCGAGATGTCAGCCAAGCACGCTGACTCCGCGGGATCCTGGGGGCGCTGTGAATCGGGGCATGTGTTCTGGGCGCGGGGATGGATGGAGAACCACTCGGTGCGCGACTACGCCAAGGTGCTGAAGGGAGGCTACTTCGGGATCTTCCGGGAGGTGGAGGAGCACATGCGCCGTGCTGAGATTACCGATCCGGACTTCCCCCGCAAAGAGAACTTCTGGAAATCAGCGCTTTGGGTCTGTGAAGCGGGTATGCAGCTCAGTCGGCGCTATGGAGCCTTGGCCGCTCAACTCGCATCCGAGGCGGAAGATCCCGCCGACCGGGAGCGGCTGAAACGCATGTCTGCCACGTGCCTGCGCGTGCCTGAACACGGGGCCAAGACTCTCTTTGAGGCCACTCAAGCCCTGTGGTTGAGTCACATCCTGACGTGTGGTGAGGATGGAATCAACGCGAACTCGATAGGGCGACTTGATCAGATACTCTACCCCTACTACGAGCGGGACTTGACGGCCAAGCGGATCACACGTGGACAAGCTGTTGAGTTGATGGAGGAACTGGCCTGCAAGCTCTATCTGGAATACGATGTGCAGGCGATCTGCCTGGGCGGCGTTGACCGCGAGGGGGGAGACGCTGTCAACGAGATGACGGAGATCATCCTGGAAGCGACTGAAAGTGTGGAGTTTGTCAGAGATGTGTCCGTGCGGTTGCGCAAAGACTCTCCCCCGGAGTTTGTGGAGACGTGTTCCCGCCTGATTGCACGTGGTGGTGGGATCCCTTTCATCTTCAACGACGACTGCTTCATCCCTGCCCTGAGTGATCGAGGCATCGAGTTGCCTGATGCCCGGGACTACGCTCCTATCGGGTGTATCGAGCTGACCATTCCCGGGAAGGCCAACCCACACGCTGTCTCGGCCTGGATGAACTCAACCAAGTGCCTTGAGCTTGCGTTGTTCGGCGGGCAGGATCATCGAGGAGGGAAGCAGCTTGGCCCCCGGACCCCTCCCCTGACCGACATCAGCACATACGACGAGCTCTATACCAACTACTGCAGGCAGTTGGACTATTTCTCCGAGCGAATGGTCTACATCTGCAACCGGGGAGAGCTGGCCCAACGTGAGCGCGGACCGTTGCCGTGTTGGTCGACCTTGACCGATGACTGCATTGCTCGGGGACGCGACATCACCGATGGGGGGCCAGTGTACAATTACCATTCGGTCTGTTTCCTCGGGACTGCCAATACAGCGGACTCCCTGGCGGCCATGAAGAAACTGGTCTTCGAGGAGAAGAAGATTTCCGCAGTAGACCTCCTCGCCGCGTTGCGGGACAACTTCGATGGGTGGGAGACTGTGCGAAAAATGTTGCTGAGCGGAGCCCCAAAGTACGGGAATGACTGCGATGAAGTTGACAGCATTGCCCGGGACGTGGCCATGTATTTCATCGACCTGATGGATCGCTGCCGAAGTCCGCTCAATGGGAGGTACTTCGTGCACCTCTTCTCTTTTCGATGCAACATCGAGTTTGGCCGAATGGTTGGGGCGACTCCGGATGGTCGGCACGCCGACGAGCCTCTGGCCTACTCGCTGTCTGCCCATCAGGGGCGCGATGAGGAGGGCGTCACCGCGATGCTGCGCTCGCTGGCCAAGTTGCCGCATTCACAGGCCGCGGGGGCCTCGGCCGCCATCATCGATCTGGATCCGAAAATGGTGGATGGTGAAGCTGGGATACAGCGGTTGAGTCAGCTGATCCGTTCCGCCCTGGGGATGGGGGTCGGGCAACTTCAGTGGAATGTGACAAGTGCCGAGAGACTGCGCCAGGCCCAGCAGGACCCTGAGCGTTACGGCAATGTCCCGGTCAGGGTGGCCGGCTATTCGCAGATGTTCAGGCTGCTCTCACCCGAGCTGCAGGAACACGTGATTGCCCGCACGAAGCACGCGGAATAAACAAGAGGTGGCCAGGCCGCCGAATCAGCCCGTGTGCCCCAGCCAGTCACGCAGTTCCTCGTCGAGTCCGGAGATCGAGATGATCTCGGCTTCGCCGCCGGACGGGAGATCGATGAAATCGCCCTCCACCTTGCTCAGCAGGAGCTGCCCCAACGGTGCTTCGTAGGAGATCATCTGCTTCTCGGGTATGCTGTCCCACAGGCCGAGGATGAAGTACTCGAGATTCTCGCCTTCTTCCGGCTTGAGGACAACCCGCGAGCCCGGGACGACCTCAAGCGGCTCCATTACATCCGCGAAGTCCGTTGGTTTGACTTCGTGGAGACCATCCTCGAGTTCTTCACGACGAGCCGATAGGAGGGACTGCTCGTCCTTCGCTGCTTTGTACTCAGCATTCTCCCTGAGATCCCCGAATCCGCGAGCGTGCGCGATCGCTCGGCTGTTAGCGGGAATTTTGACATTGACAATCGCCTCGAGTTCGAGACGGCGGGCCTCGAAGCTTCTGTAGGATGTGACGACTTCCAAGGCCTTGCGGGCAGGCTGGTCACGGCGTTCTTCGACCATCGAGCGGGCTTCGGGGAACAAGCGTACAATCTTGACGAGAAGGCTCTGGCGTTCTCCGGAGTCGAAGAGGGGCAGGTGCTTCACGCAGCGCACGAGATTGGCGATCGCGTCTGGATCGCCATCCCTCATGACCAGGCGCTGGAAGGGCTGACTTTCCATCAGCAGTTTGCGGATTTCCTTGTTCGACTTGATGTAAGATCCGCGAACGGGCTTGGCCAGTGTTCGGAACAGGAGAATTGAGTCGGAGAGCATGGCCCGCTCGGGAGCGTCGTTCTTCCACAACCAGAGCAACATACCAGCCCCAGCTTCGTTGCCACGGATACGTCCAACAACATGCCTCATCAGGAGGCCTTCCGTTTCAGGAATTTGGGCGAACGATTTCTCGATCTGTGGATACAGACGGAGTGGCAGGTCCATACAGTGTTTTGCCAGGTACTCGGTCCCTTTTGCAGCGATGGTGGCGCCGTTCCAGGAGGGGATGAGTTTTCCCGCGATTTTGTCGGTAATCTGGGCGTACACTGCTCCGTCATTCCAGCAGACGGCGTGTTCACCAATGCGGCGCATGAGAGGGAGAGCCCAGTCGGAGTCAGCCGCCAACTGCCACAGGCGGGAGACGGCTTCGGCGAGGACCGGGGCGTGTTCAGGCTTGGGGGCGGCGATCCGCAGCACGCTTTCCACCTTGTCAAGCATTTCCTCCGGTAGGGGGGGGGGCTCAGATCTTGTCAGGATATCAACCAGTTCCTGTACGCTTCGCGAGTCATACCAGGCACGTTGCTGGGATTGCTGGGATGCCGCTGATGCCGCCTTCACGGTCGGCCGTCTGGAAGCCACAGCCGGGCTTGGGGCTGGCGCGTCACCTTTGCCGGGACGCTGGATGGCTTCGCGCAGGCGCGGTGCCGATACCACACCCGGGACCAGGAGCGCTTTGACGATCTTAGGTGTGATGGCGGTTGCGGATGCCAGGGAATCGGCCAGGGCACTTGCGAAACCGTCCTTCTTGCTGAGTGTGCGCCACTTCTTCGGTTCGGCCAGCAAGGCAGCGACCACGGAATCAGGCCGGACAACAACCATACCGTCTAAGGCAACGGCCAGGTCGAACTCCTGTGGGCGGTCGAACTTGGCATAGATCTCATTGCCAATCCCGTCGACTTCGGTAATCTCGCCAACTCCATGTTGCGGGTACCAGCACGCGGCTCCTTCGGTCAGTGACTCGAAGACATCCCACCGAAGCATCACAGCTGGTGGAGGCCTGTTGGTGTCGTGGATTCCCATGGCAAGAAGCATCCCGGCCGGGTCCATGTAGTCGGAGAAGACCTTGCGGGCCGCTGTGGCGAGATTGTCTCGGAGAATGGCGTGGTCGAAACCTGTTCGGGCGAGCAGGAACGCCAGGCCCATGTCGGCTCCGGTCAGAGACTGTCTGTCGATCGAGTCCAGAACCAGCTCCGCACCGGCTTCCCAGGCTTCGCGGACGGGTTTGGGCCAGTCTGCCATGGTGCTCGGGGCGTCGACGAGCGCATCAGCAAGAGCCTGACGTGCGTCTGCCTTGCCGTCGCAGGCTGCCATGAAGGTATCTTCGAGTGCGTCGATGTCGGACCAAGTTACATTCTGGGGGCTCATAGGGGGCGACCAGTCATTCCTTTGAGCGTCCAAGGGGAGAAGCCCCTCGGCAGCGGGCTAGTTGTTGAGTAGCTTGTAATTCGGGATGGCGTGCTCGGCGATGGATTTCATTTCCGCATCCGCCCAGGGGCCGAGAATATAGAAAGAACCATCGTTCGGCGGGTTAGCCGGCACCGTCATACTGAAGCGAAAGACGCCGTCCACGAGAACGGCGAGCCGCTCTCCGGGGTACTGAGCGCAGGCCTGCAGCCAGCACGTTTGGCCATGTTTGTCCAAAACGGCTCTCAGCGCTTTGCGGCCGCTTGGGTCGACCATCGCATCCATGGCCATGATATTGTGGGAGGTCAGCAGAGGGGTGGAGCGAACCGTGATCGCTCTGCCTTCGGCTGCCTCAACGCTTCGGGCCAGGCGCGTTTTCTGCAGCTCCTGCGCCGCGAACGCGTGGATAGAAATCGCGCATATGACCTGTTCCTCGGGTCGCTCAAGAAGGGATTGACACCCCGCGAGAACAACCAGGCTAAGGGCTAAAGACAGACTCGTCCATCTGGGTTGACTCGCGGTCATCGTGTGCGGGACGGAATCGTTCAGCTCACAGGCCCACATGCCTACTTCCTTTGACGTATCCTCGTGTCCTGGGCGTTTGGAGCGGCCATTGGCGGCTCGGAGTTGAGCCCGGCAGAGCCGGAGCGAAGTCTTGTGCTTGGTCACGCGTCCCCGTATTTCCGGTAGAAGGTTGCCAAGCTGATACCCAACTCTTTGGCTGCGGTTTCTTTGTTGCCGTCGCATTTGTCCAGGACATGCTGGATGTAGTCCCGTTCTCTTGAGCGCAGGAATGCCTTGAGAGAGACAGAACCCAGATCGGCGAATCCCTCCCCAACGCCTGCGGCGGAGGCCGCTTGGGGAGCTGCCGTCTGCATCTTCTCGGGGAGATCCTCAACGTCGATCGTGCTGTCGTCGCAGAGGGCGGCTGCACGGGATATGACGTTCTCGAGTTCGCGCACATTGCCCGGCCAGGGACTGTGTTGCAGCAGTTGCAGAGCCGTGCCGCTGATCGAGACCGTGCGATCTTCCTGGCTTCGGATCTGTTCGAGGAAGTGATTCACCAGCAGGGGGATGTCTCCCAGGCGTTCGCGTAAAGGGGGCAGCTCGACGGGGATGACGCTGAGTCGGTAGTAGAGGTCTTCACGGAACTGGCCCGTCTTGATAAGGTTCTCGAGGTTCTCGTTCGTTGCGGCGATGATTCGCACGTCGACATTCACACTCTCTGTGGCCCCAACTGGCCGTATCTCATGTTCCTGCAGGACACGCAAGAGCGTCAGCTGCATGTTAATCGGGATGGACCCCACTTCATCGAGAAACAGCGTGCCGCCGGTGGCGCTCTCAAAAAGGCCCTTCTTGAATTTGTTGGCCCCCGTGAAGGCCCCCTTGACATAGCCGAAGAGCTCAGATTCAAGAAGCGTGCCCGGAAGGGCGGCGCAGTTGATGGCGACAAATGGCTTCTCGGCGCGATGGCTGTTGCAGTGCAACGCTTTCGCTACAAGCTCCTTGCCCGTGCCGCTCTCCCCAAGAATCAGTACCGTGCTCTCAGACCGGGCCACCTTCTCAATGATGCTGTAGACACGCCGCATCCGCTCACTGTCGCCCACGAGGTTCTTGAAATGGAACTTCGTTCGCAACGTTTCCTTGAGCGTTTCATTTTCTACCAAGACGTGTTCGTAGGAGAGCGCTCTTTCCACGGTCAGCAGCAGCTCGTCCACCTTGAAAGGCTTGCAGATATAGTCGAATGCGCCACGTTTCATGGCGTCAACCGCTGTCTCAACGGCTGCGTAAGCTGTCATCATGATAACGGCAAGGTGTGATTGGACCTCACGAGCGAGGCGGAGCAACTCAAGGCCGTCGACGGGCCGCATCCGAATGTCGGAGATCATCAGGTCGAATTGCTCTTTCTCAAGGGCGGCCATTGCCTCATCCGCGCTGGACGCGGTCTTGACGCTGTACCCCTCTCGCTTGAGGAGAGCTTTGAGCACTTCGATGATGCTGATTTCGTCGTCGACAACGAGGATTTTAGCTTTTCCTGCCATGAGAGGCTCTTTCCCTCGGCTCTTCCTCAGGCCCAAACGTGGCTGTTTGGCCTGGGTAAGCTCGTTTCAGCGCCGTGCGGGCTCGTGGCCCCAGGTGCTGTCTCGGTTGCCTTGGTCTCAGATTCCCCGGGGGGGAGGCGCAACAGCCACTAGTCCCCAGAGCAGATCGATGAATTCGACATCCCCGGAGGGCGGCGGGCGAGCCGAAGGCGAGGCCGTCACTCTCTTAGTCTGTCAACGTGCTCATCAGCAAGAGTCTAAATTAGGCGTTTGTGAGGCTTTTTCAAGGGAGATGAAGGGGATAATTTGCAGTTCTGAGAAAACGGGGGTTTTGTGCTGGGCTCGTTGCAAGATGGGATCGGCAATGTAAATTGAGCGTTTTGTTTCTTCGATTTGGGTAGTGAGTGATCTTGGTCCTTTACGGAGTTCAGACCCCCATGGCACAGCGCATACTCGGAGCGTTGATTACGTTTGGCGAAGGCACGGCTGCGCCTGCAGGCGCGCCCGGTGGCCCGATGCAGTTTCTCGTGAGCATGGGGCCGATGCTCTTGATTTTCGCAATCATGTATCTGCTGCTGATTCGTCCGCAACAGAAGCGTGCCCGGGACCACTCGGAGATGGTGACACGGCTAAAGGCCGGTGACCGGGTTGTGACCAACGGCGGCCTGCACGGCACAGTGACCGGGGCCAAGGAAGACACGTTGATGATCGAGGTCGCGGACAAGGTTGAACTTGAGGTCTCACGTGCGGCGATTTCGCGCGTTACGACTAAGGAGTAAGGTTCAGGCGGTGCCTCCCGGCTTGAGAGCTGAGGGGTTTTGGTGTGTTGCATGCGGGGGATTGTCCCCGCTATGTCTGGTGTCTCAATAGGGCGAGTGATTCACGCGAACGAAGGACGTTTTCGGGAGTCACGGTTCAAGGTAGGGAACGGTCGGTTCATGAAGAAATCGCTGATCTGGCGTTTTGTGGTCATTATTCTGGTAGTATTGGGCTGGGCGTACTCCCTCTTCCCGCTCAAGGACCGCGACTTCATTGAGGTCTTTCAGAGTCTGGCGGTGAAGAACCTCGCGCAGTTTGCCGAGAACGTTACCGAGGCGACAGAGGCTGTTGTGGCGGCGGAGGCCAAACTGGCGGCGGAGGAAGACAAGGAGAGCGACGCCTACAGAGAATTGGAGGAGGAGAAGGCTGACGCCGAAAGCAAGAAGACGGAGAACGAGGAACTCATAGCGAGTTTTGCGGATCTTGTTGCCCGGGCTGAGGCCAAATTGGCTGCTGAAGAGGATTTGGCTCCGAGTTTGGCCATACGTGAGTGCTCAAAGGGCGGGACCAACCAGAAACGTGTCATCCTCAACCGCTTCATCGCCGTCCCGACCCAGCCAAAGGCCTCCAATGACCTCGTTCTGTCGCACGTACGGCGTCGGGCTGCAGGCAAACTGCACTTGGGCCTTGACCTGCAGGGCGGGACTGAATTCATCATCGGATTTGACCCCAAACAGGCGACCGAGCAGGATCGCCATGTTGAGTCGGTCCGTAATCAGATCATCGAGATCCTCCGCAATCGTGTTGACATCATGGGCGTGGTGGAACCCGAACTGAAGCCCATCGGCCCGAGCTCAATTTCCTTGCGTATGCCGAGCGTCAAAGAAGAGCGCAAGGCTATGATTCGGAAGACTATCAAGGAAACAGCGAAGCTTGAGTTCCGACTGGTAGACCCGAATAACGCGCAGAAGGTCGCTGAGTATCGCCAGGATGCAAAGGCCTTCCGACCAACTCGTGGGTACGAGTATTTCGAAATGAAGGTTGAGAGCGACGAGCAGGTAGACACTGAGATTCTGTTCCTGAAATCACATCCTGAGCGTCTGAGCGGCGAGGACGTCTCCCGCGCTGTTCCCAATGTCAACGAGTTCGGCAACTACTCGGTAAGTCTTTCGTTCAAATCCAAGGGCGCTGCAGCATTTGCCAAGATCACCAAAGACAACGTAGGCGAGCGCTTGGCCATTCTGATGGATGGCAAGGTCTATAGTGCGCCTGTTATCCGTGAAGCGATTATGGGGGGGAATGCTGAGATTTCCGGCAGTTTCAGCGCCGAAGAGGCCACACGACTAGCCGGCGTCATCGAGTCTGGTAACCTCCCTGTTACCATCGCGATTGACAGTGAGTTCGGGACTGACCCGACCCTCGGGCGTGCCTCAATCGATAGTGGCGTGATGGCCGCGACCGTTGGCCTTGCCCTCGTGCTGCTGTTTATGATCTGGTACTACCGGTTGGCCGGCGTCGTCGCCATCGCTGCTCTGGCGGTCAACGTGTTGCTTATCATGGGGACGCTCACGCTGACGGGCGCCACAATCACGCTCCCAGGTATCGCGGGTATCGTGTTGACAATCGGTATGGCCGTGGATGCAAACGTGCTGATATTTGAGCGCATCCGCGAGGAGTTGCTGAACGGCAAGACCATTGGGAATGCCGTCAAGTCAGGCTACAACCGTGCGTTTGTCACTATCTTGGACTCGAACCTCACGACGCTCCTTACCGCGCTGATCCTCTACCGTTTTGGGTCCGGTCCCATCCGCGGATTTGCGGTCACTCTCAGTTGCGGAATCGTGGCGAGTATGTTCACCGCTCTGTTCATGACGCGTTGCGTATTCGACTGGCGGCTGTACTTGGGAAAACTGAAAAAGCTGACCATGGTCGCCTGGGTCAAGCAGGACATCAATATCGATTTCCTGGGCATGAAGAAGCACGCGATTGTCCTTTCTGCCGTCCTCATGGGGATTGGCCTCATCGCGGGCTGCGTCGGGTGCTTTGGGGGCAAAGCGTTGAGCATTGACTTTGCCGGTGGAACTGAAGTGACATACAGCTACACGGCGGAAAGCGGAACGGGGCCCGATACCGGAGTTGTGGAGAAGCTACTGAAAGGAAAGGGATTTGAGAACTGCAGGATTGGGTACAAGTATTCGGTGACGAGTCAGGGGCGCCTGCTTGAGATTGTCCTTCCCGAGCGCTCAACCGATGAGGTGGCTCTTGACTCCGACGCGGAGGGAACCGGACTGGACCTCGACAAGATCACTTCCGTTCTCAACGAGGGCATTGAGGGCACAGAGTTCAGGCTTGTTCAGACCAACAGTGTCGGCGGCCTGGTTGGGGCACAGTTCAAGAAGCAGGCGGTTGCGGCAGCGTTCCTTGCTGCGATCGGCATCATCATCTACATCTCGTTTCGGTTTGAGTTGGCCTACGCCATCGCCTCGGTGGCTGCTTTGATCCATGACGTCGTGATCGCGGGCGGCCTCTTCATCCTGTGCGGCTTCATCTTCGGCGGGCGTCAGATCTCCCTGCCGGTGGTTGCTGCTTTGCTCACGATTATGGGTTACTCACTCAACGACACGATCGTTGTGTTTGACCGCATCCGCGAGGACCTCACCCTTCACAAGGGGCGCAGCTATACCGACATCATAAATCTCAGTATCAACCAAACGCTCTCGCGCACGCTGCTTACGTCTTTCACCACGTTGCTCGTTGTGTTGACGTTGTACTTCTTCGGTGGCGGCGCCATTAACGACTTTGCTCTGGTGATGCTGATTGGTGTGGTCGTCGGGACCTATTCCTCGATCTTCGTAGCCAGCACAATCATCTCGCTCTGGCATAAGCACGCGCGCGGACACGCAGACGCCTGATCGTCTGTCCAAGGCACCGGGAGCATTCCTGCTCCCGCCTACTCAACTGCCCGTAGGAGCTCAAAGCGGTCGATGAAAACGGCCTTAATTGCGGATGACTCACCTGACTTCTTGTCGAATTGTCCCGGTCCTACCCAGATGAACTGTCCTTCTTCGGGCGTCCAGGTGGTTACGTCGTACCACTGGTAGCCGTCTTTCGCCTCTGCCGTCGTTGGTGCGATCTGCCCAACGCCCTCCTTGCGGGCAGCATCATAGACGCCGGCCCAGAACGCTTCCCCTTCGCGGTCTCCCTTCTCAACCCGAGCCCGGATACGGACACGATAGGGTGTGTTCGGCTCAAAGAGGGCCGGATCAATGCGCCACTGCATGCACCACTCGTAGTGGGTATTGTAGAGTTTGGCGGCGAACAGATCATCTGCCAGTTCATCGTGGACGATGTCTCCCCACGTCCCGCTCCGCCCAACCCCGACCATACACTCCTCTACGACAATGGAATGACGTGCATGTGTCTCTGCCGGAGGCGGAGGAGAGGGAAGTCCCGGGATGGCACTCAGGGGCTCGATACGTGTGGCAAACGTGAGTTTGTCTTTGCCGGCGAGCTCAAACGCATGGTGGGCAATGAACACGTGGGCCGTGGCCCTCTCTGCATCAGCGATCAGCCAGATGCGATCCACCTTCTTCCCCGACAGTTTCAGCCTGACACCGCGGCCGGTGCCGGGACCGGCGAGCGTAAATTCACGCACGTCGCCTCCCGCAGCAATGGTCACCGGACGTCGAGTTTGTTCAGGCGGAACCGTGACCAGATTCCACGGTTGCTGTCCTACCCGGAATGCCACGCTGTCTCCCGGGCCCAAGTCAAAGGCTCCCTGGCAAACAGGGCGGATCGATTGGCCTTCTGTCCTCAGGCTGGTGTAGGTGTCCATCAGCGTGAGCCCGCTCTGATCGGGTGATACGGCTCGGGTAATGGTGTACTTCCTCCGCAGCGTCCTGGTAAACACCCCTTGTCCATCGGGGGCATCCATCGAGGTGAACGGGGATGCGTCAAGTGGTGACACCATCCGGGCGGAGACAACGAACCCGAGGCCGCCGGCTTCCGGCTTGAGGACATTCGGCGCGCCCGGTTTGGCCAACGTCAGTACTCGTGCACCCAACTCCGGAACGACGGTAGCGTGGTAAGCTGCCCCACGGATGCTTACAGAATCGAGACCATCTGTCCGGCTCTTGAGGAGAGTGGTGAATGCCTTATGTCGATCCATGTTCTCGGCAATGCGGGTAATGTTGCCCTCATCCAGCCGTCGGAGAAACTCACGGGCCAGTACAGCATAGCTCTCCGGAATGGTCTCAGCCCGCATCCGTCCCCGCTCCCAAACGAACCTCTTGGGCAATTTGGGCCACCGTCGGAGCTTGGCATAGAGGACTGGGAGCCCGGACATACGGACATTGTAGAGGAACTTGGGCCGATCGGCCACTGCCTTCTCTGCTTGCTCCCAAAGGCTTGTGGCGTGCTCGAAGAACTCATCTGAGTACCACTTGGAGGTCATAGGAACCCAGATGCGGAGAACATGCTCGTCCGGTTGGGCAAGGGCCTGCAATTCGTCGAAATACTGCCGGACGAGAGGGGCTGCCGGTCCGTAGAAGCCGTTGAAGAAATCGCGGTAGAGCAGTTCGACGTCCTGGTCGGGATTCCAGAGGAGTTTGGCCAGAATCCAGGCACGGAGTTCGGCGAATTCAGCATGGCGCGACTGGTAGGCGCCCTGTTCGAAGAGCCCGACCACACTGTGGTCCCGAAAGAACTTGACGTTCCCCTGGAGGCATGGGAAGTTCGGATGGCATCCGACATAATGGCCGAAGTTGGTTGTGTAGTCCCAGACGTAGAGTTTGTCAGTGATTGCCGACCATCCCACGATGTCCTTCACAAACGTCCGGTTCTGCTCGTAGGTGCTCACATCCAAGGGCACAGAGAAATCACACTCGATGCTGCAAAGGCGCGGGACGACGTTGTGGCGTGGGCGCAACGTTTTTGGGGGATGCCGTGTGTACTGGTAGGCAAGGGTCTCGATCCACACGTTCGGGAACTCCTCTTCCACTGCTTCAGCCACTTGGTTGACGAAGTGGATCATCGTGCCCGAGGGTGAGTCTTCACGGTCGTCGATCGCACGGCACGGGGGGCACGTGCAGTAGTTCCGCCAGTCGTTTTGACTGACGCTGAAGAGTTTGGCCGTCGGATCGCTTCGGATGCGGTCAAGCACACGTTTGGTCATGATACGAAGGACGTCAGGATTGGTGAGGCAAAGCTGGGCATGGTCAGCCACACGCTTGCCGTTCAACTCGCTGTAGTACTCCGGGTGTTCCTCGAAGAACTCACCGGGCGGCATGAGTCGATAGAACGTGTGTACGAACAACCCCCCGCCGAAACGGACCTTGCCTCCGTGCTTCTCTTCCAAACTCATCCGGTTGCCGTTCGCCTTGCATCGGGCAGCGAAGTCCCCGACGAACATGTCCCACCAGAAGGGCTCGCGCATCGCGAACGCAGGCGTCTGTGTGTCGTCCAGCACCGGAAGGGCAAAGGTCCCTCTCTTTGGCACAACGCTGAAGTAGCTGGCATACCAACGACAACCGCCGTACGCCTCGAGCAGCTCGTAGACGCCATACAGCGTTCCTCTGACCGGACCACCGATGATGGCCACGTGCGGAGACCGGACAAGAAGCCGGAAGCCATCATCTCCCAGGGCCTTCACGTTCGGCTGTTGCCCGACCATGGAAGCCGTGTGCCGCGTGATTCCCAGCAAGATTGCATGCGATGGCAACGGGAGTTCATCCGTCTGGATCGGGAGGATGACTCCTGTCATTTGTCCAATAATGCTCTGCAGCTCTTCTGCCGCATAGAGCTGCGATGCCGAGGCTTGGCGGGGGCGAACGATCGTGTAGGGCGATGTCCCTCCTTCCACCAGTGTGACTCCCTCAGGGGGGGGCGTCTGAGATCTCCCGACACCGGCAAGCAGGCCGGTCGCAAGCAACGCACAGCGCAGAAATCTGGGCATAGGTCCACTCCTTACGGTTCAGATCCAAACAAGGCCGGCAGATCAAGCGGATGTGAACGTTGGTTCCCCGCGCACGGAACTGATGACGTTTTGTGCAAGATCGAGTTCCTGTTTGGTGCCGAACAGGGCTAGCCACACGGCTCCCTCTGCTCCCCCGACGCCGCCGGCTCCGGCTGGGATTGCTTCGACCCCGGTCAAGACATCAAGTGCCTCGATTTCCGTGAAGAGCGGCCCGGGAACAACCCACAGCGTCGGGCCTTTGCCTTCGGGATCAGAGTTGATCGCTTCTGCCACCTCAACCAGGTCGACCGAAACGCTCTTCTCCAGGCCAACGGGGTGCAGGAAGCAGATGCGGCGAGCCATTGCCGGGCCTATCGCGAGCCCGACATTTCCACCAGTAGGGTGTCCAATGAGCACCGCTGCCTGATCCCGTTCGTAATTGATGGCGTTTGCTCCCTTCACAAACACGTCGCCGGGCCCCATGTCCTCCAGAGCTTCTTTAGCCGATATGTCCAGACGTTCGCCTTTGCGGATAACCAGATCCGTGTAGGTGTAGGTCAGATTCTCACCGTCGTAGTTGCTGGGCAGCGTCCGTCCTGTGACGCTTGTCTTCTTATCGAAGGACTCGCCGGTTATCTCCTCGATGATGTAGCCGTTCGTTGTGCCGGAACCAATCGCGAGCGTTCCTTCTTCCATGGCCCGCAGGACGAACTCGGCCTGGGCAACACCCTTCGCGATCAGACGTTTGGACTCAGAAACTGTGAGTGACAGAACGACGTGCATGGCACCGCCTCCTTACTGTTCTAGGTTTACCAAATCCTTGAATCCGGA
This sequence comes from Lentisphaerota bacterium, assembly GCA_018676675.1. GTDB lineage: Bacteria > Verrucomicrobiota > Lentisphaeria > Oligosphaerales > JABHEG01 > JABHEG01. The sequence goes on from JABHEG010000215.1 coordinate 26,041, forward strand.
ACATCGGTCCAGGCGCCCTCCTGGAGCATCGACTCCTGACTCATCAGCCCCGGCATGGTCATATCCATTGCTTCATGGATCCCGATCTCAGGTGGGCGTTTGCCCTGAATAGACTCGACGAAATCACAGATCTCGAAGTAATCGCCGCCCCCGTGTCCTGCCTTTTTGGCCGTCTCGCTGGCATTACGCCACATGTCGGGCAGGAACTCCTCCTCAAGCTCGCTCAGATCGCTCCATGTATGTGTGTTTTCGGAGTGTGATCTGAGCCAGATCCGGTTCTTCTCCCCAGGGGCTCGGGCGGACTCGTAGCAGCCTTCAGTGCCCTGGAGTTGGTAGTTGGCCATCGAGTGTGGACGATCGGAGAGCATGTCAACGCGGATTTTGACCAATCCCCCGCGGGCCATCTGGCACAGCATGACGGTCGAGTCGTCGTTCTCGTAGATGTCATTCCGTGGGTCTCGGTAGTGGTGTCCACTCCCGGCGCTGCACACGCGGATAACGCGGTCGCCATCCATCCACTGGAGAATCGGGCCCAAGCTGTGTGTCCCATAGGTAACTCCGGCGACACCGGTTTGCCAGCGTCGTCGCCACACGGTCTTTTCGTTCAGTTCCTTGAGTTCGTGGAGGTACTCCCCTTCGGCGTAATAGGGGACACCAAGGAGGCCGCGGCGCACAATTTCCCGGATCAGGACATTGGGTTTCATGTAGGTGAAGTTCTCGGCCATCATGTAGGTGGCCTTCGAGGATTTCTCTGCTTCCACGAGCTTCCTGCATACATCCACAGACACCCCGGCAGTCACCTCACTCAGTACGTGGATGCCCTGATTGAGGGCCAGAATCGCCTGGGGCGCGTGGAACTGCATTGGCGTCCCGATGATGACCGCGTCCAGGTCAGACTGGGCGATCATCTCTTCATAGTGTGTGAACATGTCGTCGGCCCCGAGGGCCTCGGCAGCCCCTGGGAGGGCGTCCGCGTTGACATCACACACAGCCCGGATATTGACACACTCCAAGGCGTCGCAAGCGGCCCGGAAGCTGGCCCCCCGGCCACAGGCCCCGACGATACCCAGATTTATCTGTTCTAAGACACCCATAGAAATTCCTGTCCATCGTGTTTCGCGGTGAGAACGACACTTTTCCGGCCGGCTGTATGTTAGATCTCTCCCGGGAACTCCGCAAGCTGGCTCAGTGCAAAGATCAGGCGGGCACAGAGGCAACGCGAGGCGTGTTGACAGGTCGTTAGACGTACGCGATGGTACATGCCTTTCCCCGGTCTCCTGGTAGTGGATCCCAGAGCAGTATTGGTGATGATGTCAGACGACCGAAAATGTTCCGGTGAGCCGTCCCGTTCAGCCTGTGCTTCCTCCCCGAGCCGGATGCTACATTCCTGGCTGGAGCTGATTCGTGTTCCCAACCTTCTTACCGTTCCCGGAGATCCCCTGGCAGGATTCTTGTTGGCGGGTGGGAAAGGTGGAGAGGGAGCCTGTGTGCTGGCCATGGCATCAGCCATGTGTTTCTATGTGTTGGGACTCATCACGAACGACCTTCGCGATCTGGCTGAAGACGCAGAAAAACGTCCGCAGCGACCGCTCCCAAGTGGGCGAGTTCCCTTGCTTCAGGCTCGGTTGACAGCTTGGTTATTGGGTTGTGGCGGGCTCATCTGTGCGGCCTTTGCCGGGGGCATGGTGCCAATCAGCGCAGTTGTGTTGCTGGCTTTGGTACTGATCTACAACCGGTGGACCAAAGGGCGCCGAGGGATTGGTCCCCTGACGATGGGCCTGTGCCGAGGCATGAGCGTCCTCCTGGGGGCTGCTGCGGGAGCGGGAAGCTCCGGGGTGTTGTCCGGGGCACTCGTCCTCGCAGCAACAACCGTCGTCTACATCGCTGTGGTGACGGCCATCGCGGCAGGGGAAACCGGAACTCAGCAGCTGGGGCAGAGACGTCTTCTGCCGTTGGTGACGCTTGGAGTCGGTGGTTTTGCCTTCTGGCGGGTACTGGCGGGATTCTCCATCAACCCGATCGCTGTGGTCCCGTTCCTCGGAGCGATTGCGGTATGCATGCTGGTAGCGCGGGCGCTGCGCGGAAGCGTTGCCCCGACGATCTGTCAACGATGCATCGGCAAACTGATCGGTGTGCTCATCCTGATGCAGGCCGCCGCTGCAGCGGCCACTGTTGAGGGTTGCGGTGGAGTGGTCCTTGCTGTCGGGGGAGGGGGGCTGTGGTGGGCGTTCACACGGCTTGGGCGCTGGTTCTACTCAAGCTGACGGGGCACTGAGAGTGAAGGCGAGATCCTCAGGCTGCGTGGCTTTGCAGGGGGAACCGGTCAACCATTCAGATCGTCGTTGACACCGGACGTTTGCGCATCACATTGACAGGATGCCTACGGCTTCCCGCATCCTCGTTGTACAAGTGGCTGGACTCGGTTTCGATACGGCTGCGAAGCTCCCTCAGGAAGAGCTTCAGTTCGCCCCGGTCAAGACCGTGTTCCCTGCTCTTACCTGCCCTTTTCAGGCCAGCTTTCGGACGGCAGCGCCTCCTGCCACTCACGGGATGATTGCCAACGGGCTCTACGGCCGCGATCTCCGCAAGGTGATGTTTTGGGAGCAGTCTTCCGGACTGGTGCAGGGCGAACGTATTTGGGACCAGTACCGGCAGATGGACAAACGGGTCGGGATGCTGTTCTGGCAACAAAGCCTGGGGGAGACCGTTGATGTTGTTCTCTCACCGGCCCCGATCCATCTACATAGTGGAGGCATGGTGCAGGACTGCTACTGTCAGCCTGCATGGTTGTACGGAAAGCTGAAGAAGCAGATCGGGCGCCCCTTCAAATTGCGTCACTACTGGGGGCCGCTCGCGTCGGCTAAGGCTGGAGACTGGATCGCGGATGCCACCTGCCGTGTACTCACTGATGAACGGCTCGCCCTGGATCTTTGCTTTACCTACCTTCCCACCCTTGACTATGCCTTCCAGCGGCACGGTCCTGACGCCGTGAAGAGCCAGGCAGCTTCTGCGTGCTTGACGTCCCAACTTGCACGGCTGTTGCAGGCAGCTGAGAATGCCGGATGGGACCTGTTGGTTGTCGGCGATTACGCGATCGGCCCCGCCGCTGACGGAGGGGCGATCTTTCCGAACAGATTGTTGGCGAAAGAGGGCCTCTTGGAGACGCGGAACGTGAAGGGGAAGCGATACCCCGATCTGCATGCGAGCCGCGCATTCGCGATGGTCGATCATGAGATCGCTCATGTCTACGCGTCTGACGTGGATGCGGCAACACGGGCTGAGACGCTGTTCGCCGCCGTCCCGGGTGTCGCTGACGTCCTCACTACAGCTCGCCACGACGAATTTGGTGTTGCACACGCCAACACCGGAGAGCTCATCCTGATTGGAGAGCCAGGCTGCTGGTTCGCGTATCCCTGGTGGACAGACCGTCGGGATGCACCCGACTACGCGACGCATATCGATATTCACAACAAGCCGGGGTTCGATCCCTGCGAGCTCTCTTGGTCATGGTGGCCTCCGGGAGTGAGCCTTGACACGAAACGGGTCAAGGGGACTCACGGGAGGACGGGGCCAGGACGCGATGTCTCCTGGGCAAGCACTATGCCGATGCCGTTTGATGAACAACCGACAACCGTCACTGATGTGGCGGCGTGTCTGAGACGTATTCTGGAGGGAGCATGATTGCTCAGAATAAGCCCCCGCACCACGATCCCGCGATCGAGTCCGGGACGGCCCCCCCGTGCGAGACATACACACAACGCATTTCCGTGCCCTTCGAGTATCCGGTCCACTTCGGGCACGCCGTCTTTTCACCGGGGAACACGGTGCTGGTTGATGCGATAGATCGTCTGAAAGAGTGTCGAGCACACCGAGTCGTCGTATACCTGGATGATGGCCTGGTGGCGGCGCGCCCGGATCTCATCCATCAGGTCACGACTTACTTCCACGAGTACCAGGATCGCCTTGAGTTGTGCGGGATGCCAAATGTCGTGCGGGGGGGAGAGTCTGCAAAGCGCGGCTGGGAGGCCGTGAGTGAAGTGATGTGGACGATCGGGAATCTCCACCTTGATCGTCAGAGCGTGGTCATGGTTGCAGGCGGCGGCGCGTTACTGGACATGATCGGGTTCGCGGCCTCGCTTGTGCACCGTGGCCTGCGTGTGGTCCGGCTACCTTCAACCGTTCTTGCACAGAACGATGCGGGGGTCGGGGTGAAAAACGGCATGGATGAACACGGAATGAAGAATTTCGTGGGCACGTTTTCTCCGCCGTTTGCGGTGGTGAACGACTACGATCTGTTGAGCACACTAGCAGACCGTGACTGGATCGGCGGCGTGGCAGAGGCCTTCAAGGTCGCGATCATCAAAGACGCCGAGTTCTTCAGCTTCCTCTGCCGTCACGCGAAGGAGTTGCGGGAACGTGATGCGGCTACCATGGAGCACCTTGTTCATCACTGTGCGGTCTTGCACCTCGAGCACATCAGGACCGGCGGTGACCCGTTCGAGTTCGGTTCGGCTCGGCCGCTGGATTTCGGCCACTGGGCCGCCCATCGCATCGAGAGCATGACGGGCTACCGGATTGGTCATGGACAAGCCGTGGCGATCGGGATCGCGCTGGACTCTCACTACGCCATGGTTGAGAAGCTGATAACACCGTTCGACTTTGAGCGGATCGTGACTGCCCTGGGTGAATGCGGACTCCCAATCTGGGACAAATGTCTGGACGAACGGAACGAGGTCGGCGGACTGGTGATTGTGGATGGTATCGAGCAGTTCCGCGAACACCTTGGGGGACGTCTGTGCATAACGCTGCCAGATGGGATTGGGCGTCGGCGTGAGGTCCATCACATTGATGTGGGACGCGTGGGAGATGCTGTAGACTGCCTGCGCACTCTTTCCCTGGAGGAGGCATCGTGATCGCCCAGACGCCCCCGCCAATCCATCTGACCTATTGCCTGAATGTGCATCCGGGGGAGACGTGGGAGGAGAACTTCGAAGCCATTCGAACGAAGGCTGTCACCGTCCGGAATAAGGTGAACGCGCCGGGTAGATTCGGGCTTGGCTTGCGTCTGAGCTGCCAAGCAGCGGACCAGTTGGTTGATCCCGGGCAACTTCGCTGCTTCCGCGACTTCCTCGCGGCGAACGAGCTCTATGCATTCACCGTCAATGGATTCCCCTATGGCCAGTTCCATCAGACCTCGGTCAAAGATCGGGTCTATGCCCCTGACTGGCGCAGCGATGAACGTGTTACGTACTCCAAGACTCTCGGTGACGTCATGGCCGGAATCCTGCCCGAGGGGGTGAGTGGGAGCATATCAACCGTACCGGGATCCTATGGCCCATGGATCACCTGTGACCGCGACGTGATCAAGATGGCCGAGAACCTCGCTGAAACAGCCGTGCACTTCCACGGCATCCGGAACCGGACGGGACAGGATGTGGTGCTCGCCCTGGAGCCTGAACCGGATTGCTTCCTGGGCACGATGGCCGATGTAGAGGCGTTCTTCTCCGGGGCTCTTCTGGCGCACGGGAGCGCCTGGGTGCGGAAACGTCTGGGTGTCTCCCTGGAAACTGCGGAACAGATTGTGCGTGACCATGTCGGCCTCTGCCTGGATACGGCTCACATGGCGGTCGAGTTCGAGGACCTCGGGGGCGTTTTTGGCAGGGCGCGAGCGCTCGGAATGCGCCTGGCGAAAGTCCATCTGAGCGCGGCCCTCTCCGTATTGCCGCAGCGCGATGCGGCCTCTGCTCTTACCCCGTTCGTTGAGGAAGTGTACCTGCATCAGGTGCGGATGCGCGGGGCGGACGGGAGCACAGAGACATTCGCTGATCTGGATGCCGCGATCACGCACGCTGAGCAAGGGGCGGGGCGCGAATGGCGCGTTCACTTCCACGTGCCCCTGTTCTTTGAGGAAGCCGGCGCCCTCCGCTCGACGACATACCTTTTTACACCGGAGGTGGTTGCCGAACTACGATCCGGCATCTGTCCGCATCTTGAGATTGAGACCTACACCTTCGGCGTGCTTCCACCAGCTTTGCAGGTGACCGACGTCACAGACGGGATTGCCCGGGAGTACAAGTGGGTTCTGAACCACCTCTTCGGGTGATGCCGCGTGCGGCCTGCTCAGGGGAGTAGGTCGTCGATCAGTACGGTGCAATTCCCTACCATCACCTCATTCCCCACGACCTCCTTTTCGTGACCGGGGATGTATGCCAGGATCCGTCCGCCCCAGGGAGTGAACGTCTCATAGGCTTGCACAAACGTGCCCTCGTCCGTTGTTGTGGTCATGAGGACGGTTGTGGAGGCGGTCTGTTCAAGGTTGATGTAGATCTCGTCTTCCGGCAGGTCAATCGAGGTGAGTTTCGTACAGAGGGGATGGCGGCATTTGGCAACGTCGAGGCGATAGGGTCTGCGGGGATGGGTTGAGGCATCGAAGCCATCGGGGTCGTTGCCCCTGACCCAGCGGTGCCCGACGATCGCGCGCCACCAGTCACACGACCAAAACGCTGCACTGGCACCGTGCAGCAACAGCATACTGCCGCCAGCTTCCAGATAGGCCTTGACGTTTGCTTCCCCCTGCTCGCTTGGTGGGGGGATATCGCATGCCCCGGCAATGAGATTGAGGATGATCAGGTCATATGTCTCTATGAGTCCGCCGGTCTCGAAACAGGACCAATCATCCTCGTGGAACTCGATGCTGTAACGATCTTTGATCTGGCTGTTGAGGACGCGTCCACAATGCTTGCCATAGTGGTTATCTGCTGCGAAGAGGATCATGTGCTTCTGTCTCCAACTGTGGTGGAAGAGGGCTTGCGCTATACTGTAGTCAAGTGAGGCCGGTTCTGCCGCATTCGCAACGACAGTTTTTGTGAGCGTGCGCCGACTGGTGATACAGTACGGCTCTTTGCCGGAATGGTGCGCGCATGCTGACTCCTACCACAATCTTCGAGGTGCTGCTCGCGGCCTATGGTCCTCAGGGCTGGTGGCCGGTGGGCGTTGGGGAGGGGGATGGACGAGCAGCAGCGTATCATCCTCTCGACTTCGCTGTTCCACGGACGGATTCCGAGCGGTTCGAGATCTGCGTTGGCGCGATATTGACCCAGAACACAGCCTGGAGGAACGTAGAGAAGGCGTTGGTTTCACTGCATGCAGCGGGCGGGGTACAGCCATCAGCCCTGCTGCGCATGCCTGACCAACAACTTGCAGACGCCATCCGGCCATCGGGCTACTTCAACGTCAAGTCCCGCAGGCTCAGAGTGTTCACGGAGTTCTACCTTCTGTTGGCGGGGAGCGCCCCGACAAGGGAGGAGCTATTGAAGGTCTGGGGTGTTGGTCCCGAGACTGCTGACAGCATGTTGTTGTACGCTTACGGCAGGCTGCACATGGTGATCGATGCCTACACACGGCGGATCTTCAGCCATCTCGGGGTGATATCGGAAACAGCCACCTATGATGACGTCGCGTCTGTCTGCGAGGCAGAACTCCCACGCGACGTTCCTGTCTACCAGGAGATGCATGCGTTGTTGGTCGCCCACGCGAAACGATACTACCAGCGCTTGCCCTACGACGATCCTCTCTTCCCACAGGTATCCAGCGAAACCAACCGCAAGAATGAGGTATGAGCGATGACGAATTGGAGGACATTCGGGCCTGGTCTACTCACGGTGTGGTTTCTCTTCGGCAGTGAATTTGCGGCAGCGAACCCGGTCAAGAACCCGGGCTTCGAAGAGGTCGCCGACCGCGTCCCCGTTACCTGGGGCCTGCCGAAGGTCGCAGGTGCGGCGTTTGCCGTGGACGAAACGACGGCCCATAGCGGCAAACGATCCGGCCGGATCACGGGGACAGATCCCAAGAAGCAGACCCGTTTCGTTCAGGCTTGGCGGCAGGATGTTCCACTTGCCGTCGGGAAAGGTGTTCACTGGGTAACGGGATGGGTCAGGGCGGAACAGCTTCAGCGTGGGCAACTGAACGTTCTTCACAAGAGCGCTGCAGGAGCTGTCTTGAAGAACCAGAGCCTGACGAGAGTGGATGGAACGTTTGCCTGGAAGCGGTTCGCCTTTGAGCTTCGGCCTCCGGAGGAAGCAACCAGTATGCAGCTGGTTCTCGGTCTGCAGAAGTCCACCGGGAGCATCTGGTTTGATGATATCGCGATCGAGATGCGTGAGAAGACCGATCTCGGCCAGGCTCTACTGCGCGTTGAAGGCGCTCCGGTTGCAGCTGGAAAAAGCCCTGTCGAAGCAGTGTTCAAGTTGGGAAAGACAGGGCTGTCTGCAGGAGACAAACTGGTTTTTCAGTGGGACAACTGGCGGACAAGTCGCGAGTTCCGTCTCCTCAGTGTGACTGCCCGTTGCGCAGTTGAGGGTGCACGCTTTGAGTGCCGCAAGATCCCGCGAAAGAAGAGCTGGCCACCGGTTCCCAGGCCGGTTGACTGGGAAGCGACACTTGTCAACCCTGAACGCCTCTCCCAAGGAGTGGTAGTCTCGCTGGGCGGCACACTGACCATGAGTCGCCACAGCAACGTTAAGGCGGGACTCGTGGCCGGCGCCATTCTGGCTGGAACAAATGCCCCGGCTCCCGTCTCCACACCGTTGGTTATCCAGGCCCAGGGCGGCCCGCCTGCCGCTCTTGCCTGTTCGGCGGAAGCTCGGCCTGTCCGTGGAACACCGGGGCGAGTGACGGTTGCCGCAACCGATCGTTTCGGCAATCCTGCTTCCGGGTTCCGCGGGACGATCACGTTTCACAACGCGGCGGGGACAGACCTGCCCCCAAGCTACACCTTTACCGAGGCGGACGGCGGAACCCACACCTTCCAGACCATCTGCCCCGCAGAGGGAGTAACCCGAGTTGGGGTCACCTGTGGTGACTGGTCTGCTACAGCGAACCCGGTTTTGCCACGACGAGAAGATGAACCGATGGTCCTCTTCGGTGACATCCATTCGCATTGCGAGATCAGCGGCGACGGGGTTGGGGATCCTGACCTGGCCTATGAGTATGCCCGGGGATTTCACGGTCTGGACTTCGCCGCTCTTAGCGATCATTCCCCAAAAGGGGCACGGTGGAAACGAGCCGTGACCGTGGCCAACCGCCACAATGCTCCGGGGCGTTTTGTCGCTCTGCTTGGATTCGAATGGAGCAGCAAACCCCGGGGCCACCGAAACGCTTACTACCCGGGAGATGATGCCCCGCAGCAACCTGTGGTCAAGAACAACATGCAGGCGTGGTGGGACTGGTTGGCGAAGAGAAACGAGGAGGCGATCATCATTCCGCATCACACGAACACGCAGGCAGCACAAATCATGGCCAACGGCCGACCGGCTTGGGAGCCGTGTGACTGGTCCGTCATCAATCACCGTTACCAGCGCGTCGTGGAGATCTGCCAGAATCGCGGCTCGTTCGAGGCGCCCGGGGGACCGATCAAGGAACTGCGCATCAAGCGGAAGGACGTCGGCGCCAGCGTCCAGACCGCTCTCGCGATGGGACACCGTCTGGCCTTCATCGGGTCCACAGACACGCATTCCGGGCGGCCTGGAACGGGAGACGCGCGGGTCGCGGCAATGCCCGGCAGTTTCACCCGCAGAGGTATCTGGCAAGCCATGCACGATCGCAAGTGCTATGCCACGACCGGGCAACACACACTGGTGTTCTTCTCGGTCAACGATGAACCGATGGGGAGCGAACTTCAGGTTGCCGGCGACGCCCCGCGTGCTATCCGTTGGCGGGTCGTGGGCACAACCGCAATCAAACGTGTGGACCTGCTCCGCAATAACGCTGTGGTAAAGAGCTGGGAGGGCAGGGAGTCGGACGATCTGACGGGAGCATTCACGTTATCCGTCCCACTCACGGCAACGGAGTGGTGGTATGTCCGGGCTATCCAGGTGGATACTCACCTGGCGTGGTCAAGCCCAGTCTGGCTCGATCCCAGGGCCCCGTAAAGGGGAGGGGCTACTCGACAAACACGATGGGGGCAAAATCTGCAAGATTGGCGCTCCCGCCGCCGAACTTGTAGTTCATGCGAGAGTATTCACGCGTTGAGTCGGGGCTTTGTTTTGAGTCGCTGATTCGATGCCGTGTGACCTGCCCAAACCACTCCACGCCAGTTCCCGGCCGAACCATGTCAGGGAAAGCTGTGTAAGGCAGGAAGACCTCGATTGTCCAGTTCTTGTCGCTGACGTGGATCGCGATTCTCTCGCCTTGCACATTCCACGTCCCGTCCTTGGTCTTGAGGTCAGAAATCTTTGAGCGCAGAATTCGGTTGGATCAAGCGGTGTTCTTGAGGATGTGCAGCGCGATCTCGATTGGAGCCGGTCTTTTGCGCAGGGCAGCGCGTGTCTTTCGAGACAGTCCACTGCCCGCTTTCCGAGCATGCTCGAG
>JABHEG010000362.1 GCA_018676675.1 Lentisphaerota bacterium
GCATGCTCGGAAAGCGGGCAGTGGACTGTCTCGAAAGACACGCGCTGCCCTGCGCAAAAGACCGGCTCCAATCGAGATCGCGCTGCACATCCTCAAGAACACCGCTTGATCCAACCGAATTCTGCGCTCAAAGGCCCCATGGACGGTCAAGGTCTTTGGGATGGGAGCCACGCTCTTGCGCGACGCGTGATCCCTTGAGGTTCTCGGACACGATGATCTCGAGGTCCCAAATCCAGAGGAACTTGCTCGGGGGCTCGATCCGAAGGCCACCGTCAACGGTAACACGCTCGCCAGGCACGGCACGAACGTGGATCGGCTTGCCCTGTGCACCGGCAAGCCTGACGGGGTAGCCGTTCTTACCGGACTGGCGATCTGGGTACTTGTAGGTTCCTGCTTGTACCCAAACCGTATCTCCGGGAGCGACTTGGCGGGACCCGGCCAGAGTCGAGGTCAAGTCCCAAGGGGCAGCCCTGGATCCAGCGTAATCGGGTCTGCCATCTACCGCAACAAAGTGGTCGGCGGCGCCAGAGCACTGGGTGGCGGACAGAACGCAGAGGAATGTGATTGCCAGCTTGATCGTGTTCATGCGTCAGATCCTCGCGTTCCCACAACGGGCTGATTGTACGGGCAGAAAACCACATGGCAGGTATTGATAGGGGCTAACGTTCTAGAGATTATGTGTCGCGCAGCCGGCACATAGTCCCTGTTGAACTTGGCCATTCGGGGTTGGGCTTGCGCATTCCGGGAATCTCTCTTCTTCATCTTGAGTTTACAGTAGGACGGAGAGATCCTGGGGGCAAGGAAATCGAGTGTTTTTGGGGCGGTAGAGAGGGATTTGGGAAGGGAGAAACGTGCCCGGGTGGCGGAGTTTCTGACGCCCGGATGAATTGCTGGGGACTATGCGGGGAGAAGGAGAGAGATTGCCGGAGGTGCCCGAATGCCGGGGAAGAGGGCTTCGCGTCGCCAGGCTGTGCGCACGGTGAGTTGCGGAGAACCGCAGAGCGGACAGCAGTCGCGCGTGGCTTTCCGGTGCTCGGCGGTGCGAATCAGGTCTTGTAGAGCGCCTGGAAGACCAAGTCCGAGTTGCAGCTTGAGAGTGCGAAGAAGTGAGAGATTTGAGCGGGCCCAGAAGCCATAGTAGCGCATCCGATGATAGCGGCACGCATCCAGCGCGAGGCCCCGGAGTTGTTCGAGCAGATGCATGCGGGGCAGGTCACGATCCAGGCGGCCTTGAAGGCACTCAACGGTGAGACCGACGATGCGGAGCAGCAGCACGTCCGGGCCTCGCGGACACGAATGAACCGCGTCCTCCGCGATCCCGAACGGTGCACGCCCTTTCTCGAACGCCTGGACGCGCTGCTCGAGGAGTTCGAAGCATAGGGTCCGCCAGTAGGTCGCCCGCCCCCCGGCAGCCGGGAATGGTGGTCGGAGAGCCGCCCCGCGTACAAGAAGCCGCGCCCCCAGGCGGCAACGAGGGAATGGTGGTCGGGGGCCGCCCGCCGTACACGAAGCCGCGCCCCGAGGCGGCAACGAGGGAATGGCGATTGGGGGCCGCCCGCCGTACAAACCAGAGTGTGGCTACTCGGCCAGCTTGAGGATGCCGGCCTTGCCGGTCTCCCAGGTTAGTCCACCGGTTCCCTGCCACATGCTCCAGCTGAGGTCAGCGATTTTGCGCACAGAGATGTTGCATTCGAGCACCAGGCCGGAGCCCTGATCTGCGCCGAACAGGCTGAGCGGGATGCGGTACTCCGCGGTCCACTGTCCCTTGTCCACAACCTTGGCGGCGAATGTGACTGCCTTGCCTGCCGCCTCGACGACGTCTGCGGGGGCTTTGGCTTCCCCCGAGCTCTGGAACGTGCCGTCGGGATAGCCGCGGAGGACGAAAATGGGGGAGTCCTTTCCTGCCTGCGGATTCCGCAAGGCGATCTCCACCGCGTCGTTGCGGGCCCATTTCTTGCCCGTCACCAGCGGCTTGTCCGGGACCACGTCATTGCGGACGCCGACATACAGGTTCTTACCATCGTAGGTCGCCCAGGCAAGGCTCGCGAGCTTCACGGGCTCATGGTACAGGCTCTTGTCGATCTGGATCCCTTTCTCCGCATCGCAGCCTGCCCATTCCGCTGAAAGCAAGTTCCCGTCAACGGTGACAGGTGCAACGGCCCGGACAACGGTGAACACAGGGGCGGGTCCCTTGCGCAGCGTCTTCTTCACGGCCTTGGGCTTCTTTGCACGCTTCTTTGGAGGCGACGGCAGGGGCGTGATCTCGTGCTTCACCGGCCAACTGGCCCGATTCTCGTCCTTGTAGAGGCCGATTTTCCCGAACGGAATGGGTTTGAAGCCGATTCGGGCAAAAGCGGGCGAATCGTCGCGCAGGAGGAAGTTCCCCTGTTCTTCGTCCACCAGTTTTGGGTCAACGTCGACCATGTTGTTCTCGATTGTGAGCAGCTTGTAGGCACTTTCCTGGATGTGGTGCCACCATGCATTTCGGTAGGAACCACTTGGCGGCGGGGTGTCCCAGCCCGTGCGTCGCAGGTTCTCGCCGCTTCCTCGCCAGAAGATATTCTCGCGCAGGATGTTTCCTTTTGGCCAGGTGGGCTCGTCGTCGAGAATCTTGGCCAGTTTGGGGAAGCGTGTGCTGTAGGGCGGCTCTTGGAAGCGAACCGCGGGAGGCAGCACACCGGTCTTCTTTGCTTTCTCGATTCGAGGGTCCCCATACCGCGCGGCCCAGTTGCCGGGGGCGTATCGGGCGTCGAGGTGGAAGGCCTGGGGGCAGTCGACGAACAGGTTGTGCTCGACCAGTGTGTCGCGGCCGCCGCCGATGAAGACGGGGCGCCTGACTTGGTGGAAGACGTTTCCACGGACGGTTGTCCCGGAGTTGGCATCGTCGAGATAGATCCCGTTGCACGCCCCGCCGTCCTTGCCGGAGAGGTGGTGCAGGTAGTTGTGCAGGAAGAGGTCTCCCCGCATACACCAGCTTCGGCCGCCGTAGATGGCTCCGCAGTCGTGCGATTCCTGGCAGACGTTGTGGATTTCGTTGTACTCGAACCGATGCAGCGGTCCGCCGTAGACGATCGCGGAATGCGGTGCATGGTGGATCAGGTTGTGCGAAGCACGCAAGCCGGCTCCGGTCATCAGGATACCGGGGCGATAGGTCCGGTCCCAGCGTGCGAAGCGGTGGATGTGGCAGTTCTCGACGTAGTGACCACCGGGGATGAGCTTTTTGCGATCGCCACCGACCATGAAGACTCCGCCGCCACCCGTCCGCGTGATGTCGCATCCGATGACCGCGCAGTTTGCGCCATCAACGATGATGATGCCGTAGTTCGTCACATTCCGGATCGAGCAGCCAACGACTTGGCAGCTTCGGCTATCCTTGATCCGTACTGCCGTGCCACGCGCCGCTTCGAGGCGCAGCCCACGCAGCGTGATATGGGCCGTGTCGACCATCCGGAAGAGCCCGTCGGAAACCGAGATCTCCGTCAGGGCACTCTCCATCTGCCGTGGCGGCCAGAAGTAGAGCACGTCCGCCTCGCGATCGATGTACCACTCGCCGGGCATGTCCAGCTCGCAGAGCAGGTTGAAGCCGAAGAACCACATCCCGTCCCGATAGCCGCCGTAGGTATGATATGGCTTGGCGAGTTTGATGATGCGTTTTTCGGGGATGATCGACTCGATCTTCTGGGTCTGAACGACCCAGTCGCGAAACCAGTAGCCCCGGACCATCGCGTCTTTCTCGTCTGTCCAGCGGCTTGGCCGGTCGTCGACGCAGCTAAAGATGCCTTCCCTACTGCCGGGCAGTCCACGGACATCGAATTTCGTCTCCCCAAGCGCCTTGTCGATATGGGTGAAGCCGTTGTTGGGCCAGCGTGCGAGCTGCATGGGGTAGCCATCGCAGAAGACCTCGATACGCGACTCGATCTTTTCGCCCGTGCGCCTGAAGAGGCGTCGTGTCGCCACCGCGTCGCCTTGCGTTGCTTCTCCCTGGTTGTCATCCAGGCAGTGGCGATACTGTGTTTTCCATTCGGCGTCGTGCAGAAGGTCTCCATACTCGGTCACCCCGAGCGCCTTCAGGTCGGCCTGGAAGACCTTCCCCCGAGCGCCTGGGGCCAGACGATCAAGGGTCGCCGGATCGGTGACCGGCTTCCATGCGTTGATAGTCCGGCTGCCGACGATCGTCACCCGCTCACCCGGGAAAGCGCGGTAGACGATCGGCGAGGCGGCCGTCCCTGCATCCTCAGCGCTCAGCTCAAGCGGCTCGGTCCACTCGTAGCGTCCGCCTCGCATCTCGACCGTCACTCCGCCAGCGGGCAGGCGATCGCGGCCCTTCAGTTCACGGATCTTCTGGCGGACGGCGGTCAAGGTTGCCAGCGGCGCACCCCTCGTTCCAGCGGCTGTGTCGCTCCCGTCCGGGGCGACGTAGATCTTCGACGCCTCAGGCACGTCGCCGGTGGGAGGTGCAGCAGGCGACAGCATCGCGGTCAGGCTCAGCAGAATTGGGAGTCCAGCTGCGAGCAGAACGCGATGGATGCAAGAGGGAGAACGGTACATGGAGGGCGGGTTCCTCTATCTGTGAATGGTGGCATCTGCGGGCGACGGTCGGGGGGCCGCAGAATGCCGTTGTCTCCAAGGGGATCTCCGGGGGCCTCGGTCCTAATCGCGGTCGCAATCGGTTTGGGACCGAACCCGAATCAGACGGTCATGTCCTCGACTCTTCTGGAATGCAGGTGCACGGACACTGGTACTCTAGTGCCGACCGGCGGAAGTTCCGGCCCGTTCGTTGCCGGGGCCTGGATGAGCAGTTGTTCCGGCGCTTCTCCTGCGTATCGAGATACGTGCGGGGAGCGTCGGGACGGCTGATCGCCTGGAGCTGGCAACCCTTCCCCCTTCGCCAAGGGCTACGGAGGACAAGTCGGGCGAGTGCCTGGCCGCCGATCATGCAACGGCGAAAACGACGACGATATCCATATCGCCTTACGCTTCCGCCATCACATGCTCAACAACCATCCACCCGCGAATGGGCCGGAACTTCCGCCGGCCGGCACCAGTCTCTCCTGACCTTCTTGGATTCTGGGAGACAGCACGATATTCTTGAAGCTAACCGACGCACCACGCAAGAGACGACCATCAAACACATTGAGCATGAGTATTCCTCTCGCTATCCAAAGGAGCTCCCGCCGTGTTCCACCGATGCATGATTCCCAGCATTGTGCTCTGTATCGTGACCCCTCTGGCCGGGGCGACGCAGCAAAGGGACTGGCGAGCTGCTCTCGACTTCGAGGTGGCTGGCGCCTGGACGTCCGAAGCCGATCTGCTCGAAGAGTTCACCGAGGAGCAGCTTTGGTCGAGTCGGCATACGCCGTTTGCGGAGCTGGCCGGCGGTGTCGTGCTTTCGGCCGAGCACGTGAAGTCCGGGACGTTTTCCGGACGCTGGGCAGATCATCCGCGCTTCCCCACGATCCACTGCCGCTCCGTTCCGTCTGACTGGCGCGGATACAAGGGAATCGCCTTCCACGCCTACGCCGAGGACGCCACCGGTGAACGGATCACGCTCGGTATCGCGTCTGATAGCGGTGCCACGCCTTACCACGATTGGATGATCGCGGACTTCGTGGTCGACTGGACCGGTTGGCGTGAGGTGACAATACCGTTGGCGAACTTCGGTCCGCTAGGTTCACCCGCCGGCTGGACCACGGTGCAGGGGATCTACTTCTTCGCAAAGATATTCGATCGCCAGCCCAACCCCCATACGGTGCTGCATCTGGACGGCATGCGGCTCATACCTGAGTCCATTGCGTCGGCGGCGCCGCCCCTCCTCGATCCGGAAAGGCCACGCGCTCCCAATCGTTCTCGTCCTTCGTCGTCCTCGAAGGAGGCAACCGCATCAATGCCGGACGGCCGAGCCCCAATCACCGGGACGACGACGTTGCCGGTCGCCAGTTGCGTGCCCGCGTTCGACCCGTCGGTCATGAACCACCGCTGGCCGGAGCTGCGCGAGCCTGCCGTGGCAACTGCGCCGATTCAATACCTCCCGTACTTCAGGCGAGAGCGTGCGCTGTTCGGGTACTACCCGCGCTTCCAGCCGGGCGTTGTCAGCGTCAGTCCCGGTGGCCAGGCCTGGGTGCGCTACGCCGGTCACGTGCTCCAGACGATGGGACGCGACGGCGATTGGGTGTGGCGCAGCGTGCTTGACGATGTGCTCGTGCCGTATGCCCGCGACGTACTTGGCTTCAAGGAGCTCACGCTGAACAACATGGGCAGCAGTGACGACGCAAGCATCCGCTGGGACGCCGACGGCGACGCGTACAAGCTCTGCTTCGTGTCGGACCCGACCGGCAACTGGCGCACGCGCACCGGCGTGTTGCTGCACTCGCGCGACAACCTGCAGACGTGGGACGTGTACCGCCTGCCTTGGTACATGGCGCGCTTAGAGAAGGCGTTGGGCCACAACCGCGACCGGCTCAAGCGCCCGCCGGTGATCCTGATGGCGCGCTACTTCGCGCCCACCCAGATCTTCATCACGATTCCGCGCAAACGCGCCGACGGGACGCTCGAGATCCCTGAGCCTGTCCTGATCTGCGAGGACGCCATGCCCATGAGTGCGCACTCCGGCGAAGCCGGTATGGCGGCGACCGTCGGCGACACCGTATTCATGGTCTACGGGCGGCTGGCCGTTCTCGACGGGCACACCAAAGAGGACGGTGCACCGGCCTACGCCGTGACGTACGACATCTCCACCGGCACGCTGTCCGAGCCGGTCCTGATCGGGTTCGGCGGGAAGAACGCGAAGGACAACCACAATTGGCCGGCGCTGACCGTTGACAGCCGCGGGCACCTGCATGTCATCGTCAACGGGCATCACGACCCCTTCCGCTACACGCGTTCGGTGCACCCGCTCGACATCGGTGCATGGACAGAGCCGGAGACGGTTGCCAAAGGCACGACGTACGCGGGGCTCCTATGTGACAGTCAGGACACCCTCTACAGTGTGACGCGTCATGCGGACCCAGGCTATTACTTTCGCTTGTCGCTGCACCGCAAGCGCGCCGGACAGCCCTGGGAAGCGCCGAAGAACCTGGTCGTCCCGCACAACCCCTACTACGAAGTCTACTACCACAAGCTCGTGATGGACCCGGTGACGGAACGGCTGTTCCTGTGCTACTGGTCGCAGAGCGCCAGCATCTGCCTGTTCCGCGACGAGTTCCGCGCCTACGCCTACGTCCGGCCCGACCGGGAAATCGACTTTCTCAGCGTCAAAGACGCCGTCCTCCCCATCGGCGCCGTCAACACCAAAGAGCGCAAGTACCAGTTCTACTCGCCCAAGCCTTCCGAGCCGTCCATCCTCGTCTCCCACGACCACGGCGACACCTGGCGGCTGGCAGTGAGTGCGGACTTCGCGCCGTCTCCCGGGCGGGCGCGGAGGGAACCACGGTGATCAGTGAGAGGAAACTGTGATGGAAACAAGGTCGGCATTCTCGCGTCGGAGCTTCATGACCCATGTGGCGGCGATGGCCACGATTAGTATCGTGCCGCGGCACGTGCTGGGGAAGGGAGCGCTTCCGCCAAGCGAGAGAATAACCAGTGCGAACATCGGTCTGGGTGGTCCGGCCCGGGGCGTCCGGTGCGATGTCGTGTTGGCGAAATGCGATGTGCGTCGTGACAAGTTGGGGGGCGACCCGGATCCGAAGAAGGGCCTGTACCTGGATTTTCGGGAGGTCTTGGCTCGTGACGATATTGATGCCGTCGCCGTGGGCTCAACAGAGCAGTGGCATGCGATTCAGATCATCGCGGCGCTCAAAGCCGGCAAGGATGTGTTTGGTGAAAAGCCCATGAGTTCGACCATCCGTGAGGCAGCCGCCATCCGCGATGCAGTCAAGCGTTACGGGCGCATTTTCCAGCACGGCACTCAGCGAACATCCAGCAAGATCGTTCAGTATGCGCGCCACCTGGTAGAACAGGGCCGATTGGGGAAGATCATCGCCGCGGGCGTTGGTGATTGCTGGCATAATCAACTGGCCGGCCAGATTCATTACCCTGCGCAACCGATGGACCCTCATATGCTCGACTGGGATATGTGGTTAGGGCCGGCGCCGTACCGGCCGTACAACAACTTTGTGATGCGCGGTGTGCTCGCGTGGCACACGCATATTGATTTCGGTCGCAACATGGTAAATGGCGGGGCGATCCATCCGAACGATGCGGTTCGGCACGTTCTGGGGTATGAAACAGAAAGTCCGGTGACCATCCATCCGGCGGACGGCAAGGACTACAAGAGCGTCACAACCTGGACATACGCGGATGGCACCTTTCTGCAAGTTGGGTTTGAAGGGCTGCCGATCCCGGATCACCTGAAAAGCATGAGAGCGCCCTATTGCGGTCCTTTTGCGATCATCGGCACTGAAGGGAAGCTGTTCTTTAAGTCCACGGCAAGGGGATTCATCTGGACGGACCCGCCGGAACTGGCTCAGGGCCTTGGGGCATTCGAGATGCCCCACAATGCCGGCCATTACAAGGAGTGGCACAACTGTATCCGGACACGTGAGAAGCCGATATGCAATGAAGATGCTGCTTACCAGAGCGAGTTCCTGTGCCACAGCAGCGAGATTGCCCAGAGACTCCGGCGTCCATTGAAGTGGGATGCGAAAACGGAAGCGTTCAGTGACGACGCAGAGGCGAACCGGCTGATGGACAAACCATACCGTGGGCCGTGGCATATCTAGGGGAAGCGCTCAGATGAACAAGACACTGTTATCGGGTCTGATATCCATCGTCTGCGCATGGTCGCTGAGATCTGCGAATGCAGAGGAACCGGTCTACCGGCACTACACGTTCGACACGCTCACCGAGAACGGCGCCGCCACACCGGACTCTTCGTCACACGAAGTCCACGCCCGGCTCTCCGCGCAGGAACTGTGTGATGGCGTGATCGGCAGGGCTCTGTCGTTCCAAGCAGGGAACAGAGGGGTCGAACTCAACGACCTCGGGCTCCAGGCGCCGGCGACGCTGAGTTTCTGGCTTCAGCCAGAGGGCCCACAAGCCGACGCGCGGATTCTCTCTCAGCTCGGAGGCCCGACGACCCAGTCCGGCTGCCTGCGCCTGACCGGCGGGGACCTGCAAGTCTGGAGTGGGACAACTTGGGCTGCTGTGGTGAACGGCCTGAGCGACAAGGACGTCTGGCAACACGCAGCGCTTGTCTTCAAGGAAGCCGGCACGGCCACTGGTTACCTCAACGGCAAGAAAGGCAACACGGTCCAGAGCGCATTTGACTTCAAGGGGGTCAAGGCAGCGGTCGGCGTTCCGTTCCTCGGCCGGTACGGCACCCCTTTCACCGGTGCCTTGGATGATTTTCGTATCTACGGCAGGGCCCTGGAGGGCGAGGAGATCAGGGCCATGTATCCTCCTGAGGCGTTCACGAAGGCAGAAGCCGCGCTGACCGCCTGGCGCACACGCGTCGATGCACTGGCTGGCGCGGGGGGCCTCAACGGGCTGGCCCAGGCTCTTGAAGAAGCCGTACGTGACGGAATGGACGATGAACGGGCGCAGTTGTGCACGACGATGATGGATCACAGCGAGAGCGAGGCCCTGCCCATCACACTCAAGGCCGAGCTGCTGACGCTCATTGTGCGCTTTGGCGGAGCGGAGAGCGTTGATTATCTCTCAGCTCTGTTGAGCCACGAAGACCCGGTGTTTCATACGCGTGCCGTTCTTGGGCTGCAGAAGAACCCGTCTGAAAGCGCTGCGGTTGCGCTCCGCAAAGCTCTCGCCGACGCTTCGATTCCTGAACGTCAGGCCCGGTTGATCCACGCGCTTTCCGAGCGTCGTGATTCCGCATGCCTGCCACAGGTTGTCAAGCTCGCGGGAAGCAAGGACACGCAGGTTCGGAACCTGGCGCTGCACGCGATTGCCCTGATGAGTGACGAGCCGCGGAATGCACTGTTCCAGGTCGGCATCAAGCAAGGTCCGAAGGCCGCGAAGATGGATGCGATCAATGCCTACCTGGCCCATGCCGACCGGTTGGCGGAGATGGGGAAGAAACGTGAGGCGATCGCCATATATAGGGAACTGATTGAGCTGGGCGGGTACCAGAAAGGGCACGCGCTCATGGGCCTGGCGCTCGTTGGCGGAGCAAAGGAGCGTGATTTCATCCTGGAAGTATTGAAGGACACAAACGAGCGAAACCCGACTGTTATCAGCCGCCTCTTTTCTCGTGATCCCTCTGGAAGACGGGTTGTCGAGAGAGTCTACGCAGATACCGCGGCGACAAACGTGAATCTCAAAGCGGATTTGCTGGGTGTGCTGGGTTCCTATGCGGATCCGGCCACTCTGCCCACGGTCCTGAACGCGGCCGATGATGAGAACCATCTCGTTCGTAGAGCCGCATTGGGCGCATTGGGCAATTTTGATGATGAGCGGGCCACCGATGCCCTTATCGCCGCGGCGGTATCCGAACGCGACCTGGACATTGCCGTGCAGTCCATAGGAAGAAGCCCCCGCAGAAGCAAGATAACTGAGAACGTAAAGAAAGCCCTGCCCGCCGGCTCGGCTTCTGTACGCGTGTCGCTTGTTCGGTTGCTCGGCAACTGTCCGAAAGCCGAGTGTGTACCTCTATTGCTGGCGACTTTGCGGGATGCCGACCGCCAGGTCCGTGCCGAAGCATTGGGTATGCTGGCAAAGGCAGGCGAACCTTCCAGCTATGCCCCCGTCGTTGAGTTCCTGGCCGGCGAACCGGACCGGAAAGTGCGCACCAAAGCCACGGCCGCCCTCTCCAGATTGGGCGACACCGGCGTGACTCCTGCGGAGCGGTCCAGGCTCGTTACCGGACGGTTGATGAAGGGCGATTGCCCAGGGCGTGCGGAATTGATTGCCATGCTGCCCAGAGTGACCTCCGCCTCTTCCCAGGAGTCTGAGCTGAAGATCCTTAATCAAGCACTTGTATCTGAAGCCAAGGACATCAGGCGCGCTGCGACCCGGGCCCTGCAGGAATGGCCGGATCCTGATGTGGTGTTGGATGTCCTGCTTCGCACCGCCGGCAAAGGGTCTGACCCGCTCGGCGGCGTTCTGGCTCTGCGGGCATACACGGAGCAACTGAAGCGTCTGGCCGAGAAACGCAGCGACTCGGTCAGCAAGGGGCGGATGGCCGCTCAGGATGCCACACGGGAGATGGTGCAGCGATACCGCAGAGGCCTCGATCTCGCCGTTGCCCGCCCGGAGAAGAGCGGGTTGCTGAGCGGCCTGGGCGGGCAGGCGCATCCTGATGCCCTCAAAACAGCCCTGGACCACTTTGACGACCAAGATGTGAAAGAAGAAGCCATGCTGGCGGTCTACACGATCTCCGCCGCGCTGGGCAAAAGCCAGGCACAGGCGGTCACGCCCGCCCTCGAGAAGATCATAGCGGAGACAGCCAATGAAAAGCTGAAGAAGAACGCGAGTGATCTGGTCAAGTCCTTTCAAGTCATCGACACCTTGCACGCAACGGCCCCGGCGAATGCCATCATCCTCTTCGACGGCACGGATACGTCGGCGTGGATGCAGCATGGGAGCATGCGGATTCCCACCGACGAGGAAATAAGGAGAGCCCCACCGTGCCACTACAAGTTGATCGACGGTGCTCTGGAGGTTAGCGATCCAGGCCACCTGGTTACCAGGCAACACTTTAGTGATTTCAGGCTCCACGTGGAGGTGTGGTTGCCGGGAGAAGAGGGCATCAACAGCGGCATATGGGCTCATTTCCGTTACTGCAACGAAATACGGGGCCGGGGCGAAAAGAGCGAGAAGTACCGGCTTGGCGCCATCTACGGACTGAAGGCGCCGGATGGGGACGCGAGTAAACCGGCGCGCACCTGGCAGACGCTCGACATCACGTTCAGAAACGCCCGGTTCGACCACGGGGGCAGGAAGACCGAGAACGCCCGGATCACCGTGTTGCTGAATGGCGTCAGGATTCATGATGACGTGGAGCTCAGAAGTCGATGCCCGACCTTGAAGGAACCGGAAGGCCCGTCGCCGGGACCGATCGTGCTGGAAAACCACAGCAGCCGGGGCCGTGTGCGCTTCCGGAATATCTGGGTCGTACCGATGTGAATACCGGTGCGGCAGGGGAGGCCGGATGGGCGGCTACAACCGCGCTGGACAGTTGGAGTTGTTTCCCCCGTCTGGATACGCCCAGTGGATGAAAGACAACGGGCCGCCGCCCGTAGATAGAGACGAAGCGGTTAGACAATGAACCTGGAGTCCACTCCAAAGGGCACCGATTTTCGGAAAGCCATGCACTTTGTCTCGAACCTAGTCCGGTCCTGTGCTCAGCCCTGTTTTGGATTTTGGGGTGAGACGACGTTCGAGACAAGGTTTTGACTTCTTGAAATAGACTCAGCTTGGAGCAAGCAATGGAATCACAGATGACTGCGAATGAACTCGGATTCTGCCTATCCCGCCGGGGCCTCCTGCAGGGGGTCGGCGGCGCGGGGGCATTCCTGGGCGTGGCCGGGCTGGCGGGGACTGCTGTGGCGGCTGAGGCGCCGAAGGACGCTGCCGGCAAGGTCATCTCCGGCTTCGAAAACACCGGTCTGGCTGCGAGCGGAAAAGGTTGGCAACCGTTTTCTGATCGGAAAATCCGCGTTGGCATCGCCGGTTACGGCACCTGCCGCTTCGGCGCGCAGTTTGGTTTCCAGGACCACCCCAATGTGGAGGTGATCGCGGTCACCGACCTGATCCCCGACCGCTGCGCCCAACTGGCAGAGGCCTGTCGCTGTAAGAAGACCTACCCGTCGTGCGAGGAGATGCTCAAGGACGACAGGATCGAGGCGGTGTTCATCGCCACCGACGCGCCCAGTCACGCCAGACTGGCCATTGCCGCCCTTGAGCACGGCAAACACGTGGCCGCCGCCGTGCCGGCCGTCTGCGGATCGCTCGAGGACGCGGACCGACTCTTCGAGGCCGTGAAGAAGAGTGGCCTCACGTATATGATGTTCGAGACCTCGTACTTCCACTCGGACCTGTACGCCTGGCATCAGCGCTACGGGGCGGGGATGCTGGGCAGAATCGTCTATTCCGAGGGCGAGTACTTTCACTATTTCGGCAAGCCGCTCACAGGGTACAACCCGGAAACGGGGAAGGTCGACACTGACGGCTGGCGCAAAGGACTCCCCCCGCAATACTATCCAACCCACTCGAACGCTTACTACGTCGGCGTGACGGGCGGGAGTTTCACCGAGGTGTCTTGCATGGGAATGCCCAGCATCGTACCGCACCTGCGCCCCGAGAACAACGACTACAAGAACCCTTTCGGGAGCGAGATCGCCCTGTTCCGAACCAGTGAAGGCGGCATGTCGCGCATGGCGGTCACGTGGGACATCCCGACGCACGGGGGCGAACGGGGGCGGGTCTACGGCCAGAAAGATGAGAAGGGCAAGGTAGACATCGAACGACCGCCCCTGCCTCCCGGCGTCAGTGGAGGCGGTCACGGCGGTTCGCACGGCTACCTCACGAGCGATTTCGTGGACGCTATCCTGCGGGACCGCAAGCCGTGGGTGGACGTCGCACAAGCGCTCAACATGACCGTGGCCGGGATTGTGGCCCACCAGTCGGCGTTGCGGGACGGCGAACTGATGAAAATTCCGCAGTACAAACTGTAACCGGAATCAGGGAGTCGTTCGGCCTGCAGCAGTACTGAGGTGTGCCCCAAAGCCCCCGAAACGCCTGAGAACTCGAGATCTGGCAAGATTACATGTCCCTACTTCCGGCCGGGGGCACTAGCTCTCCGGGTTACTCACGATCTTCCGGCGTGTTCCCTTCAACGATTTCCAGATCGTCGAGATACGCGGTGATGCATGTCGCCGACATCGAGTGAATCCAGATACGCATGTAGCGGGTGTTCCTGGTGGTCCGGAATGTCTTGGCGAAAGGCCGCCACTGCTTTGTCTCCCCGCCGGTGATGACGATGCTTTTCAGACGTTCCTCGCGCGGCAACCGAATGACCTCATCAGCCCCGTCGTAGAAGCGGGCGTAGATGCCCAAACCGTCCGCAGATCCGGAGACGGGGAATATCTTGCCGCACAACCGGTAGAGACCGTCTGGTTCCGCGCGCATTCGCAGGGAAAGCCGACTGGAACCGGCTTCTGGATCATTGTCCACGACCTTGAGGGATTTCTGTCCCGAAGCCGGGCATTCGGACAGCACCTCGCACATGCGGTTCTCCTTTGGGACGGTCCAGCCGACATCGCCTTCTTCGAAACTGCCGTTGTGGATGCGGTCGATTGATCTGCCATCGGGGTGAGCAGCGGGAGTGATCCATACGGTGATGCGTGCGGCCTCCGCCGGTTCACTCAAGCCGATGGCGATGCGCGTGGCCTTTGTGGGAATGCGCAAATCGGCCTTGAGCACTTCCCCGCGTAGCCGGATCGATCCGGTGTCGGATGCAACCTTGGCCAGGGCCGCACTTTCTCTGCCGAACAGGAGGACGGTGTCGGGGCTGATAATCTTGTAGGAACCGAGGGTGATCAAGGCCGTCTCAAAGGCCTGGGGGGAGGAATATGCCACCTCATCGGTCACGGCAAGTGAGCCCTCTCCCCCGCGCGAATAGAGGAAGGTGCGCTTCAGCTTGCGCAAGGTCGGGACCTCGTAGCAGGAGGCCAGATCGAGTGTGAAGGTGTCAACGGCATCGGTGAAGTCTGCTCGCAGGACGACCGCCTTGGCCTGACGGCCCTTGCTCTGCATCGTGCCCGCCACAAACGGCACGGAATGGCCATAGGAGTTGAGCGCATCGCTCTCGTAACGTTGGGCGCTGAACGTCTGGTGGGTATAGACTTCAGCTCCCGCGTCGGACACCGGAGTGTCGGTGTCCACCGCAACGACAAACGTGCCCACGTCGTTGTGGTTGTGGTGCTCGGCATTGTGCCCGCCTTTCAGGCAAACGCCCAGGCGCGTCTTTGCTCCCACGGCCGGGCGGCAGATGAGGATACCCGCGTGGTCGAAGAACGAACGTGTATCGAGGGCCTGGGGAGTGATGTCCGCGGCAGGTTCCGTCGTGGCTGCGTTGGGAAACGTCTGCATGAGGCTTAGCGCCATGCTGCCTCTGATCCGGTCGCCAAGGGAGTCCGTTTCCCAGTGCTTGAGCCCCAGCCCGAGTCGGCGGCTTGTGTAGTCCATCAGCATTCGCGCGGGGCGGGCGCCAGGCGGGCAATCGGCAATTGAGGGGTATACACCGTTCATGATTTCCATGCGTACAGGGAAGAGGGCGATGCTGCGCATCTGAGGCACACCGAACAGATCGAGACGTCCCTCAGTGACCTGCCAGGCGGCTTCGGAGAGGGCCAGGTAGTGCCCGAACCCGTAGTTGTAGTAGCCGAGGCCCTCGGTGCAGTATCCGTCGGGAGGGAACCCCGCAAGGAAATTCCTGGAGTGTTTCTCGGCGGCAGCCAGGACGTAGGCGCGTTGGTCCTTGGAGTCGAGAATCGTGAGAGCAGCACCGGTGACGCCGGCGAGGCAGACGGCATTCCAGTTGCTCGTGGTCGTGAGCCAGAAATCAGGCTTCTGCTCGCCGGTCACCATTCTGCGAAAGGGCCCAAACGTGCGATGCTCGAGTTGCTCACGAATCTTCAGGCGCATGGCAGGGGACAGTCTGTCGCCGAGGAGATAGTCGGCCAAAGCGACCTCCCACGATCGGCGGGCAGCCCCCAGGTCGATGTTGTTGGACTGTCCGTACCAGTTCCGCGTCGCCTGGGCCTTGCGCACTGTCGCAATCCACGTCTTCTCGAGGAAAAGCGCCTCCAGAAGCTCCTCCGTTTTGGCGACGAACCGTCCCTTGTTCTCCAGGCATTCCGCAAAGACCAGCCCCTTGAGGCGGTTCCCGAGGCGTGCCTCGAGCGCGCGCCACGTCGGCCGACTACCTGTGACGACTGCCGCACCGAACTCCTCTTCGGTCATCGGCACGACGGGGCGCGTGAGTTCGCCTTCTTTGGAGGTGACATAGTCCCGCATCGTTTCGGTCCGGGCGAGGGCGCCCCAGGCTGTGCGGTCGGACGCAGGGCGCCCGAACGTGCCGGGGCGGTCTCGCAGCATGGCGGCGATTTGCCGGACTCGGGCGGGATCGGGGGCCATCGTCTCGGCCTCCTGGGCAGGAGCGGACAGGGCAAAGGAAAACAAGCTCAGGATAACGAGGGCTGAGCAGTGAGAACGGCATACGAGGCCGGCCTTCGCCAGCTCTTCCAGCACGCACATCAGGAGGCGCGACTTCAGCGCCCGGCCATCGCGGGAACCGGCGTGGTTACAGACGGGGGGCCTTTTCCGCCCCCGAGCGCGAGTCATCTCAGCGGGTGTGATTTCCGGATCAAGCCATTTGGAGGAGCCGGTTCTCCGTAACCGGCCTGGCCGCATGCGGAGATGCGGCGCCTCCAACGGTGTGTGTCTGTGCCCAAACCGGCTGAAGCTACAAACGAGGAGTTGTCTTAGCATGTCGAGCTCCGGCGTCCTTGCGGTGGAGAAACACTCCCCAGCCAAGGGGAGGAGAATAGCAGTGAGGCGGCGGCGACGCAAGGGCTCGGGCAGCCACCGCCACTAGGTCTGTAGGTCAGTTGCGGGTGCTTGCGGGTGTTCCTGCGCGGCCGTATGCTTCCGGGAGGGCTGCTGCCCTGGAGTCTTGCGGCTGTCGTGGAGAAGCAGGAGGCCGTGCTATGCGAACAGTAGCGCCGTTGTGTCCTTCAATGGACGTATTCGTCACGTGCACAGGGGTTCGTGTTGTCCTCGTTGTCGCCATCGTGGGCTTGACGGGAGGACCGTTGCTTGCGGGCAACGCGAAGTCCACGGCGGCGGCCTATCGCGATGTGCGATCCGCTGCTCAGCGACAGGTGCGCCTCTCTCGGTTTGGCGGCTCTGACGCCACCGAGGCGGCGGTACTTCATGCGCTCCGCTGGCTCGGTAGCCGACAGAACGCGGCTGGGACGTGGACTGAGTCGCAGCCGGATGCCATGGGTGCGCTGGCCCTGCTCGCTTTCCTGGGCCACGGAGAGACGCTCCAGTCCGAGGAGTTTGGCCCCAACGTGAAGCGATCGATGGACTACCTGATCGATCGCATGGACCAAACGCCGACCGAGAGCGCGGCCGGCTGCGGTGGCCGCGCCTATGTCAACGGCATCGTGACGTACGCATTGGGGGAAGCCACCTGGATGACCTCCAGTGAAAGAGCGGCCCGCGCCACCGAGAAGGGACTCGCATTCATCATCAGGGGACAGCACGAACGCGACGGCGGATGGGACTATCGTTACGCCAAAGGGAAACGGTGGGATCTTTCTGTCAGCGGTTGGCAGATCCAGGCACTGCACGCGGCCCACGTGGCCGGCGTGGCCGCCCCCGCGCTGGAGGATGCCCTCGTCCGGGCCGTGTCTTTCGTCAGAGATGTCACCTTCAGGAAGGGCAAGTTCGGCTACAGCAGCCCGGGATCCGGTAGCTGGGCGATGCAGGGCGCCGGTGCCTATTGCCTGCAACTACTCGGAGGCGGGAAGGGCGCCGAGGCCACGGCTGCACTTCGGAATATCAGTGACAATGACCGCATAGTCTGGGACGAAGAGCGGAAGTACCGTGGGCATACCAATATTTCATACAACTGGTACTACGAGACCCAGGCCATTTTTCAGGCTGGGGGGGAGATGTGGCGCAAGTGGAACAAGGCGATGGCCGAGACACTAATCGATCACCAGCAACCCGACGGACACTGGGATCACCCCGGATCGAACGCCGAGGCGCCCGAATACACACCTGTGTATACCACTGCCTTGTGCTGTCTGTGCTTGGAGGCATACTACCGTTACCCGCCAGCTGGGGAGGCGAACTGAGCAACACAAGGCATCGCAGCAGAGACGACGGAACAGAGGATGGGGTTGAGGGGAACAACAGGACAAATGGGTCTTCTTGACACAAAACGCTACCTGCGAGGGATCTCACTCGACCGAGGGGACGTGGCTTCCTCCGAGCACTACGTGGTGGCTCGCGCCTTCCTGAACAGGCCAGACGTAATGCTCAAGGAGCTTCTTCAGGAGTAGGGAACACGCGTCCAGTTAGTCTCGACCGAAGCACTGCCTGAGCGTCTGTCTCGGTTGCCGCTCTTGCCCAGTGGCGATTGCGGTGAGCGCACTGGGACCTATCTTGTGAAGCGTCGAGATGAACCTGGGAAAAGACTATCCCATAGCCTCAGAAAAAAGGAGTCGCATTGGATGAAACGACGAATCTGGATCACCGGCCTGAGTGTCCTTGCCCTTGCCCTCGTGTCGACGCAAGCTGACGCTGCGGCACCGAACCCGTTGCGACTGACTCTGCCGCCGGTATTCTACGCTGTTCCCGGCGTTGAGATGGCCGTCTACTACGACAACATCGTCCTGACGGAGACTCCGCAAGACTGCCGCTTCACCATCAGCTGCGACATCGGCAAGGCCGAGGATCGACGCTGGGCGGTGACGCCGAAACGAACTCACGTCGGCGACCACGAGTTCGCTGTTGTCCTGGCAGACGCATCGGGGAAGTCTCTGGGCCAGGCGAAAACCACGTTGCGGATCGTTCCTGCTCGGGCTGGTGCGAAACGCAAGATCAAACTCATGATCATTGGTGACAGCCTCACGCACGCCACAGTCTACCCGAACGAGATTGCGCGACTGCTGTCGGAGCCGGGCAACCCCAAGTGGCGCATGCTCGGCACACACAAAGGGCGCGGACCGAAGGAAGGCGTCATCCATGAAGGCTATGGCGGGTGGACCTGGAACCGGTTCGCGGTCAAGTACGAGCCGAACCCGGACGGTACGTACAAGAAGCGCAGCAGTCCGTTCGTCTTCCTTGGTGCTGATGACAAACCCGTCCTGGATCCCGCACGCTATTTCGACGAGAATTTCGAAGGCGAACGGCCGGATTTCATCACCATATTGCTGGGGATCAATGACTGCTTCGGTGCGAAGCCGGAGAGTCCCGAGACCATCGATCCCAGGGTTGATAAGATGTTCGGGTTTGCCAAGACATTGCTGGACGCGTTGCGTAAGGCTGCGCCGGACGCAGAGATAGGTGTCTGCATCACCACACCACCTAATTCGCGTGAGGGCGCGTTCCAGGCTAACTACAAAGGTAAGTACCCGCGTTGGGGCTGGAAGCGCATTCAGCATCGCCTCGTGGAGCGTGAACTCGAGCATTTCGGGAACCGCCAGAAAGAGGGATTGTACCTGGTACCGACTCAGCTGAATGTCGATCCTGTGGACGGTTACCCTGTGAACAACGGTGTGCATCCCAACACCGTCGGCTACAAGCAGGTGGGCGCCAGCATCTACGCGTGGTTGAAGGCGCGCCTGCATGCCGCGGAGGCGACGCAAAAATGACGGAGTCGGGGCCCCATAGGCGCTAACTTGTGACGTATTTGTTCAGACATCAAGAACATCGAACACTGAACATCGAACGCCCAACATCGAATGGGGGACCAATCAACCCATGGCTCAACGTCAATACGACTTGGAGGAACGGCTGCTCGAGTTCGCCGTGGAGATCATCCAGCTGACCGAGGCGCTGCCGAACACGCGGGCAGGAAACCACGTTGCGGGCCAGCTTCTGCGTTCGGGTACCTCGCCGTACCCGAACCATGGGGAAGCACAGGCTGCTGAGTCCCCGAAGGACTTCGTTCACAAATTGCGCGTGGCCCTCAAGGAACTGCGCGAATCGCATCGCTGGCTCAAACTTGTCCAGCGAGTGCCCCTGCTTGAATCACCGGACCGAATTGCCGAGATCATCGGTGAATGTGATGAACTGATCCGCATCTTCGTGGCCAGCATCCGGACTGCCGGGAAGCCTCGCTGAGTA
>JABHEG010000165.1 GCA_018676675.1 Lentisphaerota bacterium
ATGATGGAAGCCGTCCCTTTTCCTCCTCAGGACAATCTCAACGTCAACGTCTCACGAACGACACGGCCGGAAACATAGCCCATCACCGTGAACGCTGACACGCCGACCTGAGATTCTCCCGGAGGAGTGGAGGAAGGGACAGCCAGACCAATGCGTCTGGGCAGAACGCGGCAATGCCCTCAGGTCTTCCTGTTAGGCGTCCTCTTGTCCCGTGTCGTTGCGCTCTTCATTGTCTCTCGACCACCCAGAGGTGATGGCTGCCCAGGACAGCCGCACACGTGATGGTAACCACCAAGGCGACGGCATAGCACCCGAACACGGCATTCCGACGCTTGGCTGACCACTTGCGAGCCACCGGGCTACCCAGGACAGCCCATGAGACCAGCAATGCCCCCGCCACTGTGACGCCAGCAGGAAGCCCCAGCACAAGGTAGACCTCATCCACGTTCAGATTGCCCCTGATACAGCCGCCTAGTTGCCCCCAGAAATCGCCTTGATACCATATTCCGTAGACGCCACCAGCGTTCATGATCAGACCGGTGACCATGGCACCGTAGGACAACTGCTTCTCATCGGTCTGCTTCATCTTTGGTCTGCAAAACACATGGGGCTCGGGCGGCGGTCACGCCGTCCTCGTGCACCTACTCGTTATGAGTCCCTATCCTCAGCTCGATGTGGATCTCAGAGGGCCAGGAACCCGCCCGCCACTCCCCAATCAAGGCCGTGACCATGTCGGCGTCCTCCTGCGATTCCACGTTGCCAATGACCGAAATGTCCCCGGCCTTGGGCCTGTTTGGCTCAACGACAATGCCCGTGAGGCCGAGCTTCGTCCGGATGGTGTGTTCCAGATTGCCGGCCGCCTTCAGTCCGTTGTCCTGTAATGTACCAAACCACTGATCTGCCACGACCCAAATCGCTCCCGCAAGGATGCCCAGGGCAGCCACCCTCCCGATCGCTCGTCCGTGTTTGATCCAGGTCGGTGGTACTCTCATTGCACATTGCTCACACAGTCAGCTGCTTCTCCCTGGAGTCCGGGAAATCATCCTGACTCAGTCCCCTCCACCAGCATCAGCAGCTCGTCCTCAAATCACTCAGGGGCTCCCTCGGTTCTTCTTCTCAATGATACAGGGAACCGGGAAGAGAGTCAACTTGAGAAGGGGACGGCCCGATGGAGTGCGGAGGATCCCAGGGCGATTGGAAAACGGACAGCTTGTGGCTGCCCGGGGTTGTTCAGCAGGATGATGGATCAGGGGTTAGCTGGAGCTGTCTTGAGTTGTTCGGCTCCCCTTCCTGTGCGGATTGATCAGTCGGCCATGCGCGCTAGCAACTCCATGGCGATACCGCTGAACCACGCCTTCCCCCGCACCTGGCCCCACCCGCCCAGTTGACAGTAGATGGTACAGGTGTCATTGATCCCTGAGCAGAACACCACTTCCACGGGGGTCCCGACGTGGCTCCCCTTGAGCGGTGCGCTCTCAAAGGGAATGTTGGGCGAGTAGAGTATCACTCCCTTGCCGCTTGGGGTCTCAATACCTTCCAGGCGAAGCGTCGCTGTCAACCTGTAAACTGCGCCTGGTTCTATGGCTGTTGTCGTGATCCATGCGGCGTCGCCCCCGGTGGTGGATGCGATGCCAAGCTCTGTGCTTTCGGCACCCTCTTGGTTCCGCAGGAAGCTCACCTCCCCGCCGAAGCTGTGCTCTCGCCATTCGGTCAACGGCACTCCCTTCCCCGTGTTGTTGGGGCTCTCCATGACTAGGACTTGGCCGCGTGTCCGAGTGCATTCTGCAATGTCCTCCTCGTGGCCGCACCGCGACACGAGGCTATTGCCAGCAACGGACCACCCGAAGCGCTTGTCTTTGGTTGCCCACTCATCATCGATGACCGTGACCACCCGCCAGCATCTCGGCTTCCAGCTATTGCCCTCGCTGTCTTGCACACGGATCGTGTGGTACCGTATGCGGCCTTTGCCGGCGCCGAGCGTGCCGGTGGCAGCACCGAAGTACTCCTGATGGAAACTGACAGGGGAAGCAGACAAGAACTCAGCCACCGACTCCGGCAGGAGATAGCGAGCCACCTGGTGGTAGTCTCCATTGAGCGTCACGTCAAAGAACCACTCCCGGTACGTTCCTCGCAGCGAGGACCAACTGCCATCCAGTTCCTTGGCGAAGCTCCCCGCCGGATCCATCACCTTCCTGCCACGATTGACGTGCCAAGTGATGGCCACCGGCATCCCCGGCGTCGCCGTGCGCAGGGGAGCCGTGTTGTAGATGTTCATGCCAACCATGCCCATCCCGTCAACATCCTCAAAGAGTCGCCTAAAGCACGGCCTCCTGTCCGGATCGGCGATCAACTCGACACCCTCATTCAGCTCGCGTGAAAGAGACGTGAAATAGAGCGATAGGCCTTGGCTGGAGCCAGCTTTGGACATGGCGTTGTTCTCGAACTGGGGACAGCCGTTGATGAGCATCACATTCATGTTGTGCCCGCCCTCAGCTCCTTGGAAGGCTATACCGTTGAACTCAATGCGGAGTGGGCCACTGACCTCGTATTCTTCCACCACTGCAGTCCACTCCGCCGACACCAGTTTGTCCCGATGGAAGATCGCCCCTAGCATGACGCCGGCGGTATCTCTGGACTGTGCCGGCATGGTGAGAAAAGCCAGGCACAGAGCTGCCGTCGTTACCAGCCAAGTTGCTCTGGCATATGGCATCGTGTTCTTCCCTTGCCGAATCGAGTACCCAGGCAGCTCTCCCCGCCCAGCTCTCACACCACCGGACCATAGGTCCGCAGCACGGCAGTTCCTGCCCTGGGTCCTGTCTCGTATCAAACGGTGCCCCAAATGGGGTGTTAGGGGCTCCCGATCTTTCTCAGGTAGTTGACTTCAAGTTCCTGGTAACGCGCCAGGTCGAAGACCACCATTCCGCTCTCTTTCTCCGACGCCAGACCAGCAACATGCACGTCATTGATGAATGTCACAAGCTGCTGCAAGCTGCCATAGTCCCGAGGAAAGGGGTCCTCAAGCATGTGGTAGAACACCCGGGGAGTCGGACTTGCGACATCAAGGAAGAACCCGTCCCCTGCGCCATCTTCCAGGATCTTCAATGCTCTCTTGCGCTTCGCATCCACAAGGGGAATGCCTTGGATCATCCTCCTATCCTGCAGTGCCTCCGAGATCGAGAGCATCCGGCCGAGCGGCAGGATATCCGTGGTGTGGCCCGAGCACCCGTTGTGCCACTGGTACCACAGTTCAAGACATTGCACCTGGACGCCCTCAAGCCCTGCCCGTAGTGCGGCCAGCTCCTCGTCTGTTGCTGCCGGCGCCAGTCTTGCGAATATGAACGGCGATCTGTCCTTGAGCGTGGCCTCGAGTTCCGCCAAACCGGTATTCAATGCTGTCTGTTGTTCATCAGACATAGAACTGCTCGCCACCTTCTGCTGCCTGCACCCTACAGCAAGAAGGCCGATGGTGAGGGCCAACCCCACTGCCATTGTCGTTCTCATGTGAGTCTTTCGAGTAGTCCCCCCACCAGCATCAGCAGCTCGTCCTCAAAGCACTCAGGGGCTTCCTCGGGCTGATGATGAATGATACAGGGAACCGGGAAGAGAGTCAACTTGGGAAAGGGATGCCCCATGGAGTGAAGAGAATCCCAGGATGATTGGGAAACGGACAGCTCGTGGCTGCTCGGGGTTGTTCGGCAGGATAAGGGATCAGGGGGCAGAGGGGCTGTCTTGAGTCGTTGGCTCACTAATATGTTGCCACTCAGTCGACAAAGATGAGGAGACCAGGACGTTTTGAGATCCGAACAAAGACGGGGTTGCCGCCCTCCAGTCGCCAGATTTCCTCCCACTCGATAGGGACGGAGAAGCCCAATACTCCAGTCTCAAGGATGGACTGCCAGGTTGGGCGTACCAGGACTGTCAGCTCTTTCCCGGCGCCTTCGCCGTCCAGCAGCTTGACCCGGTAATCGGTGAACTCCGCGTGCTTGGCTACCCCCATTGCCTTTTCATCCTCGGCGTGCCGTTGCCGGTGGTACTCCGCAATCGCCTCTTCGACAGTCGGCTCCGCGATTACCTCCTCGATGGTCGGCTTCGCATCGGTGTTGGGCCTACCCGTGGCGCCCCTCTGTCGCTCGCACCCGACGCAGAATGCAATGACCGATACAATCACGATGATGCGTTTGCTGCTCCTGGTCATTCATTCCCTCCCACAACAACGCTGGCTCTCCTCGTCCAGGCACCCAGTCGGGGACGCCTTTCAGATCGCTGCTATGAAGACGGATGTCGTAGGCTGCCCCTCTCACAGAGAAGCTGTTTTGGACGAGGACTCGTCCCTCGTCAGCTTGAGAAATGGCTGCGAACGCAAGGATGCTGAGAACAGTGGTGAATCTTCGGTATCGCATGGTCTTCTCCGTGCCCAACGTGCAGATCACGGGCCGACGGTTCTGAGGTCCCGTGCATCTGGCTGGTTCTCTCCGGGTTGGTGCATGGTTCCGCCATGCACATTGACTAGTCACTGGGCTCGGACGTGGCCTCCTGGTCCTCGGCCTCCTTGATCCTGGCCGTGATCAGATCATCTCGTGGGGCCGTGTACTTCGTCAGCCATGGAATCTGTCGAGCGTCCGCCGCAACGACGTACCCCACCGCAACCAACAGCCCTGCAAGGATACCGAGTCCAGTGATCTCTTGAGGAGACGGCTTCTGGATATGGTGGAGACAGAAGACAACGACAATGAGGACGACCCCAACGCCAGCGCATATGAATCCATGGCACTGCCGGCGCAGTTTCGTCTTCACAGGGTCAGAGTAGACCTTCTGCAGTTCCTTCAGGTATCGGAGCTCTTCGCGGTGATCTCTCATATCACTCCCTGGAGAACGGTCCGGGTGACCTGCCGGAGAACTGCCAGAGCAGAGCGGCGGCAGTTTTCCCGGTCACGGTCCGCCCGGTGGTTCGGGCTTCCTCTTGTACATCAGGAACTTAGGCTCAAGGGTAGCCTTGTCGACTGCCACCACGGCTTTGCCTCCTCCCGTTGGCCACTGACGAAAAAGGAAGCAGTGGTGCGTGGCTGTCTCCCAGCCATCGATTTCCGTTCGCTCGTTCGCCTTCCATCCGCCCGGCTTGTCGCGTAGAAACTTGCTGGCGACCTTCAACGCCCTTCCGCTGGCCGTATCGCCGTACAACCACGCCGGAGTGGCTGTGCCAACG
The DNA here is from genome assembly GCA_018676675.1 of Lentisphaerota bacterium. Lineage (GTDB taxonomy): Bacteria > Verrucomicrobiota > Lentisphaeria > Oligosphaerales > JABHEG01 > JABHEG01. Next base: position 5,204 of record JABHEG010000165.1, read on the forward strand.
CCATCAGTAGCTGAGCAACCGGCGATGAGCATGAGCCCGGCAAGCAACATGGCAGCAGTGAGTTGCAGTGTCATCTGTCTTGTCCGCCCGAACGTGCCCTTCTGCGGCCGATGATAGGAGGTCCGCCAGAAAGGGGCTGGTTCTGTTTCAGTTCCGCCTCGGTCAATGTGCTGCGGGATCCGCAGCCGCACAATCGCGACGTGTGGATCGGGCGATACGTTGCTGGAGGCAGCTCATCCCTGAGCGCTGTCCCCATCGGCACATCCATGCGACCCCGGTTTGGGAAAACCGGCCTCCAGGTAGCCGTCCGGAATCAGGTCGTTTCCGGGCGGGGTTGTGTCCAGATCCCGATCGCCCAATCATCACTGTCTGACAGAATCGAGTAGCCGGGGAGGTCGCCCTACCCCGGCTCTCACACCACCGGCCATACGGATCCGTAGCACGGCGGTTCCTAAGTTGATGTTAGTCGCGTGGCAGAAGATGATCCAGGAAACCGTACAGGTCCAGAGCCCGGAA
>JABHEG010000216.1 GCA_018676675.1 Lentisphaerota bacterium
CTTGCTGGCTTGCACTGTTCGGCGCCCACCTGAGACACTGCCAATATAGCGCTAACCGCCTGCGCCGCAACAGGTGCCATGGCATTCTGCCCGCTTAAGTTGACGGCATTGCCCCCGGCGATGGTCGGATCGCCGCTCGTGAAGGCCTTCAACACTCTGGGCTCGCCCGTCGGCTGAGTCCCGTTGGCCGTGGGCTCTGATGAGTTCGACATGTGTGGCTCCTTCTGCTACGAATGGTGCGGGTCAGGCGCGGCTACTTGCCGTCGCCCGCATCCCGCTTCTTCGACTGGTGTCCCTGCGGGCGGGCGTCAAAGCCCATGAATACGCCGTCATGGAAATCGATTGCTACGGTGCCGTGAAGCCCCTGGCACTTCCCCCGATAGCTAGTCCGCACAGGAAGATCGCCACGAGTGATGACATACTCCAGGCCGCCCCCGCTCTCTTTGTTAGGTGCTCCTAGGAGATCAATAACTTGCTGTCGGTTCATGCCCTTCTCGATGAAACCAAGGCGCGCCTCGATACCATACCGTTCGAGGATCCTCTGCCTCAACTTGGCCTGATCACACGGAGCACTCTTCAGTTTCACCGTGAGACCAATCCTGACGTACACGTCCTGATGCATGGGCAAGTGCGGCCATTCGGAGAAGGCGACACGCTGCCCATTGCAGAGCAGTTGTATCCTCCCCACCTCGCCATCTTTCCGGAAAGAGAACCTGTATAGGACCCCGCAGTGGAAAGTGTACTTGTAGTAAACCGCTTCCCCACACGGGCAGAAGACTTCGTAGAACCAAGGCTCCCGGTCGAGAGTCATGAAGTGAAAGGAATGAGCGCCAAGCGTCAGTCGATACGCTCTGGGGAACGTTGATTCGTCGGCACGGACCTCGACTCTGATATTGGGGTTGGCAGGATAGCTGAACGACAGATAGGCGTCCTCATAGGTATTCCATTGCTTGAAACTTGCTGTCTTGGCGAGCTTAACAAGAGAACTGTCCCGGATCTCGTGCCGAACAAAGACCGCGTCCGGGTAGGCCAGACCGCTTTCGCTGGGCTGTCTTGCCACAAGCTGGATCTTGCTGCGTGTCTCATCTATCTGATCGCGGAACGCGCACTTGCAGCACCCCAGGCCGAGAGCGGCAAGTACAAGAGCGGCGAGCATCAGTGGTGCTGGCAAAGACCGTTCCATTGTTTCCCCGTCGAACACTGCGGGTGAGTGGCGGTGAAGGAGCGCAGCGCATTTACCGTCCATCTCCACCCGGTTGGGCCTTTCTTCGTTTGTCCAGAAGCCGTTGCGCCTCTCGATGCCACAATTCGCAATCGGGATCCGCCAATACGCTTTCAAGAACGTCGTCGGCTCTTGATCGGAGTTGGATCTTCGGGTTTGTGTCGATGGTCTTCTTCGCCGTGTAGAGCAGACCACCGATGAAGATTAACCCAAGGGGCATCACGATCCACGGACTGGCCGGATACTTGTCGTAGAATTGAGCTTCCGTGAGCCCCAATCGTCTCACCAAGACCTGGAAAAGAACAACGGCGGCAAAACTGCCAGCGGTGGCCAGTTGACCTAATGTGCGACGCCGGAGGTCTAGCTTAAGCTGCTTCCCCCTGAGCACTTTGCCTTTCGGACCTCTGGACACCTTCAGCCTGTAGATATTGTATGCTGCAAACACAGTGATGAAGGTGGCAATGAAGGCTGCAATCGCGACGCCCACTCGTGGCCAATCGTCCATCGTCTACCTCCTTTCCCTGATTTTCGGTGCCCAACGGGTGGCTCACTGGCCTGGGAAGGCGCCAGCCGTACCAGGTCCACGTGAAGCCGATTGTTCGGGCTTCCTTCCCCTTCACTGTATCATGATTGACGCGAAGCCTGCAAGAACGGCCAGGGGGCCGTAGAGCAGTGCCGACCACTTTGGTGCCCTGCGGAACGCAAGCGCAGCTAGGATGACGGCAACAAAACCGACAAGGCGATACCACTCAAGTCCATTCAGAACGGCAAGCCACTTCGCTCTTTCGGCTTCTGCCATGTTCTGGTAGTTCCGGTGGAGTATGTTCCAGTGAACGTGCCCGTAGAGCACACAAAGCGCAAGTGTCACAGACGAACACGCCGCGCTCCCGATGGCGAAGCGCCATGACGTAGGCTGCGCTGGATCGTCAGTCGCCATTCTTCTTCCAGAACGTGCCCTTCTGCGGCCGACGGTAGGAGGTCCGCCAGAAAGGGGCTGGTTCTGTTTCGGTTTCTTCATGGCCAATGTGCTGCGGGATTCGCATTCGCACAACCACGACGCGTGGATCGGGCGCCACGTCACTGGAGGC
>JABHEG010000363.1 GCA_018676675.1 Lentisphaerota bacterium
AGGCCTCCCTGGTTGTTGCGCGCCATACGGGGATGGGGCCGGTGGTGTCGAGCTGGTGGAGGATGCGGCCGGCGTAGAGGAGCCAGGTGTGCGGGTCGCTGGCGTGCAGGAAGGGCTGGCCGGTATCGAGATCTCGATGCATGGCTGCCCAGTCGGCCCAGTCGTCGAGGATGATATTCTCGTAGTCATTCAGGTCAGCCCACTCGTAGCCAATGGACTGCAGGGCTTCCCACGCCACATAGGCGTACTCATCGGGCCTCTCTATCCGCAAGATGACCGCGACAGTCTGCAGATCATGGATCCCCATCTCGGTGCGCGCTTTGTTCGTGAGGATGTGGTTCCCGTTCCGGTTGATGGCCAGATAACCTGAGCTCAGCAGATCTCTCACAAGGCGGGCGATGTTGGCCCCATCCCCAAAGGTGTGCCGATCGAGGGGCTGGCCCTCAAAGCAGCCCGCATCATGGAGGGCGGCCAGCGCCATCTTCCCCGGCTGGGTGAGTGGTGAGGTGGTGAGTGCTGTCGACATGGTTTCTTCTTCCCTCTGTCTCGTTTGGGTTGTGTGGTGTTGGGTTTGATCCCGGGGGCCAGGGCAGACCGTCGGGGGTGAATGGGAGAGAAACGGAAAGGCAGGGCGGGGGTAGACCGCCTTTCCGCTTACTCGCCCCCTGCGGTGTCCGCAGGGGGTAAGTCCGGCTGTTCAACAAGCCCGAGGACCTCTCGGAGCTGGCGGCAGAATGCCAGGGCATCCCGCGAGCGTCCGTCCTTCAGGCCGGACTCGATCGCGTGGATCATCGCACGCGCCTGCTCACGCGTCTTCTCACAGTCAGCGCGATGCTCGGCATCGCTGAACTCCTGCTGGCCGACATGCTCGAGCAAGTGCCCGGCATGTTCGAGCTGTCGATGCAGCCCCAGGGCAGCATCGGTGATGTTGGTGATTACGTGTGCGACAGTGTCATGGGTGATCATGGCTTGAGGGCCCTCATGATTTCGATACGAATCCCGATCCTCTCGGCGACCCATCGGTCAAGAGGATCACTTGTGCGCTCACCATTGAGCCATCGGCGAATGAAGGCGGGGTGGCGACCGCTCTCGCGGAGTAATTCGTCGAGGGCGATCCCGACGCTGGCGCAATGGCTCATGAGCCAGAGCTTCTTGCTTTGGTGAGGCCTTAGTGGCACGTTTGACATCGGAGGAAACCCCTGGCATATTGAGTAACGCAGGGCGCGAATCGCGCCTTCTGATGTTACTTATAGTCTGCCGGGTTAACTCAGTCAACCCCTGGAGAGGGAAAATGCCGGACTTTTCTGTCGCAGAGCGCAAAGCGTTCGGGAAGAGGCTTGGGGAAATCCGAGGGCACCGCTCGATGGCGACGATGGCTGACCGTGCTGGAATCAGCACGGCCCACTGGTCGAAGCTGGAGAATGGGACAGGTTCAAACCCCTCCGAAACACTCATAGCCCTCATTTCCCTCAGAGAAAACGTCGCCTATGATTGGCTGATAGCAGGAGCGGGGCCAAAGCAGGGGGCTGGCGTGCCTGGGAGTGCGGGAGGAGCTACCGCGCGCAAGATCGTGACGCGAGCGGTCGAGGAAACTTACAAGTGCCTGACGGAGGAAGAACTGACGGCAGCCATCCGGACGCTTGCCGGTCACATGGAGTGTTCAGAATTGGACACAATGAAGAACATCGTCATCAAACGTGTCCTTGAAGAGAGCTAGGCTTCCCACCACGATCTGACCCACCGGCTCGTTGCCATGTTGCAGCGGGCCTTTTTCGCGCCTTTTAGTTGCCTGGCGGGTTGACTGGCGAAACCCGCGCGGCTATTCTTACCATGTTCCCCCTCGTCTATGAGGGGCATCAGCGGGCGGATGGTCCGCGCGGAGTTCGCTTTCTGTTGCGGGTTCCGCAGCCAAACGGCAGGGCGCCGATCGGCGCGCGAAAGGAAAGGGAAGAAGGATGAACGGGTACGGATGGGAAAGGGATGCAGGGACAGTGCCGAACGGGCTGGATAAGCTGACCCCCGTGCACGTTATCGACCTACCGGAAGGGTGCGAGACGGCCGAAGTCGTGTTTGAGCACCACCGCGGTTGGACGCCTCGCCTACGCTGCACTTTCGCCGGTGGACTGACCGTCGAATACATGCTCTTGGAGGCGGCACCGAATGTGTTCCGGCCCTTTACCGGTGCGCCAATGCGGAGACGCTTGCAGGTGTTGCCGCAACCAGGCTCAGAGAACACGGCTGAGGAACCTGCGGCCGAGCCTACGGGGAAGCGCAAGGGTTTCGAGAGATTCATCCCGTGGTTGTAGAACAGAGCCAACAGGGAAAGGGAAGAAGGATGGGACCAGCAGACACGAGGAACCTGAAGCCGGGAGACATCAGGAACCCGGACGGCGTCCTGACTGATCTGGACACGGGCGCTCCGGAGCGTTCTGTGCGTGAGACGGTTGAACGCCAGGATCGGGCGGAAACGCTCGAAGAGATCCGCGACCTGGTCGAGAGCTCGCTCTATGTGAAGCGTGG
>JABHEG010000364.1 GCA_018676675.1 Lentisphaerota bacterium
CCCCGCAGGGGCCCACACTCCCAATCCCTCTTTCCGGTATCCGTGGAATCAGTGTAATCCGTGGTCAGTTCCTTGGGTTGTTCTCAGGGGTAACGTGGGTGTGTCATTGGCACTCGCGTTTGCCCCGTGAACGCATACGGGGGAAGTACGTGCGCAGGCAAACCGGTCAAACACACGGTCCCAGTCCTCGCGCGGTATTCCGGGGCCGGAATCCCGTACCCATAGGCGAAGTCCCCCGACGACCGACGTCGCTCCCACGGTCACCGGAGTATCCAGGGGGGAGTACTTAAGCGCATTGTCGATCAGGTTCGCTAGAACGCGTCCTGTGAGCTCGCGATCACACCAAAGATCCGCCAATCCTTCGGGCACGCTGAGCTGGAGCCTCTCCATGACGCCACATCTCACGAAGTCGCTGCCCCCCCGAGTCACCACATCCTGTACTGGCACGGTTTCCGCCTGCACGGGTAGGTGGCGCGCCTCCAAGCGGCTGAGGTCCAGAACGCTGGAGACCATGCGGGAGATGTTGTTGGCTGCCGCCTCGATGTCATTGAGGCGGGAATTCAGCCTCGTGTCAAACGCCCTCCCTTCCTCGTTCGGGATCATGCTCTGGACGTCAGCACGAATGAATTCGAGTTGGGCAACCATCGTCTGCAACGGGCTGCGCATGTCGTGAACCATCATGTGCACAAGGTTGTCCCTGAGGTCTTCCATCTGCTGGAGGCGTTCATAGTTGTCCGCAAGCTCCGTGTGCGCCTTGTGCAGAGCGATGTGCGTCTGAACGCGTGCCAGGACCTCCGGCTCTCTGAACGGCTTGGTGATGAAGTCCTGCGCGCCGCAAGCGAAGCCATGGGCAATGTCCCGCGCCCCGGAAAGGGCACTCAGGAAGATGATGGGGGTATCGCGCAGCAGACCCTGTGTCCGGATCTCGCAACAGACGTCGTAGCCGCTCTTGCCCGGCATACGAATGTCCAAGAGGATAAGGTCGGGTGGAGACTGGTGGGCCGCGGCGAGAGCCAGAGAACTCTCCGGGAATGGGCACACCAAATAACCTGCGTTGGTCAAGAGCAACTCCATCACGGCAAGGCTCTCGACAGAATCGTCGATCACCATGACCACGCCCAGCCCACGGCGATCACCGTTCTTATCTGCTTTGCATGGGGCTGCCACGGCTGTGGTTGTCATCGCTACGTTGTCCTCCTCGGATCGCGCGCGGCGCGTAGCTCACTGCCCGACTGGGGGAAACGGCACTGCCTGTCGATGCTTGCGCGGAAGGGCGCCGCTGGATGCCAGACCCGGTTTGGCGCTTGTCGGGGGGGTCAATCATCCTCAAAGAAAATGGGCAGGACAATCTGGACGACGATCCCCGCCTGTTCCCCGTTGCTCACACTGACTCGGCCACAGAAGAGCTCCGCAATGCGCTTTGCCAAAGCAGGCCCTAACCCAAAATCCCCGCCGCCGGTCAGCAACGTCCGCTGCCCGCCTACGTCGAAGAATGTGTGAAGATCGTCGGAAGGGAGGCGTCTGCCGTTCGTGGCGACCGTGACGGCCACTTCGCCATCGTCAAGAAGGGAGACCTCGACGGAGATGGTTTCGTCTGACCGGACGCAACACATTGCGACATGCAGCAGGTCGCGAAGAGCACGGGTGAGAAGTGATCGGTCTGCCAGAACACAGACATCGCCAGCGGCTGGAGGGGAGACACAGAGGCACACATCCCGCTGCAGGAGGCGTTGGTCGGCAACAACTTCACTGGCAACCTGCGCTAGGGTGACCGATTCCACTCCAAAACGTTCGTCGGCGACATCGATTTCACTCAACAGCATTGAGTCCTCGATGAGCTTCAGCATCCGTGCCCTGGACAGCTCATAGCCAGGCCGTAGTTCCGCCAGGCTCTCCATGGCAGTTCCGTCGTCGACACAATCAAAGAGCAGGTCGGCCACACAGAGAATGCCTTGCAGAGGTGTCCGCATTTCATGCGACAGGCGGTTGAGCCACTCGCTTTTGGCTTTGTCCCAGACACTCAGCCGTCGGTGTGCCTCCGCGAGTTGGGCAGAGCGTTCGCGGACGACGTCCTCGAGCTGCAGACGGTACCGGCTGAGCGCCAATTGCGTTCGAACACGAGCGAGGACCTCCACCTCGCTCAGGGGCTTGGTAACATAGTCAACGCCGCCTGCCTCGAAAGCCCGGACTTTGTCTTCGGGGTCAGCCAGAGCGCTCAGGAAAATGATGGGAATGCCGCTCAGCCGTTCATTCTCCTTGAACCGCATGCAGACCTCGTAGCCGTCCATCTCAGGCATCCGAATGTCTAGGAGCACCAGGTCGGGAGGTGCTGCTTCGGCCGCCTTCAGCGCGAGATCCCCCCGCGGGAACGCCAACACTTTGTGGCTGTCGGCCATGAGCATTTGCTCGAGCACCTCCAGATTCTGAGATTCGTCATCAACGAGCATCACCAATCCGGCGAAACTTGCACTCATACGAGTTCTCCTTCACAGATTCGCAGCAGTTCGACATACTCATATCGCTCAACAAGGGCTTGCAGGTGCGCACCAACCCCCGCATGTTGTTTGGCCAGTTCTGTGACGTATGCCCGCATCGCCATGACATCGCCACGACGGACGATCTTGGCCAGTGCCTGGAGGCAGCCGCTCGGCAGTTCGGCGAGCATGGCGGCGCTGACATCTGCATCTTCAGGGGGCCGATCGTTGGTGGCCTCCTCGTAGACGTAAGGGATGCCGGTGACGCGCCTGATCTCGTCCAGCAACACGCTCCTCTCAACTGGCTTTGGCACAAACCCGTCCGCGCCTCTGCGCAGAAGCTCCGGCCCCTCGTCCGCAAGCCCCGCGGCAGTGACCATCACAACCGGTGGCCCGTTCGGCTTCTCTCGTCTGAGCGCCGTCATGCAGGCAAGCCCGTCCATTCCCGGCATCTCCTTATCAAGTAGGACCACATCCACGCATTGGGCCTGCGAGAACAGTACGAGGGCCTCCGGACCGTCCGCGGCCACGAGGACAGTGAAGCCAGCCTGTCGAAGCATGTCCGACAACGCGACGCGATTGCTCTCGGAGTCGTCCACGACGAGAGCGGTCACTGTTAGCCCTTGAGCGAGGCTGATAACGACGGGGGGGGGCGCTGCCTTGGACTGCGTGGCCGGGACCTCGACCGGCAGCGTGAAGCAAAACGTACTGCCGACACCAGGCTCGCCCCGAGCCATGACCCTCCCCCCCATCGCCTCGGCGTAACGCCGACTCAAGGCAAGCCCCAGTCCAGACCCTGAGATAGCCCCGACGTCGCCCCTTGCGAAGGGGGTGAAAAGGGTCTCGATGTGCTCACGGGCGATTCCTGGTCCCTCGTCCGCCACGGAGAAGGCCAGGCAGGTCTGCGGGGCCGCCCCCGCGTCGTCGTCTGCTATCGCCGATCCGATAGTACACCTCACCTGGATTCGGCCATGGTTAGAGGAGGCTCTTGCAAAACCCCCATCGGCGTGGTTCTACACCGCGCCTTCGATGGACCAACTATACGTGCAGTGAAGCTCCTTGTCACGCCCCCCCCTTTTTTTTTGCAGGAAAAGCATGGAACAACCTCTTCCGCAACTAG
>JABHEG010000131.1 GCA_018676675.1 Lentisphaerota bacterium
AAAAGAGCGAAAAGCTGGAAAAAGCAGAGATCGCACGCAACTATAGTGCGCCAGACGAGCGTGGTATCGACAAGGAGAAGTTCCTATGACCACGCGGCAAGCAGGTTACGGAATCCAACCGAATTCTGCGCTCGAAGATCAGCAGTGTCTATGATATTGCTTAGGCGTTAAGGATGGAGGGGGGGCACCGAATGCCCCAAGCTCCAGTGACCCCAAACTCCACACCTGCAGACTCAGGGCGCGATCGGGACCGGTTTGCCATCCACTCGGAGTTCGGCGACAGCTGCCGGATCACCTTGGACGACACACATCTGTTGCGGGGTGAGATCCAGGGCAATGTGTGGGACGCTCTTCGTCAGGCGCACGTGCAGGTTGCCCATGCGCAGTTCTGTGGCGTTGCACAGCACGACGCGATCCGCCGAACCGTCGGGCCGGCGACGCAGGAAGCAGAGGTCACCGACGAAGGTCAATCCCAGCTCGTCGGCACGCAAGGCCCCGGGACCGGTTCGATCGAGAGGATCCTCAACGTCCCGCGTAACGAGGATGTCAGTGCCGCCGCCGGCTGTCGCGACGACAATGCACACGTTCGCGTCTGCGGACACCGCACCTTGCTCTGTCACGAGGGGTATCCGACGAATGGCCCCTAGGCGTGACTCCCCGCGATAGGCCTCCATGACTGCCACGAAGGTCGATGAGAGCGACTCTTCCTCGGTGGTCCGCCTGGTCATGACCGTGGGCAACCAAAGATCCACGGGATCCTCGCCTCGGCGACCATCCAGCCAGACCCATTCTTCGCACAGTGCCGCATCCGCGTCCCGGCTCAGATCCGTATAGCGGAAGTGAGCATCTTTGACGCTGTCGTCATAGAATGGCTGAATGGCCCAATCAACGCTCCACCCCAATTCAGCGCCGCGGTCGTAACGGAAGTTCCGCAGGACGGTCTCACTCGTTTTCTTGTAGCCCAGCTCACAGATGTACGGATCGCCCGGTTCCAGATTCAGTCCTGCGACCGTGACATCACCATTCTGTGTGTGCTGGAACTTGGCGTGGTCCTTCCCACCCGTGACCCGAAAGATGTCAACCAGGTAGCCGTTGGTCTCATCGAGCATGACCAAGGCATAGGTTCGCTCGAACTGCGTCACCGCCGCGATACTGGGGCCCGAGGCGCGCACAACCCTGAAAACGTCCCCGTCCGCCCAGATTGTGGTCTCTCCCGCTGCCGGGGAGGGCAACCCCGACGGCAGCTTGCCGCCCCTCAGAACCTGCATCTTGCCGTCGACACAGACGGTGTTGTGACTGGGAACACCTCCCCGGTACCAGCGGGCTTTTGCCGACACCCAGCCGCCGAAACCCACTTCGGGGTAGCCGAACTCCGGCATGAAATCCATGCCGTGAGCGTACAACCCGATATTCATGCCATCGCACTGGCCGTGCGCGCCGCCGGCATCGTAGTCGAGCCATGCGGCAACGCCGGTCTCACCAACGCCCGTCCTGAGGATCCCGAGGTGCCAGTCTTCCTTGTTGACGCTGCCAGTCTCGATCACGGCCCCAACGTCTGCGATCACCGCAGCCACCTGCCCTTGGAATGCAGCCACATCCTCTGCGAAGAGGTCATGCGGGAGCCCATCAACCGTGCCCTCGTTCTCATGCATCATGACGCGGACATAGTCGGCGTCCCCGGTTTGCTTGTACAGATCCCAGAGGAACGTGTTCACCGATGGATCAAGGGGACCGACATGTTTGCTTCTGAAATCGAGGCCACAGTATCGCGTCACTCGACGGGCAAACCCACCGGAATCCCCATTGTGCGGGTAGAACCGCTGGAAGCACCACACATCGATGAAGAAGCGCCATGAGTCAGAAAGCCGTGGGTGCCGCTCAAACGTCAGTTGCATGAAGTCAGGATCGACCCAGTTGTATCGGGCAATGAATGTGGCCAGTCCGCGCACGGCCCAGCTGCCATAGCCGACCATTCCCTTCTCTCCGGAAACGCCATCGACCGCAGTCGCCCCACGAATCATGGCGTCGAAGATCTCTTCGACTTCAGGCCGCCGGGCCGGCCAGTCAAGCACAGTGTGAATGACGGCGCGCGTCATTTCCGGCTGTGGGTAATTGCTGGCAATGGTGTCCGGATGGGTCAATGCGTGCCCGAACAAACGTTCCTCGATGTTGGCCTGGACGCGGGCGAAATCCGCCTTGGTGTTCTCACCCCCATATTGAGCGGCTTTGGCAGCCAGAAACGCGACCAGAGAACCATCCCTGGACAACGCTCCGAACACCTGGTCGTAGGCAAAGGCAAGCGCCCGGATCTCCATGCAGTTGTCGATAGAATAGCGTATGCTCCCTCCTCGTTTGCGCCGCTCGTACACGAAGCCCTGAGTCCGGTAGTCGAAATCAGGCCAAACGTCAGCCAGGCGGTCAAGCAGGATACCTGCTCTGTGTGCGTAGTCAGGATCCCCGGTGATCGTGTGAGCCGCCGCGAGATTGACAACACCCCTCTGAATCAAAGCCGTCCAGTGGGCGAAATTCAGATACCAGCCAATGAAACGCCAGCGCTTCTTCCCATCGATGTACCCTTCTCCATCGTCAACGCCAACCTGATGCAACGGATCGGCTGGATCCGGGTGCTCAGCATTGAACAGTAGCGATCGATCGGCCCGGGCGGGGTCAAACACCCCCTGCTCGTCAAGACCTGACTCGTGAAACATCTTGAAATCATTGGTGGGGAACTTCGCCCGGCAATGCGGGCACCAGACCTTCCACGGATGCCTGTGCGGGTCGAACTTCCAGTTGTACATCCGAACCGGCTTCGTGCAGGCCGGACAGTAGCCATCGGACCAGACCATATGCGAACGCTGGATCCGAGCCCCAAACGGCATCGCCCACAGCTCGTCGTCTGAATACCTCAACCACGGCTCTGCGGCCTTGACAATACGTTCACGGATCCCGCCTCCCCATTCATGCTGGTCGGCATTGCGCCGACAGCGCGCAACGCGCTCGGCAGAGAAGAACACAGCCTGTTCCTTGCGAGCCACGGCATCCTCCATGCTCAGTATGAACCCAGCGGCAAACACAGCGGCAACGATCGCGTTGTGCATCGGTCTGGTCACAGCGGGGGCCTCTCATTTGCTCCGAATCAAAATGGTGCAAGAGCGTAACGGTTCAGAGCTCCGTTTACCAGAGCACGGGAGGGCAGGCCGTTTCTGTCCACGATCCGTTAGTCGGCAAGAACGCGAGCGGACAACCCCGAAAATGGGAAATGGGGGAATGGGAACACGGCCCTCACCTTGATGGAAGGAGTGTAGGAATATCGACAGCTGCCGCGTCCTGTTCAGCGGCTGGCCGTGCGCAGCTATCGACGTCGGTGCGCTGACCCACACCACCCCTCGCTCCACTTCAAGAGGCTCCAAGGCCGCCCTGATCGTTTCTCGGTCCGTATCGGGCGTCATCACCGTGCTATCGGCATGTTGTCCGACGACATGGTCATCTGGGTGTGGATCGGTTCGCATGAAGACTACAACGGCCTCCTCGAACACTGACGTACCTGCTGGGAGCAGGTCTACTCGGGGCAGTTCTTGCTGACGTGCTATCCTGCAGCCTGTTGGTCATCCTGGCACAGCTCTCTACAATTCCTCTGCTCCTTCTGCAGGACCGGCACCCAGCTCTGGCAGTTGGGAAACGCGTATTCGGCCTGAAGTGTGAACGCGTGGCTTCCTGCAGGAAGCAGCTTGGCAGACGTTGTACCATCGGCGAATCGGCTCTGCGCAACGTCGTGCCTTTGGCATATGCTGGTGTCATGGTGGCATCGGCGAATCGCGCACTAGTACCAAAACTGCGCAAGTCAGTGTACGCCCTGACGAGGACGGGTCCGGGATGAGAGGAGCTCCGCCTGGCAAGAGGCGATGCCGTAGCATCGTCGTTGCCCGGCGGAGCAGGTCTCGCGTGGAACCGCCTCGGCGCAAAGCGCTTGCTGCCCTTGTGGCGTGGGCTCACTCCACCGCCAGGAAGACATACCTCAGGTATGCCTGTCCAGGCGGTGGAGCACCCACACATCCGCAATGGCGGCAATCAGGTGTACTCTGACTTCGACAGCTTGGTACTAGCCTTGGACTTCTGCATTGGCTACCTCCACGCCTGGTTTGTGGCCTTCTGGCTCTGCACATGGATGGTTCACCGTAGGCGTGGAATGACGATCATCGATGTTCTGACTCGAACGTGGGTTGTCCGCGCGCGGTCGTGACCTCGCCCACGGCCCCGAGGATAGGGAGTGACTGGCAGGACTTGAACTCCCTATCCCCGGGCCACTTAGCTATCCGCCCGCAGCCCCTCACTCACCTGCCGAAAGGTCCCGGAAGCGAAGTAACTGCTTGATGGGGATCATCTCGGTGAGATGCAGGGCCTGCTGCGGCAGCGAGACGGCCACGCCGGTCAACGTGATGGGATAGGTGACCGGTTTGCTGCGGTCAGACGATTCCCAGAGATTGGCGACGCAGCCGGTCGAGAGGTCAGGGATGGAAGAAGCGGCGGTGATCGGGAACGACAGGAAGGCCCAGCCGTCAAAGTTGACGGCGACTCGCCCATCGTAATCGAAGACATCCGCATCATGCTGCGTCGTGCCGCAGGAAATCCGCCGCACCCCGGCCGCATCGGTGATCTCCCAGTAGATCTGTCCCCAGCCCGAGTTGCCTTTCACCCACACCCCGAGAGTAGTGGGTTCGCCAGCGAGCGTCACCGGATCCTTCAGGCGTAGAACGGCGTACTCGCTCAGCAGTGGCGTTGGCACATCGGTCCGAGACCTGAGCTCAAGTTCGAGACAGCGTCCCTTCTCACGGTCCCTGGCCTCCCGCAAGACGTAGTCACCGGCCGTCCGGAATGGCAGGTGCGGATTAGACACGGCCTCAAGCAATGAGTCTTCGGCAGTTGAGAGTTCCCAATCGGCGACGGCGTCCATGGCATTGACAATGCGCAAGTCGCCTGACGGCTGATCCTCGGGGTATGTGCGGTCACCGCAGCGAATGCGGCCGATGCGGCCGGAGGTCATCACGTACTGGACGGCCGTGCCTGCGGTGAGCTTGAGCTTGCGCAGGAAGGTGGACGCGGCGCGGCTTCGTCCATAGAGGTCCACGATGTTGACGTCCGCACCGCGTCTGAAACTGACGGTCAATTCGGCGCTCCCACGACCGGTCCAGACGGCATAGACGGTCTGCCCATCAGCCCGGGCGAATTCCAGGGCGTACACCGAGTTCGATCCGGTCGGCACTTCGCGTAGAAGCGTCACCCGGTCGAGCACGCGTGTCACCGTGGCCATTGCGACGTAAGCCTTCTTCGGATACAACAGCGGGTAGCGGCGGCAGAGGCCCGTAGCACCCCAGAAAGAACCATGGTAATCGTTGCCCGTATCGTGCAGCAGAGCGATGGGGATGTTGGGTAGTCGATAGGCGTGCGAGAGCATAACATCCCGGACGTACCACTCCGCCTGCCGCCGCGTTCCCAGCAGTCGATCTTGGCGGTAGTTGGTCTCGTAGCAGCTCGTGATGCCCCAATCGTAGCCGAACGTACGGGCAGTCTCCCGCAGGAACCAGACCCCGGGCAGTCCACCTTCCCAGAGCTTCTCCGGCAACCCGGTGCGCCCCACGGTCTCGATCCCGATCACGTCAGCGTAGGACTCAGGGAACTTGCGACGCATACCCTCGGCGATCAGCTCCGACGCCGCCCCGGAGTTGCCGATACAGATCTGCAGATCCGGGAACTGGTTGCGTACCAGCTTGGCCAGCCGCGTCGCGTGTTCCCAGCGTTCGTTCGCGCCCGGGTATTCGTTCACCGGAAGTCCGAAGAGCTCAGGAGCCGAACGTGTTCCCAGGGGGGCGCCCGGCATGCTCTCGTGGAAGACCAGCAGTGTCTTGCAGTGCGGATAGCGCGCAATCTGTTCGCGAATGTAGGTGCTGATTTTCTCGTCCGTCGCCGTCGGATCCTTGAGCCTCCCCCAGCTGATGGCAGCCGCGGTGACCTTCCAGGGAGCGAGGTCGGCTTCCGTACAGGAGGACACGCCATTAGCCGCACGTCGGAACCCGCCTTTCAGCATCAGTGGCCCAACCACGCTCAAGTCCTTGGTCCCATAGTGATGATAGAACCACCAGGTGCCGTACGGCGACTCATAGCCTGCCTGCCGCGTGTCGGGCGGAAGCAGAGCGAACGAGGCCGAATGCGACAGCAACTTCCGTTTGCCTTGCCGGAGCTCAATCGAGATCCCGTACCAACCTACTTGTGGCTGGGTCAGGCAAATGGGCAGGGACACCTCGCCAGCCGCGGGATCCAGGGCCACTTCCCGAATGCCCCCATCGACTTGCCGGTCATCGACATCACGGATCGTCCAGCTCACGGCGTAGTCACCGGCGATTCGCGGCCGGAGGGCAACGCTCAGTTCCGGCGTTTCGTGTGGGTGAAAGATGTTCCCGGGTTGGCTCTGGCAGACCTCCATTTCCACAGGCGTTTCCTCAAGGGTCACGGCAAACACGTGGACACCACTCCTCCGTCGGGGATCCGGGTAGTAGCGTCCGTCGCCGAACGGGTGCGGGCGGTCCTGCGGTTTGAGCCGTCCGAGGAGCTCGATATCGAGATACGGGCCAATGCCGGTGTGCGTCCCACGCTGTTCGCGGCCGCGCTCCTGGAACAGAAGGTCCTGAATGCTGCCCGAGTCCAACGGTACTTCCACCCAACGCAACGGCAATTCCCTGCCGTCCACGGCCACGGTACCGACCCGGTCGGCCCGATTGGCTTCCTCAGCCGCGTCGTAACGCAGGTCGACCGTTGCGTCGGCGAGAGAGTCACGGGCTCGCCCGGAGTACGCGCCGCGGTTGACGAAGCGGGTCAGGCGAACGGTCAGAGCGGCGTCCTTTGCGTGGTCGTCTTCAAGCGCGTACAGCACCCAGGCACGCGTGTATTGGCCCCTCGGAACCGTGGAAATGAACGACTCCTGCAGTCCGTCGTAAGCACCGCGCCGCGTATACCGGGCATACCGTTCCTCGTGTGCGACCGTCACTCCCAGGTCCAAATTGCTGCCGGATGGCGGAATGAACGGGACACCCGGCGGGAGGTCTTGACCAGCAACCGTCACAGTCGCTCTGCTCAACGCACCGGGGCGATGATGCCGAGTGAGGTCAACGGGCACGTATCCGGGTCGGGCGTAGCTTGACTCAAACGTCGTCTGTTCGATGGCAGAATCGGGGTTGACCACGAGGGTGATTGAGCGCAATCCACTGTCGGGGAAGAGCATCCCCGCATATCCGCCATCGAGCAGGCATGTGGTCCCCTCGGCTCCATGCTCAAATTCGAGTGCAACGCGCTGTGTGCGCGGCGATGGCAGGTTGTCCCAGTCACCGATCAGCTTGTTGCGAAGATCCCCCTTGAGCATCGCAGGATTGGGCCGGAGGAAGTGGCGCAGCTTGAGCTCCACGACCTCTATTCCAGCATCGATCAGAGCGACCGTCTTTGTCTGCCCTCTGGGACCGACCACGCCCGAGGTATCAAACGTCCTGATGGTCAGGTTCCGCTTCCCCCCGTCCACTGCCTGAAGCAGAACACGAATGCCGCTGCGTCCCACCCGTAGAACCGTCCGGGTGCGCTGTGCGTCCTCAGGAATGGCCACGTCCTCGACGAATACGCTCTTGGCTGACCGCAGCCCGTGCTCCTCACTGAAGAAGGGCACAGCCCGTTTCTCCTGCTGGACGACGACATCATCTATGTCCACCTCCCCAGTGACGTGCAACGCAAAGCGCAGGACCTTGTCATCGATGCAGTTGAACAGGCCAGAGACGTCCTGCCACTTCCCGGGCGACGCGTCCACGGCCTGAAGGGTTTCCATCCGAAGATAGTCCTTCGTGAGCCGGTCATACAGATACATCATCACCTCGAGCCGCCCGGTGCCGCGCACGTTGAGCCGGAAGCCCAAGTCTTCACGGAAACCCGACGGCAATTTGAGTAACTGGAACAGCCAGCCGTCCTTGACGCGAAGGCATCGCTTCCCCTCCATGGCGCCCTCTGCCACAAGCGCCACCGTGCCCGGGTGACCATTGTTGTAGGTCCAACCGGCCGGAGCCAGGCCATCGGCAAACGTCCATGCCGCGTGGGCATTCGTCTTGCTGACGGGGGTCGTCCGCTCAAAGCCACCATTGACCAAGATGTTCTCTAGGATCAGTCCGGCTCCGCAGGACGCCCCGGAACAGAAGGTGATGGCCCACACGACACAGGGGAGCCAGCTTCCACCGAGAATGCGAGTGGCTGAGATCATCGTGCACTGCCTCTGTTTGGCTACTCTCTCTACTGTGGACAGGCGGTCATGGCCGCCGCAAGATCACCTGTGTGCGTCCCGGCGACAGCCTGACCAACGTCCCTCGGTCTTTACACACCTCGGCCTCTCCATCAGCAGACACGAGCTCGTAGGCTGCCTTGAGACGCAAAGACGCCGCTCCGGTCGAGAACACGTCAAGAGTCGTCTGCGCCTCCGTGGTGACGCCACGGCAAGCGAAGTGAGAGGGGATCACAATCGTGTCGCCGGGGGCAATGCTGTAGATGACCATCGGGTCCCCCGCTTCGACCTGACCATCTCCCGGCCGATGCCGGAGGCGGAACCATCGGGCCCACCAACCGGCGTACCCCTCCGCTCGATGCTCTGACACCTGCGTTTCGAAGCCGGTCCGCGGAAAGCGAACGCGGCGGCCCAACCCGTGAGGACGCTGGACGCCCGCGAACAGTCGCATGTTCGTCAAGAGCCAGGACGGATCATCCCCACGCTGGTCAACAACATGGAACTTCTGCTGGATGAAAGGCGGATGATCGCGCAGATCAAGGCGGTACTGCCCCGGGGCACGGGAGCTGACCCGATCGATGACGTACATCGAGACGTGAGCCGCGGCGGACCGATGCTGCACGGTGATAGTATGGCCTGCGAGAACTCCCCCGAGAGGGAGAGGCCGCGCCGACCGGACAAGCAGGGCGCTTTCCGCAGGATGGCCGGTGATGTCGCCGCGCATCCCCAGTAACGTCATCTTCCAAGAGTCTTCGAGATCGACTTCGATGTCGTGCGTGGCCACATGCGTCCCGTCGTACAGCACCACACTCGGACTCTCGCTCCACGCGACGGCCAGGCGTCCGGCAAGCGTGAGCCCTGGCGATGTCAGTGTACTCCCGGGAAGCGTGGAACCCACCAGCACCTCCTGACCACCGACGCCCCCAAGGCGGACAGCAATGTCACCGATCCCAGCGTTTGTCGGCACATCTACGGCCGCCAGGACCGAGCCTTGCTCAGGTTTGAACGGCTCAAGCACGTGCACAAAGGCACTTCTCAGGCCGGGCTCTATGCCCTGGCGGTGCTCAACCAGGAAACTGAAGCCATCTTTGAAGCCGATACGGGATGCCCCTCGCACAGTCTTCTGTTCAGCGTTCGATGCCCACGGGGCACTGGCCCCCAGGAGTCGCGTAGCCGTGCCCTCCGTCCCATTCGTCGCTGCCCAGAGCCGCAGCCGGGTTGTCGACAGGAGCTTCCCCCATGGTTGGTAGGCGTCGCGGCCGGCAGGAGTCACGGGCGCATAGCGCTCGGGAGTGATCTCCCATTCGGACCGCCAGACCCCGCCCCTGGGCTCCCATTCCACCGGCGAGGTCAACTGCCGGAGCTCCTCGCGGAACGGCCGTTTGCGGATGTTCACCACGTAGTTGTGGAGGAATTCCGTCTCCTTGCGCCAACCGGGCCCGGGATCTGCGTGTTCCTCAAACCACTCGTAGAGATCCCTATGCGGCAGAGGGCGTGGAGCGCCGACGCTCACTGCCGGGGGCGCGGCCGGTACGTGCCAGAACAGGTCGTGTCGCATTCCCCCGGCCATGCGGAACACGTCGACAAGAACAGGGCGCCCGGCAACCCTCACAGTCAGTAGCTGCCGGCCGAAGGTGTCCACACGATGTGGATGACCAGCGTATGTGTGGTGGCCATCGACATCTACGAACTGAACCATGGACGCGGGATGGGTTTCCTCCCGACCACCGATATGTCGGCTGGCCCCGAACGTCCAGCGGTCGAATTGGCGGCCATCGATGGCCCCGGTGCAGTGCCCCTCAAAGCTGGGTGCCAGCCGGGGGGGAGCCACGACAGGCAGTGCACTCCCGAGCCCCTTCCACGGGGCCCGCCCGGGATCGGCGTTGCCGGTACCGTAGCCAATATCGGGCAACAGGTTGAGGCCCTCGTAGAAAAGCTGCAGGTTGAGTCGGCCACTGTGCCCGTGCATGATCTGGTTCTGGTAGTCCAAAACTGCCTCAAGACGGGCTCCCGGGCGGCCGCTGCGGAGACACGTCAATCCATACATCGGGAAGTTCTGGGATCTTCCATGGGCGGCATAGTCGATTGCACTCGGCGGCTCGCCGTGCAGCGTCGTGAAGAACGAGCCGTGCTCGTCACCATGCATGCTCTCTACGTTCAGCAACGTCCGTACCGGAAAATCACCCAATTCACGGATGCGGCGGGCGATGGGGTAGTGTGCCTCGAAGTCGATCCCCAGGAGCTCTCGGGCTATCCACGGGTGCGCCACGTACGTTCCCATCATGGCTGAGTAGTTGAACGAGCCTTCCGTTGAGAGCCCATCTTCGAAGTGATGGTTGTAGATAAAGCCGTCGACCAGAACGGCCACTTTGTGCAGGAACGCCTCGTCGCGTGCCACCACTGCCACTTTGATGGCGTTGTTCACGTAGACGCCCATCATGTTGATCAGGGTTGGTTGTTTGGCCCGCAAATAGGGACTGATGCGGTCGAATAGACGCGTAGCGATTCGGCGGCCCACTGCGGCAGCATCGCCGTTCAGAGCAAGGCTGTGCCTCCGGAAAACCGGATGATGTCTTATGGCAGCGAATCCCTCCGCCAGGATCCCGTGAGGAATGAGGTCGCCGTCGGATCCATGTCCGTAGGGATAATGCAGCTTGAAGAAGGCAGTGTCCCAGGTCGCGAAGGTCCCGGGGTCACGTCGACGGCGTTCCAGTTCGACATCCCACGTCGCCTTGGTGATCAATGCCGAGGAATCGCTCCCGGGAATGAGGTCGCGGCACCGAGCCAGGCCGACCGGTCGCGTCAGGGCGAAAAAGGGCATGCCCGGATAGACCTCCGCCAGGGAGTCGAGGATCACGGTGAGCGCCTCCACGGCCTCGGCATCGTCCAGTAGCAGCACCCGGGCCGTCAAGTCCGGGATGACGCTATAGACAAGCGCATTGAGGCGGGCCCACCAGAGCTCACCAGCCGGAAAGAACCAACGGGATCGATCGCTCTCAGCCCCGACAGGAACGTGGAAACGGTACTCGACGTCTGTGCCGTCGAGATGAGGGACGACCTCGACATGGTTCGGGATGGCTGGATAGTCGGGCGGCATATCCGCTTCGCGACCATACACGGTTGCCTTACAGCAGGCAGTCTGCCCGACAAAGGGGCTCTGGATCATGTCGCAGCTCACCCTGGACAGGCGTTTGCCACAGAACGGGCAGGTCCCGCCACACCGTGTCAGCGTCAACGGGGCGTGCTTCACAATCATTTCCCGCCAACGCGCTTCAGGCACCGCCAGCCAGCGTGACCCGGCAACGGGGTCACGGACGGCCGAAAAGAACCTACGGGCTCCCGCGGTGCCCTCCCGAATGCGTTCCTGCATAACAGGGGTGAACAACCGCTCAGGCATGACCGGCTTGATTGGAGCGCACACCGTACTCAACAACCGGGTATCATCGAAGCAGAACTGTGGATCCAGGTCACCTGCCGGACTGCCCGAGGAAGGCCGCAGGTCGCCGCCATGGCGAGACGCGCACCCCGACGCAGTGATCAACGCAAAGAAGAGCACGAAGTGCTTCGCAGGATCAGTCATGTTCGGCGCTTTCTTGACTGTGGTTCAGCGTCATTCAGCTGCGTGTCGTTCTTTGCTGTCACCGCGGGAGTCTCAACGCCCAAATGATGTCCCGGATGCTCCCGCAGCGAAGTCCTGAGTCAGCGCAAGACGCCAGGTATCCCCACCGTCGCTGCTCATGAGAATGGCCGGATCATGAGGCCTCATCCACATTCCCTTGAGAGGCGGATCTGGGATCTTCTCCCCAGGCCACTTCTCTCGGTAGACTACCGTGGCCTCATCAGAAAGCTGTGCCCCGAAATAGCTGTAAGTCAGGAACAACCGGTCTTTCCGGTCGATTGCCAGCTTGTGATAGAAGATGCTGTACCTCCGGTGCCAGAGAGGCATCACGAGCGCGCCCTTCTCCTCCCATTTCCAGGAGCCGTCAGCCTGCCTTGAGCCACGGAAGTAGTCCAGTGTCCGCATCATGCTGTCCGCGTTCATCTCATCTGCCGGCAGAGGGTTTCCGTCTCTGTCATGGCCTCGGGACACGTTGCGCGCGACGAGGTGTAGTCGGTCTCGACTGTCAATCACCAAGGCGACGTAAGTCAACCCGCAATCATAGCGTCGCCGGAAGCCGAGGGGCTCGGGGTTACTCCAATCCCCCTTGCCCTGGGGGTTCGGTTTCATCGACCGGACATACCAGAAGTTGTGCTGGTGGGCCCCAAGCACGACGTGAAGGAGCCCTCGGCTGTCAGCGACGATGGCCGGCCCATTGTGGTTATCAGGCTTCGGGGTGTAGGGATTCTGGCCGAACCCGAGCAGGACAGGGTCCGTGACCATTCCGGTCGGGTGGTCGTAGCAGACCACGTACTGAGGTGTCCCTGGATGATGGGGGCCGGCTTCAGCCTCGGCCAGCTTGGGGCTGCGGAATGGAGCGCCATTGGTCGGCACATCGTTCTTCCGAACAGGCTGAGTTCCGGCACAAACGAGATAGGTCATGTCACCCACTGTTGCGGCTACCGGACCAGCCCCCGAATGCGCGGGATTCAACCCGCTACCGCCCGGTGCAAAACGGATGGCTTCCCCGATGGTGAGCGTTCCGTCAGTCGTCTTCTCAAGGCAAGTCAGCGCAAGTCGTCCGTCAGCATGGCCCACGATCATTGGGGGGCGTTGTCCCCCACGGTATGGATCTGTTCGCTCCAGTCGACCGCCCATGGCCAGTTCGTAGACAGACCAGGTTCCGGAATCAGCAGGGCGATGCAAGAGGAACCAGCCCTTCACAGGCTCAAGTACACGGACCAAAGCGTAAAGATCGCCGACGTTGTCGCAAACGACCCGCGTGTCATAGGCCCTGACTCCCGTCGCGATCGACACCTGAGATGCATTCAGCTCATGCCCGAGAATATCCGTAATGGAATGCGCACCCCAGCGTCCCGTGCTGCCGAGGGTCTGAATGAACCCGTCCTCGGTTCCGTCACCGGCATCCCGGTCCGGCCTGGAAGCACGTATGAATGGGCGATTGTTGAGGCCGAATGCCACGGCGCTGGTCGGCATGAATCGCGGGTTGTAGCCCCACAGTTCACGTTCGCTCTGAAAGGGCAGGCGATAGACAACCGGCGCTTCCCGGGGCCGTACGGCGACCGGCCCCGCAGCGCCGATCTCAGCCCCTCCATGGTCGAGGGGCGACGCTGGAAGACGCGCCTCTCGTCCGGTGACCGACTGACACCCCGTTGAAAGCAGCGCTGTGGTCAACACGAGGGAGAGACCTGGTGAACATGAGTGTGAGGTGATCATCCGCTTTTCTCCACAGGCATGGACGATGTCGTAGACCTTTGGCGATCCTGTTACCGGGCCCCATGGAGGCGGCTCATTCCATGCAAACCTAAGAAGCGCCTTCAGTTCTGCAAGCCAGCTTACCGTCCAGGCCAGGCGGATCCACAGGTCACCGATCCAGCGAGCTGCTCAGCCGGATGTTGTCCAGGTAGAACGTGGCCTCGCCGAGGCAATCGCTGACGAACCCGATCCAGGTGGACTTGGTCGTCTCCGGGCTGCCGTTCGACAAGCCCCGGAATGCGACCGGTTGCTCCCCGGGAACGGCAAGGTGCAATTCCCACGTGCCCGTGGCCTCCTTGCCGTGCCCCACCGTGATCTCTATGTGCATCCACTCCCTCTTGGGAAGAGGCAACGGCTCGCGACCCGCAACCCGCAATGTGCCTTCCACAACGCTGAAACGTGGTCCAGTGTAAAAGTACGGCTTCCCGGGGTATTCGCGCCACTCGTGGTACATCTTGGTCCCTTCCTCAACTCGCAGGTCGAAACTCAACGTGGAGATGCCTTCCACGTGTCCCGGGCGGTAGAAGAAATGAGGATTGAATCCGTACTTGAGTCCTGGCGCATCCGTGATACGCAGCGCCCGCCGGCCGCTCGCGGCGGTCTCGTCAGTCACACAAATTGCGTCTCCTTTCCCTTCCACGTGCACGTTGGCATCGATGGGAACACGGTCCGGGCCTCCATCTTCGAAGTCATCCGCGAAGGTAGTCGGCGGACGCGGGGGTGGGAACGCGATAGGCGTGTAGGCGAACTCCTGGGCTCGACGCTGCCACGCTGCCGAGCCGTAGACTCCCGCGCTCGATATGTCGAAGGGCTTGAAACCGATCGTCGTCGCAGGCGATCCCGACATGAGCCGATAGTCATCGCCAGCGAGATCGCGAAATCCGGGATCGGCCACGATTGAACCGGCATCGCGGCCGCTCTCCTGCCACTCCTCAAACGTCTTTCCGCGGAAGTCCAGTGCCTCCCCGGATGGCTGCCAGTACAAGTTCTTCTGGAACGCAACGAAGTCCTCCAGATCCTTGTACCCTCCGAGCAGGCTCTTGCCGCTGCCGTAGAGGATGTTGCCTTCGAGCGTCACCCCGAGGTGCTTGTCCCGTTCAGGGTAGTAGATGCAGAAGTAGGTCAACGCGTTGCGACCGGCACAGAAGATGTTGTTGCGAACGAGCACATCGCGGCCACTGCCGAACTTGTAGCCACCCTCGCGCACGTTGTAGACCAGATTGTTCTCGATGAGCATGTCCGTCGTGCTGTTATCATTGTAGATCCCGCTCATACTGCTGGCGCCATAGCCGTCGATGTCGTGGATCAGATTGTACGCCAGGACCGTGCCGGGAGATTCGCCAAGCGTGTAGATCCCTCCCATGTCCGCGAGCACGCCACCGAGATGGTGGATATGGTTGTGGGTGATCGTGTTGCGTACCGAGGGCACGTTGCCGTAGCCCCAACGCCAGCCGACCGAGACCCCGGAATACGGGAACGCCGAGATGTCGTTGTGGGTGACTCGATTGTCCCCACTGTGCGCGATGTACGCGGGGATGGCGCCGCCCCAGAGATGGCCGCCATCCCGGATGATGGTGTTGTCGACAGTGATGTGGCTCGTGGCATGCAGGGGATCCGAAGCCCGCTGCAAGTCGACCGAACCGATGCGAACACCACCCGCCCCAAGGTCCTGGAGGAGACAACGTTGAACCATGCAGTCGCGGCAACCGTCCCGAAACCACACCGCGTAGGTCCCCGTGTGCTCCACAACGCAATCCTCGATAACAATGTCACGGGCGTAGTCCGCCATGATCACAGCCGGGATTCTGGAAGCCGCCTGGGGGCTGCTCTCCCCCTCCTCCGGCAGCGCGTACCCGGCATGCCGGAATGTGAGGCCCCGCAAGCGAATTCCGGACACCGCCCCCCCGGGCTCAGGACGACCGAGGAAGTCCAGAAACCCGTCCAGGATGGGTGCAACAAACTCCGGTGCTTCAGTCTCCTCGCCAGGCAGTGGGACATAGGCGAGCACGCCGGTGCCATCCACAAACCACTCGCCCGGAGCATCAAGGGCAGCGGCGATATTCTCGATGTGATACCGCTCGTCGTTGGCAAAGTGAAAGAAGCCGTGACAGTAGGGACCGGTCAGGGCCACGACGCCCGTTTTCGGTTCCACGTGGGTGACCCGATGACGCGAGACCTCCCACGAGTGATACGCCACCAGGCAGGCCCGCGCCAGTTCAGGGCCGGACAAGCCGAGAAGGGGTTTGACGTCCTTGACTCGAGCACGGAACTGAGACCGATTGTGTTTTGGAGACGTCCCGGTCTTCGGGTCTGGCGGCGGCGCGACTTTCCCTTCCACATAGTAGTGAAACTGATTGGGTGAACGAGCCCGGACGGCCCGGCGCCCGTTGACGTAGAGTTGCTCGAACCTCCACGTTCCGGCCGGGCCGTCCGGCACGCGAAGGCGCCAGATTCCGTCACTGCCCAGCTTGGCGCCGCTCAGCCGACGGCCCCCGGTGAAAACGGGAGATTCGCCCGGATAAGCGGCAAAGGTCACGGTCCCACCCCTTCCATCGGAGTCCTGGGGACCAAAAACGACCTTCTCAGACAACGCGTACTCTCCGCCCCGCACAAGCACGAGGATGTGACCTGTGCCTGCGTTCTTGCGGAGCTCGCGAACGGCAACCTGCGCTCGAGCCAAACTGGCAAACGGCTTGGTCCGGGTCCCCGAGTTGGCGTCATCGCCATCGGTCGCCACAACGAAATCTGCGGCCGTGGGAGCCTGGGCGAGAGAGGAACAGGCAACGACGAGCGACAGGGCCAACCCAAGCCGCGCACCCCGAACGGGCGCGGCGAAACTCCTCCAGCGAAACAGGCGTTGGTTCAACATGGCGCACTCTCCCGTAATGATCGTTCGACCTTAGACAGTGGCGAAGAACGCACGCTCGACGGTGTCACCGCTGACCTCGTAGGTCCGTCCGTCGACAATTGTCACTCCAGGCCGGGCGCTCGGCACCGGCAGCCGCTCCACCATCTCCCGCCTAACGGTCGCGGGTCTATCGACCACCAGGGGCTCGATGGTGCCCAACTGCGCAACTGCTGCGGTCGTCTGTTGCCGAATCAGTTGGTGGGCCTTCTCCATCGGAAGCAACCGTGCCGCCTGGCATCCCAGTCCGGTCTTGACGACACATGGCACGACCCCAGGTATCCAGTTCTCGGCCTCGGCACAGGCATAGTTGTCACCTGAGACCATGATCGTCGGCACACCGTAATCGCCGGCGATGGCAGCATCGATCCCGATCTCACCGACAGGGCGACCGTTGAGCCACATGTTCTGAACGGCCTTCGAGGAATAGCTGTGTTCGAGCAGCGCCCCGGGCGTGCCCGCCATGGCATGGTAGCCGAGAAGGATAAGGGCGTCACACTCCTCCAGGCCGGCCATGCGTACCGCCCCGGTAGGCCCTTGGACGAGTTCGATACGCGGATCGAGTTGGTCCCAAAGCATGTGGTTCCCGCCGCCGTGTCCGTCGCGAGCAATCACGGCGGAGGCCCCGGCATCGAAACAGGCCCGCGCACAGACGTTCACATCCTGTGTGTAGTACTGCCGCCCCGTCTGATAGAGCTTGCCTGCCGCAGTGACAAACTCGCTGCCAGACACCCCGCTGATCCCTTCCATGTCCACGAAGATATAGATGTTCACGCCGCTCTCCTCTTCTTGGTCTACCAGTCTGTGATCCTACCTGACCATCACGCCGATCCGTTCGACCGCATCACCATCGCGCATGCGCGGAACAAAGCCATCCCAGTGGCGACGTTCGACGCGACGTTCGGCCTATATGACGTTACGGTCATCTCCTAAGCTCCTCTGCAAGGCTTGGGATCCGCCCGAATGAGGCGGAACTTGGCAGCCCTTCAAGGTGGGAGGGGCTGCCACGCCCCGATCTTTGTCCCCAGGCCGGAAACCAAGCAATCGGCGGGTGGCACCGCCTCCCACGTTGACGCAGCCGCCTCGCAGGAGCGAGGTGCTTGAGCTTCGCCTCATTCGAGTCGGGCCCGTACGTTGCCGCTTGACGTTGGTGGTGCATGGCTGGTGGTTGGTGACCGACTCGCCAACTGTCAAAAGTCCTGGTACCGATCCCGTCCCTGATCCGTCACCACGGGCCCGGCCAAGTCCTCACGGTTCGAACGTAGTGGGTTTGTCACCGCTCTCCAACTGCAAGGCGTCGATCCAGACCGTTGCCGGACCTTCGCGGGTGGGATTAGTGATGAAATAGATACGTGAAGGCAGCGTCACCTTCCAGTCATAGCGTGTCCATTCGGTGGTCAGCTTGGCATCTCCGCGCCCTATCTTGGCTTTGAGGCGAACGCGCACACCGTCGTGGTCGGCGCGCATGTAAGCAGAGAGCACATACTCGACGTCCGCGGCTCCGGTGTATGGGTCGTTGTGACTGGCATCGCCTTCGTGGAAATACAGCGTCGGATTCAGCTTCCCGTCGCTGACGAGCTTGACACAGCGCTGACCGTGGTAGGCGTTCCCGGTGTCGAGCACGAACTCACGTCCCAACGAACCGGCCCGATACTGGATCGGTTTGAAGAAATCCGGCCAACCGGGCAGCGTAGCTTCCTCGAAGCTTGGGTTCGCGATCATGTTCTTTCTCTCACCGGTGAATCGGCGTGGGGAAGGGGTGACCTCTGGCGCCTTGTCCGGATGCGGTTTCATTTTGACGGTCACATCGACCGGCATGGTCGGGGCCGGGGCGGGGGCCTCGAAGGCGTAGGCTCGCGTGGCGAACGGCTCAAGTTGCTCGGAGAAATGCCCGTTCCCAACGGTCCACGCGCCCTCCCCAAAGAGACGCCGCACGATGGCCCCATTGGGTAGCAATGCGCACGTCATCTCCACGTCGACCGGGTAAGACCGCGTATTGGTGCTCAGCAGGAGATAACCACCATCCGGGCGTCGGAACAGGCGCGCCTGAACATCAGGAAAGCGGCCTTCATCGAAACTGTAGACGCCCGGAGTGCAGACCACGTTCTGAGGCAGCGACGGCTGCAGTGCCGCCGGTCCGAGTCTCTTCATCTGCCCGGCAAGATCAGTGAGGGCATCCCACATCTGCGGGGTAAACGCCCAGTACAGGTAGTAGTAGATGGCCTTCGCACCGTGGATCAGGGCAAGATAGGTCTGACAGCGCTGCTCTTCAGGCAGCTGGAAGCGTCGCCACATGCCGGAGTAGTACTCGAGCATGGGCATCACCCAGGGCACTTTGCGGTCTCGCTCGGACCGGCGCCGAAGGCGATGGGTCATGTGAGCCACAAAATGGATGGAGTGCCGGCCGCGGGTTTCGTGACTGCCGGGCATCCAGTAGGGGTCAATGCAGAGGATATCGAGGAAAGAGGTGGCGTGTGGCACATCGGGAATGTGCGAAGAGTAGTTGGTCAGGATCGGGTGATATCCATCGGTCTGATTGTAGGCGGCGTAGAGGAAACGGCCGACTGCAGCCTGATCGATGCTCTGGATGATGGGCTCGTCAAACAGCACGTACCCGAGTAGATTCGGCTGCCCTTTGGCCTTGTCGATAAAGGACAGATAGCGATCCAGGTTCTTTCGAGTTGCGTCCATAAACAGGCGTGTGCCCTGCTGGAACCCGAGTTTGGTGAACTGCGGATAGAGGCGAAGCGCCTTCATCGGCTTGCCGTACAACACGCCGGACTCTTCGTCATACTTGAAGGCCTTGAACGTCTTGAACGTCTCCATCAGCTCAGCCCCAAGATACGAAGCCGGGTCGTCCAGCGGGACGAGTTGCGCACCACGGTCGGGGTAAACGACGACCTGCAGTCCATACCGAGCCGCTCCCTCCAGGTAGCCGACGATTTCCTCCGGCTTAAGATCCCTCCAGGCGATCAAGCTGTTGAAGCCTGCGGCCGCTATCCTGGCAAAATGCTCTTCATGCGTTGGCCCGGAGTTCACCTTGACCACGCCGTACGGGAAGAACGGCTCACCATCCTTGAGTACGTTCAGGTTCTCGCGGTCAACCTTCACTTCACGTCCAGGCCTGGGCCGGCGCTTGGTGATCCGCTCCTCGCACACAGCCAACAGGGCTCCCCCCCCTGTACGCAGTTCGATGACGATGCGGTGTGTCCCCAACGCCAGAGATGCGAGTGGTATGGGGAAACGGGTGTTCGGCTGTACAGCGGTCTGCCGCGCTAACTCGCGGGAATCTTCATCGATCGCCCGCAGCTGGGCGGTCGCGAGCGAAGCCGCCGGAAGCCCAATACGGCAGACGGCCACGGCATTGGTCTCAGTGGTGTAGTACGAGCGGCCAACGTAGGCGCTCATGGCGTTGAGCTGGGCTGTGTTACTCACGCCGGCTTCCTGCCAGATTTCGCCGGATCCCGGATCGCAGACGCGGACACTGACCGTGCGGCGCCGCAAAGCCGTTACCGGGACTGGCAACGTGATCCGACGCGTTGCTCCGGCCTCAACGTGATGCTCAGAACGGTGTTCCCGCACCGTCTCGTCACCCGTGCCGTCCCGGACGATGAGTGCGACTCGGCCGGCGCGGCCCGTCAAGGCCCGGAGTTCAGCCGTCACATCGTACCACTGCCGATCATCGCGTTCGTAGTATCCACCAACTCTGGCCCCACCGAGGAAGGGCAGGAAGGGAGCTCTGACCTGAAGGTGCTCCAGCCCCCTTATGTGTCCAAATCGCTCCGGCGCTTTCCAGAAGTGGTGCACCACCGGCGCCCAGCTGACCAGCTCACGGCGTTCGTCGACCCTTACACCGTTCCCGTCGAGAACGGGGATCAGCGAGTGGATCAACAGGTTCAGTCGGGCGTGAGCTGGATCCGGATCGCCCATGTCCATCATCAGACAGAGAGGCACAGCCATCTCCGCTTCCCAACCCGTTTCCGTGATCCGTGTCGCTGAACGCCACGGGATATTGAAGCCCGTCTTGTCGTAACTCGAGGGTGGGATATTGCGCTGGTCAGCCTGGACATTCCCTGCGCTCAAACGGAGGTGGTACCATGGCTTCAGCCCGGTGCCAGGGTCGAACAGAACCTTGACGCAGTCCTCGATCTGCACCCGGCCGTCGCGTTCAGTGGCGCGCGGCTCGATGAAGTCAGAGCGCGGATGGGCAACACGAAACGCGATGTAGAGCCAGGAATGGTCCACAGCGACCCAAGCCTGGTGTGCGCCAGTAGACCCGGCAATGCCATTCGGCTCGATGATATGCCAGTGCCGTACGACAGCTGCGGCCCGCCAGCACGGATCGTCCAGAACAGCGTCGATCACAGGAGGCGATGGGCTTACCGATAGAGTCAGCACGGGCGAGGCCGGCAACGCTGACCAGGCGATGGAACCGGCAAGGACGGCTGTGAGGATGACCACGCCCATCTGCCGCCCTCGCGTCCTCAAGAGACTGGTGTGCTGGTTCATCACTGGTCCTCACTTCTTCTGCAAAACAAGGGTCACGGTCTCCCAACTCGACGTGGGACGATACTCGGAGCGCGAGACGGGCAACCAACCCGACCTCTCCGCCGCGATTCGGTAGCTGAACACGGTCACCAGAGGTTCTGTCGGCGTTGCCCCGACCGTCATGCGCGACTCGGTGAGCAACACGGCGTCCTGCGCTGCAGGGCCGGGTGTGACACCGTCCTGCCCCGTCTTCCCCTCCCAGCTGCTCACACACATCACGTCGCCAGGGATCGGGTTTCTGCAGGACGCGCTGATCTTGACGCCGGGGACAGGATCACCCCGGGCATCCACGGTCCTGATCCTGACATGACGTTGAAGCACCAGCATCGGTGGCGTTGGTCCCGCCTCTTTGCGTGCGTACCGACTAACGAAAGAGTCGGGTTTCGCAGGCGTACCGAACTCACAGTCCACGGCCACCACCCGACTACCTCTGAACCGCATCACAATGTTGTGAGTGTTGTTCTCGAAGCGGCAGTTGACCAGGCGAGCATTGAGCGCCCCGCCGTAATCACCAATGGCTCTGTCCAGATGGCGGAAGACGCACCCGGTCGCAACCCACCCGCCGTTGATCATCGCGCAGCTGCCGTACTCGAATACCGTGTTCTCGACCGTGGCCCGCTCCTTCTGCAGCCCAAAAGTCGCAACGCCCTTGAACCACGACATGGTGGCGTTCCTCAGAACCACTGAGTCTCCGTACATGAGGACATGCCGACTCAATGATCCTCTTCCCCCAAACGCATGCGCGCGGTTCGGGCTCGCAGCCGTGATGGTGCCCCCGTACACGTGCAATTGCCCGCCTACACTCCACACGTCAGCATGCTTGAGTGTCCCGTCCGGCAAGGGGATCCGATTGATGTAAAGGCCGTGCGCTCGACCATCGCCCGCAGAGATCCTGAGCGTTGGTCGAACGGATGGAGCGTCCGGCTTCCCAAGCTGCAACCGGATTACACGACGCTCGGGAATCCACTCATTCAGCCCATGGATATGGAAAGGATGGACGATCACGTGCCCATCCACGACCAACGTCTCCCGTGGACGCCCTTCGTCGCCAAGCTGGAAGTGTGTCTCGTGTCCGCTATTAAGGCCGATCTGCAGGTGGCAACCAACCGTCACCACCATGCCGGTGTCATCGATCCGGACCTTGTCCCAGCCGTTGAAACGATCAACCCGGGCCAAAACGTGTGGTGTACACGGAACCGCTTCCGGGTAGTTGTCCACAACCATGGTGTTTGTTGCCGAATCGTAGACCACCCCTGCTCTCAGGCTAAGCGTCAGGACAAGACAGAGTGCGGCACTGTAGACTTGTGGAACGGGCAAACAGGACGAGTCGACAGAGCCCCTCGCGAGGTCAGCCAGCACTCGCCTCATCCGTGCTGTGCATTTCCTCATTCTGTCGAGAAGCCAGTTCACTCACGGTCGCCTCGTTGTGCCGGGAAGATCCCACCGCCGAAGAAAAATGGGGGGCGCTCCGGGGCTTTCCTACCATGGTAAGAGAGGATAGTGTGGAGGCCGAGGGGATGCAAGGAACCTGTGCAGAGGCGACCGCAGGAGTCACGCTGTTGACTGCGAGAAGAATTCGAGAGGAAAAGCCATGACACTCGACATGCCGTTCCACCGTGGCCTCAGACGGGCATCAGCCCTGCTTGCCATGTTGGTCCTCGGTCCCGCATATGCCCAGCCCCCAAACCTGCTGCTGAACGGCGGGTTCGAAGCTACGCAAGAGATGCGCGTTGGTCCGGACGGCATATGTGCCAACTGGCAGCTCGGCACCCCGCCGCTCGCCCCCGACCAGTGGAGCCTCAACACACACCATTCGGGGAAACTGGATGTCATCACCGCTGCCACACATGAGGGGAAGCGGTGCATTCGCATCACAAGTAACGCACCACGCGCTCCACATCTCTACCAACTCCACTCAGGCCTCGAGGCCGGAACCTGGTACCGCTTCAGCGCATGGATACGCAACGGAACAGCGCAGCTTTATGTATACGAGTATTTCGACAAGGGACCGATGCGCACGTTCGTGGTCGCGCAAGGTACGTCAAAGGACGACACATGGCGCCCGGTCACCGGTCTCTATCAGCCCAGCGGCGACGGGTACACCAAGTCCGGACTTGCCCTGAGCGTCCCCACCGGAAAGTCGGTCGAGATCGACGCCGTCTCGCTGACGCGCATGGACATGCCTGCAGCGGATCCGCATGCAGAGCCACACGTTTGGGAAAACGATGTCGCCCGACTCAACATCACGCCCACCGGCGTGCTTGCCGGTCTAATCTGCAGGAAGACAGGCCGGGACTACCGCCCGGATCTCGCCCCATTCCCACTCTTCACCGCTATACGAAACGGCTCGCAGTCGCCTGTGTTGACCGTGAACCGGGATGGAGACCTGCTCAACCTGCGCTTCCTCGACCAGGAAATCCGCGCTGCTGTCCGCGTCCAAGTCCGACCACACCATTTCCTCTTCGAGGTCGTGGACGTACAGCCTGAAGATGTCGATCGGCTTGACATTGAGTTCGCGGTCACGCGCCTCAAGACGGTGGCCCACGCGATGAATGGAACCTATGACAACGAGTTTGGGGCCTGCCTCTTCGGAACGACCGTGAACACCTGCAACCGAGCGACAACGCGGTCCGGGTCTGTACAAGGTCTGCGCAGTTCGTGCTACCGCACCCGGAAGATGGTCGGTGCGGCCTTCGCACTGGTCGCGGCACCGGCGGAGCAGTTCAAGACGGCAATCATGGAGGCCGAGCGCATGAACGGCCTGCCGTGCCCAATGCTTGAGGGTACCTGGGCGCGTGATTCGGACGCCGCCCGGAGATCCTATCTCTTCGCAGTCAGTGTACACGAGCGTGACATCGATACGCTTATTGAGTACGCAAAGATCGGTGGGTTCGGGACGATCATGATCCTGAAGAACTCCTGGCTCGCCAACCATGGACACTTCGATGTCAACACCAAGAGCTTTGCGGAAGGTCTCCCGAGCCTGAAACGCGCTGTGGCGAAGATCCACGCTGCCGGTCTGCACGCGGGGGTGCACGTCTTTGGCCCGTCGATCTCAGCCAACGATCCCTACATCACGCCCGTATGCGTTCACGGGGCAAACGCGAGTGCCAATGACACACCCACGTTACCCCTGAGAACAACCCAAGGAACTGACCACGGATTACACTGATTCCACGGATACCGGAAAGAGGGATTGGGAGTGTGGGCCCCTGCGGGG
>JABHEG010000252.1 GCA_018676675.1 Lentisphaerota bacterium
AACGGAATAAATAGCGAGGAACGAGCGGCTTTATGCCGGATCTGAACTTGCCCGGTAGCAAGCGTCATGGTAAACCACACCATTCTCCATACCGGCTCAGTCTCTCTTCATTGTTTTCATAGAACTTTTGACGCTACCTCGACAGGCGTACTGCCGAGGTGTTCGCGTGCGTGATGTAGCTCAATCCCGGGAGGGGGGAAGGGGCTTCGCCAGGACCTTGAAATACCGTGTCTTCGTCTGCCCTGATGCTCGTTCTCGAAGGGTGACCTGCCACGTCCCGGGGCGATCGTTGAGAGCGATCCGGATCACCTTTTCCCACGCTCCGTTCTTTGCGGTAAACGTGTCACTGAACTCTGAGCGTGCGCCCTGGGGATCACGGAGTTCGAGTTCGAGCGGGACGACGCCTCGGACGGCGTTCCCGCTCGGATCGAGGATTCGGGCGGACAGCGTTGCAGGGGATCCTGTCTGGGCTGTCTCCGGGACGGTCAGCTGCAGGCTGCCTATTTCCTGCGGGAGCAAGGCGAACAGCTTCGCGGAAGCCGGGGCATAGGCGGCTTCCCAGGTCACATTTTCTCCCTCTCGTGAGAAGGGCGTCCTGGTCGAGTCCGTCAGGTCGTATACGGCCGCCACGTGTTCTGCCCTGGGGACCGTGACCGAGGCCGTGAGCGGCTCTCCCTGCTCGAGCATGACACCATACTGGCCGACCTGATTGCCTGCCGACCGTTTGTCGTTGACGGCAAACACGTAGCGAATGTCTTCGAAACTCCGCTGGTTGATGACGAGCCATGGGACGTTCGGGGTGGGGCAGTCTACTCTCTCTTGGGCGAAGATTTTCTCGACTTCCTCGGTTGCGGCCCACATCCGGGCGATTCTCTCCTGGGCATTCACTCCACGGCCGTGGCGCACGGTGCGCCACGCCCATTGCGGGTAGACGCAGTGGTCCAGGGAGTTCTTCATAATGGTCACACCCGCCACCGGGAACCCGAGATTGCTGTCCGCGACGACTCGGCCCCCCGATTGGGCGAAGGCCGTGATGCCGTCATGGGCACTCTTGCTGATGACTTCGCCGAAGGGGATGAAGAGTGCTCGATAGCCGGCCAGCTTGCCTTCTGCGACGTCTTCCTCGAACACGATGTTGACGCTGATCCCGGCTCGGGCAAAGGCTTCCCACCAGCCGGCATAGGCGCTGAACTTCTGCCACTTACCACGGAACTTGGCCGCAAAGAGCTCATTGGTGTGTGAGACAAGGAACGCGATCTTTGCGGGAGTGTCATGGGATAGGTTGGTGAGGGTTGGTCCCAAGGGACGCCAAAGCTCTTCGTGCAGACGTTTGACACCTTCCCAACGGTCGAGGTTCTGCGGATCCCGCATCCAACCGGTGTTCCAGTGCCCTGCTGCACAGACTTGGCGACTCGTGGAATAGAGGAGCCCGAGCCGGATTATTGATGCCGACGGACACTCGTTTTCCGGGCTGACGATGGTGGCTTTCCATAGGACCTGGACGTAGTTGGTGACCTGGTTGAAGGGCGCCTTGGCCATGGCGTTGAGGACGTCGATCTTGAAGGGAATGGTGAGGGCATTCGGGGTGGTGTAGGTCCAGTCCCAGAGGTGGACATCGCGGTGTCGATCGCGGAAGAACGGCATGCGTTCGGCGGGATCATGGAAGACAAATGCGCGTGGGGCCACCTCCCGGATGGCGTTGGCCATGTCACCGCTGAGTTCGTTGAAGCCTTCACCGTGCAGCCAGAACCACCTGTAGAAGCGCAGGAGGGGGTGTTTGTCATCGATGATGCCGTGCTGTGCCAGACCATCTACCTCAGTGTGCGGGAGTGCATAGGAGCTGGTCGCGAGGGGAGGGGGAGTCTCGCCATACTCGGCCTTGGCTCTGGCCAGGCCGGCGTCGGAGTAGTCCGGCGAGTTGTGGTTCTCCGTCTCGGTGTTCAGGTTCATGAGTCGGTAGCCGGGGTATGGACTGTTCTCGGCGGCGTAGGTGCGAGCCATGTTGACGGAGAAGTCGTGGAAGGCGGGGGCGTAGGGGAGGGGGAGCTTTGTCTTGGAACCGTTGCTGGTCTTGCCGTAGACGTCTTCGGGGAAGAACTTTCCGTGGTTCGTCTGCAGGTTGGTGCCCGAAATGATGCCATGTTTCAGGGCCAGATCGAAGGTATGGAAACTGGAGTCGCGGTCTTTGGGACCGAAGTAACGCGGCTGAGCATCCTCGGGGACCGGTTTGCCCGCGAACTGCCAGTCTATGGGGCGTGCTCGGCCGCCGCCAATGCCCATGGTGTGGCCGTGGGCAGCGTAATCCGCGAGTACGTCCTCGTCTCGTGGAAGCCCCCAGGTGAAGTAGTTGAAACGGTCGCCATTCCAGTTGCGGGCGATGCCGATGGCGACTACCTCGTCGCGGGTCAGGCCTTGCCGCGGGAGGCTCAGTCGTGCGGCCAGGGTGTATTCGCCGGTCTTGAGGAAATGCGTGTTCAGCGGAAACGTGATGGTTACCGATTCTCCGGGGGAAAGCGTGGGGATTTCCTGTTCCACAGGGGGAAGGAGCGGGTTGTCGGTGGGATCTTGGGTCAACAGCTCCTGGCCTTGCCACGCTTCGCCGAAGTGGATGCGAAGATGCACCCTCTCGAATGGCTTTTTGCCATCGTTGCGCAACGTGAACGGGAGGCCCAGCGGGCCGGTATCCCGCAGGAAATACCGGGCGCGAAGCCCGTAGGAGAACGCCAGGTCGCGCAGGAACTTCGAGCGCTTCCGGTCGGACACAATCCGGGTAACTTTGGCGTTGTCCAACAGCACCTTCCGCCCCATCTCGCCGATTGCGGCCGGGCCTTTGGGGAAGTCGCCGGCCCAGCCGGTGACGACCGGTTGGCCATT
The DNA here is from genome assembly GCA_018676675.1 of Lentisphaerota bacterium. GTDB lineage: Bacteria > Verrucomicrobiota > Lentisphaeria > Oligosphaerales > JABHEG01 > JABHEG01. The sequence continues at coordinate 2,875 of JABHEG010000252.1, forward strand.
CAGGTAGCCGGTGAGCAGGTCACCTGCCACTGAAACCCCGAGAGTGAAAGGGAAGGTCTTTAACTCATAGCCGGTCGACTCCGCGAGGACGTACCGGGTTCCTGCGCGGCAGCGGATGAGACGAAGCGAGTCCTTACTCGAGGCGAGCCACTCGAGCGCGTAGTAGTTCTTGGGGTCCTGGAAGCGAACGGCCAGGAACACTGAGCCGGCTCCATCCATCTCCTCGGCCATCTCCGCCGTGAACAGGTAGTCATCCCACCAATCCTCGCCGCCCTTGGCCCACACACCGTCTCCTTCGGGGCCGGGGGAGTCGCTGAGTTCCCCGAAGCGCTCGCGGAGCAGTACCCACTGGTTCCCCGCGATCGCCTGCCATGGCCGTGAGTGGCCGTTGAAGTCGCTCGCCAGCATCACTTCCCCGGCAAGGAGTTCGTCAACGGTTTTCGCCTTCACACCGCCCGGGAGGCCGCCTCCCGTCTCGGGGGTGAGATCCCAACTTGCGGGGACATGCCCCATCAGCTTCGGAACACGCCCGCCTGCCAGCTCAGCCACGACCAGAACTCGGGCCATATTGCGCTTGATTGCTCCCTTGGCGATTGACCATGTCTTGAATGTGCGGTTAGAGTCCATGGTGACGGGGATGTCTACGCGCCACATTGTTCCCTGGTAGTCGGGATCCGTTACTGCGGGGAAGCGTTCCTTGCCGTCTACGCGGACGGACTTTTGTGTGCGTGTGTCCAGGAACCGGAACACGAGTTTCTCGCATGGTGATGAGGTCATAACGGACAGCTTGAGCTCGTCTCCCACGGAGATGAACTCATGCCCCGGCTGTCCCTCGGCTTGTTGGTCGTTCAGCTCGACCTCGATATTGTCCTGTCCACTCCGGATACAGCGAATCCAGTCAATTCTTGTCTCCGGTCCCGGCTCCCGGCCGCGGGGGCCAGTCACCATGAATACGAGGCCAAACTCCCCGGGTTTCCCCCGCTCTGCGAGTGACGTGCAGTGCCGCAGATCAACGGAGTAGAGGCCGGCACCGGAGACTCCGGTGCCAAAGACCATTCCTCCGGTCGACGCGTTGTTGACACTGATGCGCCCGGGGGCCTCGGCAAGTTTGACTTGCAGGTAGGGGTAGCCTTCTCCGTCCGCAACCAGGTCGAAGGGGACGTAGCGCAGGACTGCAAAGTAGGTCCGTGGACCGATTTCCGTGAATGTGGCGGTACCGTCACGGACGGTGATGGATGCCTGGGGTGGATCGCCCACCTTCCACCCTTCATGAGGGTTCGCGGCGATGTTGATCGTCCCGAAGTCCTCGAGCCAGAGCATGCCGGGGGCAGGGGACCGGCGCAGTTCACCCAGGGCTGGGAGCGACAGCACAACCCCCAGGGCGAGGACGAAGGCGATAGGGGGGCGGAGTGATGTCGAGGTATTCATTCTGGATTCCTGCTTCCGCGTTCGTTGGCTTGCTCAGTCGTCGTACTGGACGGCACCCGCGATGTGGGCCTCAAGTTTGGGCAACAGTTCTGCGAGGATGTCCGGGCGGGAAGCGGTGAGTGATTCCGTCTCCCCGGGATCCTGAACCAGGTCATAGAGCTCAAGCGTCTGCAAACCGGTTGGGGACTCCGTATTCATGATGAGTTTCCACTGCTGTGTCCGCAGGCACCAGATATCGCGTTTGTCGCGCGCGAGGGCTTGCCACCCTGCCGGTGGCGTTTCACAGAAGGTCTCTTCCCGGAAAGGAGCTGTTTCAGAGCCGATGACGGGCAGGAGCGACTGCCCATCCATGTCTGGGGGCGAGGGAAGCTCGAGGAGGTCGAACAGGGTGGGCATGATGTCGATGTGGGATACCTGTCGGTTGACCACGCGGCCAGCCGGGAGTCGGGCGGGGAAGCGCATGATCAGCGGAACGCGAATGGACTCGTCGTAGAGGGTACCCTTGAGATTGCAGGAACAGTGTCCGACATGGCCGCGTTCCATGAGCTCTTCACCGTGGTCAGCCGTGAGGATGATCAGGGTGTCGTCGAGTAGATTCAGATCCTCCAGAGCCCGAATCCATGTGCCCACCAGGTCATCGAAGACTCGCGCCTCGCCATCGTAGAGTGCGAGCACGGCCGGCCGATCCTCGGGGAGCAGATCGACCGTTCCTGCGGTGCGTTTGTGGGCGTCATCACTGTCGTCATCAGGTAACGGGTCACTCTCGCCTGCTTCCAGCTTACTGATGACCCCTGACGGGTGAACGATCAGGAAATTGCGGACAACGGCCAGGCGCTTTTCCGCGTCGCTGCTGGTGGGCCATTCAGGCGGCAGGAACATGCGGTAGTACTCGTCGGGAGGATTGTACGGCAAATGGGTCGGATACGGCTCTGCGAAGAAGAACCACTTCTGGTCTTGGTTTTGCCCGAAATACGCGGGGATATCGTCACCGGCGGTATCTCGGTCGAAGCCCAGGGGGGCCCAACGGGTGACGAGTTCGCCGTCAATCTTGTAGCCTTGTTCGCGCAAGGTGTGAAGCGGCGTCCTGCGCCCTTCCCAGAGCTTCTCGAACTTCCATTTGGCGAAGCGCGCCGGATTGACGATGCCGTGCGTACCGGCATCCTGTCCGGTTATCATGGAGACAATCGGTGGGAGTGTGTGAGATGCTGTTGAGATGGCGTTGGTGAAACGTACGCCCTCGCGAGCCAGGCGGTCGCAGTTCGGGGTCGTGTTCCCGGGATAGCCATAGCACCCCATGTGGTCCGGGCGTAGTGCGTCTTCCAGGATCCAGAGGATGTTCATTGGGCAGGGCGCTCCTCGTGGCTTTCGGGTGCTGGCGGACCGGGAGCGTGTGACCGACTCGTGAGGAAGAGATTGAGCGCAATCGCGCAGAGCGCTCCCGTGCAGGTGCTCGTCTTGAGGAGCGACTGCAGGAAGGCCGGCATCTGGTCAAAGAGTTCCGGCACCGACTGCGTCGCCAGCCCAACGCAGAGCGACATGCCGACCACAAGCATATCGGTACTCGTATTCAGGCCTCGGGCGGCGATGCGCAGGCCGATCCCGATCATCGTTGCCACAGCGCCAATCATGGCACCACCCAGGACGGGGGCCGGCATGGCACTGAGCAGAGCACCAAGCTTGGGCGTCGCACTTAGGAGAATCAGACCGGCTCCGACGAGGATACCGACGCGTCGAGCTGCCACGCCGGTCAACTGAACGATCGCAATATTGCCACTATACGAGGTGTTTGGACTCGTCCCGAACAGCCCGGCCAAAGCGCTGCCCAACGCATCTGTGAGCAGTCCTCCACTGACCCGCTTCGGGTCAACGTCTTCCACGCGTCCTTCGGATATTTCACCGATTGCGTGGATGTCACCATAGGTCTCCAACCCCGTGACAAAATACGCGACCGCAAATGGCAGTACGAAGCGCACGTCGAAATCCCATCCTGCCCACCCCGGACGTGGGAGCAGGATCCACGGCTGCGCGCTTGTCTTGGGCAGTCCTGCGCAACCTGAGGCCACTGCAGTGATCCAGCCGGCGGCTGTCCCGATGATGATGGACGACGCCCGGATGAACGGTCGGCGGTTGACGGAAGCGGCAAGGATCACGATCAGGGTGAGCATCCCTATAGCCAGGCTTTGAGGGGACGCGAAAGGGGTGGCTCGAGGCCCTCCGCCCAACTGCTTCACGCTCACGGGAATCAGTGAGCACCCAACCAACATAATGATCGTGCCTGTGACGTGGGGTGGACACAGCTTCCGAAGCGGCTTCACAGCCCGGCTCATCACGGCCTCAACCGGGGAAAGCAGCAACGTCATCCCGAAGATCAAGGGTAGCCCACCTGCCTTGCCGGCCATGATGGCTGGCGGGATGAACAGCCCGCTGGAACCCATCACACACAGGTAGCCGGACCCCAGTGGCCCAAGGCGGTTCACCTGCAGAAGGGTGGCGATTCCGGAAACAAGGATCGCCATGCTGATGAAGCGAACGGTAGCTTCGGGCTTCACGCCGACCGAAAGCGCCACGATCAGGGGAACCATGGTCACGCCCGAAAACATGGCGAGGAGATGCTGGGCGGCGGCGATCCACACAAGCTTGGCCGGCTTACGCGAGTCAGGGCCGAGCAGGAGCCCTGCCGACAGGTCCGTCGCGTGGTTGTCCTCCGAGGTGTCCATGCTTCTGCCTTTGAAGGTTGTGAGTGCGGCGTAAGCTATCTGACTGACCGGCCTTTTCCAGCGATGGCGGTGAGGAGTTGGAGGGGGTGGTTTGCCTCCTTGTTCTGCGCAGGATAAGGTTCTGCTCGCACCTTCAAGCCAGGAGATAACCGAATGATCGTTCCGTCGAAATCGCTGCCTCTACTCATCGGTCCGGCCATCTTCGAGGCCACCTCAGGGCCCGTTGGTGGTGTTTCCGCCCCGATTCCCGTCTGGCCGAGCCTGGCACCCGGTGCAAGTGGGAACGAGTTACCTGAGGAGGAACTCAACCGTGACGATGGGATTCGCCGGCTGACCAACGTCTCTGAACCGGCCATCACAGTGTACCAGCCGACTGCTGCTCAGAACACGGGTGCGGCAGTGCTCGTGTGCCCCGGCGGTGGATACAATATTTTGGCCATTGAGCATGAAGGTACGCGCATCTGCGAATGGCTGGCCGGTCTGGGGGTCACAGGTGTACTTCTCAAGTATCGTGTTCCTGCCGGAGCGAAGGGAGAAGCCAACCGTCCTCCACTGCAGGATGCTCAACGCGCGCTGCGTCTGGTGCGCCATCGAGCTGACGAGTGGGGAATCACGGCAAACCGCATCGGGATCCTGGGATTCTCGGCCGGCGGCCATCTGGCCGCGGCGGCCGCTGCCTGTAGCGGGGAACCTGCCTATGAAGCGGCAGACAGCGTGGATACCATTGACTGCAAACCGGACTTTGCCGTCTTGATCTATCCGGCGTATCTGCTGGACGATGAAGACTCGAACTGTCTGAGTCAGGAGGTGGCTGTCACTGAGGGGCACTGCCCAGCTTTTCTCCTGCATGCGGGAGACGACCACATCGATCCTGCAGGGAGTCTTGTCTACTGGCGGGCACTGAAGGATGTCGGAGTGCCGGCCGAAGTGCATATTTACCAGGACGGAGGGCATGGCTTTGGGATGGGACACCGCGATAATCTCATCGGGATGACCTGGCAAGATCGCTGTGCAGACTGGCTCAAGGTGAGCGGGCTGCTGGCCAAGGAGGGGTGACGCGCAGACACCCGAAACCGAGCCGCGCACAACGTAAGCGGTCTTCCCTGGCCGACCGAGCCGCGCACAACGTAAGCGGTCTTCCCTGGCCGACCGAGCCGCGCACAACGTAAGCGGTCTTCCTGGGGGAGCCGAGTCGAGAGGGGACCCCCTCCCGTTGGTCAGGGCTCTGCCGAAGCCGAGCCGTGGCTCGTTCATGAGACAACACAGAAGCCGCGCCTTTGTGGGGCGCGGCTTCTGTTACGGCAAGGAAGGAAGAGAGTCGGTTCGGAGCCAGGCTACTCAAGCGGGTAGAAGATGTCGTCGCCGTGTTCCTCGGTTGTCTGAACGCGCGTCATGTTGTAGGGAACGCTCAGCACGCCATCTGCTCCGGCGCTCACAACAATGGCGACTGCCGTGTTTCTGCGCCCGAACAGGCCGATGCTGACCATGTACCTGTTGCCCCATGGGTCGGATTCGAGGATGGAGTCGAGGTACGGACCGCACCAGCCTCGGCCGTGCAGTGGGGATGCCTTTTCTTTAAACCCCACCGCATTGGTGTAGAGATAGGCATTCAGGTCGCCGACGGCGGGATCCGTGAGTGGTGCAGTCCAGAAGTTGCCGTCGCCGGCCTCGGTCGGGGGCACGATGCCCGGCGTCGCCATGAGAGCAAGAGCTCGGCTGTCGTCGGACGCCCGGGGGATGTTACCTTTACCGAGGTCGGCCATCAGAGCGTGGATCATCGTGGCGGTAGATTTGACCTCGCTTGACGCGCGTGACTCCTTCGCTCGAGTCATGTAAGACGAGACGGCGGGTACGGTAGCCCCCGCGACAATCGTTGCAGCGGCTATTGATGCCGTTGTCTGCAGCATCGAGTCGCCACGGGTGGATCGAACCACGCGTTTGAGTGTCCCGAAAATGCTTCGTTTCATTGGTCCTACCTTCCCTGTTCTCTCTTGTTCGGTGCCGGCAACGTCCGGGCGCTGTCTGCGCCCCACTGCCTGTTGAGCGATTTCCCTTAGAAATATAGCATCATTGATGCCAGTTTGTGCTTTGCCTGCGCGGGGGACGTCTGCGCGCCCCGGGCAGTTCCCCTCCGGGGAGATGTTTTCACGGTCGTAGCGAGTCCCGATCGGCGGCTACATAACTCGAGGGGTTGGGGCATCAATCCAGCCCGCCGGGCGTTGGTTCGCCCCCTCAAGATCCAGATCCCCGAGGTCTTTCCGAGCATTTTCGGCGAGAGCCATCAGCCGCTGGACGACGGCCGGATTATCGGCCGACACTTCCTGTGTCTCGGCGATGTCATTGCGCACGTCATACAGCTGTGCGCCCGTCCTTTCCCCATCTCCACGGAGGTTGCGCAACCTTTTTTGTAGGGGGAGGTAGAGTTTCCAGGGACCGGAACGGACGGCCTGGAGCTGATGGACGTGGTAGTAGAAAAACCCGGCCTCATCGTAAGCGGAGCTTGTGTCCCCTTCGGCGAACATAATCGGGCGGATGTCATTGCCGTCGATGATTCGGTCCTGGGGTTCGCATGTTCCTGCCAGGCGTGCGAGGGTGGGGAGAATGTCCATGGTGGAGGTGAGTTCATCGGTCACCGTTCCGGGCGCTATTCGGCCCGGCCAGCGCATAATACAGGGCATGCGCTGAGCGCCTTCCGTGGTGTCGTACCCATAGCCTTTCAGCGGGGCGTTGCTGCCCTGGGGGGGATTGCGTCGGACTGCACCGTTGTCGGAGGTCCAGATCACCAGTGTGTTCTCATCCAGTCCGAGCTTCTTGAGGGTTGTGAGTATCTCGCCGGTCGACCAGTCCATTTCTTCGACGCAGTCACCGTAGGGGCCGTTCGCGGATTGATGCTGGAAATCCGGGCTGGCGAAAGGACGGGATGTGCTTCCGGGCATGGCGTGGGGAAGATAGATGTAGAAAGGGCGATCCTTGTTCTCCGTAATGAACCGGACACACTCCTCGGTGTAACTCTTTGTGAGGTAATTGCGGTTGACGGGGGCCTCGATGACGTCTTCATTGCGCAGCAGAGGAAGCGGTGGCCAGCCTTTGCGAGCCTCCGCGTCACTGGGGATCATGTCTTCGCTGTACGGAATGCCGTAGAAATAGTCGAACCCGTGGTTGTTCGGCAGGAACGGGATTTGGTCTCCCAGGTGCCATTTTCCGATGCAGGCTGTCGCGTAGCCTTCCTGTTTGAGGAGACGGGCGGGGGTGATCTCCTGCGGGCTCAGTCCCTTCCGGGCAACGGGCCGCAGAACGGCTGCTTCCTTGTCATCGACGTGCAGGTTTACACGACGCGGGTAGCAGCCGGTCATCATGCTGGCTCGAGAGGGAGTACAAACGCCGCTGGTGCTGTAGAAACTGGTGAACTTGAGACCTTCGGTGCACATCTGGTCAATAACGGGCGTCCGGTGTTGAGTGGAGCCGTAGCAGCCGAAGTCTCCGTAACCGAGGTTGTCCGCGAAGATGACGATGAAGTTTGGCTTCTGCATGGCTGTTCCCTGGTCTCCTGCTTACTCTTCCCGTGGCTGAGTGTGCGTGTGTCGTCTGTGCGATGCGCGGGCGCCACTGCGGGAGAACGTGACACATGCCGCGGGGAAATCAACCGGCGTGAGGAACGGCCCTGGCGGCGGCAGGGCTGTTCCGTTCTCACTTCTGTGGAAAGGTGAGAGCGTGAGCACGGGATTCGGGAGACGTCATCGCGGTATTGCGTTCTCACGCTATCACGAACGGGCCAGATTCCTCAGGATGGAACAACCCTGGGCGGGGGCCGTCTCTGGGGTCGGGATTTGCGCCACACGCTATATTGGGTGTTTGGGTGCTACCATTCCTGCCCAGGCTGGCGCCATGACGCTTCGCCCTTTCTTTGCCCGAGGGGACGAAGCGGCTCGGTCTGGACCTAAGAGAGAGCTTTTGCGAAGGAGTCATGACTATGGCCGTGACACGTCCGGCGAACAGTGAAGCCCTGATTCAGAATGATGAGTTGATGCGTTACCGGTCTCTGGGGCGGACGGGGTTGCGGGTCTCCGCCCTATCGTTCGGTTGCATGCGGCTCTCTGAGGATATGGGCCTGAACGAGCAGGTCATCTCGACCGCGATCGACAACGGGGTCAACTACTTCGAGTCCACCCGTGGCTATTGTGGGGGCCAGTGTCAGCAGCGTGTTGCTCCGGGGCTCGTGGGCAAGACGCGAGGCGTGATTGTCTCGGGGAAGGCTGGGATCAATCCCGACACGACAGCTTTCTCCTTCCGCAAAGAGATCGAACTGCAGCTTGAGATCCTCGGTCTGACTCACTTCAAGTTCTTTCAGGTGGGGTGGTTCGGATGGAATCGTGCATCGCACCTATTGAAGCGTGGTGGCGTGCTGGATGCGTTGCGCCAGGCGCAGGATGACGGTTTGGTTCAGTACATTGGCTTCACGGGCCACGACAAGCCCGAGAACTTCACCAAGTTGATCGAGACGGGTGTCTTCGATACGCTGACAGTGCCGTACAACATGATCAACCGGGCGTATGAACCGACCATTGCGCGAGCAGGTGAACTCGGCGTAGGTGTTGTGGCGATGTGCCCGGTGGCCGGGGGGGTGCTGGCGTGCGAATCAGACACGCTGAAAGAGGCCCTCCAGATGGATTTGCCGACAACCGAGATGGCCCTCCGTTTCGTCCTCTCCAACCCTAATGTGAGTACCGCATGTTCCGGGATGAGCACGATGGAACAGCTCGCCCAGAACGTGAAGACGGTCAACGCATTCGATCCGGACGAAGCGGCTGGCTTTGAGGAGCTCTGTGAAGGGCTGGACCGCCTGAGGGAGACGTTCGGGGACCGGATCTGTACAGCGTGTCGCTATTGCCAGCCATGCCCGAAGGGAGTCGACATCCCGCGGCATCTTGAGCTTTACCGGAATTGGCAGGTGTTCGGGCTCGAAGATGCAGCCCGTGAGCGCCTCAAGGGCATGCCGGCTGAGAAGAGCCTGAAGAACTGTGACGCATGCGGGCTGTGCGAGGAGAAGTGTCCGAACGACTTGGAGATCCGTGCTGCGTTCGAAGAGTTGAAGCGTTTGGGATGAGCCATTCGTAGCGTAGGTGAGACGCTGCAGGCCGCTCCCGAATGCGTGTGCTGCCTCCGTGCGGCGACCAATCCGCTGCTCCCCTCGGAACACCGAGCACCAGCTCAACTCGGCATGGTCTTCCGCCTTCCTGGAGGCCGGTTATCCCTAACCGGTGCCTCCCGGGCCGGCAAGAGACAACCGGTCGGGACGACCGGAGCTCCGAGGCGTCTTCCCGACCGCCGTGCCTTCCCAGCATGGACGGAGCCCTCTCCCACATTCTCCGGGCGCCAGCAACAGGGCGGCACGCCCCGCTAGCGGTAGTTTACTGTGGATGCAGGAAGAGGGATCTGCAACCTTCTCTCATTCAAGTGGAAAGATCTACGCGTCGTTGTATTGCCCTCTTGTGGCATCGAAGCACGCGTAGGTGTAGCGTGC
>JABHEG010000183.1 GCA_018676675.1 Lentisphaerota bacterium
CCCCCCCCCCCCCGGAACACAACGGCCCGAAGGGAGCGACTGACCGTCGTCCTTCGGGCCTTCTCCTTGCCCCCTCCGCGACACGACCTCACGAACCGGAGAGCTTGAGTAGCCCCTTGAGCAATTGCCGCAGCCTACCGTCCTGATGCGTCTCGGCCAAGTTCACCAAATGCCTGGTCAGCCGCTTGTCGACCGTCTCAATGTGAGTCTGAAACCAGTCTACCAGCATTGAGCTCGCCTCCATGGCAAAGGCGTCGGAGTAGGCCTCCTTCCGCAAACGGACGCTCGCCTCGTGGACCCAATCACTGAGCACGCCATGCTGTTCGAGGTGGTCTGCCAGGTGGGGATAGTCATAGTCCTTCATCAGGGCCTCTTCCGTGCCCAGGTGCTCCCGGACATACGCACGCAGGAAACGGAAGGTCTGCTCGACTTTGCGCTGATCCAGACGACTCTTGCCGTAGGCTTTGAGGAAGCCGTTGACAAAACGACCATACTGCTGATGCTGGTCGTCTATGAGCTCGACCCCGGTGTTCAGTTCATCCCGCCACTCAAACGTCTTCATCCGATCTCCTCAGACAACCAGAGACCACGCCGCCTTTCCATGAAGGTAGCAGCGCGACGGCCGGCGCACCAGGCGTCCGGGTTACCGCGACGATATCGCGAACACCTGCAGGTGAGACGCGTCGTGCTGATTGGTCGCTTTGAGTTTCACTGTGACACGTCCAGGGTTGGCCGGCGTCCCGCTCACCACACCTGTCTGCGCATCCACCGTCAACCACTTTGGTCCCTCGAGAAGAGAAAAACTCACCTTCTCGATGTCCCAAAACTGGTTCCCCGGCTTCTCGTAGCGGTGCTGAACATCACCGAGGGACGCCACCGAGCAGGCTCTGTACTGGTAGAGTTCTCCCACCTGAGCTCCCGTGACCGGTTCAGTCCAGATGTGAGGGTGAGGCAGTTCCGCGTAGTCCGAGCAGACCCCTTCCGTCCCGTGCTCATCGATAGCGACCACTCGATAGTAACAGCGATTCATGTTCCCGTGCTTGGGTCGGGACGAGAGGATCTGAAGCCGGCTTTGCTCCGTCCGGGCCAGGAAGTTGGCGGGGACCTTGCCACGCGTGTACGACACGTATTCCTTCTTGTGAACGGAGAATCCCTTCTCATCCGAGCCGTAGATGTCGTAAGCGACAGGGCGCGTACCTTTGGGATTGGCTTCCCACACCAGCCACATGCCATCGCCTTCGGTCTCGAGGCGAACCTGATGGCAAACCCGAGGCCCGGCCCAGCTGAACGTGGTGGGCTTCGACCACTCACTCCACACACCAAGCATGGAACAGGCCCGCAGTCGGCAGTGGTACGTCGTATCGGGCGCGAACATCCCGGTGTACGGGACACGCCAGGACGTGTCACGAATGATCACGTCGTAGGTCGGTTTGTAGGGAATTCGGAAGTCGGGGCGTCGGCTCACCTGCAGATGATAGGTCTTGCAGTTCGGAACGGCTGGCCACCTGAGAGGCACGATCGAGTCGCGAACGGTCTTGCCGTCGGGGGGATAATCGAGCGTCGCGGGCGGGGGGGGAGGCCGGATCCCATCGCATTCCTGCCATTCATGCGTAATCGTGACCTCGTGCGGGACGGTCGTCTCATCAGCGTAACGAAAGGTGTTGCTTCCGCGTCTGAGGCGCGGCAACGACACGGGGGCCGCCATGATGTCAGTTTCGATACGAAGAGAGGCCAGATTGGCCCCCTTCATACCGGCAGCGGAGCTCAGAGAGACCGTCACGCGGTACTGGTACTTCGCCGGTTCATGATGTGGAACGAGGGCGTCATCGAGAGCGACGTGCGCTCTCTTCTTTCCACCCCCCTCTCCCGTCCAAACACGCTTTTTCGGTGCCCCGTTCGGCTCGACATCGATCGCGAACCTGTCCTGTTCATGCACGCCGACAAACGTCGCATCGAGCATCCCCCCGCACACAACCCACGGCGTCTTTATGTCGTAGACGAGGGTGGCCCCCCTTGACCCACCGGCCAGCTTGCCGTCCGGAGTCGTCCCTGCAACGATGTCCCGTTCGCCGGCAATCCCCTCGCGGTAGTGGTCGTTCCCCAGGCGGGGCGAGTAGATGAGTTTCGAGTTCCCAAAATACTTGGGACGATGGCTCCACTTCTCGCTCTGAGCAGCCCACTTCCCGACATTGTCCCAGCGCAGAACAACCTTCTCCTGAGGGCGCAGTGTGTAACGCATGGTGTGCCCCCGGTGCATGCATGTCGACAGCCGGTCGTCCGCGCCGAACAGAGCCGCGTTGCTCTCGCTGCCTCCCCAACCGGTGAACACTGGGCCATAGTGCACATCTCGACGGACCAAGTCATGGTCTCGAGCGCACTCGTCGCCGCTGATCGGGGCGCTGTTCTCGCGATCAAGATGAAATACGCTCTCGTCAATATCCAGAAACTGAAGCTTGCCGTTGACCATAGCCTCGCACTGCACATGGCCGTGCAGCGCCCTGACCATGGACTCGCCCTTGTATTTCGGTTTGCCGAGCCCCACGGCCCGGAACATCGAGCATCCGCCATACCCCATATCATCGCACAGGTTCAGGCCATAGGAGTTGAACATCTTGACGGGATCATGGAACTCGTTGTTCCCGAACAACGGCATCTCATGGTAGCGATTCTCGCGCGCCGTCTGCCAGATGAACAGGGCCTTCTCCTGATCGTTGGTTGCCCCCTTCGTGAAGTCCGCCACCAAGCGATCAAACGTGCCCCAATCCGCCCGCCCATTGGCAATCAACTGCGGCCACTCCACTGCTACGTCCCCGGTGTTCTCGATCGTCACCGCCACATTGGGCTGGAACGCGACCACGAACGTCCCATTGTATCGTGTGTGGGAATTCTCGTAGTCTACACGTCCACCAAGCTCGATGTCGTACGTGTGTTGCGACGTACGCACAACTTCACGGTGAGTCTTGGGTTCACCCACGAATCGGCTCAAGCCGCCGAGCGTACTCTCCGAGTGGGGAGAGCTGACCTCATACCGACGCCCATTCTTGCCCGGATCGCTGTTGTCGGACGCCGAGAAGTACAGCGACGTACGTCCCCAGTGGGAATAACGCCCTTTCCCCTGCTCACGAATGGCCTTGTGCACCGACTTGCCGGGCCCCAGCACCTTACCGTCCTCGTAGACAACGAGTTGCGACTTGTTTCTCGTTTCCTTGTCGCCATCCTCTCCGAAATCCATCGAGGCAATGTAGCAGTACCCGTGCTCATGATGGATGCTGTCACCCGGGATAGGGAAGCGCTGGGAACTCACGCCCGCCATGGCTGTAACCCCCACAAGTGCAAAGGTAAGTTGCGGAAGCATTGGCTGGTGTTCCCATATTGTGCGGTTGGTTGGAAGAACAGAATCCCGAGTGCCCCTGCCTTGGGGCACCCGGCCGGGCGATCGGTGCAGTGACAAAACGAGCGGACACAGGTGGACTATTGCTGAAGGGGGTGCCTTGTCTCACAACACGACAACCAGGGCAACCGCAAGAACGATGAGCAGAACGACGATGGCAACGAGGGCGAGGATTGCCTTAGAGGACATAGCGGGAACTGACCTCCCTGTTCCACTTCCTTCCCCCAACACAACTGTCTTCTGGCGAGGCTCCCTCAGCAGGACGTCCCCGCCCTTTGCCTGTGCGTTTCCCAGGGCCTTCTCCGCCAGGGCCAGGAAAGACGGTGCTACGGAGAGATCGTCATCCAAGGCATTGTCCTGGCTCCTGTTGCCCAAACACAGGAGTGTCAGACTGTCTGGTTGCCCGACAACCAAATCGACCCAGGCGGCGTCTGCCGGCATCAACAGCAGGCAAGGCTGGTCGGGAGCAAAGTGGCGCGTTAGCAGATCAAGCCAGCGCACCCCGGTCTCCACGGCGTCAGTACCGCAGACGGGCAGGCGCAGGTGCTGTGGTTGGCTCTCTGCAAAATCCAAAGCCTCTTTGACGAGAAACAGCAGGCGGAGGAGGCTGTCACCGTCCCCACTCAACACGTCGTGAGCCAAGAACCATGACAGCGAGGGACAGAAGGACAGCTCATGGTCGGGAGGAGGGAGAGACGACGGGCAAAGAGCTGCGCGCAAAGCGACACGGAGACCGTCCACGATCGCCACAACGCCCTGCTGCGATGATTCCCCCTGAAGGCAGGGCACGGTCCCATGGAGCTGCGCGAAGACAACACGAATCGCGCGTGCAAAGGGAATGCTCTCCGTCTGGATACAGACGGCTAACGGACGAGACCGTCCCACACGATCCCTGGAAGGCCACCACTGACCGATGAGGAGCCCAGCCCCATTCAGCATGACAAACGCGTGGTTGAAGCGCTCAACGATCTCCTGACCACGCTCCTTGGGATCCCCCCAGACACCAGACGCAATGTTCCCGTCGATCCCCTGGTCAAACAGGACTTGCTCGAGGAGCCGGAGTTCATCCGTCTCGAGACCGACACTAAGGAAATCTGCCCAAGCGGGGTGTTTCCCAAACAGGGCGACATGCAGAGCGGGTCCGCCCGCATCACTCCCACTTGCACTGGCTCTTCTGCCCATCGCTGCCACCGTCAAAGCCTGGTCAGGAACGCCTCGATCTTCTCCGATTGACTTGATGCACCCGACACCGTCAGGGCCAGTCGCTCAGGTTCGGGAGCTCATGCGAGAACTCCAGCTTGAGCGCCATTCCACGGCTGACCCCTTCGTCGTCACGGACCGCCAACGGACACGTCCACACGGCCCCCCCCTCTCTACGGTCAGAGGGCCCCCAAACAGAATGGGAAGAAACGTCTCCAGATCCCTCCAACGGCCCGGCAAAAAGGAGACGAAGGCAAGCCCACGGTCCAGCAATGCTGATCACGCGAGCAGGCGTCTGGTCGTCCAGATACCGATAGAACTTCAGCACGACAGGTTCCCCCGGGTACTCAATCTTCCCGAGCACTTGGTCCTGCCCTCGATCAGTTCGGGACTTCCCGAGGCTTCGTGTGCCCTGAGAAAGTTCCACAACTCGCCACATCTCGTAGACATGGCTGGTGTTGGCCGGTGCACCAGCGGCACCAACACCGGAGACCGATGCCGTGCAGGTCAACACCTTCTGACGCCCGGAGAACGGGCGAAGGACCTCGTAGGCCGCTTCAATCCATCGCCGGTCATTCTCGTTGAGTGGTGGGCGATGCAACTGTTCCAGGCCGGTGTCCACCCTGCTCACCCCAGTACGCCCGCCTGCACCAATCGCCCCCGCTGGGTAAAGCTCACTGCCGGGCCGGGTGCGCTCTATCATCTTCTGCACAGAGACGATATCATCACTGGAGAGAGCGGGTGTGCCGGAAACAGGCCGTGCAAGCGGGAAACGTCGTCTGCTGTTCAGCTCGCCGATGGCGTCGCTGGAAAGAGTTGCGGTCTCCCGGGCCAGCGAACTCAGCAATTCCGTGGTCAGTTTGCTCCAGAAGGGAATGGCCAGGTTCGGCCTGGCGGACGGGTCGATGACGAAAAACGTAGACAGGAACTTGGCTGGTTCCAGCAGGAGCAACTCTCTCCGCGCACTGAGAGTGTCGTCACTGAGACCAGCCCACGACGTCCAAGCCTTCCGGCACTGCTCAGCAAAGGCCGACCCAGCTGCCAGTTCGTTCCCGCCATTGGCCCCGAACAGCCCCCGAGTCGCAGCGATCCGGGCCCGTAGACTGCTTACGTGCGGAGGGAGATCATCATCGCCCAAGATTGGCGCCGCAGAGGATATAGCGTCCTCAAGCAAGCGTGTCAGGTCCTCAATCGCCTTCCGGACATGCCAAGGCTGAGACAGCTTGAACGGCTGCAAGTCCTCTGCGGTCCACCTGAGTTTGGCGACGTTCTCTGCCTGAAGCGGGACGCGTTGGCACCAGTAGTCGAGGTAGGCCTCGAGATACTCCCGGTAGGCTTGATCGGCAGCCGCGTAAGCCTTTGACAGCTCACCGCCTCCAAGAACCAGATTCTCACTCCCCTTGATAAGCTCACCCGAGGACGCCCACTCCTCGAACGCACGCTTGGCCCCGGAGGGAACAAAGGACGCATCACACGGCTCCCCCTGAAGCCCTGTGAACGGCACGGTTGGCAGCAGGGGCACGTCGGCAGCGCCCTCTTTGCGCACAAAGGCCACAACATCCGCCATCGATGTCCTCAATCCATGAATACGCTCTTGGGTCTGTGTGTAGTTCCGTTTCGCGGTAGCCAAACTCGACGCGAAAGTGGCCAAGTCAACGGCTTCGGCACACATGGGGCGGTCCGGCGCGAGTGCAAGCAGCTTCTTGAGCTCCTCACGGACATCAGGAACAGCCGCCGGATCACCCAGAGCCTTGTCGGCAATCCTGTAAATAAGCGCTCTCAGCTGGTAGAGCCGTGTCCCGTCGCCAAGCTTCGTCAGGCGCCGTCTATCTCTCGTCGACGTCGCGCTCTCCTGCCTCAAGGCAGCCATATAGTTCACATCGATCGACGCAAAAGCGGCAACTCGCTTCTCTTCCAGCAGGTGGTCTTGCGTCTGCTTCAGAGCGGAAGCACTCCGGCCCTCCATGAACGCCATGAAGTCACGCTGAGACGGCGTCAACTCCCCGCCCTTCTTGCCCGGAGGTATCGCCGACAGAGTGAAGCCGAGGCCGGCACACACACGCCCCGCAGCCCCGGTCCCTTCAGTACCATCCCTGACGGCGCTCTCATACAGGTCGGCGACCGCCCCATCTTGCGGCAAGGTGATCGCTCCCGCCAACTCGTTCAGAGCGCCATGCTTGTCGGCATACCGCGCGTACGCCTCACGCCAACTGGCGACGAATGAATCAAAGGACTCCGGTCCCATCGATTGCATCCGGCCCGCCATCGTCTTGGCGTACGTCGAATGCCACTTCTTATATACATCCTCGAATTCGTCGATGGTGAAGCGTTTCAGGGTGGATTCGAAAGAGCTGCCGCCGACATGCTCATCATCAAGCTCGAGGAGCTTGCGTTCGGCCTCATCCAACTCCTCACAAGCAACCTTGAGTGCCTCGAGGCGCCTGAGCGTGCTCACCGTGCCATCGGCGTCTCGACGGCCAATCGCCCCCAGGCCGCACTCGTGCGCAAAGAACAGGCCGAACGCGTGTTCGAGTGCCGGGTTGTCATCCAGGACGCCGTTGTGAGGATCGATGTGCCCGCGTAAGAAGGAAGGAGGCCACTGGCCTGGATCTGAGTAGACAGCGTCCACAACATCCTGGAGTCGGGCCGACTGGGCATCGTTCATGAAGCAGTCCCAACCGGCTCCTCCCCCCGAGCGGTTCAGCACGTAGGCTAGCCAGAGCTCAAGTGACGTCGTCGGTGGCGCTTCGGCCACTGCCCCGCCGAGCCCTCTGGCTCGTGCCTCCGTTCGTACCATCTCCCCGAGCACCCGCGCCCCATCCACCGACCAGTCTTCTGCTGTTGCAGCAGCGAGTTTGGACTCAGTGGCGTCCAGAAGCGGGGCCAGGATGCTCCGTTCCACCAGCAGACGGTAGGCATCGGCGCGAGACGCGTCAAGATCCATCCCCATTCGGGCGGCAAAGAAGACGCGAGGAATGCGGATCGGCACAGCGACCAGCTGATGTAGCCGGGAGTGGAAGTGGCTTGCCGAGAGTGTCGCCCCCGCGGCGACCCCGATCGTCGACTGATCATTGTAGAGGTATGTCGTCCCCCCCTTCATTTCCGGCACGACGACGGGAGAGAAATAGGCAGTCTCGCCCTCTCCCGTCCAGTTCCCTTCATCAGCGGCAGCCCGCCAGTACTCCGAATGGGTGCCGATGCTGTCTTTGAATGTCCGCTGCCCATACCAGGTCAGCCCGGCAAGAAGGAATACACAGGCGAAGCCGGCAGCCAGAAGCCCTGCCTGGCGGTTCCGGTACTGCCGCTGAGCGTTGGAAGCCCGAGTGACCAAACGGCCCTCGCGGAAGACCTTCTCAGTCAGCACATCACGGATAAAGAACGCCCGTTCCTTCTCCCATACACGGCCCTCGGGAAGCGAATCGACCGACATGCCCAGGGCGTCGGCCAAGTCGGCATCAATGGCAGATCCCTCACGCATGGATGAGTTGAGGTAGATCCCGCGCAGAAACAACGGCTTGGGAGACCACTCTCCCCCGGCAAAGATCGTCTCCAGGTAGCGCGACAGGCGTGGGACCACTTTCCCGAGGCTGTCGCCAAAGGCGTACAGAGAATCGACCTCACTCAGTCGGTTGCTTCCCGGCTGGACCGGATGCGGGTCCTGCATCAAGCTGAGCGATCGGGCGCGCACCTTATCAACCAATGGAGAGAAACAACCATCCAGTGTGCGGGCATCAAACGCTTCGTCCAGAGAGGCAGGATTTGACCAACCAAGCATCTGGTGCTGAAGGACGGGATCATCGATATGCTCGAAGAACTCACGGAAACCCAGCAGCAGATCGCACTTCGTGATGATGATCGAGACCGGGAAGCGGATGTCCAGGCTGCGCTGGAGCACGTCAAACTGCCCGGCAATCTCCCGCCCTTTGCGCTCCAACTCCTCAGCGCTGTCCTGGATCAGCTTGTCCACCGGCAGAACGAGAATCAGCCCGTTGATGGGGCACTGCTTCCGGCTGGTGTTGAGCAGGCGGAGGAATTCATGCCATTGGCGATCCCACAGATGGCGATCCTCTTCGCTCGTGCTCCCGTCCGCGTCCGACACGAACATCCGGCCGGCCGTGTCAATGACAACCGCTTCGGACGTAAACCACCAGTGCATGTCCCGAGTCCCGCCCATGCCCTGCAGGTAATCCTGCAACCCGGGGGGAAAGCGCAGTTGGCTTCGCCGAATAAGTTCCGTTTTGCCGGAACCGGATTCCCCCGCCACCAAGAACCAAGGCACGCTGTAGAGATCCTTACCAGCCTGCTTGAACTTCGCGATGCCCTCATCAAAGCGCTGCCTCAGACCAGCCGTTGACGTGCTCGCCTGGATGCTCTTGGTCAACGCTTCGCCCTTGCGCCGTTTCCGCCACTTGATGACCATCCGAAAAAGGGCCAGCAAGAGGGCAACGATGGCCAGTCCGATCAGCACCACCCAGAGAAGCTGACGGTTCCCTCCCAACATCATCAGGACGGCCATGATACCAGCGCCACTGGCAATCATGAAGACGACCTTTATGGGAGCTGGCAAGTTTGAGATAAGTATATGCAGGCCCTGCATCAATCGTGGCTCCCCACAGTCTTCGGGTTGCTCTCGCTACGTTCCCCCGGTGTGCTCTTACCGCGCTCAGAGCGATCCTCCCCAGGCGACGGCTCGTTCACACCCGATGTTTCTCCCTCACCTGCCCCCTGAACCTCCTCATGAACACGGTGTGACATCACCTCATCAAGGGACTGGGTGAGGTCGTGGGAGGCCTGGCGGAAGAGCACAAAAACCGAAACGAACACGACGACCAGCAACCCGACCAAAGCAATTCCCATGCCCAGGTAGCTCATCCCTGGAGGCTGGATGAGGTCACGTGTGTCAACATCCTGATAGGCATCTGGACAGATCTTGGCCAGCATGTCGGCGTCGGTGAACTCCCGGATCCGATCAGCCACCTGCATCATCTTGCGCTGGAGCTCGTCCAGACGGCCATCGTAGATCCCGGTGAAGCCGAGCCCCAGGCACGTGTAAAACACAGCCAGACGCTCCGCGGCATCGCGACTCCTGTCCTCAAGCGTTTCCTCAAGTAAGTCAAAGAAGCGTTCGTCCCCAGCCAACTGCCCATGGTCATAGGCCAAGCGGTTGTCCTGCCATTCCCTGGCTTGTGCCCAGTCAAGCTCTGAGATGGTGGCGTCAACGAAGAAAATCAGGGGCAGTTCAACGGCCTGATACTGCGCCTCAAGAAGTCGCTCTTTCGCGGCCTTGCTGCGCATGTCAGCAAAGAGATCCTCGATGTCAGCTCGAACGCGGCTGTAGGTCATGGTTCCGCCGCTCCGCGCCGAACGGCTCAGGAAGCAGACCTGAAGGAACAGGGGATTGCAGAGCTCAAGTAGCGTCATGGGACTCAACCCTCAGCGTCATCTACGGTCATGTATAGTGAAGCGGACATGTCCGCCACATCCTCTTGGGCAGCGACAATCACCATCGCCTTCTCTTTGGCGATGGCCTGCCACATGCGGTCCTTCTCAGAATGCCTGATCCTGAAGTAGTGGAGTCCGGCCTGCAGCGGCAGGCTGGGGGGAGGAGCATGCTCGATCGCCAGCTGGGCCCCAAGAACAGCTTTGCCCTTCGATGTGGTCGGCGCCATCAACTTGAAACGGTCGCCACGCTCAACGAAACTGACAAGTTCCGCCGGATCGAGGCGGGTTGAGAGCCCGAGGAAATAGTCCGTCGGCGCGGTTAGATGCTCATCGGTCAAAGCAAGAGTCAGAAGCTCCCCCTCAAGCTGAAACTCCGCCCGAATGAAGCGGTGGCGCACGGATCCCTTCATCGCCTCGCGCAATGCCTTGATCAGGGCCAGGAAGCACGTTCCAAGCTGCTCGTGGTCGTAAGAAGGAACATCAAGCGGGTCCAGGTCGGGACGTAGCGCGGATAGCTCTCCCCATGCCGACAGCATCTCCAGATACACATCGTGAGGGGTCACTGCCGGTGCGTCCACCAGACTCAACAATCGCGCACCAAAGCTATTCAGGCTCCGGAGTCTCAGAACATGAAGGAGTCGTTCATGTTCGCTACCTCGAAACGCCGACGGCGCGAGCTGCAGGTGGAGATTGCTCGACATGGCTTGAGCCGCATTGGCGATCCCCACAAGCTCGTCCCGCAGGAACGAGGACCCCGTGAGAGTCAGACAGGGCGGCACAAACGAAGAATCCTGACTGTAGAGGCCGGCATCGCCGCCGATCCCGGGCTTGATGCGGGCAAGCGGGAGTACCTCCATGTCAGCCGTGTCATCACCCTCGAGAATCAGTCGAGCATTGATCCGGCGCACATTGATGGGCTGCGCGTTCTCCCCCGTGTTCTCGTCGGTGGCCTCCGTCTCAACCACCTTGTAGATCCTCTTGACTT
The DNA here is from genome assembly GCA_018676675.1 of Lentisphaerota bacterium. Taxonomy (GTDB): domain Bacteria; phylum Verrucomicrobiota; class Lentisphaeria; order Oligosphaerales; family JABHEG01; genus JABHEG01. The sequence goes on from JABHEG010000183.1 coordinate 11,019, forward strand.
GCCATTCCTCGTTCCCCGTGTCGACCACCGCATTCCCGCTGACCTCGGACCAGAGCGGGACCGCGAGCGAGACGAGCAGCGACCCCCGCGCGGCTTCAAACGCCTTCTTGATCGAGACAACCGGCAGATCGGTTGTCCGAGGCACGTCAACCATGACGCCGCTGGGCATCACCGCCCGCAGCTTGCTGAACCCCACGAACCCGTTGGCAAGCTGATCGGCTGACATCTCAGCCTCGATGACGCCGAAAGGGTACGGCCTGCTGAGACGACGCTCAGCTGACGTTTTCGTCGCAAGCGACCGCTGCATCCACTGAAGGTGCTGTGGCTGGAGAAACAACCCTTCCTGCCAGTGTACATCGCCCTGAATGGTCATGTGTCGTCTCCCTCCACACTCTCTCTAACCGAAGCGTCTCGTAACTGCTTAACAAAACGGGCTATGTAGCCTCGAATACTCGACTCGATAGCGTCCTCAGTGAGCTTGACAGCTGCCAGCTCCCGATACTTCCGCCAGTACGCAGCTTCCCAGCCCATCGCCCACGACTTGCCGGCCATGCGAACCAACGTCTCGACCTCCTCGGGGGCCAGATCGCCGGCACAGTGTTGCGCGAACAGCCGGCCGGACTGAGGAATCGCGGCCAACAGCGCAGCCGTGAGGGTTCGTAACTCACCCAAATGCCGCACAAGCCAATCGCGGTCGGCCGGATCTCCCGACCGCGTGAGCTGCTCAGCTCGCGCCCGAAGTTCATCCGCGTCTGGAGCATGGTCCCCTGGCGACAGCTCATTCCACGCATGCCAAACCAAGCGCTCCATGCTGCCGGCAAACTCCAAAAGAAGCTCGTCCAGAGGCGACCCGGCGCAGGCAGGCGGGGGTTGGGGAACAGGTGGGGTCGGCGCAGCGACCGAGGCCGAATCCTCGGAGGCGGCACCCTGCTGGACCACTTCCAGGAGACCGAAGCAGACGTCTCCCAAGGCAACCCCGTATTGCGTCTCATCCAGCTCACCAAACGCCTCAGCCAGCACCCGGGCTGCTCCATGCTCAAGCTCGGAGCTGTCCTCGCCAGGACACTGCGCAAGCGCGACAAGACGCTGGACGACAGCTACCCGAGAGTCATCAAGATCATCCTTGGCCAGCGTCATTGGCACCTTCGTTTCCCGTCAGCGGGCACATCTCCACACTGCACCCCAAACGCCAGCATAAGCGAGCAGCGCAACGCTCAGCCGTCTGGCGCAATATGTACTTTCTCGTTCCGGGCACGCAATCGAGCGCTTCAGGCCCGGCGGCGAAACACGGGAACTCGTCGCCGTCGCCACGGCGTGAGACCACCCGCGGGAAGGCTGGGCTCAAGCAATCTGGTCCGCCACGCCCCGGCCATTGTACCTTAGCCCCTTGGGCAAAGCCGCGCAACAGAGCTCAAGCCGTCCAGGGCGTCGATGCGCCCCCTTGTCGTCGGAAGACACCCAGGCGGCCTGTCGCTCTCTTGTTCGCGTGAGCTCTACGGATGCCTTCTGTGTACCTACTCGCCGTCAACGCTGAACCGGAAAGCTATACGATTGCCTGCGCACGATGCGAGCCAACTGCCCGGCGCAGGACTCGGGAGGAGCCGTGAAAGCCAGGCGAAGACCCACATCCGCGAAGCCAAGATCTGGATCAAGATTGGTCTGGGGTGCTTCCTCAGACACGCCTGGAGGCCACAACGCGGACCCACCAATGACGGCGATCTCAGTGAGCTCCTCGGGCGCTGCTGATGGCGGCCGGCCGGCCGCGACCAACACGTACTCCGCAACATTGCCCAGGAGCCCCACGAAAACAGCCGAGGAGGAGTGTGCCGCTTTCCGGAACCACAGCACGCCATCGTCCGATCCGACGGTCGTCGTGGCGTCCGGTCCGGTCGCCTCGGCGTCGACGAACATGCCAGCGTCGGGGTACTCAACCACGATGAAACCTTCGGCTGATAGCCGGTCGATATGCTGCTTCTGCCTAGACCACGTGACATCCCGTCGATTCACGTCGCCGTCTCCTGTCGTCCGGCGAGCAGCCTGCCACTCTTTGACGGTTGGAGGACGACAGCCGAGCATGCGACTGAATGGACGGGCAAAGTCCGCGGAAACATACTGCACAGGATGCTCCCAGGCAGGACGCCCCGCCGACACGCTTTCGGGGTAATAGGGGCGATCGATCGGGACCGGAGTAAGCCATGTCTTTGCGGGCACAAAGCGAGGTCGGTCACCACCCCCGACCAACTCCCAAACACGAGGGCCTTGACGGAGGTCCTCTGCCACCGTGTCGGCGATGAACCCGTCAGCCTTCCAGTCTGTTCGAGAACTCAGCACGTCCGAGAACAGCCCCAGCGACAGCTCCTCGATGCAGAGAAACGCAGGCTCCCCAACATCCGGCTCGACCCGCAGAAAGGCCAGTTCCTGCCGTCGCTCGCCAAACGTCTGCGCATAGGTAACAGCTCTGCGGTCATCTCCAACTGCAACCACCTGCCAACCAACCGCGCCCGGCCCTGCATCCTCCAGATCAAGCGTACGAGAAGCAGCCTGCGGATCCGCAACGATGCCTTGGAGCTGAGGGACGAATGTGCCCAGAACGGTCTCGTCAGCGAGTCCAGCCCCCAATCGCTGAATGGCCTGCACGACGCCATCGCGCAGGCGTAGCGCCCGAGCGTCATCGAGATCAGGGATGGTGCCACGTACACACCGGCGTCTGAGCTGGCCGAGGATGAGGTTAAAACGTGCGTGCGGAGACATCACGTTCGGGACCTGCAGTGGTCCCAGAGCTGGGCCCGTGGCGGCAAGTCCGCCTACGTCTACCGCGATCACCTCCAGCACGGCAAAGGCCTGATCCAGCATGGACGGCGAGCGCAACCGGTTGAAGCAGCGCTGCCACCGTGTTAGAGACTCTGCGAGGACCTGCCGACGCTGCTGTGGCTGGAGCTCCGCGAGACGAGCGGAAATTCGTGTTTCAGACACCAGATCTGGGATGCCGGCCGGCCACTCGGGCGGGCCGCTCTTCGCCAGGAGCTCCCAGCAACGCCTGACCAATCCGGGCATGACATCGGGCGCTGCTCCAGCGCAGAGCACTAACCAGCCGTGTTTTCTCTCGCCATCAAGCAGCCCTTCCGCGACATCATCGGCAAGGACACCGAACGTGCTGTGTTCCCGTAACGCCTTGCTGAGCGCCTCTTGGTCTCTCATCAACGGCAGGCAAGCGAACCAGCCGCTACGAAGTTGCTTCGTGATACGCGCCGCCAGCTCCTTCTGGCGATCTGGCTCCGGCACAGTCGACCGAATGCGCTGGGACAGCTCGGTGGAAACGCGAGCGGCTGTGTCGAGCTCAGCGACGGTTGCCGGCCAAGGCCGCGATGTGATGCGCCCAAGCCGGTTCCAAGCGACAAGTCTTGTGCCCAAATCTGTCGCCCCTGCGGTCATCAGAGCAGCCAGATGAGCTCGATCTGCCGATGTTGACACGTCGTGCAAGCGCGAAACGCGTTCCAGCAGAGGGATCAACATGGAGCCAACGTCGACATCGCCGCGGAGCGGATGGTCCTTCCACGGGGCCATCAACTCCAGCACGGTCCTCCCATCCTTGCCCTTCTCACCGGGCGAGTAGACACTTTCCAGCCGTTTGGTTGCCACGGCAACGTCTCCACGGCAGCGAAGCAATACACGACGCTCCTCGGCAAAGCCCTCACACCGAGCGTGCCATTTGGTGTCCGCCGCGTATTCGGCGAACAGTGGCAGCGGGGCTCCCTTCCGCCAATCAAGGTCGTTCAGCACGCCCTTGAGCGTGTCGTCCCGTCGCCGCTGCAGTGCGGCAGCGACGGCGCGGTCACGCCGTGCATCAGCTAAGTCCTCTCCCACTTCAGGCAATCCCGATGATAGTGCTTCCGCACCGTCTAACTGTTCCAGGAGCCTGTAGGTACGCCGCACTTTGGCACGCAAGGCAGCATACTGCGACGGGTCTGCCTGCAAGCGACCCGCGTGCACGCCGACGAGCAGGGCCTCCCTGCGCTCGAGCCAGGCAGCGCTCAAACTGGGGGAAGTCCCCGGAAACAGCTGCCCTTTAACTCGCGCGACCCAGTCAGTGGGTGACTCGACCTTCTCCCAGAGCACCTTGAGTTGTCCCTCGAGGGCATCAAACCGCTTGACCACACGAGTATGGCGTTCTTTGATCGTGTCAGCGTACTTGACGACACCCGGCGGCCCCCAGGTATCCTCCACCACTGCTCCCAGTTGCGCAGCCCTCTCATCCAGAGCCGCGAGCTCGCCAGCCGGGATAGCCTGGACCTCCGCATCCACCTCCCTGATCTGGACGATGTCCTGAGCGCAGGCATCCAGTCGGCGAGTCATCTCGCTGCGGCTCCCGCGAGGATCGGGGACAAGCTTCTCGTAAGAAGGCAACTCGACAAGCCACTGTCGGAACGTGTCGGCGGTGGCACGCCCATCGAACGCTCGATACGCCACGCCTTCAGCGGCGAATACGTCTCCAGCCACGCGGCCCCCTCGCCAAACCGGACTGGTCACTGCCTTGAGGAGGTCGGCAACAAGTGCCTCTGAGTCATCAAACAGGGCGCTCTGACCAGCCTCGGCTTCCTTCGCCGCCGACAAAGTTGCCGTGTCCACAAATGGAACCAGGGCGGCAAGGATGGGATCGGTGCTGTTGCCCACTTGTCTAGCCTTGCTAATCAGCTGTCGACGCCTTTCAAGAAAGCGCACACGGCGCCTCAAGACGGCGCGACGCTCGGGACCTCCTACCGATGGGAGCGCTGCCACCAAACGCTTGGCAATCGCTCCGTCACGTTCGCTGTCTGATTCGCTCGTGGGCCAGATGTCCCCCTCCAGATCGCCCAGTCGACAGTAAGCCGAAAGCAATACGTGAGGAGGAACCGGCTCTGAGGTGGCGATGGCCAGAAGGTCACTCGCCGAAGTTGCGCTAGCCACGCGACGAAGGGCCTCAACGCGCCCACGCACAGCGCCCCAAAAGGGAGCTACTTCCGGCCGGTCTGCGATGGGCTCTTCATCCCACGCACTGAAGACGGACTCAATGCTCTCGGGTGAGTCTGCCGATCCAGCGGACAGAGTGGCCCACTTGGCAAAGGCCTGGCCCAGGAATCGTCCGGCATCCCGGAAATCTCCGAGCTCACGCCATCGACCTCGATAGGCATCTCGGGCAGAGAGCCAGGCTGAGTCCTGCTTCAAATCCTGAGTGCCCGTGGGGCGTATCATCGAGCCGTCCAGGCTCTGCTTCAGAACCTGAGACAATGCGTGCTCTCGGGCAACGCCGAGAAGCCCCCGCAACTCCTCGCCGAAACGAGCCACCTCAGGCTGGATCATGGCCGAGAGTGGCGTCCCCTTCGGCAACGATGGCGGGAAGGCATCCTCATCGTCAATGGCCACTAAGACTGTCCGCAGTTGGCCAACCTGTTCCAAAAGCTCCGAGTACCGGTTTGAGTCAGAATCCAAGTCAGCAACAGAGGCACCAAGGAGCAGGTGATCGCGCCCCTTCCGCCAAGCAATGTTAACCACCTCAGAAACCGCCACATCGTTCTCGGCCCTCACACGGGGAAGCCACTGCGCGGGGGGATCCCGATAGTAGCGTTTCACTGCACTCAGCCACCGGTTGAAAACACCATGGGTCGGCGCCTGATCATCCTTCAGCCCGAAAAGGCCTTCCTCCTCAGCGAGGAAGCGTTCAGCATCAATCTTGGGCCAATCCCGTGTGACAGTCTCATGGAGTTTCGCGGCAACACGCCCGATCTCGCTGAGGCGTTCACGGAGCGCGGTCAGGCTCCCTGCCCCGGACGCCTCGTGGGCAGGAGGCCGGGCAGCCGCTTCAATGAAGGCACCGAAGCGGCTCAGAACACGACTCCCCGTTTGGGTCAGCTCGGCTTCTGTTTGGAGGAGCTTCTGCCAAGCAGCCTCCGTAGCGGAGACGTCCTCGGACAGGACGAGCACGCGATCAACTGCTTGGGCCAGAGACGGGCTTGGGGTGACCTCCTCCGCTATCTCAGCCACATAGGCCGCCGCGGTCCTCCACCCCCGTTCCGAAAATGCTCTGGCCCCGGTCTCATGCAACAGCCGCAACCTGGGCCAACCGGCAACGGACAGGCCCTCTTGAATGTCATCGATGGCCTGAAGGGCGTGACGCGTCGCGTTGACCACGTCGGGAGATCTGGCGATCGGCGGCGGGTTGTCAGTGATGGCACTGAACAGTGTCCCCGGTTGCCCGATTGCTTCACGCGGATCGAGGGACTGTTCCCCATCCTCAAACGCATCGAGGCGGTCAAGAACGGCTCGAAGGGATTTGTCCTCCAACCATCGACGACGACGCGCCGGCTGGGCTACGTCTCGCCTGAGTTGCCCCAGCCAATCATAGTTGGCATTGCACCACCGCTGCCAAGACGTCAGCGAGAACAGCGAGACGTCTCCGTCCTGGGCCGGCTCATGCACAAGCAAGCCCACGACCGTGGCAATCACGGCCAACACGACACCCCCAAGACACGCCCAACGCCCCCTTCGCGATGGCCTCAGACTCGCCACACGATGGCGCAGCTCCGACACGGACAGGTGACCGGTGAGCGTGTAGCCGCGCCCCACAAGTTCACAGCAAAGCTCACGCCATTGCTCTCCCTTGGAACCAAGACAAGCCCACTCTTCGCCAGGCTCATCCGGCACTCCTCCTGCGTACGGGCGACCAGTCGCCAGTTCATAGATCAGAGTACCGATGGCCCTCAAGTCGCTGAGGGAGTCCCGGTCAGCCCGGACCTCCGACACTGGCAGGAGATCACTCAGCACGACCCGGCAGGAATCCAGGCGTTTCGTTCCGCACACCAGGATGTTCGCGGGGGTCAGATTCCCATGTGGTCTCCCACTTGAGCTGTCGAGGTCGCAGAGGCCGGCAACGACCGATCGGACCACGTGGTACAGAGCGGAACCATCCACTGACGTCTTGCCGACAACCCAGGCCAGGGAGTGCTCCGCCAGCTCGGTCACCCGGTAGGCACCACCGGGGATCTCGCCCCGTGTCTGGAAGCGGCACCAGTGATCTGAGCTCGCCGAGATGGCCTCCAGATCACGGCTCTGCTCCTGGAATCGGGTAATGACCGAGTGAATCGCGGCGCCGTCCAAGATGTCCGAAGGGGGACGGCACGCTTTGCAGGCAACGGGCGAAGACCGTTCCTCCCCCCTCCGGAGTGCCGAAAATACGGACGTGTGTCCCCCGCTCCTCAGCTCCTTAACCGTCTCATAGCTGCCGAATGTCGGCATCAGTTCCGCCTTAGATTTGGTACATCACAAGGCCAGGAAGACGGTCAGGTCCCCGGGAGAACTCGTTCTCGAGCGTCAGCGAATCTACGGCGCCCGGTCAGCGACAGCGGGGCGGAACGGAACGAGTACCCAATGCCCGACGACCTGTCCGCAACACGAGTGCACCTCATCCCCCCAGAAAAACGGTTCCCGGTTCGCCCCCGCCTACTTCTTCTTCTCAGGCTTCATCGGCGTGAGGCAACGGATCCCCCCTCGCTCAACTTGCACCTCAATACTCTTCCCACGCCAGCGCTTCTTCGCGAGAGGAAGAATCAGTCGCCTTGGGTCAGCATTCCCCGGCTTGTCGCCTGCTACACCGGGCAGGTCGCCCAGAATGAGAAGATGCATCGCTCCCGTGCTCGACCAACGGTCCCACATCGCTCCCTTGCGCGTGATCGTCTGTTCCGCCTCCGTCTTCGGACTGAACTTCATTTCGACCTTGTCCGCGCTATTCCGCATGTTGCTGCTCAAACCCCAGTACTCGTTCATCGAGTGCGTCCGCCAGGACTCAATCCCCGGTTCGTTCACCCCCACCAAATCCACCTGGACAGAACCGTTCCGAAGCTGTTCGTCGACCGACACAGTCACGTCAAAACGCCCCATCTTGGCGCATCCGCTACCGACGATCGCGACCAGCAATGCCAGCGCCAGTTTCCTCGAAACAGGTGCAAATCCTCTAGCCATCAGCTCTCTCCTTAGGACGTGGAACCGCTCAACCGAAAACAGCGTGAAAAGGAAGGCTGAACACCATAGGAACACCCGGGCCAAACGGGGACTCGCAACGTATCACTACCCAGCAACGTCGAAGCCTGCCAACTGCCCCAGCGAACAGCTTCCTGTCATGACTCATAACCTACGTTCCAGCGCGCCTCTTCTCAACCCCATCCACAAGGGAAACACGCCTCGCCCGGGCGCAAGGCCTCAGTGTAAGAAAAGAACGCGAGATCAGCTCACCCCCGCCAACGTCCCACGAGACGCGAGCTCGTGGCTGACAGGGACCTCAACTCAAGTCGAACCGCGTCACGCCCCCGAATCGACTGGGCCACACTCAATCCCCGGCTCAGAATATCCTCCGCGACGCGATCGGAAATCCAGGCTTCCGCGCACGGGATCGCCTCAGTGTCGCCCCCCTGTTGCACCGTGCATACCGGCAGGCCGCCAATCTCACCAACCCCTTCAGCCCTGAATGCCCAGCCGCACTGCCCGTAGGCACGCCCCAAAAGGGCACCGGCCAGGAACGCGCCACTTCCCCACAGGAATGTCTCGTGTGTCGCCCCGTCAAGCTCCTCAAAGGGAAGACCATCGACGGGGTCTGTGAGCCGTCCATACGGAAGACGCATGAGGAAACGTGGGGCAACAAGAGCAAGTGAACCGGCCTGGTCGGACGCCCTCAGCGCCTGCCAGGACGAGCCAACCGCTGGAGCAGAACCCCAGTCGGCGGAGTCCGGCGTGCCCGTCACCCGGGAACAGCCGGGGATCTCGCCTGCTGCGATGAACGGTGCCCCGAGATGGGCACACAGCTGGGACATGGCTCCGAGCACAGCCACATCCTCATCCGACGATCCGAACGTATCACACCCAAGGAGTAGCCCCCAGGGAGCTTCCCCCGGCACTCCCGAGAGTCGGTCAATGAGTGCTCCGCTGAGAGGCAGGGATTCACCGTCTGAAGCACCCAGGAGCCCGGACTTCGGGACGTCGATCAAATACAGCCGAATGGGCGGGTCATCCATCTCGACGCCCGTGAGCAGGAAGTCCACACCCCGCCACGCTGCCTCCAATTGCTGGAAAGACGGATGGTGTAATATGCTGCTGAGCTGGCCGGCCATCGCGGCATTGACCTGATCCATACATTGGTCCTGCCTTGGATCCGCGAGCGGAATCACATACGGACCAACAGCTGCCTGCACCAGCTTGTCTATGGCTCCGGACCGTTGAACCAAAGGCCCCGTCTGCACCGGTTGGACCGCCCCTCCCCCGAGCAGCTGGTCCAGCATGCTTCCGGCCGGCGCGGTGGGCGTTTCTGCCGTCGGTTCGGGCCTATCGGCCGTGTCTGTCGAGACACCGCCTACAGCAAGCTCAGCTGCGGCCTGGGCAAAGGTGGAGGGTGACTTGAGACGACCGCGGAGGTCGCGTAGCTTGCTGAATAGCTCAACTCGATCCAGCAGTGCGTCCGGATGGAAGTCCTCAAGTTCGCCAAACTCAATGTTGATCGATACATCGGCATTCTCGCCAACCGGCAGACAGAGTCTCGGTGCAATCTCGGCAAAGACATCCTCCATGTTATCGATGTCGATACGGTAGACACCCGGGTCGCCGGCCATCCCTGGCACGTTGGGCGATCCGCGGCCCGCGCGGCCACTGAAATCCCCAACGATCCCAATCCGAAACGGCGTTTCAGGAGACACCGGAGCGTCATCCGGACTGGACGTAAACGAGAACTCGAAACCTGCTGGCATCTGCCGACTCCCTGCTTGTTGTTCTTCCAAAGGGGCCACTGCACGCTAAATGCGCAGATGAGCTCCCTCCCCCGCCGATCAGGACGGTTGGGCTTCCCACGACGATGGCTCCCCCGTGGGCCGTTGAGTCCCCCATGCGAGCAGCCGATCTCCCGCCGGCGGGAACAGTGGCGGATCCCTTGGCGATGGCGTCCGGCGGCCCTGTGTGCAAGTGGCCGTGTCCCTGATCGCCGCAGCCGGCATACCGCCGGTTAGCACGGGGGGGGACGCCCGGCCGGGTGAACAGCTCGCCGACATGGGGAATAGGCGGCGTCCCAGGCGTCTGCATCGGGCACGCGTGCATGTCACCAACTCTCGCTGCCGGAAGCATCGCCACAATCTCCCTTCCGCACCACACGCTGACCGCTCTGGTGCGTGGTCACTGTTCTGAGTGCCCCACTCTCCGAGCCCATCCCCTCCGGCCAAACAGACACGTCCTCGTCAACGCCAATGCGTCGGGGGCAAAGGGAACATCCCGAGACAATTCGGATTGAATGTGACTCTGTTGCCGACGAATCGGTGGTAGTCCCGCGCGTACGTGGCAAGTATCGACGAACATGGTGTCCACATACTGGGTCTTCGTGTTTCCCGTCTTCTTCTTCAGCCAAAGGTACTTCTTCTGGCGCTTCTTCACATCCTTTTGGGATGTCGGCAGGAACATGCCCTCGTTGTTGTTCTGCATATCGGTGAACTTGTGTCCCCCGCTGAAGGAGCATGGCCCCGAGCCCCCAAGTTTGTGATGATGTCCCGTCTGACTAAGGGGATAATGATGCGAGACCATTCGCTTGCTCTATACCTCACCCCAATCTAGCACATAGACAACGCTCTCGACAAGCCCCAACCCGGGATATCTGTGCGACTCTTAATCATTGATCGACAACACGGCAATCCGGCCGACGATGGTCCGCGCGCGGGAACGACCTTGAGAGCGCCTCAATTCTGTGATATGTTCAGTCATTTGTAGAGGGAATCGAGGGTTACGGTTGCGACGCTGGGCATCTGCCCGCTGTTGGCGTACACGCGGTAGCCACGGCCCCCCATAGCCACCGCTCTGCCGACCGCTCAGGGCAAGGAGAAGAAAACGTGGGGAATGAAGATACTGCCCCAGTCGGCCAAGGCGACTATGTCGTTGCGGAAGGGGACTGCATTACGTCCATCGCCGCCGCTCACGGCTTCTTCTGGAAGCAAGTCTGGAACCATCCTGACAACGCTGAACTCAAACGTGTCCGCGAACACCCAAACATGCTTCTTCCGGGTGACCGAGTCACCATCCCCGAGAAGGAAGAGAAGACGGTCGACATCGCCGCGGAGAAGCGCAGTCGATTTCGGCGGAAAGGCATTCCTGCTGTGTTGCGGCTGGAGTTTCGTGCGTTCGGCAACCCCCGCAAGAACGAACCATACGAGCTTGAGGCCGATGGCGCCATCCTGCAGAAGGGAAAGCTCGACAGCAACGGGCAGCTTGAGTGTCCCATCCCCCCAGGCACGGCAAAGGTCATCGTCTATCTGGGCGATGAGCGCACCCCCCACGAGGTCGAGCTCGGCAAGGTTCCGCCTATCGACGCAATCTCAGGCATCCAGGTCAGACTCAACAACCTGGATTTGCCTTGCGGCCCGCCCGATGGGACGCTGAACGAATACACGATCGCGGCTATGCACCGATTCCAGCGCAAGTATGGCCTTGAGCGCAAGGACGAACCAGACGACGCATTCCGCAACAAGCTCAAACAGATTCATGGCTCTTGACCAGTTGCCCGTAAGGAAGCCGCTGGGAAGAAAGAGCCGACTCTCCGTGTGAGCTCGGGAGACGACCTATGGACATCGAAGCACACAAACTGAAGCCGCAAGGTGACATAGACGAAACCGTCGGCTACCGAAAGCTGACCGTGACCGAGGGAGCGCCCGAAGCCTACGAGCTCGAAGAGATTGCCAAGGGCATGGAGAACCTGGCCAAGCTGAACTTCGACACGGACGACACCTTCAGCACCCTCGCGATGTTCATGGAGATGATGCCCGATGGTCACTGGACCGATTGGGACGGAATGGGGATGATCACCGGCATAAAGGGGGAAGTGGGCAGCTGGATCTGGGTGACCGGGGATGCTGTTGACAAGGGCCCGGAGTCACACCGAGGGGTCAAGTTCGAGTTGGGCGAGGTCCAAGGCGTGGTGGTGCCGGAAGAGGAGTACGTCCCGCCGCCCCCTCCAGTCGCCGTCTTCCGCGGTACGCGTAGCGAGAGTACGGACAAGACAACAAGGACTGTGATCAACGAAGGAATCCTCCCCGGAGACATCCTGTTGGTCCACCACGCCTGCGACGATTTCATCGCCAACATCATGGACTCCTGGCCGACTCACGCAGGCATCGCGGTCAGCAACACGCACGCCGTCGATGCAAACGCCCGGGACAATCACATGCAGGAGCGCGCGAGCCTGATGCGGGCCATCCAGAAGTGGACTGACAACAACAAACCGCCACCACAGCGCCTGCTGGACAAGCTGGATTCAGTCAAATCAAGAGTCGTTGACAGAATCACCCTGAAAAAGTTCTTTGCTGACGAAGATGACGAGATGGACTCACCGAGCGGGGGCCTCGTCTACCGATACGCGGGGGGAAAGGCGCGTGAGGTCGGACAGAAGGCAGCGGACTGGGCTGCGGCACAGGTCGGGAAGAACTACAAATTCAGCCTCCAGGATAGCCCCATCGTCGCCGAGGACAGACACAAAGGCAAGGTCAAGAAGGTCTACTTCTCCCGCAAGAAGAAGGGCCAGGTGAAGGTCACCGAGAAGAGGTTCCTCACCAGCGGATTGGCCCAGGGCGAGGATGGCAAACAGCACACATTCTACAGCAAGAGCCGGGGGGAGAACGTCAAGACAGACTCCCACACGATCTACTGTGCGGAACTCGTGTGGCGGGCCTACCGGTTCGGAGCCAATGTCAACATCGTGGATCCAAAGAAGTTCGAGTGCCTCTACGATCACTCAAACCGGAGTGTGACCGGCCTGCTTGCCTTCAAACTGGAAGGCGAAAGCTACCCAAGCGACTTGGCCGAAGCCATCAAGAAGGGCTTCAAGCGGTTCGGCAAGATGCTGTGCAAAGCCCACGCGCGCCAGCAAGTAATCAAACGGATGCGGGAACAGAACAGCGGCATCATGTGTGCACCACACCAGCTGGCCCAGACCGACCAGACGAGCAAGGTCGCCCAAAAACAACCGACGAGCGAAGAAGCCCGAGCAGTCAAACTCAACAGCTTCCGCGGAAGCAATGTGCATCCTCGGGACGTCGTTGCGGCTTTGGAGCCGGCCAACAAGAAGGGAGGAGGGATTTACTCGACCTCCGCCAAGCCTTGGACGGACTTCGTCAAAAAGAAATCCAAGCCACTCTCCGTGGGAATCGCCAAGCCTTGGCGGACCGCACCCACCAAGAACGGACTACCGGACCTGGTGTTTGAGGACAACTGATCGAGCCTTGCCCGGGAAACCAGAGCCCATACAGGGATGGTGATATAGCGATGGATGAACCAGTGTTGACGACAGCCCGAGATTTCTGGGATGCATACACCGCCGCGGATCTGGTGGCGCTGGAGCGCGACGCCGATGGCACCAATCGCGGAGAGAGAATGTACTACGGCCCCGGAGGCCTTGAGGATGCAGGTTCGGTCGAGCCCTTTGAGCTCGCTAAGGACGCCCTTCAGGACTACGACTACGAGGACGACCTGACGTTTTCTCTCTGCATACGGGTGCCCTTCACGGAAGCCTTGGCATCGGTAATCGAGATGCCCCCGATGCAGGAAGACACAATCCCGAACCAGTGTCAACTCATGCTCGCCCTGAAGCTGCTTCGCGATCCCACCGGGGATCCTGTTCCCTACCATGTGAAGGTGCACACACGTGAACTCATAGAGGCCTACGCTGCCGGAGGAGTCCACCGAGATCGGCTCATGGCAATGCTGCGCGACCTGCGGCCGGGGCGGGACGCCAACTTCGACGTAGTCTACAACCTGGTGCTTGATGCCGTCGCCGGAGAGAGGCTGACCAACGAACAAGCCGCGCACCTCTTCTGCGCCGACACACCGCATCCGGAAGTCGACTACGGAGAATTGGGGACCATCGTGCTCGATGCCCTTGAGGAAGGCGAGGTCACCAGGGAGAAGGCGTGTGCCTTCATGGATGCACTGAAGCCGAATGCCAGCGATTACGCCGAAATGGAAGAAAACGGGGACGTCGCCGCAGTCCACGGCGAACGAGCGATCGTGTTGAAAGCCTTCGGCGTGTCGCCGACCGACGACGAGATAAACAAGTGCCTCTTGGACGTCATCGAGAACCACGAAAACGAGGACGTAATGACGGTTATGACGGCTGTTTGGGCAGTTGGGCGCCACAATCACAAAGCCGCTATAGCCCCCCTCATCGGGATGCTGGACAACGCTGCGATGCCGCGATATGCAGACCCGATAGAAAACGCACTGCAGTTCCTCTGCTCGGGCGCAGAGCTGATCCCTTTGACGGCTTTCGGATTCGAGGAAATGGGCTACACCGACGAGGAATTCGAGGAGATGGACAAAGCAGGGGACGCGTTCAATTTCCGGCACAAGTACTGGGGAGACCAACGCCCCAAACTCCCTGCCGACGAAGAAGCCTGGAATAGCAGCAACGCCACCAGCGTCTTCTGGGAGAAACGCCTGCGCTTCGTCCTGTCCGGCGTGACAGCAGGCGTTTCCCCTTCCGTTGTCCAGGCGCTCGAAACCGATGAAGTCCCCGTGGTCCGCATCGCCGGCGGCGGCCCCGAGGAGCTGCCCGCCGCGACGCCCCCCTGATCGCTAGCGGTAGTTTACTGTGGATGCAGGAAGAGGGATCTGCAACCTTCTCTCATTCAAGTGGAAAGATCTACGCGTCGTTGTATTGCCCTCTTGTGGCATCGAAGCACGCGTAGGTGTAGCGTGCAGCCTTCATCAATA